>NZ_PQGD01000060.1 GCF_002915575.1 Superficieibacter electus
AGCGGTGGTAACGGCGCAGTGGCGGTTTTCATGGCTTGTTATGACTGTTTTTTTGTACAGTCTATGCCTCGGGCATCAAGGCGAGCTCAGAGACCATGGAAAGCATGTTCTCGGACTTACGTAGCAACTCGTTTCTTTTCGCAGGTTGAGCCACCTCCGCGCTTCATCAGAAAACTGAAGGAACCTCCATTGAATCGAACTAATATTTTTTTTGGTGAATCGCATTCTGACTGGTTGCCTGTCAGAGGCGGAGAATCTGGTGATTTTGTTTTTCGACGTGGTGACGGGCATGCCTTCGCGAAAATCGCACCTGCTTCCCGCCGCGGTGAGCTCGCTGGAGAGCGTGACCGCCTCATTTGGCTCAAAGGTCGAGGTGTGGCTTGCCCCGAGGTGATCAACTGGCAGGAGGAACAGGAGGGTGCATGCTTGGTGATAACGGCAATTCCGGGAGTACCGGCGGCTGATCTGTCTGGAGCGGATTTGCTCAAAGCGTGGCCGTCAATGGGGCAGCAACTTGGCGCTGTTCACAGCCTATCGGTTGATCAATGTCCGTTTGAGCGCAGGCTGTCGCGAATGTTCGGACGCGCCGTTGATGTGGTGTCCCGCAATGCCGTCAATCCCGACTTCTTACCGGACGAGGACAAGAGTACGCCGCAGCTCGATCTTTTGGCTCGTGTCGAACGAGAGCTACCGGTGCGGCTCGACCAAGAGCGCACCGATATGGTTGTTTGCCATGGTGATCCCTGCATGCCGAACTTCATGGTGGACCCTAAAACTCTTCAATGCACGGGTCTGATCGACCTTGGGCGGCTCGGAACAGCAGATCGCTATGCCGATTTGGCACTCATGATTGCTAACGCCGAAGAGAACTGGGCAGCGCCAGATGAAGCAGAGCGCGCCTTCGCTGTCCTATTCAATGTATTGGGGATCGAAGCCCCCGACCGCGAACGCCTTGCCTTCTATCTGCGATTGGACCCTCTGACTTGGGGTTGATGTTCATGCCGCCTGTTTTTCCTGCTCATTGGCACGTTTCGCAACCTGTTCTCATTGCGGACACCTTTTCCAGCCTCGTTTGGAAAGTTTCATTGCCAGACGGGACTCCTGCAATCGTCAAGGGATTGAAACCTATAGAAGACATTGCTGATGAACTGCGCGGGGCCGACTATCTGGTATGGCGCAATGGGAGGGGAGCAGTCCGGTTGCTCGGTCGTGAGAACAATCTGATGTTGCTCGAATATGCCGGGGAGCGAATGCTCTCTCACATCGTTGCCGAGCACGGCGACTACCAGGCGACCGAAATTGCAGCGGAACTAATGGCGAAGCTGTATGCCGCATCTGAGGAACCCCTGCCTTCTGCCCTTCTCCCGATCCGGGATCGCTTTGCAGCTTTGTTTCAGCGGGCGCGCGATGATCAAAACGCAGGTTGTCAAACTGACTACGTCCACGCGGCGATTATAGCCGATCAAATGATGAGCAATGCCTCGGAACTGCGTGGGCTACATGGCGATCTGCATCATGAAAACATCATGTTCTCCAGTCGCGGCTGGCTGGTGATAGATCCCGTCGGTCTGGTCGGTGAAGTGGGCTTTGGCGCCGCCAATATGTTCTACGATCCGGCTGACAGAGACGACCTTTGTCTCGATCCTAGACGCATTGCACAGATGGCGGACGCATTCTCTCGTGCGCTGGACGTCGATCCGCGTCGCCTGCTCGACCAGGCGTACGCTTATGGGTGCCTTTCCGCAGCTTGGAACGCGGATGGAGAAGAGGAGCAACGCGATCTAGCTATCGCGGCCGCGATCAAGCAGGTGCGACAGACGTCATACTAGATATCAAGCGACTTCTCCTATCCCCTGGGAACACATCAATCTTACCGGAGAATATCGTTGGCCAAAGCCTTAGCGTAGGATTTCGCCCTCTCCCGCAAACGACCCCTAAAAGCCGTTTCCTCTGTATAAAAGATCAGCTAAATTATGTGTATTGCACAATACATATATGTGAGGTTAGCAGTGAATTTGCCTACGCCCGAAACCTACGATGAACTTCAGAGAGCCTACGATTTTTTCAATGAGAAGCTATTCAGCAACGAGCTGCCGCCATGCCTGATAACGTTGCAGCGTGAGAAGCGAACGTATGGCTATTGTTCCTTTAAGCGTTTCGTCGGCCGTGAGAGTGGGTACACGGTAGACGAGATCGCTATGAATCCGGTGTATTTCTCGATCAGAACCATAAAGGCCACGCTTTCAACACTGGTGCATGAGATGGTTCATCAGTGGCAATTCCATTTTGGCGAGCCTGGCCGCCGTGGCTATCACAACAAACAGTGGGCGGCCCGGATGGAACGGGTAGGACTAATGCCTTCTGATACCGGCGAACCGGGAGGCAGGAAAGTGGGCCAGAGCATGACCCATTATATTATTGCCGGTGGCCCTTTCGATATGGCCTGTGATGAACTGCTGACAGGCCATTTCCAGCTTTCCTGGATGGACAGGTTTCCGCCTTACCAGCCTAAGCCTGGCGCTGTGCTAAGCCCTACAGGAAAAGGCTATATTGACGACGAGGAAGATGATAGCGAACACGAACAGGAGGTGGAGGAAGGGCGCGACCCGGTTGAACTCGACGACGAGATCATAGAGGCCATGCGATTTGTAACCCCACCGCCTGAAGCACCGGTGAACAAAACAAACCGGGAAAAGTACAGCTGCCCGGTGTGTCATATCAATCTCTGGGGTAAACCGGGGATAGTGGTTTACTGTGGTGGCGAGCACTGTAATAAAGCCGCGTTAGTAGTCTTAAAATAAAGTCCTTTCGGACTTTATTTTTTTTCCATTTCCGAGGTCGTGATGTTATTAATGCTGTACTTCGCGGCTTCTTTTAAAACAGTTTCAGCAAGGCTTGCTGGTATCCAGACCTGAACTAATTTTAATGGTTCGCCGTTCTCGGCTTTAAGAGTGGTGTTCTGGTACAAATCCCAGATTCGCTTAACGGTGCTGGAAATGTTTTGCTTGGAACGGCCTACTCGCGTGGCTACGTCTGATGATTTCTCACCTTTGACAAGCACGGAATAGCCAATATCTGTTGTGATGTGTGCAAAGGAAGCCATTTGCGGCAGCAGCTGTTTCCATTCTGTTTCTGAAATTCTGTTTTTCTGAGCCATCTGTGGCGCCTCCGTAGTTTTGGTTACAGAAAGGATATACTCAGAATAAACAGGGGTCAATACAAGTACGATTTTTATAAACTTTATTTTATTTGAGGGTGAGGCCCGGTGCGGCAGCAGCGCGGGCCTCGATGGTGCCGCGAAGGTGCTGGCGCCATGCTCGGATTAAAACATGAACCGTGAAGAACTGCGAAACTTGTTTTCGCGGTTCTGAGGGGTTGACCGAGCCGCGAAGCGGCGCTGGTAAGCGATGATATGCACATATCCACAGGCATATTTTTAAAGGCACTGTTGCAAAGTTAGCGATGAGGCAGCCTTTTGTCTTATTCAAAGGCCTTACATTTCAAAAACTCTGCTTACC
>NZ_PQGD01000061.1 GCF_002915575.1 Superficieibacter electus
GGTAAGCAGAGTTTTTGAAATGTAAGGCCTTTGAATAAGACAAAAGGCTGCCTCATCGCTAACTTTGCAACAGTGCCCTGGCCATTAATTTTGACCCACCCCAAGGTGGCCAACCGGCCAGAAATGCAGATAGGGTTCCCAGCCTTTTGGCAGGCCGGGAACCGTTCTGATGATGAGGTGGAACGTGATACACAAAATAAAATCATTACATGACGATGGCAAAGGACTTTCCATTCGGGCCATCAGCCGGGAGCTGGGCATCTCGCGCAACAGCGTGCGCAAGTATCTGCGTCAGGATGAAACAACCACTGCCCGCAAGCTGGATAACCCTGTCCGCAGCAAACAGCTCGACACCTACCGGGGATACCTGATCAGCTTGCTGGCCAGCTTTCCCGGGCTCAGTGCAGTCAAGATTGCCCGCAAGCTCAAGGAGAAACTGGGTGAGCTGCCGACCTCCGAGCGCAGTATTCGTCGTTACGTCAGCGCGCTGAAGGAAGAGGTTGCAACCGGTCAGCACCGATATTACGAGCCGGTGGTTGATGAGGTGCCGGGTGTGCAGTGCCAGGTTGACCCGGGCGAGCTGCGTAACGTGCTGATTGGTGGCGTGGAAACAGTGGTGCACTTTGTTGTGTTTGTGCTGGCGTACTCGCGGCTGATGTATGTGGGCCTGTCGTTTAAGCCGCTGGATACCCGGCAGTTCATCCAGCTGCATGACGAAGCGCTGCGCTACTTTGGCGGCATGCCTGAAGAGCTGGTGTACGACCAGACCAAGCTGGTGGTGATTGAGGAGAAATACCGGGAGCTGACCCTCAACGAGCGTTTTCATCAGTACGCCACCACAGCCGGCTTTCGTATCCATGCTTGCGAAGGCTATGACCCCGAGAGCAAGGGCAAGGTTGAAGCGGGCGTCAAATACGTCAAGCAGGACTGCTTTTACGGCGAGACCTTCCGTGATGAGCAGCACCTGCGCGAGCATGTGCATCACTGGCTGGACAAGGTCGCCAATGTGCGGGCACACGGCACCACAGGTGAGGCACCTCAGCTGCGTTTTGAACGTGACGAACAGGCTCTGCTCAAGCCCTACCTGTCACCCTCTTGCGTCACATCTGAAGCCCGTGAGACCCGCAAGGCGGATAAGACCGGACTGATCTCCTGGAAGGCCAACAAGTACTCTGTGCCCATGGCCTGGCAGCAAAGCCGTGTCGGTGTGCTGGAAGACGACAGCCAGCTGCATGTGATTGATCTACAAACTGGCGAAGTGATTGCCCAGCATGCGTTGGCGGGCGGCAAAGGTCAGATTATCAAAAACACCCACCACTACCGTGACCATGCCCAGCGCCGGCAGCAGCTGGAGCAGGACATTCAAGTACTGGTGGGCGACGAGGCACTCAGCCTGGCCTTGTGTGATCAGTTGCGGAGATCCTTGCCCAAGGTCTATAAGGATCAACTGTTCGCAGTACGCAACCTGCTGAGTAAGCACGCACCTGTTGAACGGGACATGCTGTTGAACCTGAGCCAGAAGCCGGGCCTGACCGCCCGACAGATCGAAGCGTATCTGGTGGCCACCCAGCTGGCCAGCCGGCGTGAGCGTCTGCCTGAGCCCGTGCCAGAGGCTCCGTCAGAGCTGGACTTGAGTGCATACCGACAGCTTGGCCGCTCGACTGGCCAGGAGGTGACCCATGGGCATGCTTGAACAGACTGCCGCCCAGTACCGTAGCCTGCGCATGACCTCCATCGCCGCAGAGCTCGCCCAGTTACTGGCCGAGGCCGAAGCCAGTGAAATGTCGTTCCTGAGCTTTGCACAGCGACTGGCTGAATACGAACTCCAGCAGCGTCAGGCCAACCGGGTACAGCGCAATTACAAGACGGCAGGCTTTCCTGCGCACAAGCATCTGGAGGGCTTTGACTATCGCCACCAGACCACCATCAGCAAGCGCCAGATCAACAGCCTGCTGGACTTCCGGTTCATCGACGAGCGCAACAACGTGATCTTCATCGGCCCGCCAGGCGTGGGCAAGACCCACCTGGCCATCGGGATTGGCCACAAGGCCGTCGAGGCCGGATACCGGGTATTGTTTCGCACCGCGCTGGAGTTGGTGGAAGAACTGGAGCTGGCAGAAATGAAGGGCGAGCTGAAAAAGAAAATCAGCCAGCTGAGCAAGGTCGACCTCTTGATCATCGATGAGCTGGGCTACCTGCCCATGACCCGGCAGGCCCGCTACAACCTGTTCCAGCTGATCAACAGTCTGTACGAATACCGGTCTATCATCCTGACCACCAACAAGGACTTCACCTGCTGGGGCGAGTTCTTCCACGACGACAACGTGGCAGTACCGATCATCGACCGAATCATCCATCACTCACACATCTTTATGCTGGGAGGAGAGAGCTATCGGCTGAAACAGAAAACAACGGGTTAAACGTGCAAGGGTGGGTCAATTTTATTGGCCAAAGGTGGGTCAAAATTAATGGCCATTGACAAATGGCAAGAAGCACAGGCTCCAAATGTGACTTTATGACGTCGACGACTATCCGCACCTGAGCGGATACCTCTGCGGGGACGGTGTGGTTCATGCATGACGCCTAACGTTTGACATGAGGGGCGGCCAAGGGCGCCAGCCCTTGGACGTCCCCCTCGATGGAAGGGTTAGGCATCACTGCGTGTTCGCTCGAATGCCTGGCGTGTTTGAACCATGTACACGGCTGGACCATCTGGGGTGGTTACGGTACCTTGCCTCTCAAACCCCGCTTTCTCGTAGCATCGGATCGCTCGCAAGTTGCTCGGCGACGGGTCCGTTTGGATCTTGGTGACCTCGGGATCATTGAACAGCAACTCAACCAGAGCTCGAACCAGCTTGGTTCCCAAGCCTTTGCCCAGTTGTGATGCATTCGCCAGTAACTGGTCTATTCCGCGTACTCCTGGATCGGTTTCTTCTTCCCACCATCCGTCCCCGCTTCCAAGAGCAACGTACGACTGGGCATACCCAATCGGCTCTCCATTCAGCATTGCAATGTATGGAGTGACGGACTCTTGCGCTAAAACGCTTGGCAAGTACTGTTCCTGTACGTCAGCAAGTGTCGGGCGTGCTTCTTCTCCGCCCCACCACTCGACGATATGAGATCGATTTAGCCACTCATAGAGCATCGCAAGGTCATGCTCAGTCATGAGGCGCAGTGTGACGGAATCGTTGCTGTTGGTCACGATGCTGTACTTTGTGATGCCTAACTTTGTTTTAGGGCGACTGCCCTGCTGCGTAACATCGTTGCTGCTCCATAACATCAAACATCGACCCACGG
>NZ_PQGD01000062.1 GCF_002915575.1 Superficieibacter electus
GCATTTATGTGGAATACAATTTCAACAGCTTAATTAGTAACCGACTCAAAGCACGCGCGCTTTAGGTATGTCAGACCAGCGCGTGGTCCAAGCAGGGCTTAGCATTTCACGTTTCATTTTCCATTCGGTATTAATGCCCTGGCCCGCAAACCATACATTTCCCATTCCGGACTGGTTGATATCATCCAGTACCTTCATCAGCTGTGCGCTATTGGCCCGCGGCTGGTTATCTTCAAACAGATTGAGCTGGCTTACACCGTTTGGAGTGAAGTTATCAAGCATGATACCTGCTTTCATGTACCTTCGACCCTCAAGCCAGATACGGTCAAGTGATCGCATCGCAGATTCAATAATGTCACGCGTGTCCTGTGTTGGCAGCGTCAGTTTCTCACCAGCGCTGTTCCCGTAAAAAACCTCACCGTTTGCGTGTGGCGACGTCCGGATAAACACACCGATGTTGCGACAGTACTGACGTTCCCCGCGCAGTTTTTCCGCTGCGCGCGCAGCGTACTGACACAGCGCCTGCTGCATAGCGACTTTTGAGGTAATTCGCTCGCCGAAGCTGCGGCTACAGACAATCTGCTGTTTTGCCGGTGGCAGCTCTTCGAGCGGAATACATGATTCACCGTTCAGCTCGCGTACGGTGCGCTCCAGCACCACGGAAAAGTTATCGCGAATGAACTTCGGACGCGCGCGTGATAGCTGCAGAGCAGTTTCGATGCCCATAAGGTTGAGTCGTTTACCGATACGCCGTCCCACGCCCCATATTTCCTCAACGGGCTGGTTAGCCAGCAGGGTTTCAGTACGTTTCGGATTACCTGGCGTAAGCGCCAGTACGCCGCGAAACTGCTTCCACTCCTTGCCCGCCCACTGGGCCGATTTTGCCAGTGTTTTGGTCGGCCCCATGCCGATACCGACGGTGAGACCCGTTGTGGTAAAGACATGCGCACGCAGGCGACGGCCAAAAGTTTCGAAGTTCTCACAGCCGTCAATACCGGTGAGATCCAGAAACATCTCATCAATGCTGTACTGCTCGACGCGTGGCGTTATCTCTTCAAGCGCGGTCATTACTCTCTGGCTGAGGCTGTGATAAAGCGCGTAATTGGAGCTGAACACGTGCACCTTTTCCGGATAATCCTGTGTTTTTACCTCAAACCATGGCGCACCCATTTTGATGCCAAGCGCTTTTGCGCCAGCGGAGCGTGCAATGACGCATCCGTCGTTGTTGCTGAGCACTAGCACAGGTCTGCCACGCAGGTCCGGGCGGAACAGCGTCTCGCAGCTGGCATAGAATGAATTAACGTCAGCCAGGCCGAACATGGACATCATGATCTCCGCCGTGTGTAGATAACCCGCACATATCAGTTTCTCCGGCGCGGAGTGTGCACGAAGTGCGCCACTACGCCGAAAATTTCCAGGGTATCCGGGTCTGGGATAATAACAGGATAGGCGGGATTCATCGGCTGCAATACCGGCCCTTTCTGGGTAATAAGAAGGCGCTTGACCGTAAATTCGCCGTACAGTACAGCGATAACCACGTCGCCGTGCTCAGGCCTGAGTGCCCGATCGACTATCAGCAGATCGCCGTCGTAAAGTCCTATATCCTGCATGCTGTTGCCCTGTGCGCGCAGGAAAAAGGTGCTTGCCCTGTGGGCTATTAGATATTCGTTTAAGTCGAGTTCCTGCTCCGCATAGTCCTGGCAAGGAGAGGGAAAACCGCAGGGTACGCGTTCCAGGAAAAGGGGCCTGTAGCTGGGCGGCGGATTATCCGCCGGGTGCATCAACTCAAAGGCGTGAAACATAGCAAAAATCCCTGTCAAAATGCTGTACGTATTTACAGTAGTATTGTCTGACTTTACGGACGAAGCAAGAAGCGTGGGGCGACACAAATATCATTAAAATAATGGACTATTGATTTATTTGAATTTATAGCGGAACGACAGCTCGTAAAACAAGCAGCTATCAGGACTTTCTGTGTCAGGGCATGTTAAAAATTTATTTTGATTCAGGAAAGATCTTACTTAGTCTGTTCAGTACTTCACTTATGCCCCTGCTGACAATCCGATCCTCCCGCATCACTGTCCCCAGAGTCCGGTGAAGCGATGGCGTTACTGAGTAAAGACTGAGACCCTGCCTTTCTTCATGACTTGCAACGGACATACGGGGAACGATGCTGTAACCCAGGCCGGAACGAACCATCCTTTTAATGGCTTCAATACTGCCAAGCTCCATAACCGGGCTGACAGTATGCCCTGCATCGCTGAACCATCCGTCAATCAGATCGCGTGTGGCACTTCCGGGTTCAAATACAATCAGCGGCAGTGGCAAAAGGGTATCAGGAGACAGCGGTTTTGCACTCTGCTCCGAGGTGTCCTTTTCCATGATTACAACAAACTCATCCGTACCCAGCGGGCTGACACTCAGGCATTTACCGGCTGCCGGCAGCGTTACCAGACCAATATCTATACGGTTTTCCTCCACTCCCCGTACAATATCTGAAGTATTGCCTGTGCGTACATCCACCTTCAGCAGGGGATGGGTCTGTCGAAGTTGCTGCAGTAAGTGAGGTAGCAGATGGATACAGGCTGTTGCGCCTGTGCCGACAGTAACGGTGCCGGTTATTTCGTCTGAATGCAGGGAAACCGCTTCAACCGCTCCGCTTACCACCGCATCAATTTTCATGCAGTGTTCAGCGAGAGTCAAACCGGCAGTCGTTGGTCTTACTCCCCGGCTGGTTCGCTCAATAAGCCTGACCTTAAGCGTCTGCTCCAGCTGTCTTATCTGCAGGCTCACTGCCGGTTGCGACAAGCCAAGTACTTCTGCCGCCCCCGAGAAACTGCCCCGGCTGATGACCAGCCTGAAGGTAGCCAGATGATCGAGGTTCAGTGTTGCCATGCCAAAGTTTTCCTCATAACGCTGATAAGCCCTGCTGCCTGTCTGAAATGATTCATCCGGGTTAGTCTCTGTTTCTGATCTGAAAGGGAGCTGTACTGATGGAAATAACCGAAGCAGATGAACGACATATTCCCGCTATACAACAGATTTATGCTTATCACGTATTACACGGCACCGCCACTTTTGAAACCGAACCGCCGGGTGAGGCTGAAATGGCAGCCCGGCTGAAAAAGGTACATGCAGCAGGACTGCCCTGGTTGGTGGCGGTTGACGGAGGAATTGTTCG
>NZ_PQGD01000063.1 GCF_002915575.1 Superficieibacter electus
CTTCGGCGTTGTAAGGTTAAGCCTCACGGTTCATTAGTACCGGTTAGCTCAACGCATCGCTGCGCTTACACACCCGGCCTATCAACGTCATCGTCTTTAACGTTCCTTCAGGAGACTTTACGTCTCAGGGAAGACTCATCTCGGGGCAAGTTTCGTGCTTAGATGCTTTCAGCACTTATCTCTTCCGCATTTAGCTACCGGGCAGTGCCATTGGCATGACAACCCGAACACCAGTGATGCGTCCACTCCGGTCCTCTCGTACTAGGAGCAGCCCCCCTCAATCTTCCAGCGCCCACGGCAGATAGGGACCGAACTGTCTCACGACGTTCTAAACCCAGCTCGCGTACCACTTTAAATGGCGAACAGCCATACCCTTGGGACCTACTTCAGCCCCAGGATGTGATGAGCCGACATCGAGGTGCCAAACACCGCCGTCGATATGAACTCTTGGGCGGTATCAGCCTGTTATCCCCGGAGTACCTTTTATCCGTTGAGCGATGGCCCTTCCATTCAGAACCACCGGATCACTATGACCTGCTTTCGCACCTGCTCGCGCCGTCACGCTCGCAGTCAAGCCAGCTTATGCCATTGCACTAACCTCCTGATGTCCGACCAGGATTAGCTGACCTTCGTGCTCCTCCGTTACGCTTTAGGAGGAGACCGCCCCAGTCAAACTACCCACCAGACACTGTCCCCACGCCGGATTACGGCGCCAGGTTAGAACATCAAACATTAAAGGGTGGTATTTCAAGGATGGCTCCACGCAGACTGGCGTCCACGCTTCAAAGCCTCCCACCTATCCTACACATCAAGGCTCAATGTTCAGTGTCAAGCTATAGTAAAGGTTCACGGGGTCTTTCCGTCTTGCCGCGGGTACACTGCATCTTCACAGCGAGTTCAATTTCACTGAGTCCCGGGTGGAGACAGCCTGGCCATCATTACGCCATTCGTGCAGGTCGGAACTTACCCGACAAGGAATTTCGCTACCTTAGGACCGTTATAGTTACGGCCGCCGTTTACCGGGGCTTCGATCAGGAGCTTCTCTTGCGATAACCCCATCAATTAACCTTCCGGCACCGGGCAGGCGTCACACCGTATACGTCCACTTTCGTGTTTGCACAGTGCTGTGTTTTTAATAAACAGTTGCAGCCAGCTGGTATCTTCGACTGGTTTCAGCTCCATGAGCAAGTCACTTCACCTACGCACCAGCGTGCCTTCTCCCGAAGTTACGGCACCATTTTGCCTAGTTCCTTCACCCGGGTTCTCTCAAGCGCCTTGGTATTCTCTACCTGACCACCTGTGTCGGTTTGGGGTACGATTTCGTGTTACCTGATGCTTAGAGGCTTTTCCTGGAAGCAGGGCATTTGTCACTTCAGTACCGTGGTACCTCGTCATCACGCCTCAGTGTTAACGCGCAACCGGATTTACCTGGTCACACCACCTTCACGCTTAAACCGGGACAACCGTCGCCCGGCCGACATAGCCTTCTCCGTCCCCCCTTCGCAGTAACACCAAGTACGGGAATATTAACCCGTTTCCCATCGACTACGCCTTTCGGCCTCGCCTTAGGGGTCGACTCACCCTGCCCCGATTAACGTTGGACAGGAACCCTTGGTCTTCCGGCGTGCGGGTTTTTCACCCGCATTATCGTTACTTATGTCAGCATTCGCACTTCTGATACCTCCAGCAGCCCTCACAGGCCACCTTCAACGGCTTACAGAACGCTCCCCTACCCAACAACACATAGTGTCGCTGCCGCAGCTTCGGTGCATGGTTTAGCCCCGTTACATCTTCCGCGCAGGCCGACTCGACCAGTGAGCTATTACGCTTTCTTTAAATGATGGCTGCTTCTAAGCCAACATCCTGGCTGTCTGGGCCTTCCCACATCGTTTCCCACTTAACCATGACTTTGGGACCTTAGCTGGCGGTCTGGGTTGTTTCCCTCTTCACGACGGACGTTAGCACCCGCCGTGTGTCTCCCGTGATAACATTCTTCGGTATTCGCAGTTTGCATCGGATCGGTAAGTCGGGATGACCCCCTGGCCGAAACAGTGCTCTACCCCCGAAGATGAGTTCACGAGGCGCTACCTAAATAGCTTTCGGGGAGAACCAGCTATCTCCCGGTTTGATTGGCCTTTCACCCCCAGCCACAGGTCATCCGCTAATTTTTCAACATTAGTCGGTTCGGTCCTCCAGTTAGTGTTACCCAACCTTCAACCTGCCCATGGCTAGATCACCGGGTTTCGGGTCTATACCCTGCAACTTAACGCCCGGTTAAGACTCGGTTTCCCTCCGGCTCCCCTATACGGTTAACCTTGCTACAGAATATAAGTCGCTGACCCATTATACAAAAGGTACGCAGTCACCCCACAAGGAGGCTCCCACTGCTTGTACGTACACGGTTTCAGGTTCTTTTTCACTCCCCTCGCCGGGGTTCTTTTCGCCTTTCCCTCACGGTACTGGTTCACTATCGGTCAGTCAGGAGTATTTAGCCTTGGAGGATGGTCCCCCCATATTCAGACAGGATACCACGTGTCCCGCCCTACTCTTCGAGTTCACAGTATGTGTGATTTTGTGTACGGGACTATCACCCTGTACCGCCGGACTTTCCAGACCGTTCCACTACCACACACGCTGATTCAGACTCCGGGCTCCTCCCCGTTCGCTCGCCGCTACTGGGGGAATCTCGGTTGATTTCTTTTCCTCGGGGTACTTAGATGTTTCAGTTCCCCCGGTTCGCCTCATGCCACTATGTATTCATGACATGATAATGTGCCGGAGCACACTGGGTTTCCCCATTCGGGTATCGCCGGTTATAACGGTTCATATCACCTTACCGGCGCTTATCGCAGATTAGCACGCCCTTCATCGCCTCTGACTGCCAGGGCATCCACCGTGTACGCTTAGTCGCTTAACCTCACAACCCGAAGATGTTTCTTACGACTCATCATCGCGCTGCAATAATTTGAGAGACCCACGAACAATTTTCATTGTTCAGTGTTTTTTCAATTTTCAGCTTGATCCAGATTTTTAAAGAGCAAA
>NZ_PQGD01000064.1 GCF_002915575.1 Superficieibacter electus
ACGGACCAGTGAAGCTTACCATAGCGCGGACATCTGAATTGAGCCACAGGCGGACATTACTATTGAGCCATTACAACTTAAGTGCGCATAATCAGGATTATGTAAGATCAGCGTTAAGTAGTCGATTTATTTGAAAGTGACGTCGTCTTTAAGTTAAAATCACCTATAATCAATACCTACTGGAGCAGCTCATGGCTGACACCTACCTCCCCCCGGGCTTTAAAAAATGCAAATCATGTCAGCAAGTTAAACCCTTTGAACAGTTTGGAAAAGAGCTCAAGGGCAAGTTTGGCCTCAAGAGTAAATGCCGAGCGTGTATTAGCGAGAAAAACAAAACGTACGCAGCAGGCCCAGGGGCCGAAGTAAAGACGCAAAATAATAGGACCTACCAGGCAGAAAACAAGACTGAGCTCGCGGAGAAAATGCGCGTTAAGCGTGCGAAAGAAAAATTTGGTGATCGCTATAATTCCTACCTCGCTTCTTTAGAGTCCATGAAAAAACTCAAATAATGTAATCGCCAACGGAGGAATAATGAATGTACATCTGAAATATGATACGATAAAGCACTATCACTTTGATTGGCTAACGCCTGCTGGCGACTATCCTAATTCAGCGGTTATGCTCGTAGGTTTCCGTGATGGGCGCTGGATTATTGTTCAAGAGTTCGGAAATGATTATAGCTGCTTCGAGGGCGTTCTGAAGAATGGTGATGATCTTAATACGGAGCCTAAATTCTATTCCGACTTAGAAAGCGTAGCGGTTGCTGCTTTTGGCATGATGAAGCAGATATATCCCCAGTACCAAGATAGCACGTTAGAAGAATTCCTCGCTGGATAAAATATTCTAGAAACCAAACTCGCCTTATTCGAAGGAAACTGACTATGTATAGAAAGGTTTTAGCTCTTTCAGCCTTACTGATTTCTGCTTGTTCCACCGATAATCCTCATAAACAAAGTATGCACCACAATGATTTTGAGCTTTCGGACTCAGCTGTAAAAATTCAAATCAAGTCTGGAAATAAGACAATCTCCGGCTCAGGTACTTGGATCGATGAACAACATATTCTTACAGCTTCACATTTATGGCTTGATGCAAGCAAGGATTATAGTCTAAGTATAATAACAAGGAATGGGAGCCAACCAGCAACAGTTATCAATATTGATGATCCTAAGAACCGGGACCTCGCTCTTTTAAAAGTAGAAAAAAATACTATTGTCAAAGCCCCACCTAATTGGAAGCTTCCAGTATGTGATAATGTTCTAGCTCCAGGTGAGTCTGTTTGGGTTCTATCGGGAATGTATAATACGCTTTCAAATACGTATGCTTCCCCCGACTCAACCTACTATTATAAAGGAATAGTTGGTTCTGATGGTTTGACTGCTTTTTATCAAAATGGAGTTAGTGGAAGCGCTGTGTTAAACCAATCTAAGAGTTGCTTATATGGTGTTGTGAGTCAACAAGACATTAAAAAGATCAATGTCTATCAGATATATATTACGAAGATTACTACAAATGAAATTATACGCGGATTCATAGGTTATAAAAATAATTAAATGAGCGTAATCTTACAACAGGCAATTCCGACGTTATCTGCGTTGGTCTACCTATCTGAACCTTTAAAAGGAACGTCTATCATGTATAAACTTTTACCCGCAATACTAGTCTTTCTTTCGGTGTTCCTTGGACTAATCGCTCTACTCAGTGCTATCAAAAATGGTTCTGATGAATTGGCGGTATTCCTCATTACACTTTCGGCGTGGTTCGCTGCTTTAAGTAAGTTTTATTCACTTAAACTGTATAAAAATAGTTAGCCTGTGAATCCAAATACAGTTGACAAGTATCCAGCACTGCCCCCGTGATTTATTCAGGTTAGAAGCATTCCCGGAGTGCAGGCTGGGATTAGAAAAGTTACTTTTCTTACGATGTACCAACCAATAGGGCACGACTTATCGTAATGCCTAATTACATATTACCTGTTTAAGTCGATCTAATAATTTCATTGGAGCAGACATGTCCCCGGAATTGGTATCAGGCATTGCACGAGTGGCGCATGAAAAGCTACTTTCAGTTTTGACGGAGTGCGGCACAAAGAAGACGAAAGGCACATGCCTTTTTGCAAGCTATCTTGTATGTTATTTAGCAAAAACTAAAGGTCTAGATGCTGTTGTTCGTGGGGGTAACGGTGCAGATGATGGCGGTATATTTACAGAGAGTGGTGGCTTTGGCCATTATTGGTGTGAATTGAACTTCGAAGAAGTGCAATATTATATTGACATCACTTCCGAGCAGTTTGGGTTTCATCCATACATAGTGAAACGCGTCAACGATATAACAGGATGGCCACGATATATTCCTGGTGATCAGGAAACGGTCGATAGTCATTTAGAACAATTATTACGCGACGGCTATACAGAATAGGCTGCGTATACACTATCGCAGCCTTTCAGGCTCTTAACCCTTGTGACCAGTTAACGGAACCACTCAGGATGACGCTGCCGATCAACGTTGATAACCTGCGAATTAAATTCAACGACATCCGCTGGAGTAAGCATTAATTCATCAGGATTTACAATAAATGGTCTTAAAACCACTTCGCCACCGTCTTCTTTTGCACCGTAGATATTAATAAGAAAGTGCAGTCGTTGATTTCCGTCAGCATTGCGTTGCCATTCTCTAAAAGTCAAAGTCTGTTTAATATAGTTTGTTAAAAGAAATGCGAATTCAGATTCTTCCGTTTGTGAGATACCGTTTTTGTTAGACATTTTTTTTAGTATCTTTCCGAGCATGGATACACAGGCATCTAGGGAAGGTGCGAATAAGCAGGTCATTTCTTCCCAAGCTGACTCGCTGATTAAAATTTCGCGGATCTGGGCCGATTTTT
>NZ_PQGD01000065.1 GCF_002915575.1 Superficieibacter electus
GCGGTAAACGAGTGAGGGAATTTCAGGTAAGATACTTCGGATGAGGAGCAAAAAGGTGGTTTATACTTCCTATACCCCATAAAGGAGGCATCCGGTTGCGTTAAGCGGAATTCAACGGTGTTGTTGTCCAGTTTGCGCACGCTTTGGACGTTATCGGCAAACTGCAGGCTGTCGAAGTAGGGGAAACTGCTGCCGTTCACATTGTGCCACGGATGGTGGCGATCAAAGATGCGCTCGAAGGTAAACACCACATCGTCTGCATTCAGTTTGCGGGTGGGGGTGAACCAGGCCGTCTTCTGAAACTGAACGTCACGACGCAGATGGAAGCGGTAGGTTGCGCCGTTATCCAGCACCTCCCAGCTTTCAGCAAGCTCAGGCACCAGCCGATAGGTGTAGGGATCTACATCAAGCAGTCGGTCATACAATTGGGCCGCTAACGTATCGACGATGAGACCGCTGCTCGTTTTTTGTGGGTTGAACGTATTGACTTGCCCGCTGACGCAATAGACAAACCCACTGTCACGGATATCAGCGTGCGGAGCTTGCTCAGGCGCAGCAGCAGCCTGACCACTCAGAAATCCAGCCATCACGATCAGAGATGATAAAACCAGGCGCATAATTTTAATGGATTATATAAAGAGGCTATCTTACTAATACTTAATGACATTTGCCATTACCGTTTGTTTTTGGGAGTAACAGGCTCGATAAGCGCGAGTTCAACACCGCGACATGGTCAAAATTCATACCTGCTATCCACTTTGAATCTACTCTGTTAACTATCTTAGCATTTTCATGGCCCATCTGACTTGCTATAAACGTGGGGGCGTACCTGTCGTTGTTTACTGATTGATATCAGTGTGTGCTCGGAAGATGGAGTATGGCATCGATAACGAAGTGTGGAGCGAGCATTTAGAGTGTCACTATCAATGCTGAACTATAATCATTCAGGAAGCAGTACACGTTATGTGAGTTGTAATAGCTAAAGTATCTATAATTATTTCAATATGTTAATTCCATTTTTTCTTCATGGCATCTTAATCTTCTCACCCATTTATGGTGATGATTTCCATTGGTTATTAAATGCATTTTGGCTTTGATCCTGGTTATGAACGGTTTTCTGTTGCCATTTAACTTCTAATGGAATGAATTGTATGAATAAATTACTGAGCCTTGTTGTTTCACTTGCCCTATTGCCTGGAGCCGTTTTTGCAGCGTCGACTCCAGACTGTGTGAAGGTGAATAAAGCGCAAATCGAAGCGCTATTTGATAAGTGGAACGAGTCATTGAAAACAGGTAACGCGCAGACGGTATCTGAAAATTATCTTAGCGATGCGGTATTGTTGCCTACTGTATCCAATAAAGCGCGTTTAACGGACGCTGAACGTGTTGATTATTTCGAGCATTTTCTTGCGAAAAAGCCGACCGGGAAAATTGACATGCGTACCATTCGCCTGGGGTGTAATAAGGCGATAGACACCGGTACCTACACATTTACCTTCGCGGACAAATCAACGGTTTCAGCCCGCTACACATTCACTTATGCATGGGACGGTAAAGAGTGGAAAATTTCCACACACCACTCTTCAGCGATGCCTGAAGGGTAAAAAGCTGTGCAGGGGGCGGAATATTCACCGCTCCCTGAAGACTAGCCAATAATCGCGATGCCAAGACGTTCCATGAGCAACGATGCCTGGTAGTTGTCCAACTTAACGCCTTGTAAATCAACGCGCCGAATATCTAAGTCACCCAACTCCGAATTGGTCAGATCGCAATGTGTGAAGTTTGCTGCTCGCCAGTCGAAAGTCGAAAACTCGCCGCCGGAGAGATCTGAACCACTGAACGTCGCGCCCAGTACCTGGGCCCCCATCCAACGGTTTTCCCACAGCTCACACTTTTCCAACACGACTTTCGAAAAATTGGCGTAGCTTAGATTTGTGTTAGTGATATATGCACTGCAAAACCAGGTGCGAGTAGTGATCATATTCATAAAACTTGCGCCGCGAAAATCTGCGCCTTGCGCACGACAGTGGCGAATTTCAATGCCAAGCGCACTGGCATTGCGAAAATCCGCCATGGATAAATCACAGCTTTTAAAAATGGCATCTTTCAGCATCGCACGACTAAAATTGCACCCTTTCTGGCTTTCACGATCATAGAACTGACAGCCGATAAATTCAGTGCCGCTCAGGTCGGCACCTGAAAAATCACAGTTAAAAAATGTACTATTTTCAATTTTCTCACCGGTGAAGCGGTTTCTGTTAATTTTTTCGCCAACGAGTGCCAGAGCCATATTTTGTGCCTGTTTTTTTATACAGTAATGGCGTCATGGTAAACCCTGATGAGGTTATGCGTCAAATCCGCCAATATAACATCTGCAAATGTGCGTTAAATCTGGTGTTTTTTCAGCAAAGCGCGAAGCTGATGGTAAGTCAGACCCAGTAATTCAGCGGCTTTTTTCTGGTTAAATTTTGCCTGCTGTAAGCTGGTTTGTAGAAAGTCTTTCTCTTGCTGCTGCTGGAATTCACGCAGATCCAGCGGTAACCCTACAGACATCGGTTTAGTTTCCGGCGCCTGCGGCTGCGTCTGGTTCTGAAATCCATCCCTGTCGGTGTTGCTTATGCAGTCTGGTCGGGACTCGGCGTCGTCATAATTACAGCCA
>NZ_PQGD01000066.1 GCF_002915575.1 Superficieibacter electus
GTGACGGTGGAAGGGAAGCAGGAGCAGAGCACGACGGGAGACCATATCAGCCGGGTCGGGGGGACGCACAGCCTGGAGGTGAAGGGAGACCTGGCGCGGAAGGTGAGCGGGGCGCTGGGGATAAAGGTGGATGGCGACATCGTGCTGGAGAGCAGCAGTCAGATAAGCCTGAAAGCGGGTGCGTCATTTATTGTCATTCAGGCGGGCGGCGTGGATATCGTGGGGCCGAAGATAAACCTGAACAGCGGGGGCAGTGCGGGGACGCCGGTGGGGACGATGCAGCCGGGTGTGCTGGCGGCGCTGGTGGATGACGGGGGTGATGAAGAAGGCGAAGATGACGGGCAGGGCAATGGTGACTCCGGTGGTGGAGAGGGTGGTGCCGGGGAAGGCGGAGAGGACGATAAGGATGATAAAGAAAAGAAGATCACTTCAATTAGCTGGTCTTATGGTGAGGAGCAAACAGAGCTTGGTGATATATCAAGACACTATGTTGATTTGAATCTTCATATTAAGACAGAAGGTTATGACTCGGGTGAGAGTGTCTCATGTCAAATAACTTATAGCGACTTTGAAAATAATGAAAAAGTGTTGACTGTCAGTGGTGTAGTGAGTTCAGATGGTGAAGCCTTTATAGAGAGAGTACTTGCTAACACTAATGTCTGTACCTATTGGGCGGAGTAATGTAATGGGAAAAAACAATTACTGCATCGGTAAGCGATACGATGTCAGAAGCAGTTATATCTAATAGGCCATCATGGAATTCAGTTAAAATTAATTGTCCGAATGATGGTGTTAGTAAGTTGGCGATTTTTCAAAAATATTTAATTGATTGTAGTGAGTTATAATTGGCAGCTAAAGTTGTATTATTAATTAGTTTAATATTGAGGTGTTATTAAATGAAAAAGGTTACAGTAACGGCAGGGCAATCTACATCTACAATAATGGTAAACAGGCCTCCGTGGAATAAGGTTTATGGTGGGTATCCTAAAACTAATGCTGGCACTGCATCAGAAGGTGACTTACTAAATACTGAAGTTTTTACCCAAGTCTTTGGAGTCGACTATGATCCGGTGACTTACCATAATGCATGTGGAACAAGAACATCTCTGGCATTGCTTGCTGGCGGAATGGGGGGGGTTGGGGAACGCGGTATAAAAATAACAAATAAAAGTAATATATATTACGGAAAAACTATTGAACCTGGTGCAGGGAATTTGAAGACATTTCTTGAGAAAAAATGGGGAAAAGCAGACGAAATTATTAAGTTTCCGAAAACAGTTGATGATGTAAGCAAACGGTTGAACAATAAGAAAGGTATTTATATTATGATCCCTACAAGACCTAGCGACTTCGGGGGGGCAACAGGACATGCAACCCTGTGGACAGGAAACAGGGTTATGGGTGATAATTATTGTATTGATGAGCATACGTATGCAATTTATTTTTGGGAGTTGAAATAACAATGAATAAATCTATTTTGTTCTTGTTTTTGTTTTTATTTAGCTTTGGATGTGTGGCCAGTTCAGGTGAAAATAAACAAGGAAAACTGATTGAATCACTAGATGATTATAAAACATATTCTCTCGCCCGATGTATTATGAATAATTACACTAAAATGGGGGTTGATTTCAATAAGCTTCCACTGCATGATTATACTATGGGATCTATAGATATAGAAAAATGGTTTGCTTTTAATGCTACTGAAGATAATGTTTTGAATATGTTTATAAAAAATAAAACGGATCATTTTTATAAGCCAGCACAGGTTGATGGTGATTTGGCAAAATCAAATCTGGTTATATACAAATGTGTTGATTTTTATAAATCCAAAGAGCTGGATGTGTTTCTAAGAGATTTGATTTCAAAAAAGATATCGGATGAGGCGGATGAATAAGCCTATAATTACTTTCTTTAGTTGGTTATGAGCAATTGTCTTACTATGTTGCTGCATGACGAGAACATATGAAAGCAGACAAAATAATCTTAACTCAACTTAAAAATGATTGCTTATACCACATGTCAAATTATTTCCACTCAAAGATAATAAGAGATAAATATGCCCACAGCAGCCCGACTCGGTGATAAAGGCACCCAGCACGACGGTTATTACGAGACCGTAATTATAGCGGGTTCACCAACCGTATTTATCGACGGAATACCCGCCGCCCGGGCGGGCGATCCGCTGACGCCCCATGATAAGCCGGAGCATCCTCCCCATCCGCGTAAAATAGCCAGTGGTTCCCCCACGGTATTTATTGACGGTTTACCGGCAGCCCGGACCGGCGATGCGGTGGACTGCGGCGGCGTGGTTATCGGCAGTGGTACGGTCAATATTGGCTGACAGGTCAGGGAGGTGAATGTGTCATTAAAAGGACTGCGTTTCACACTGGCGGTGGACGGCATCATGGAGATGGCGACGGCAGTGGTGAGCTTCCGGCTGACGGAGCGTTATTCCGCGCCGTTCTCGCTGGAGGTGAGCATCGCCAGCGGGCTGTTCGACCTGACGGCGGAGGACTTCCTGGAGAAGGGAGCGGTGCTGACGGTGTGGCAGGGAGATATCCCGGTGCGTCACGTGAGCGGCATCGTGAACGGCGTGGTGCCGGGGGAGAACAGCGGGTGGCAGATGAGCTA
>NZ_PQGD01000067.1 GCF_002915575.1 Superficieibacter electus
TTGAATGGGTTCATGTGCAGCTCCATCAGCAAAAGGGGATGATAAGTTTATCACCACCGACTATTTGCAACAGTGCCTCTACTCTTGCCACAGGTTTACGAGTAGGTGATTTGGGAGGAAGCGTCTTAGCCTTTGAAGTTGGCGCGAAGGAGAGAATGGCACTCCGTGCAACGCATTAATTACCGCGGATATCCGCCATCACCTACTTGCGCCTGTGTGTACCATTTCATCAGCTCTGCAGTTCCCGGCTCGTTTTCGGCGGGGGCCCATGGGGCGGCATCTTGATCAGCAACAGGCTGGTACCTACCGTGTTTTACCTCAAAAATAACGCCGCCTTCATCCAGTGACAATACGGTATGCCAGGTGCCTGCATCCATCTCCAGCACTTTACAGTCCTCACCTAACACGACGCGCTGGGTCAGGTTACCCAGGTCATCAAAGTTCAATACCAAAAAGCGACCGGTAAGGGATGTCAGCAGTTCAAAAGTATGCGGGTGGCGATGAGGGCGAACATAAGTTCCCGGTTCCATAGCAATAGCCAGACGCTGCACCGGGTCGCTCAATTCAGGGTGGAAATTATGATGGGCACGTAAGCGGGGGGAATTTGCGGCTTGTGCGCTTTGCTTGCGTAGGTCGTTGAAAGTAAGTTGTTTCATATTATAAGCCTTATTGCATTCTTGCAGCTTACGGCAACCAGGTTGCCGTAAGGCTTTTTGTTATACTAACAATCGATTAGCCACGGCATTCGCGGAACAAATCGCGGTCAGGATTATAGACGCTGGTGCTTACGTCCCACAGCCCCAAAATCGATGAGAACAGGTTGTCGTGGGAATATGATTTTTTCGCCGCATTATTTTCAAGGCAAGACATGTTGATGTGTTTCCCGGCGATAAAGCCCGGTGACATCCAGACCTGCATCGGAATATGCGTCTGCTGATCCGGTGCCAGTTTGTACGGCGTGCCGTGCAGATATAGCCCGCTTTCGCCCAATGATTCACCATGATCGGACACATAAAGCAGCACGGTGTTGTACTGATCGCTGTAATTTTTTAGCTTTTCAATCATCTCAGCTAATACATAGTCTGTATAACGAAGGGTGTTGTCGTAGGTGTTGACCAATTGTTCCTGAGTACAGTTTTCGATATCGCTACGTGCACATTCGGGCATGAAGTGGCGATGCTCAGCCGGATAACGCAGGTAATAAGTCGGTCCATGGCTGCCAATGATATGGAAGGCGACAAGCTTATCACCTGGCATTTTGGCGATTTCATCATCAAGGTTTTCCAGCATCACCTCGTCATGGCACGTTTTGCCATCGCACAGTTTCGGGTTATCACTAGGCTTAATTTCGACAGTCGGGATGCGGCTACATACGCCTTTACAACCGCCATCGTTCTCTTTCCATAACAGCGAGACACCGGTTTTCTGCACGATGTCGAGGAAATTTTCACTGTTAGATGCTTTTTTACTGTCGTACTCGGTGCGATTCATATTCGAGAACATGCACGGAACGGATATTGCGGTAGCGGTACCGCAGGAATGCATATTTTTAAACGAAATAACGCCGCCGGATTTGCTGGTAAAGGCATTGGTATCACGCGAATAACCGTTCATCGAGAAATTCTGGCTGCGTGCCGTTTCGCCAATCACCAGGAACATCAGCGTGGGTTTTTCGTGAGCGACGACGCGTTTAGCATCATTCCCCAGCGTCTGGAAAGGCACTTTAGTCGTAAAGTACGTATCCTTAACATACTGGAAAGTGCTGTAAGCGTAGTTCGCCGGGATGATCTCTTTATTCAATGTCGAGTTATTGCGGCCGACAGAGGCATAATCCTGATAATAAAGTGCGGCAACACCTGCAATCAAACTCAACGATGCCAGCACGGAGAGCAAACGGTAAGCAATGCCTTTATACCATTTTTCAGGATATTGAATTTTTATTGAAAAAAGGAGGATGGCAGGAAGGATACCGGTAAAGACGAACCATATAATAATTGAGCCATTAAGATAGGAATGCGCTTCCTGGGGGTTAGTTTCAATAATGTTTTGAATCATCGTTTGATCAAACATTACTTTATATTTTAGTGTCGAATAACTGACCAGTGAGCCAGTGATAAACAGTAAAGCAAAGAAAGGTTTCAGCAGAAAACGAACTGAGAAAGGCATAAAAACAACGTTAAGCGCCGCAACCAGAACAAAGGGAATAGAAATGACAAAACCAATTTTGACATGCTCTAAATGCGACAAAATCTCGTAAAAATGCAGCAATATTGGCCAGTTAAGTAAAAACGCAAAGATCATTGCCAGAAGTAAAACCAGCGGAATAACTTTCACCCTGAAAAGTACAGGCATTAACACCTCCGGAAAATAGTAAACCAGTAAAAACATTGATGATAATTACAACAATTCAATCTAATATTATGATTGCCTTATTCGCTGCAAAGCAGAGATTATCATTCTGAAATCTTAGGTTAACCTTAACGAGGCTTTGTTGAATAAATCAGATTTCGGGTAAGTCTCCCCCGTAGCGGGTTGTGTTTTCAGGCAATACGCACGCTTTC
>NZ_PQGD01000068.1 GCF_002915575.1 Superficieibacter electus
GTAAGCGTCCAGCGAGAGCCGTATTGACGGGGATGCGTTATTCCGCTGGCAGCGTGATGCGCCACGGTAGCAGCTCGCTGACCCGGTTGACCGGCCAGTCAGCTATGACGTTGAGCACATGACAGATATAGCTCTCTGGATCCACGCCGTTCAGTTTGCATGTACCGATCAGGCTGTACAGTAGCGCTCCGCGCTCACCACCGTGGTCAGAGCCGAAGAACAGGAAGTTTTTGCGACCCAGGCTAACCATCCGCAGGGCATTTTCAGCGATGTTGTTATCTGCTTCGGCCCAGCCGTCTTCCGCATAGTACGTCAGTGCCGGCCACTGGTTCAGAGCGTACGTGAACGCCTTCGCCAGCTCTGAGTGTCGCGACAGCGTTCTCATCCTTTCACGCAGCCAGCTTTCCAGGGATTTCAGCCGCGGTTTAGCCTTTTGCTGACGTTCTGCAAGGCGTTGCTTTGCCGGCATTCCCCGTATTTCAGCCTCGATGGCATACAGATCGCCTATACGTTTCAGGGCTTCCTCCGTCAGGGCTGACGGGGTGCGAACGTGCACATCGTGGATCTTTCGGCGGGCATGAGCCCAGCAGCCGGCTTCCGTTATCCGGCCATTGCGGTACAGCTCGTTGAACCCGGCGTACGCATCCGCCTGCAGCACACCGCTGAAGCCGGCAAGATGGGTCTGCGGATGGATGCCTTTTCTGTCCGGGCTGTAAGCGAACCACACGGCCGGTGCCAGCTCTGACCCGGCGTTGCGATCATCACGAACATACGTCCACAACCGCCCGGTTTTCGTCTTCTTATTACCCGGCAACAGTACCGGGACAGGCGTGTCATCGGCGTGGAGCTTACCATCAGTCAACACATAGTTCCGAAGCGCCTCTTCCAGCGGTGACAGTAGCCGGCAACATGCATCCACCCAGCCCGACAGCAGTGAGCGACTCAGCTCCACACCCTGGCGGTCATAGATTTCAGACTGGCGATACAGCGGGGTGTGCTCTGCATACTTAGAGGTCAGTACGCGGGCCAGCAGCCCCGGACCGGCGATACCCCGCTCGATGGGCCGCGAAGGCGCGGGGGCCTGTACGATGGCGTCGCATTTTGTGCAGGCATGTTTTTCCCGTACAGTGCGGATAACCCGGAAGGCGCTGCGCATTAGCTCCAGCTGTTCAGTGGCATCTTCACCCAGGTAGCTCAGCGAACCCCCGCACTCCGGGCAACACGGCTTAGCGGGTAGCAACCGTTTTTCATCGCGGGGAAGTGATTCGAGGAACGGTTTGCGGGTGCGGGTCTGACGCAACGGACGCTGCACTGCCGGGTCATCCACCCGGCCGGTCAGCGTATCGCTTTCTTTCTGCAACTGGTTAAGGTCGGCTTCCATCTGCGCGATACGGCGGGAGACTTTTTCGGAGCGGCTGCCGAAGTTCATCCGGCGCAGCTTATCCAGCTGCGCCTGCAGGTGATCTATTTCGCGTTCACGCTCGGCCAGCTTTTCCAGCAGGGCGCGGTTCAGCGCTTCCTGTTCGGCAAGGAGACGTTTCAGTTCATTGATATTGTCAGGAAGTGAGCTGTTCATGCCGGGTATATTACCAGGCGCATTCAGCGTCGACCAGGATAAAGAGGCCTACAACATAGTCAGGGATGTAAGCAGTCTTTTAGGCTGCCGCCAGTCGATACCTTCAAGGAGCATCGCCAGCTGTGCCGGTGTGAGGAACACTTTGCCATCCCGGGCTGACGGCCAGGCGAAGCGGCCGCGCTCCAGCCGTTTTGTCAGCAGGCACAGCCCGTCACCGGTAGACCACAGCAGTTTGACCTGACTGCCGCTGCGGCCCCGGAAGATGAAGACGTGCCCGGACATCGGATCATCTTTCAGCGCCGTCTGAACCTTTGCTGCCAGGCCGTTGAAGCCATTTCTCATATCGGTGATGCCGGCGACCAGCCAGACCTTTGTCCCTGATGGTAATGGGATCAACGTTTGAGCTCCCGTATCAGCAGGTTCAGGATATTTTCGCTGATGGCACCATTCAGACGGAGTGAACCGTGCCGGAACGTCACTTCACAGCTGATATTGAGTGATTCAGGTGTCGCAGCAGCTACAGGTTGTGCCCGGAGGGAGGTTGTAGGAACAACATCTTCGGCATCAAGTGTTATCGGGAGCAGCTCAGGCACGCTGTTTTCTGTTATTGAAGGAGAACGTAGTTTTCCTTCGCGCCAGTATTGGCGCCACTTGAACAGCAGATTATCGTTGATCCCATGCTCACGAGCGAGTTGCGCTACGGAGATCTCTGGTCGATGCGAGAGTTCAACCATTTTGATTTTGAACTCAACGGGATAATTAGGGCTTTTTTTACGCACTGCGGTTAATGATTTCATGGATAGTGTCCACCATATTTGGTGTCCACTATCCTCTCAGGAATTTCAGGATCTGCCAGACGGTGCTGAAATGACGCTTAC
>NZ_PQGD01000069.1 GCF_002915575.1 Superficieibacter electus
CAAAGGCAGGTTCTTTAAGGTAAGGAGGTGATCCAACCGCAGGTTCCCCTACGGTTACCTTGTTACGACTTCACCCCAGTCATGAATCACAAAGTGGTAAGCGCCCTCCCGAAGGTTAAGCTACCTACTTCTTTTGCAACCCACTCCCATGGTGTGACGGGCGGTGTGTACAAGGCCCGGGAACGTATTCACCGTGGCATTCTGATCCACGATTACTAGCGATTCCGACTTCATGGAGTCGAGTTGCAGACTCCAATCCGGACTACGACATACTTTATGAGGTCCGCTTGCTCTCGCGAGGTCGCTTCTCTTTGTATATGCCATTGTAGCACGTGTGTAGCCCTGGTCGTAAGGGCCATGATGACTTGACGTCATCCCCACCTTCCTCCAGTTTATCACTGGCAGTCTCCTTTGAGTTCCCGGCCGGACCGCTGGCAACAAAGGATAAGGGTTGCGCTCGTTGCGGGACTTAACCCAACATTTCACAACACGAGCTGACGACAGCCATGCAGCACCTGTCTCACAGTTCCCGAAGGCACCAAGGCATCTCTGCCAAGTTCTGTGGATGTCAAGACCAGGTAAGGTTCTTCGCGTTGCATCGAATTAAACCACATGCTCCACCGCTTGTGCGGGCCCCCGTCAATTCATTTGAGTTTTAACCTTGCGGCCGTACTCCCCAGGCGGTCTATTTAACGCGTTAGCTCCGGAAGCCACGCCTCAAGGGCACAGCCTCCAAATAGACATCGTTTACGGCGTGGACTACCAGGGTATCTAATCCTGTTTGCTCCCCACGCTTTCGCACCTGAGCGTCAGTCTTTGTCCAGGGGGCCGCCTTCGCCACCGGTATTCCTCCAGATCTCTACGCATTTCACCGCTACACCTGGAATTCTACCCCCCTCTACAAGACTCCAGTCTGCCAGTTTCGAATGCAGTTCCCGGGTTGAGCCCGGGGATTTCACATCCGACTTGACAGACCGCCTGCGTGCGCTTTACGCCCAGTAATTCCGATTAACGCTTGCACCCTCCGTATTACCGCGGCTGCTGGCACGGAGTTAGCCGGTGCTTCTTCTGCGGGTAACGTCAATGAAAATGGTTATTAACCATTCTCCCTTCCTCCCCGCTGAAAGTACTTTACAACCCGAAGGCCTTCTTCATACACGCGGCATGGCTGCATCAGGCTTGCGCCCATTGTGCAATATTCCCCACTGCTGCCTCCCGTAGGAGTCTGGACCGTGTCTCAGTTCCAGTGTGGCTGGTCATCCTCTCAGACCAGCTAGGGATCGTCGCCTTGGTGAGCCGTTACCCCACCAACTAGCTAATCCCATCTGGGCACATCCGATGGCAAGAGGCCCGAAGGTCCCCCTCTTTGGTCCGAAGACGTTATGCGGTATTAGCTACCGTTTCCAGTAGTTATCCCCCTCCATCAGGCAGTTTCCCAGACATTACTCACCCGTCCGCCACTCGTCAGCAAAGCAGCAAGCTGCTTCCTGTTACCGTTCGACTTGCATGTGTTAGGCCTGCCGCCAGCGTTCAATCTGAGCCATGATCAAACTCTTCAATTTAAGTTTGATGCTCGTGAATTAAACTTCGTAATGAATTACGTGTTCACTCAGAGACTTGGTATTCATTTTTTGTCCGAAGACATTTAAGAATCCATGTCACTTTGAGTGCCCACACAGATTGTCTGATAAATTGTTAAAGAGCAGT
>NZ_PQGD01000006.1 GCF_002915575.1 Superficieibacter electus
ATATGAGCATCAAACTACCAGATCCGTTCGCACACTCCCTATACCACCACGTCATAGTTTATACGCTACCGCCATGCCCTGATAAATATATTTATCTGCACAAAGCTTATTTTACTTTTAAAACATGCTGTAAACCAGAAAAATGTAAGCGATAAAGTTGGTTTGAAGTTTATTACATGGATACCCGCCACACTAAACATAAGACCAAAGTTCCTGCCAGATATTCGCAAATCCTCAGCCTGTACCTTAAAGGCGACTGGTTGAAAGAGACGGGATTTGCTATCGGGACGGCGGTCACCGCGAAGATCTCGGGAGGGTGCATTGTACTGATGGCGGAGAGTGACGAGGTGCGGGAGCTACACGACCAGCTTTATCAGGTGAAGCGGGCAATCGAGGGAATTAAAAAAAGAATGACTAACGCGCGAGACAGTGGCGGGTAAATAAAATTAAGCCGGAAAATTTTGTTTTCTCTCTCCACTATCGTTTTATTCTTGATTCAATTTTAAAGGTGCTAATTTCTTCATATACTTTCTAGCATATGTTCTTTTCGATGTAAGATTTTTCTCCTCTGATATATTTTTTATTTGTTCAAAGTGAGATAAATCCTTCAGTTGAGTTAAAGCACCAATTACATGAATAGAAATTTCAGGATCATCAATTAAACGAGCCAACGATGATGCATAATCAATTGCACCATACTTTCCAATTAGCATAACTAAAGACTGGCGCCCTTTACCATATTCTTTTCTCAAGCATAAAGATAGCATTCCATCTAGCAACTCATTTTTACCTCTAAATTTCTTCATTTTTAATATAGGCTCAATATATTTAAAAACAGATTTCCATATTATCATTTCATATCCATACCAATCAGGCGCACCATCAACACCTCTCATCACCAATCCTGTTCTTGTTGATATTAAATCGTCGCAATACTCTTCAAATGATTTAAAAATAAAAGATAAATCATTATTGTTTTTCAAGTTAGATATAGAATAATTAATTTTTCCCGTAAATATATTCGTCATTTGTTTAAATCCGTACCGATAATATGTAATGAATTTTTAGGATAAAGATGCTTTTTAATAGAGGTTCGCTAATCTTCACTTCCTGAACAATAATAAAATCTACTCTACCAGCCCGCCACGACGGCCTACATAAGTGATATAATCTTACAATTGGCTGGATAAATGCATAAAATTTTGATTTTTAATTTCAGCAATATAACGCCCATCAGTAAACATATGTTCAGGAAGCCCATAGCTTTTTTACCACTATTACCTGAAATCTGCGTTGTATTTTTAGGTAACACAGTCAGCTCAAAAGAATTCCTTTCACCTGATTTACCTAAATCTCTGCAAGATTTTCCACCTTTTAGCCCAGGAAGCTCGATCTATCCCAGCGGATTCGGCGCATCCTGATAAAGGTTTATTCTGCCTCACAGCCCAATTGGATCGGTCAATAAGTACTGCCCCGTCTGCGGATCATAATAGCGATGCAGGTTATAGTGTAGACCACTTTCTTCATCAAACCACTGCCCCATAAACCGCAGGACGCAGCCGATCATGCTCTCATCGTTAACCACCCGGCCATATTGACACAGGCTTTGCCTTTGATGCGTCGGCCCAGGGTGTCATAGATATAGGCTCAGACTTCGCCCTGCGGGGTTTTGCCCTGGCGCAGGTGGTCGAATTCATCCCAGTAGCAGTGCCAGGTTTGTGGGCGGTAAGTACGCCCTGTTCGGTGATGTCGCTGCCCAGCAGCTGGCTGGATTTCTCCCAATGTTAATGATGCTGGCTGCCAACAAGACTTTTCAATTTTGCGTGTTTATTTGTTCGTTTTTTTTATAAAACAGACCACGTTTCTATAGTATATAGATATCCAATGTCATCACGTCTGGCTTCAAGTAACTCATCCAATTCTTTCATCTCTAGTATTAAATTAGGATTGACCCCCGACTTAATGATCTTTTTCTTTATCATTCGTAAAACGGCAATCCATTCACCTATGAAATAATCTTTTGTACATTCTAATGAGCTAACCCTATTTAAAACTGACTCAACGTTTCCACTAACGCTTTCCCATATGGTGTTACATTGAATATTTTCATTGTTCCAGGAGATTTTCCAATCGCTTCTGAATGTATTGGAAGGCCAAAAAACATTTAGCATTCCCTTTTGGGATGAGTTTATATTATTAATCATTTGAATTACATCATCAAAAATAATTGGAATATCATATTTATAACTCAAAGAAAAACGAACTCCGTTCCAACAAATCATTAAGTCCTCCGTTTCCATAGGAAATAAATCTTCAATAAATTTACTTATCCCAACTTCATTCTTTACGCTTATAGTATTAATTCTTGGGTTACTTAATTGAATATAGAAACTCATTATTTACTCCATTGGGTATGCGTGCACCGCCTTACTATTATGTATTACTCAGACTTTGTTACGGGTACAGTCTGTCCGTTTGGCAAATGAACAACTGATGAATGACCTTCCGGTAGACCAAAAATGCTATATTGCCTGTTGGTTAAGCGCTTGCTTCATCAACAGTAAATTGAACGTCATCCGTAATACCGAATTGACCTTCTGCTTTATTGTATTTTATCGCTCTGGCAGGCCCTTTTTCCAGTCGATGCCATATTTTTTACTTGCAAGTAAGCCTGCTTCAGCTTTAAGGGGACGTCCTGCCATCCCCACGGTTCTTTCCGGTTAACCGGATAATGCGCATTAGCGTGCGTATTCAGTCATCCCGCTAACCCAAAGGGATCAACTCACGCTAATAGTCACATATGAGCATCAAACTACCAGATCCGTTCGCACACTCCCTATACCACCACGTCATAGTTTATACGCTACCGCCATGCCCTGATAAATATATTTATCTGCACAAAGCTTATTTTACTTTTAAAACATGATGTAAACCAGAAAAATGTAAGCGATAAAGTTGGTTTGAAGTTTATTACATGGATACCCGCCACACTAAACATAAGACCAAAGTTCCTGCCAGATATTCGCAAATCCTCAGCCTGTACCTTAAAGGCGACTGGTTGAAAGAGACGGGATTTGCTATCGGGACGGCGGTCACCGCGAAGATCTCGGGAGGGTGCATTGTACTGATGGCGGAGAGTGACGAGGTGCGGGAGCTACGCGACCAGCTTTATCAGGTGAAGCGGGCAATCGAGGGAATTAAAACCGGAATGAATAACGCGTTGAAAAATGCCGGGTAAATAAAAACTGGCAGGCTGAACGGACGCTGAATCAGGAAACGCCTGCAGGATCTCTGCTGACGCAGTATCAGCCAATGCGGGTGCATGGATAGAATGCTGAGATGCAGGAGAAAGAGATCTATTAGCAACCTAACAGCGTAGAATGAAATACTGAACTGCGAATTCGATTTCTATTGTACAAACCGTGAGGGTGTAAATGAACACTATGAAAAAACCAGATTGACTAAAGCCACGATAAAAGATATCAGTTTATCCAGCGCGGACGCCATGAACAATCCGGGAGGCCAGCCGACCAAAAATATTAGTTTTACTTATAACTCGATGACGTGGGAGCACTGCCTTGCAGGGAGCATTGCATACATTTTATGGAATGCGCGGGTTTCTGATTTTATAAGAAGGATTATATGCAGGGGTTTACAGTAAACAACGGTAAAAAAGATGAAAATGGCGTGTTACATTTATCATGTACTTAAATATGGTGAGAAAAAAATGCTATTCAAAAAATAAATGACACAAGAAGCCATGGAAAGTGAGGGATCTTACCTTCACACTAATGCACTCCTCACGGTAAAATCACGTTGAACATGCAGCATTATATATTCATAAAAAAAATCATGGTTTATATTTCCGGTTTTATTTTCAGGATAGCTATCATGATTTTTTGTTTTTTTATTCTTCTTTTGCATATCTATTGTGCTGGATGCTATACTGGTTATAATCGTTGATATGGAAGGACTTGGTTGGGCTGCATATCACTATTTGCATGTCCGTTATGACTTGTACGACGGTCATATTGAATGTGGAACCAATTTTTTACTCACTGATCTTAGGTTTTTATGGGGGCTATTATTTTCTTCTCCGATGACCCTGTTGACATTCAGATTATTCAAATTATATATAAATGAGGATGAAAATTAGCCATAACTCATAATACAGGAATACTTAAAAACATAAGCAGAAAGCGAAAGATGAAATATTACAATTAACATAAGGCAACTATAGTGGTTATACGACATATAATGTTTATAAAGAAAATTGCTGCTCGTATTTTGAGCTTTATTTACAGGGCATTCATCTTAATTATTTGTTATCTTTTATTGTGTTACATGACAATTGTTGCCTTGATAATACTGGATATTTTTTTCGACACAGCAATGCAGAATATGGCATGGATGGCATACAATTATCTTCATTCCCATTATGGGTGGTATGAAGAAATTTATGGCTGGGGCGTCAATCCTGTACTTGGTGATTTTATGCTCTTCTGTGTAATAGTATTTCCCGTTCCAGTAATGTTTGTGGCATTTAGACTATTAAAATCCTGTAAATGTAATTGGTTTCGCCGACTGTGGGAGATTCTATAATATGTTATAAAACGGATCATTGGTTATGTATCAAATAAAACCGCTTTCGACCGGATGATCAGGGAAAAGGACGGGAACGCATCCTGGCAGATCACATTAGTAAACTGTGGTCAGGTCATCCATTTTCATTAAAAAGTAATTAGTTCTATGCTGGGCGGAAGAGATATTTGAATCATATAGTACTATTGCCTATTAAATTTCTTCATCGTAACTTTTTTAATACTCGTCAATATACAGATTAATATATCATGAAACAAATTAAAATATGGAGTTTATTTTTCAAAGAACATCTACTATTGAAAAACAAAAGAGAAAAAATACGAATAATAAAGGAGAGAGTAAATATCATAACTGGTCTCACTGGTGTTTCTGCCTTATATTTACTGGAAATCTGCATTGCTAAATGGTAAGTCACTGACGATCCGGAATGTAACAGATGAACACTATGTAAAAAAGCAGATTGACTAAAGCCACGATAAAAGGTATCTGTTTATCCAGCCCGTACACCCTGAATAATCCGGGAGGCCAGCCGACCGAAAATATTAGTTTTACTTATAACTCGGTGACATGGAAGCACTGTCTGGCAGGGACCAGTGCATACCGTTTATGGAATGCGTGGGTTTCTGATTTTGTAAGAAGGGTTATATGCAGGGATTTACAGTAAAAAACGGTAAAAAAGATGAAACTGGTGTGTTACATTTATCATGTAAGACACTAGGAAAGTTTCCTGATTTCCCTGTTCTGAAAAGCAATATGCTTTATAGCGATATTCCGGAATGTGCGTACAAAGGTAATGCTTTTCTTCCTTCAGGAAAATACGGGATAGTTGACAGGCCCAGTGGTGAGCTTAAGAGTCGGGCACTCAAGAATTTGCGTAAAAGCGTCGAACATGGTTTGAATACCCATTATCGTGATGAATGGTTTGGAGCATTTCACGATGAAACAAAAATAACGCACTTAGATATGATGAGAAAAAAATGACATTCAAAAAACGAATGACACAAGAAGCCATGGAAAGTCAGGGCTCTTGCCTTTACCCCAAAGCACTCTTCATGGTAAAATCACGTTGAAAATGCCACATTCTATGTTCATAAAAAAAATCATGGTTTATATTTCTGCTTGTATTTTCAGAATAGCTATCATGATTTTTGTTTTTTTATTCTTCCTTCTCATATCAGTCGTTATGGAAAGTATACTGGAAACAGCTTTTGATATAGAAAGTACTGGGTGGGCGGCATATTACTATGTGCATGTCCGTTATGGCTTGTACGACGGTCATATTGAATGTGGAGCCAATCCTTTACTTGATGACCTTATGTTTGCATGGGCACTATTATTTTCTTCTCTGATGACTATGTTAACCTATAAGTCATTCAGATTATATATAAATGAGGATGCAAATCAACCATAACTCATGCTGTAGATATGCAGCAGATCCCCTCAGTTGTTAAATATGACTTACTGACGAAATCGTAACGCGAGCGATTATAGTATGATTAGAAATGTAAAAGTAATACTTAAATAATATTAGCAGAAAGCGGAAGGCTCCGGACAGCCTCAAATGGGAAAGTCTTGAGGTCGGCTATTCTCACTTCCTACAGTGGGCATTAACCGGCGATCTGGACCTTTTTTATAACAATGTTCGCTGGGAGGGCTGGCAAACAGAGGTAAAAGCGCTTTCAGGCGAACTTGCCTGTCATTTTTATCCTTTTTTATGGACCAGCAGCGAAACCCCACGCTCAAGACGTATTGTGCCGGTAACAGAAATATGGGATCAACAGCAGGATGTTATACGTCAATTATTGGCGTAAGGGCATGCCCGTACTGGTCATTTTATCTTGTCTTTTCAGGAGCGGTTATTCTCCTTCTGCAATCTATTTAATAGCAAAGCCCGGTTTACCCGGGCTTTGTAGTGAGATAACTATCAGTAATAGGCTTGCAGCGTGCGCTGGCACAACACAGAACGCACGCAATCCTCGGTAGTGAATCGCACTACCCCCACCATTTCATCTTCTTCAAAACGCGCCAGCGCATCGCTCAGCCCTGATTTAACATGCGACGGCAGGTCACATTGGGTGATATCACCATTAACAATGACCGTCACGTTTTCCCCGAGGCGCGTTAAAAACATCTTCATTTGCGCTGCGGTCACGTTCTGAGCCTCGTCGAGAATGACAACCGCATTTTCAAATGTACGTCCGCGCATATAGGCGAACGGCGCGATTTCCACCTTGCCAATTTCTGGTCGCAGGCAGTATTGCATAAAGGAAGCTCCGAGCCGTTTCACCAGCACGTCATAAACCGGGCGGAAATAAGGAGCGAACTTCTCAGAGATATCTCCGGGCAAGAAGCCGAGATCTTCGTCAGCCTGCAGGACCGGACGGGTAACAATGATCCTCTCCACATCCTTATGAATCAGAGCCTCAGCCGCTTTTGCTGCGCTGATCCAGGTCTTACCACACCCTGCTTCACCGGTAGCAAATATCAGCTGTTTAGTCTCAATAGCGTTCAGATAGTGCGCCTGAGCTTCATTACGCGCTTCAATTGGTGAGTTGTCACGGCAATCCCGCGCCATACCAATTGATTCAACGCCGCTCATCTGGACAAGCGAGGTGACCGATTCTTCTTCACGTTGCTTATGACTACGCGAATCCCGTCTCAGCACACGTTTCGCTTCACGACGAGCTTTGATCACTGCTTTTTGTCTTCCCATGGATAGCACCTTGAGTTGTTAATTAACATCCACGCGCTAAAATCGGCGCGATTATGTACTCAAACATCTGAGGTTTGGCTTCCTTGTAAGCCATGACTGCGTTTTAACGGACAAAAGCGCACGGTTAAACGCACCGCGCGCCCTGTCGGTAAACTCGTTTGCTGCCCAGAATAGGGATAGAAAGATAAAGAAGATGGTGGTGACGAAGGCGCTGCCTCCGCAGTTGCAGGGATGGATTTTCGATATAACATGTCCAGTGCCGGACGCTACCATTCACAGCCTCCCATTGCAGCGACATCCTGTCATGGATAACCACTCATACATAAAGTAAATCAAATATTTTCAAAAATGCAACATTATATTTACTTTAACATAACAAAAACAGTTAACTTCGTGTTGGGTCAAGCCTCTTATATTTATATTACAGAAATATAACAATGCGCAGGAAAGAGGAAAAATTTATGATCTGCTGTGCAAATCTGCACCCCAGACCCACGGTACTACGCATTTATCAAAGACTGACCAAGGTAATTATCGCTACCCTGCGCACCGGGTAACACGAAAAAGAATCCCCCGCCAATCGGCTTGATGTACTCTTCCAGCGCTTCACCATTAAGACGCTGCTGTACCGTCAGAAAACCTTTTTTCAGATCGTGCTGATAGCACACAAAAAGCAGCCCCATATCAAGCTGCCCCGCGTTGGTTACACCGAGCGAGTAACTGTATCCCCTGCGCATCATGAGACTGGATTGTGTCTGTGGCGTACGCGGATTCGCCAGCCGGATGTGGCTGTCCAGAGCAATGATATCGCCATCGGGGTCCTGCGCGTAATCCGGGACATCATGCTCGTTGTGCATTCCAAGTGGCGCACCGGTCGCTTTATCGCGGCCGAAAATGGTCTGTTGCTCTTTTAGCGGGGTACGATCCCAGAATTCAACATGAAACTGAATAATACGCACTGCCTGATAGCTACCTCCGGTGGCCCAGGCCGGCTCGCCCTGCTCCGCTGTTACCCATACTACCTCGTCCATCAAGGCCGGGTTCTGGCTATCCGGGTTAGCAGTGCCGTCTTTAAATCCCAGCAGGTTAATTGGCGTCTCTTTGCCGTTACTGCGTGCCGCGTGATCGGAGATAAAACCCTCACGTTTCCAGCGTACGCTCAGTAAATCCGGAGCGTGCTTAATAATATCCCGTAGAGCGTGGATCACCGTATCCTGGGTGTTGGCACAGATTTGCAGGAGCACATCACCATGACACAGTGCAGCGTCCAGAGAATCATTAGGAAAGCGGGTCATTTTTTGCAGTTTTTTTGGCCTGTGTGCGGCCAGACCAAAACGGTCGTCAAACAGCGAATGGCCGAGAGACACGGTTATGGTCAGATTATCCGGAGCAATAAACTTACCCAGAATGCCGGAATCGGTTGGCGGCATCCGGGGATTTGGCGTCTGCGGTGCCGGGCCGCCGGTTGTCAAAAATGCAATGCGCCGGGTAAGGAGACGAAAGAGTCGCTCCAGCCCCGCTTTATCACTTGCCAGCACATCGAATGCTACCAGCATCATCGCGGCCTGCTGCGGCGTCAGAATACCGGCCTGATGCGGCCCATAAAAAGGCTGGGTCTCCATACGCGCATTGGGTGACAGGGTTCCCGGCGCGCTTTGCGGTTTTGCCGCATGCGCTACCGGGCAGCCACCACCGACCACCAGCGCGCCACCCAACGCGCCGATGTTCTTCAGTAAACGACGACGTGATGGTTGGTCAACGTTGTCGGGATCGTGATCAGACATCAGATTAGTCCAGCCCCAGAATGCCACGCAGTTGCGCCAGATCTTCCGCCAGCGTAGTAACAGGCCCTTTTAGTGCATTGCGGTCGGCATCGGTGAGTTTGTCGTAGGTTTCAAACCCGTCTTTAGTGCGGTATTTCGCCAGAATGTCATCGACCTTTTTGAAGTTCGCATCGACCTTCGCCAGCAGCGCGGCGTTATCTTTCTGCAACTGTGGACGCAGTAGATCAACAATTTTCTGTGCGCCATCAATGTTGGCCTGAAAATCCCAAAGATCGGTATGGCTGTAGCGGTCTTCTTCGCCGCTGATTTTGCTGGAGGCCACTTCTTCAATCAGGCCAGCCGCGCCACCCACTACTTTTGATGGCGGGAACGCCAGTTCGTTAATCCGTTTTTGCAGTTCCACCACATCGCGGTACAGTCCGTCGGCATACTGCGCCATGCCTTTGGTGCTGTTATCAGCGAACAGCGCTTTTTCCAGACGGTGGAAACCGGTGAATTTTGGATCGGCGGCTTTTTGTTCATAATCATCTTCGCGGGCATCAATCGCCCCATCAAGATCGGAGAACAGCTCGGCAATCGGTTCTATGCGTTCATAATGCTGGCGGGTCGGCGCGTACAGCGCTTTGGCTTTTTCGATATCTCCTGCTTTTACCGCATCGGTAAAGGCTTTGGTGCCTGTCACCAGTTCAACCGTTTGTGCAGTCACATACGCTTTATAAGCGGTAATGGCGTCACTTAATTCCAGTAATGCATTGCCTTTGGCCGCGTCTGGGGTAGCGGACCCCGTAACGGTGAGCTTACCTTTCGGGTTGGTAAGCAGACCACAGGTCATATCATATTCACCCGGCTCAAGATTGGCGGTCATCTTCTGGGTAAAGCCCGGTGCAATGTTTTCCCGTTCTTCAACCACCATCACGCCCTTGAGGATTTCCCATTCGAGCGCTTTCTGGCTGTGGTTCTGAATAATAAACTGTGTTTTTCCGGCTTTCACCGTCAGGTTCATCGGTTCGCACTGTTTATCGTTTACTGTGACCTTGATCTGAGGCACATCTGCCGCCTGAACGGCAAAGGCAGAGGTAAACAGCGCTGCGAGACTGAGTTGCAAAGCACTACGGCTAACGTTGAGGGTCATAGCACATCCTTTAAAAGTATGTTGTAACTAATATGGTTATTGTTTGTCATCAGGGTGCAGGCGTACGCGCTGCCACACCGGCACGCGATGGCCAGATAAACAGCAACAGCGCCGGGATCAGATAAATAAAATACACAGCGACTTCGCTGACGCTCGGCGCTTCCTGGTAGCCAAAGATCCCTTCAAGCAATGTGCCAGACAGCGAGTGCGTAGACAGGATGTTGCTTAGGTCAAATGCCACGTCCTGAAAATGATTCCACAGGCCGGCTTCATGGAAAGCACGGATTGCGCCAGCCGCCAGCCCGGCTGCCACCAGTAAAATAAACAGGCTGGTCCACGTAAAGAATGCGCCAAGGTTAAGGCGGATACCGCCCCAGTAAAGCAGAAAGCCGAGCACCACGGCGGTCGTTAGCCCCAGCACTGCCCCCAGCGGTGGCCAGATGCCGAGATCCTGCTGGAAGGCCGCCAGCAGGAAAAATACCGATTCCAGGCCTTCCCGCGCTACAGCAAAGAACACCATCAGGATGAGCGCCCAGCCATGCTTATTCCCGCCCTGTAATGCCTTATCGACCGCCTGCTCCAGCTGTTGTTTAACATTGCGCGACACTTTACGCATCCAGAACACCATCCAGGTCAGAATGACTACGGCCACCACGGCCACCAGCCCTTCAAAGAGCTCCTGCTCTTTTTGCGGAAATTCGCCGGTTGTTTCATTGATGAAAATGCCCAGTCCCAGGCACAGGGCTGCGGCCAGCACCACGCCTACCCACATCACGCCAATCCAGCGCCCCCGCTGCGTCCTTTTCAGGTAGCTGGCTATCAGGCTGACAATGAGTGCCGCCTCCAGACCTTCACGTAACATGATGAGAAATGGAACAAACATCATTGCATCCTTATCTCAAGTAAGGTCAATACTTGAAAAGAAAAGTAAATATGATTGATAGTGATTATCATTACGGAAAAAAGAAAAACAAGTGAAATTGTGTGTTAAGGCAGGAATAATCGCTGTGCCAGCGAATAATTACGGTCGGTATCATTGATAAACCGACATAAAAAAGGTGGGAATATTTCCCACCTTATGCGCTTATTGATAAGAAAATTACGGCGTTACATGCTCGGGCGTCTTGTTATTATAATGGGCGTCAGCCTCAGCAAAGCGCTGCTGCATCGCCGCTGACGGCGCTTTCCCGATAAGGCTAAAGATCACAATGCCCAGGCTGCCAAAAATGAAACCAGGGATAATTTCATACAGCCCGAACCAGGCAAATTGCTTCCAGACAATAACCGTTACCGCCCCGATAATCATCCCGGCCAGCGCCCCGTTGCGGGTCATACGCGACCACAATACGGAGAACAGAATAACCGGTCCGAATGCCGCACCAAACCCTGCCCACGCGTAGCTGACCAGCCCCAGCACGCGGTTTTCCGGATTTGCCGCCAGCGCAACGGCGATCAGCGCCACGACCAGCACCATCATTCGTCCTACCCATACCAGTTCTTTCTGGCTTGCCCCTTTGCGTAAAAACGCTTTATAGAGATCTTCAGTAATGGCACTGGAACACACCAGTAATTGGCAGCTCAGGGTAGACATTACCGCCGCAAGAATTGCAGACAACAGCACACCGGCAATCCACGGATTAAACAGGATCTGCGCCAGCTCAATGAATACACGTTCAGCATTTTGATTCACTGCACCTGCTTGCGACGGATTGTTACTGAAATAAGCAATACCGTAGAAACCCACCGCAACGGCACCGGCCAGACACAGGATCATCCAGGTCATACTAATACGCCGCGCATGGACGATGGTGTGGTGAGAATCTGCCGCCATAAAACGCGCAAGAATGTGTGGTTGACCAAAATAGCCAAGCCCCCAGCCCATGAGTGAGATAATCGCCACCACATTCAGCCCCTTGAGCATATCGAGGTTATCAACGCTTTTCTGTCGGATAACCTCAAGCGAATCTGCAAAGCCACCAACGGAAATCACCACGATGACGGGGGTGAGGATGAGGGCGAAAATCATCAGGCTGGCCTGTACAGTATCGGTCCAGCTGACCGCCAGAAAACCGCCGATAAAGGTATAAAGAATGGTGGCCGCCGCACCCGCCCACAGTGCGGTTTCATAGCTCATACCGAAGGTACTTTCAAACAGACGCGCCCCGGCGACGATACCCGACGCACAGTAGATGGTGAAGAAAAGCAGGATCACCAGCGCCGAAATAATCCGCAGCAGGCGGCTGCCATCTTCAAAACGGCCAGTAAAATAATCCGGTAGCGTCAGCGCATTATTGTTCGCCTCGGTATGGACGCGCAGGCGGCCGGCGACCAGCTTCCAGTTGATCCATGCGCCAAGCGTTAGCCCAATCGCAATCCAGCTCTCTGAAATCCCTGAAATGAAAATGGCTCCCGGCAGCCCCATCAGCAGCCAACCGCTCATGTCCGATGCACCCGCTGACAATGCGGTTACCAGCGGTCCCATTCGGCGACCACCGAGAATATAATCACCAAAGTTTTTCGTTGACCGCCAGGCAAAAAAGCCGATTAAGATCATGCCAAATATATATACAAAGAATGTCACCAGCATCGGGGTGCTTATAGCCATTAACCATCTCCAGAGTCTTTATCTGTTATTGCGCCACCGGAACGGGGTGGCAATATGCTGTTATCGTCAGGCGACGTATCCTGCCGCAACCTTTTACTATTCACAAATGGTTTAACACAGCATTCACATCATTTTTGTTCTGGCACAAATATGATTTTCATTTAGGTTGCACTCGCTCACGTTTTTCCAGGTTGCACCCGTTAAAAATGTTAACCAGCGCATGTAATAGCCTTCTTAGTTAATCCTTCCCCAAGCAAATGAGATAACTTTTAATTAACATTTTCGGTAATTTCAGACCTGTTATCCTGGTCACATTTAACATGGTTGCACAAAGTTGCAACATGTCGGATAGTCATTCGCCATAACGAACAGCACAACAGGAGTAAGGCATGGGGACGACCACGATGGGAGTCAAACTTGATGACGCCACGCGCGAGCGGATCAAGGCGGCGGCAAACCGCATTGACCGCACGCCGCACTGGCTTATCAAGCAGGCGATATTTAATTATCTTGAGAGACTGGAAAATAACGAGCCTGTAGCCGAGCTACCTGCCCTGCTGGATGCGGCGACGGAGCAGGATGAGACCGCCACACCGGTGGAGGAAATCCACCAGCCGTTTCTTGACTTTGCTGAACAGATCCTGCCGCAATCGGTAAATCGCGCGGCGATCACCGCTGCGTATCGCCGCCCCGAGACAGAAGCGATCCCGATGCTGCTGGAACAGGCGCGCCTGCCGCACGCCGTCGATGAGCAATCCCATAAACTGGCCTATCAACTGGCGCAATCGCTACGTCAGCAAAAAAATGCCAGCGGTCGTGCCGGTATGGTACAGAGCCTGTTACAGGAATTTTCTCTCTCCTCGCAGGAGGGTGTAGCGCTGATGTGTCTTGCCGAAGCGCTACTGCGTATTCCGGATAAGGCCACGCGTGACGCCCTGATCCGCGATAAAATAAGCAATGGTAACTGGCAATCGCATATTGGTCGCAGTCCGTCGCTGTTTGTTAACGCTGCCACCTGGGGTCTGCTGTTTACCGGACGGCTGGTCTCCACGCATAATGAATCTAATCTTTCGCATTCCCTTAACCGTATCATCGGTAAAAGCGGCGAACCGCTCATTCGCAAAGGCGTGGATATGGCAATGCGGTTGATGGGCGAACAGTTTGTGACCGGCGAAACTATTTCTGCTGCGCTGGCAAACGCGCGCAAGCTGGAAGACCAGGGCTTTCGCTACTCTTACGATATGCTTGGCGAGGCGGCCCTCACTGCCGCTGATGCACAGGCATACATGGTCTCTTACCAGCAGGCAATTCATGCTATCGGTAAAGCCTCCAACGGACGCGGTATTTATGAAGGGCCGGGGATTTCTATCAAGCTTTCGGCGCTACATCCCCGTTACAGCCGCGCGCAATACGATCGCGTTGTGGAAGAGCTATATCCGCGCCTGAAATCGCTAACGCTGCTGGCGCGGCAGTATGACATCGGCATCAACATTGACGCTGAAGAAGCCGATCGGCTGGAAATATCTCTCGACCTGCTGGAAAAACTTTGTTTCGAGCCGGAACTGGAAGGCTGGAACGGGATCGGCTTTGTCATTCAGGCATATATGAAACGCTGCCCGTTCGTGATCGATTACCTGATCGATCTGGCGACCCGCAGTCGCCGGCGGCTGATGATCCGCCTGGTGAAAGGCGCGTACTGGGACAGCGAAATCAAACGTGCGCAAATGGAAGGGCTGGAAGGTTATCCGGTCTATACGCGCAAGGTGTATACGGACGTTTCCTACCTTGCCTGCGCCAAAAAACTGCTGGCGGTGCCAAACCTGATTTATCCGCAGTTTGCCACCCATAACGCGCATACTCTGGCAGCAATTTACCATCTTGCCGGGCAGAATTATTATCCGGGGCAGTATGAGTTTCAGTGCCTGCACGGCATGGGCGAACCATTATATGAACAAGTAGTGGGAAAAATCGCCGATGGCAAACTAAACCGTCCCTGCCGTATCTATGCTCCGGTCGGCACGCATGAAACGCTGCTGGCCTACCTGGTTCGCCGGCTACTGGAAAATGGGGCTAATACCTCTTTCGTTAACCGGATCGCCGATACCACTCTGCCGCTTGACGAACTGGTGGCGAACCCGGTGACGGCGGTTGAACAACTGGGCGTTAAAGAAGGTGACATCGGCCTGCCGCACCCCAAAATTCCGCTGCCTCGCGACCTGTATGGCACGGGACGTCTTAACTCTGCCGGACTGGATTTATCAAACGAGCACCGCCTGGCGTCGCTCTCCTCTGCCTTGCTGAATAGCGCAGCGCAAAAATGGCTGGCGCTGCCGGTGCTTGAAGATGCCGTGGAAGAAGGCGAAATGACACCGCTGGTCAATCCTGCTGAGCCCGGGGACATCGTTGGCTTTGTGCGGGACGCCAGCGAGGCGGAGGTTGATCGGGCGCTGGCCCGCGCGGTCAGCCAGGGGCCAATCTGGTTCGCCACGCCGCCGCAGGAGCGGGCGGCCAGCCTGCAACGGGCGGCCATCTTGATGGAAGACCGGATGCAAACGCTTATCGGCATTCTGGTGCGCGAAGCGGGGAAAACCTTCAGCAATGCGATTGCCGAAGTACGCGAAGCGGTCGATTTTCTGCACTACTATGCCGGGCAGGTGCGGGACGATTTTGATAACGAAACTCACCGCCCACTTGGCCCCGTGGTCTGCATCAGCCCGTGGAACTTCCCGCTGGCGATCTTTACCGGGCAAATCGCCGCCGCGCTGGCCGCGGGTAACAGCGTGCTGGCAAAACCGGCGGAACAAACACCGCTGATTGCCGCTCAGGGAGTGGCTATCTTGCTGGAAGCCGGGGTTCCGCCGGGTGTCGTGCAATTACTCCCGGGACGTGGGGAGATCGTTGGGGCACGACTGACCGCTGACGACCGGGTACGAGGAGTGATGTTTACCGGCTCTACCGACGTCGCCAGCCTGCTACAGCGAAGCGTTGCTACTCGTCTGGATGCGCAGGGTCGTCCGACGCCACTCATCGCTGAGACAGGTGGCTTAAATGCAATGATCGTTGACTCTTCAGCGCTTACCGAACAGGTCGTTGCCGATGTGCTGGCGTCCGCATTCGACAGTGCGGGACAGCGTTGCTCGGCGCTGCGGGTGCTGTGCATTCAGGAGGATGCTGCCGATCACACATTAACCATGCTGCGTGGCGCAATGGCGGAATGTCGAATGGGCAACCCCGGGCGGCTTAGTACGGATATCGGCCCGGTCATTGATGCCGAGGCCAAAGCCAATATTGAACGCCACATCCAGCAAATGCGGGCCAAAGGCCGTCCCGTCTTTCAGGCTGCCCGCGATGCGGGAGACGACAGGCGCGAATGGCGGAGCGGCACGTTTATCCCACCAACGCTTATCGAGCTGGAGAGCGTGGAGGAGATCAAAAAAGAGATTTTTGGTCCGGTGCTACATGTTGTGCGCTACTCCCGCCGTGAACTGCCACAGTTGCTTGAGCAGATCAATGCCGCAGGCTACGGCCTGACGCTGGGTGTGCATACGCGCATTGATGAGACCATCGCCCAGGTGACCGGGAAAGCGAAGGTGGGCAATCTGTATGTTAACCGCAATATGGTAGGCGCGGTGGTTGGCGTACAGCCGTTTGGCGGTGAAGGCTTATCCGGTACTGGCCCGAAAGCCGGTGGCCCGCTCTATTTGTATCGCCTGCTCAGCAGCCGTCCGCAGAATGCTCCAGCCATCACCCTTGCCCGGCAGGACGGCGAGCGAACCGTTGATTCGCAATTGAAGACATTACTTACGCAGCCGCTGGCAGCCCTGACCGCATGGGCAGCCGACCGACCCGCGTTTCAGAGTCTGTGCCAGCGTTTCGGCGAGCAGGCCCAAAGTGGCACGCAACGGCTGCTGCCAGGGCCGACCGGTGAGCGCAATACCTGGACCTTAATGCCGCGCGAGACGGTCCTGTGCCTGACCGATAATGAACAGGACGCGCTGACCCAGCTCGCCGCGGTACTGGCCGTTGGTGGACGTCTTCTATGGCCGGAAGGTGAATTACATCGCGCCCTCTTCCGACAACTTCCGCCGGAGGTACAGGCAAGGATCGGCTTCATTGCGGCACAGAATCTGGCTGCGGCAACCTGTGACGCGGTAATCTTCCACGGAGATTCTGATAAATTGCGCGAGTTATGCGGCACCGTTGCAGAGCGTAATGGTGCTATTATTCCGCTGCTGGGATTTGCACGCGGCGAGAGTGATATTCCGCTGGAGCGTCTGTACCTTGAACGTTCCCTCAGTATTAACACCGCTGCCGCAGGTGGTAATGCCAGCCTGATGACAATTGGGTAAGGTGTGATTACTCTGTTCAGGCTCCTGCTTCAGGAGCCTTAATCATAGAGGTATAACATGAAGCGAATGACCCTGCTGATAGCTAGCCTGTTGGTCAGTATTCCGGCGTTTGCCGATAACTGCGATAACGCCTCAACGCAGCTGGAAATGAACCAGTGCAGCGCGCAGCAGTATCAGGCGGCCGACAATAAGCTAAATGAAACCTGGAAAAACGTACTGAGTCGCGCACAAGCTCCACAGCAGGCGCTACTTAAAAAAGCGCAGCAGACATGGATAGCCTTACGTGACGCTGACTGCGAGGTGATCGCCTCCGGTACCGAGGGTGGCAGCGTGCAACCGCTGATCCGCAATCAATGCCTGAGTGAAAAAACCGAAGAGCGAAACGCATGGCTGGGTTCAATGCTGCAATGTGAGGAAGGAGATTTGAGCTGTCCCTTGCCCCCAGCCCAATGACGCTACACTGATAACGAAAAACCGCCGGGTGTTAACCCGGCGGCTGGGGGGTGACTTACAGGTACTTCTTTCAGCTACTACTTACTACAGACTACGTTACTATCTGATTCAACTACTTATTCCAGCTTACTTCGACTAAAGTCACTTACTTCAACTTCATAAAACAGTCATCGGGCTAACTACGACCGCCGCTATGACCGCTTTTCCCCCCTTTTTTGCCAGCTTCGGAAGCGCGCTGGGGATCGTTCTTAAAATTCCCGCCGCTCTGCTGACCACCTTTACGGCCTGCTTCTGATGCTCTTTCCCGGTTCTCTGCAAAATTACCAGAGCCACCACGATGGTTTGCCATTACTGACCTCCATTATTGATTAGACATCATACTGCATTCAGTAAAAGAGTTTTCTTTCACTCCGCGGCAAACTGCGTAAATCATTAACTGCGCCGCGTGAGATTAAGCATAGTGTATTGGGCTGTGACGGCCAGTCACTATTCATATTCTGCAACAGAATCAAGGCAAAAAACGGCCTCAACTGCAACGAGAAAACATAAGCTTTTATTATGTTTTGAAAAATTCAGGCGCTAAAAATGTGTCATTTTTTTTCCTCTCCGCTGGCTGGCATTTATCCCTGCGCCAGCCGGCAAATTTGCACTTTTAGCATCACGACATAGAGTTAAAGGAGTCAAATAAACAAAAAGGCTATAACGAGGAGCGAGAGAAATGGCAAAAATTTTAGTGCTCTATTATTCCATGTATGGACACATCGAAACGATGGCCAACGCCATTGTTGACGGCGTGAAGAAAGTACCTAACACAGAAGTTGTACTTAAACGCGTTCCTGAAACCATGCCCGCGGAGCTCTTTGAGAAATCTGGCGGTAAGCAGCAGACCGCGCCAGTTGCCTCCCCACAAGAGCTGGCAGAGTATGATGCGATTATTTTCGGCACGCCGACCCGCTTTGGCAATATGGCCGGACAAATGCGCACTTTCCTCGACCAGACCGGCGGTTTATGGGCTAACGGTAGCCTGCGAGGCAAAGTTGCCAGCGTGTTCAGCTCCACCGGCACCGGCGGTGGCCAGGAACAAACCATCACCTCAACCTGGACCACCCTTGCCCACCACGGAATGATCATTGTTCCCATTGGCTACGGTGCGCCAGAGCTATTTGATATCTCGCAGGTACGCGGCGGTACGCCTTACGGCGCGACCACTATCGCAGGAGGCGACGGTTCTCGCCAGCCCAGCGAGGAAGAGCTGGCTATTGCTCGCTATCAGGGCGAGTACGTTGCAGGACTGGTAGTAAAACTTAACGGTTAATCTTTACAGGAGAATATCTATGCCTACTCAAGAAGCTAAAGCTCATCGCGTCGGTGAATGGGCCAGTTTACGCAATACGTCACCGGAGATTGCGGAAGCCATCTTTGAACTGGCTGACTACGATGAAACGCTGGTCGAGAAAATCTGGGAGGAAGGCAATGATGAAGTGTTAATTCGCGCCTTTAAGAAAACCGACAAAGACTCGCTGTTCTGGGGCGAACAGACAATTGAGCGGAAAAACGTGTAATACACAGGCTCCCCTGCATCCACAGGGGAGCAAAAGCGTTATTTCACCGCCTCGTTCATCACTTCGCTAAATTTATCCATTGGGCAGAAGCCGTCTGCATCAACCGGGCAACCGTTCAACGCCAGGGTGACGCGCTGCGGCGGTGCTTCCAGGGTTAATTTATCGGCATTTCTGATCTGTTTGGTACTCTGGTAAACGTACTCAATTTTCATCAGATCGCGATTCCCCTTCTCATCGTGCCAGCGCTGGAATACCAGCTTGCCGCCGATGGGGGTACGTTCGTTTTGATCGTGAAGTTCGTAAGGTTTGAAATCCAGCGCGGTTAACAGTGAACCAATATTGGAGTCGTGCCCTACCAGCAGTGTGATTTTAGGTGTTTTATCGGCGTCTTTGACCAGAGCCTTATCAATGTATTTTACCAACGGTGCCGCGACGTTACGCGCCACTTCCGGGGAGGTAAACAGGCTGTCCTGATAACCATTTTTCAGGCGGGAGAGCACGCGCCACTGCTCATCAGTTTTGATCTCACCCCATGCCACCTGATCCATCGGGAAACCTTCATAATATTGCAGCGTAAACGCATCCACCAGCGAGTTGCCGACCTTCAGCGGGCCGGAGACGCCAGGCTCCTCCTGATATTTCGCGCTGAAGCTGTCTTTTGGCCCGGTTAACGAACAGGTCTGCTTCTCTTTACACGACGGAGAATCTTTGTAGTCGACGATCTTCTCCAGTAGCTGGTAGCTTTCCGCCAGCTTCATCTGCTGGCGCTCTTTGTCCATGGCGGTGGTAGCGGTTTTACTGAAGGTTTCTGAGTTGTCAGTGATCACCGGGTTAAAGGTCGGGTCCATGGTGCCCATTTTTTCCTGATGATGCACGGGGACATCACAGCCGGGAAACGCGCCGGTAATAAAGAACTGCGCGGTGGCTACGGTGCGTTGCAGGCTGTTGGCGTAGGCATACACCGCATCAGAAGCCGGGCATTCGCCCGATGTCACCATCCCCTGCTGTGCCAGCCATTCGCGCATATAGTGGCCCATATAAACTTCAAGCACGCCGCCCTTGGTTGTTAACTGGCCGCCCGGCACGTCCCACTCCGGCCATTTTTGCGGCGTCGACTGCTCCAGTACGCTGCCGTTGTTGGCGAGCGGGGCGCGAAGGTTGTGGCGGCTCATGATCAGCACCTGCTGGAGCTTGAACCCGTCCGGCGTGGTTTGCGCCTGCACGCCGCAGGTCATGACCAGCGAGCCCATAATGGTCGCTGCAAGTAGTGTTTTTTTCATTTCTTGCCCCTCAGAGGTTAATCGTTCGTTAATTGTGACAGATTTATGACACACCTCGCGCTCCCGTGGCGCTCGGGTTATTGATTCTGTGACGCTGCGCGTATTCAGGGCAAAAAAAAGGCCGCCGTAGCGACCTGTTGCGATTACTTCTTCTCAGGGGTTGGTTTTTTATCACCGGATTCCGGGGCTTCGCGCGGATCGTCTTTTTCAATCGTTAGCATTATCATCTCCTGTGAATACATCGGGAAACACTAAGTATAGACGATAAGGCTTAGTTGCATTTACCGGTCGGCGCTTTGACCGGCCCACAGCTTGAAGGGTCCAGTATCACGTACCCTTTATTTTCCATACAGGTTTCAAGCTTATCTATCCGGCGGTCGTGCTGCTCCATCGTTTCACCATTGAGCAGTACGTTCCTCCTCCAGAATTCACTGTCGGGGTTAACATTGCGATCCACACCGCAGGCATAAAGATCGGCTTTACGTTGTGTCCTGTCAGTGTGTCCCATTTGTCCCTGCTTTTGAAAGGTCTGAAAGTAGGGAGGATAGTGATAATTAGATGAATCCATATCTGCCACCACGCATCCCCCAAGGATGAGTGCGTAAAACGGGATTAATATACGGCGAAAGATCATTTGTCAGCCCTTAGGGTTGTGCGCTAAAGATAAACTGTAGCAATTCTGGAGAAATAATTTCGCTGGCGGCGAATGGCGCGGCAATCGGTATAGCCGCAACGGTCCATGTCTCAGCGGCTATTTTGGTCATTGCAGAACGATTGCGAGAGGTATTACCTTGCTCATCGTAAAAACCAGGGATCTGACCGCCAACCAAATCGTGCGTGCCCGCAAAACCTTCAACAATACTATCGCCAATATCCCCCCAGAAATGGCCGGGGGTATAGGTACCGAAAGGTGCAAGATACCCCCCCAGCGCCTGAGAGCCCCCGGTCGGACCATACAATCCTTTGGCCGCCTCTTTTGTCAGGAAGACATCCATTGAGGGGTATTGACGGCTTGGTTTGAAAAGAACATGTCCTTGTTCATCTCGCTGTAGCGTCACGCCATCATTATTGACCGTCATACAGTTGATATTATTATCACCACACACAATATCCAGGCTAATTCTGACGCCCCCGGCCTTAAAACCGTCATACAGCGCCGAGCTGTCACCTGATGCGTTGCTATAAACTTTTCCGTTGCCCATATCCCTCACACCTTCAAAAATAAGGGAGTTTTGAACGGTCTCTTCGCGCATTTTGGTGGCGGCTAGCGACAGCGTTCCCTGAGTAATTGCAGTATCAGGCGATCCCGCCACGACGCCCACCAGCGTTTGCAGGAAACGGCGTTGGTACTGAAGTTTATAGATTTCGTTTACGGCTTCCTGCTGCTTTTGCCGATCGCCATCGTCAATGGCTTTTTTCAGCACCAGACGTGCTGCCGCCTGTTTGTCATCCAGATAAGCGCTTATTTGCTTATTCGCATTCTGCTTAAAGTCTTTAGTGACTTTCACCTGAAGATTCAGTTCTTTAAATACCTTGTCTTTATCGAAATTATTTTCAATATAGCCCGCGTTCGCGGCGGCATTCTCCGTAATGATGTCGGTTTTGATCTCGGCCAGCGTCTGATCTACCGTCTTACCGGTCAGACGTTGCTGCCCGTCAGCATCGGTAATGGTGATATTGGACGTATTAATACCACTACGGGTGACGGAACTCTCGCTGTCGCTGTCATGACCAATGCCAAAAGAGAGATCTTTTTGCAGTGACCTATAGCCGCTCGCCAGTTGCGTTTTGCCGTTTTCATCCATGACGGTTTTGCTGCTTTGCGGCGTAGCATGATCGCCCAGCCCCATATCGGCGTTCATGCTCATCGAACCGCCCAGTCCGATGCCGGTGCCTTCATACTCCGAATGATTATCGATGTCGCTCCAGCTCAGCGTGCCGGTGCTGAAGCGGTTTTTCCCCGCCTGCTCGGCACTGCCATTAGACGTGATCAGGCCGCCTTTAAGGTTAGTCAGATCGTTAATATCAATCTGATAACCATCGTCACCGGCGAAAATTCCTGATTGTTCTGCCACCGAAGCATAGTCGGCATCGACTTTTGATTTACTGAAATTACCCGAGGCGGCAAAACCGTAGCCGACCGTGACCTGCCCGCCCACATCGGTTTGTTTGCCCTGGTACTTCATGGTGTCCTGAAGGCTTTCGATGTTGAGGTTGTCCGCGACGATATCGACGCCTTTGCCGAGCACCTGGCCGCCGCGCAAGGTGGTGTCGCCGCCGCTGACAATCTGCGTCTGGCTGTTCATATCACCCACGTGGCTGTTGCGCCAGGAAACCTCGTCGCCGTTGCCATATCCCTTGCCTTTGTTGGCACCCGCAGTGACGCCGAAGGACGCGCCGCCCTGACCGTAGCTAACCGCCACGCCCGCATTCCAGCCGCTCGATTTATTGTCCGAGCGCTCGTGGCGATCCTGCTGGGCGGCGAGAATGTTGACGTCGTTATCCGCCTGCAACAGCGTGCCCTGCTTACCGCTGACGTCCGAGCCAATAATATTGATGTCAGAACGCTCGCCCCCGTGCGCCACCACCACCGCATTTTTCCCGGCGTTGACCTTGCTGGCCAGCGCGCTGGTGCTGGTGGTGTCCTGAGTGCTGCTCTGTTTGCTTTGACCGTAGGTTAAGGAAACGCTGACGTTCTGCGCCGCCCCCTGCGCACCGTTCTGCATAATGCCCTGCGCGCTGTCCATCATCTGATTCGCGGCCCGCGCGCTGTCCCATCCGGCATTGGCGGCTGCCAGCATGTTAATGCGATCGTCATTGCTTTGCCCCACGCGTTTCACCGAGGCGGCAGCAGCTTCCAGCGCCTGGATCACCGGCACGTTGACGGCAAGCGTGAAGCCTTTCTGCTCAACGGAATGTTTGAACTGCGAGGCGTAGGTGTCCTGCGCGGCTTCGATGGTGACATTTTTACCTTCAATCACCACATTGCCGTTTGGCGACGAAACGGTACTGCCTGTCTGGCGATAGTTATTACCCGCTACCAGCACCGTATCCCCTTGCAGGCTGCCGACCAGCGAGCTTTCACCGCTCTGCGCCTGGCTGGCCTGATCGGTGGTCTCTTTGCGGGAACCGATAGTAAAGCCGATGCCGCCGGACCCCATCAGGCCGGATTTTTTCTCCTGTTTGAGGTGAGTTTCGTCGTTACGACCTGTCATGCTACTGATGGTCAGATCGTTACCCGCTTTCATCGCCACATCACCCGTGCCAGCGATGCTGCTGCCGACCACGCCGATATTATTCCCCGCAATCACGTTGACGCTGCCCGCGCTCAGTTCACTGCCCTGAACGGTCTGACGATCGACGGTATCCCGGGTAGTGGTGGTTTTCTTCGACAGCCAGCCGCTGCTGCCGGTGACTTTGTGGCGCTCGTCAAGATCGGTACTATTGAGCACGCCGCGAATGTTCACATCGTTGCCAGCGTTGAGATTCAGCGCTTTTTCGGACGTGATTGACGATCCATCAACGTTAATATTTTGTCCGGCGGCAAGCGCGGTATCATTTTGGGTTTTGATCTGCGTACCCACCCGATCGACACGCCCCTGATTGAGGGTGTTGTCTTTATCCCACACCAGATTATCGCGACCGGAGGTGGTTACCGTGCCAAGATTAATATCGCGTGCGGCACCAATCTGCGTTTGCCCGTTCTCGCCGCTATTAATCACCTGCGCGCCGGTCAGGTTAACGTCACGGCCCGCTTTCAGCGACAGTTTGCCGTTATCACCCTGCACGTAAATACCGGACACGCTGTCAATGGTAGTGCGCGAGAAGCTATTCTGACCCACCGCGCTTTCGGCGCTGCGGGTGGTGGTGGTGGCATTAATATCTCGTCCGGCATTGACCAGCAGGCTGTCCGTGCCCTGCAACACGCCACCGATATTATTGACGTCGGTACGCGCGTTCAGGCTGGCATTCGCTCCCTGAATGGTCCCCGTCTGGTTAGTAATGTTGTCTGCATCCAGTTGCAGCACCCGCCGCCCGGCAATGGTGCCCCGGTTAAACAGATCGCCGTCGAGTTTCATCACCACGTTATTGCCAGCGATCAGCGCGCCGGAGCCGCTAATATCACCCGGTTTCACTTTGGCATAGACCTGCGGCATCAGCACCGACTGCATCGAGCCATCAGGCATTTTAACCTGCCTATTCACCAGCCAGACGATATCGCCCGTTAGCAAGGACATCTGCTGCGGTGTTAATGCCACGCCCAGTTTGAGCGAGTACTGTTTACCAAAAGCCACCCCGGCATCCATCAGTGCTTTATACTGCTCTTCATCGCTGGTATAGCCTTCAAGATAACGCTGGCCGGTGAGATCGACCACCTGCTCACGGATCAGCCGTTGCTCGTAGTAACCATCTCCCAGTCGTGTGAGTTTGTTATGCTGATCCTGACCGAGGGCATCCTGCATATAGTCGCTGCCCAGCCACTCTTTTTCATTGGTGAAACGTGGATCGGTTTCCACCAGATACGACTCGTTCGCCGACGGGTTAATTTTAAACAAGCTGCTATCCGGCAGTTGGGTATTCGGCCCGACAATGCGAATGGTGTCTTCACCCGGCGTCACGGCAAACTGCTGGCCCGGCGGCGGCGTCACCGGCTCGCCGTCTGAAACGGTTTGTTGCCACGGCGCATGCGTACTGGCATCCACTTTGCCGGTTACCGCGCCGGATTTACCAATCGCGACATCGGTTCCCTGAGTGGTCAGTGGCGCGATAGTGACATTACTGCCCTGAACCTCACCCCGGCTAATGATCTGTCCGGGTTTCAGCGTGATTGCCTGGATCACCGTCGGCGGTTGGTACGCCGTGCGATCGCGCCCCTGTTCGTCCGAGCCTTTATGACGAATGCGGTAATAGTGGGTAACGGTACCGACGTCGGTGGTATGGCGTTCACCATCCACCGCCTTATTACGGGTTAATTTAATCCCGTCAGTAAACAGTGTCCCACCAGCGATGACCTGGCTCTTATCGTTGAATAATTCATCGGCAGTAATGGTCATATCGCCACCGGCAAGGATTTTCGCCGGATCGGTTTCCTTAATGCGCGTCTCTTCAACCGTGCGGTTGTAGTCATACTGGTTAAAGTTGTCGTTATTCGACCCCGTATCATCCGGGGTATTGAGGTTGCGCAGATGATCGGCGGAATCGCCGTTGACATAGACGCCCTCGGTATTGGCGTTCCAGCGGGTTGGCGATCCGCTGTGCTGATACTCTCTGATCTGCTCCTGCGAAACCGTCACCAGTTCGGTGGAGAAACGGTCGTTGATATTGTTGATCTGCCCGGCGGTGATCCACATATTGCCGGCCGATTCAATGGTCGAACTGTGGTTATTAATAACGCCGAGGCGGCCCGTGACGTTGCCCTTGTCATCAAGCTGACCGCCAAGCGCCATATCACCGCCGCTGTAGATCAGCGCGTGATCAACGTTGTTCAGCGTACCGGTGCCAATATCCACCCGTTCGCGCCCGGCCAGCGTGGCCGCTTTGCCGCCTGCGGCCAGGTTATTGAACGTTACCGTGTTAATGCCGATAGCATCGCCGTAGATACGCCCGGTGCCGATATTGTTCAGGGTATTCGCATCAATGCGCGTGTAGCCGCCGTCGATAAGGCCGTAGTTGGTGAGCGTCCCGCTGACGGTGAGGTGGTTTTCCCCGGCGTTGATTTCGCCGCTTTCCGCGTTGCTCAGGCTGCCGCCGTGCAGGTCCAGTTTTTTCCCGGCCAGCAGTTTGCCGCTGTTGCTGATGCTGCCCGGCGTGGTCAGTTGCAGCGCGTTATTGGCAATGATTGACCCGCTGTTATTCAGCGCGCTGTTGCTGCGCAGGATCATGTCGCCGAGCGAGAGCAAATCGCCGTCGCCGCCGACGCGCTGCGCAGTGATATCCAGTAACTCGCCGGCTTTTGCCACGCCGCCGGTATTCGCCAGGTCCAGCCCCGCGCCGTTCAGGGTCAGGCTGCCGGAGGAGGCCAGCGCGCCGCCGGTGTTATCCAGCAGGCCATTGTTGCTGACTGCCAGTTTGCTGTCAGCAAGGAGGGTGCCGCGCTGGTTGTTAAGCGTCCCGGTAGTGATGGTTACCGTATCCGCTTCCACGCCCTGATTGCTACCCTGCGTATCGCGGTTATCAAGGTTTGCGGCATTAATGGTCAGGTCTGCCCCGCTGCGGATCAGACCAGAAGCGTTGTTGATTGCCCCTTTCGCCGTATCCAGTAACAGATCGCCTACCGACTGGATTTGCCCGCCGCTGTTTTGCAGGCCGCCGCTGGTCAGGGTGGTGTCTTTCTCACCGATGATGCGCCCGCCACTGCGGTTATCAAGGCTGGCGGCGCTGGCATCGAATGTGCCTTTCGCCGCCAGGGTGCCGTTCTGGTTATTGAGCGCCCCGCTGCTGAGCGCCAGCGCGCCGAGACTGTTGAGCGTGCCGTCAGTGTTGGTGAAGGCGTGCCCGGCGGTGTCCAGCGCCACGCTGCCGCCCTGCATCAGCCCGGAGGTGTTGGTGAGCGTGCCGTCGAGCGCCAGATTCAGCGCGTCCGTGGCAACCAGTTCGCCGGAAGTGTTGTCCAGCGTGCCGCTGTTCAGCGTGATGTCTTTTGCCGAGAGCAGGACGCTGTCGTTATTCGCCACGCTGTCGGCGGTGAGCGTCATGACCCCGAGGCTGGTGATGCCGCCCTTATCGCCGCTGTTACGGTTGCTCAGGGTGCCAGCGTTGAGCGTCAGCGCGTCGCCGCTCTGGACCAGCCCGCCGTCATCGTTGTTGATTTGTTTACCGCTCAGCGACAGCGCCTGCTGCGCGGCAAGCTGACCTGCGCGGTTGTCCAGCGTCTGCACATCAATTCCGGCACGATCGCCGCTGACCACTACGCCGTTCTGGTTAGCCAGGGTGACGGCGTCCAAATCCAGCGCCCTGCCTGCGCCGATCACGCCGCGGGTGTTGTCCAGTAAGGCAGCCGTGCTGAGCGCCATATCGCCACCGGATTTCAGCGAGCCGTCCACGTTGAGGAGGGTGTCCGCGTGCGCGGTCAGTGCCTGCTCCGATCCCAGCTGGCCTTTGCTGTTATCCACCTTATCGCCGCGCAGATCCAGCACGCCGCCGCTGACAATGACACCCTGCTGATTATCAATATCGCCCGCCGCGAGGTTCAGCGTGCCGCCGCTGCTGATGCCGCCGGTGGTCCCGCTGTTACGGTTGGTCAGCGTTGCGCCGTGGGTATCCAGCCATGTATTGCCCGCCGCCTGGATCAGGCCCGCCGTGTTATCCAGCGCGCCACTGTCGATGCGCAGGTCGCCCTGAGAGAACAGCGTACCGGAGGCGTTATCCAGCGCGCCGCCGTTCAGTTGAAGAGTGCCACCGCTGGCAACGATTTCACCCGCCGTGTTGTCGAGGCTGGCGGCATTGAGCGTCAGCGCCCCGGCGCTTTCCAGACGGCCTTTACGATTGTTCACCGCGCCGACACTGGTCAGGTCTGCCGCCCCGGCTGAAGCGGAAATCAGCCCGTCGTCGTTATCCAGCGCGGCGACATTCAGGCTCACATCCTTGCTGGCCGCCAGCGAACCGCTATTGTTATCCAGCCCGCCACGAATTTCTGTGTTCAGGCTGCCGTTCTGCGCCGCCAGCACCTGCCCTTTCTGGTTATTGAGCGACTGCGCGCGCAGGGCCACGTTACCGTTGGCGGCAATCTGCCCCTCGCGGTTATTCACGTCCCCCGGCAGATCCAGCGACAGATCGCCGCTGCCGGTCTGCACGAGGCTGCCTTTCTGGTTGGACAGCGCGCTGGCCTGCACGGACAGGGTATCAGCGTTGATGGTGCCGCCGTCGTTATTCAGCAGCTTACCACTGCGGGCGGTCAACTGACGGGAGCTGACCAGCGCGCCGGAGGTGTTCAGATCGCCGTCACCCGCGTCGAGCGTGATGTTATCCGCCTGCGTCTGGCTGGCGCTGAGATCAACGCCCTGCCCGCGCGCGCTGAGGTTGCCCCCTGCCAGCGTCTGGCCGTGAGCAGCCAGTTGTCCGTCGGTGTTAAGTTCCAGATCGCCCTGCGCACCAATTTTACCGTCGTCCTGCACCCCCGCCGCCAGCACGCCCTGTTTTGAGCCGGTCAGGCTGGCCGCCTGGACGCGGGTGTTGTTACGGGCCACCAGCGAGCCACGGTTGTTCAGCTCGCCACCGCTCTGCACGCTGGCGTCGTTGCCCGCGTAAATCGCGCCGCTATTATCAACGCTGCCCGTCGCGGCAATTTGCGTGTCGCCGCTGGCGCTGATGTTGCCGCTGTTCTCAATGCGTCCGTCGGCAGTCAGCGTGACGCTGCCCGCCTGCGCACCGATATTCCCGGCGTTACGCACGCCGACGCCGCTTTCGGTGCCGACCATGCGAATTTTACCGGCGTACATCCCGCCGAGGCTGGCGACATCCAGTGCCATTTGCGGACGGGTCGCCGGATCGTCGCTGGTTTTACTGATTTGCTGATGCGCGGCGTCCACCTGGTTACGCCCGGTGGTGACGTTAAGTTCGTTCGCCCACACCCCGGCATTGACCTTAACCGAGCGGGCAATAATGTCGGTGTAATCGGCGCGCGAGCTGTCCAGTCCCCTGCCGTCAATGCGGATTTCGCCGCGCTCAACGTTATAGCCGGTCAACTGGCCGTTGTTCATTTGCGGCTGGCCGGTGGTCAGCGTGCCGCGGTTGGCGGTAATAAAGCCGCAGCCATCACAGGTAATGCCTGCCGGGTTGGCAATAACGACCTGGGCTTTTTTACCTGCCACTTCCACGTAACCGTTAAGGCGGCTCGGATCGCGGGAGTTGACCTCGTTGAGAATAACCCTGGCTTCGCCCTTGCCCAGCCACGGGTTGCCCGCCACCATACCGCCCAGTTGCGTCTGGACGTTTTTATGTGAGTTATTAAGAATGACGCCCTGCTGGTTAACGTCGAACTGGCCGTATTTGTTGTGCGAGACGCCTGCGGCGGACGGGGTCTGAATATTGACCTGCGGCGTGCCGTTGGCGCTGTTGATAATCGTTGGCTGTTGATTTGCCGGTGCGCTGCCGTCGGCGATGACATTTGCCTGGACGGGCTGTATCACCCCCATGGCCAGCCACAGGCTGAAGCTTAACGCCCCCACTTTACCGATAAGACGGCTGTGCGTATGTCCGACGCCGGAAGAACGTGCTGACGACGCCCGGCCTGAGCGGGCGATATCCGCCACCACCATTAACATACCGCGCGCTTTGTTGAAGACGATACGATACAGGTTCTTGTTCATGGGTATTTCCTTGTTAAGCTTCCGGCAGATCTACCGCCAGCGGATGCTCGCGTCGCCATTGTCGTGCGGCTTCACGGCTGATCCGCGTGCCATGAAAATTCATTACGCGTTTTCCGCGCTCCTGGCCCCGGTGCCACAGCGATCGCGCACAGCCATCGAGGAAGACCTCTTTTTGCAGCAGACGATACATCTCACGGGTATGACCAAAGGGTGCAATCCAGTCGCAGAACCACATGCGGTCGCCGCTGTCCCAGTCCTCTTCCCGCATATGAATCGATGCGCGGGTGAGGAAGCGGGCTTCCGATTCGGGGTTGAGCCAGGCCCAGCTCAGAAAGAACACCGGCCGCTCGTGCTGCGTGACCAGCACGTACTGGCCGCGTTTGATGATCGGCAGCAGCAGCGTTGGCAGCGCATGCAGCGGCGCATCCCGGTGCATCGGCGAGTGCATCCACAGCCACACCGTTGCACCGAGCACTTCGGCCTCGCTCTCCTGGCCGCCCAGCATCAGCGGGGCTTTAATGTCGTACTCACCGACGCGCATCTGCCGCTCCTTACCAGTCCCAGTTGAGGTTAAAGCCAAGGGTTAAATCGCTGGTGTCGAAACCGTCCGGCTTCGAGAACGGGGTTCCGGCAAACATGTCGTAGCCGGTATTAAACGCGTAGCCGCGCAGGCCCGCCACGCCGCCCGCCATATGCGTACCGACCAGATATTCCGAACCGGCACCGCCCACTTCGCCGTAGTCCGCCCCGAGGTAAAATTCCTGCGACGGCAGCGGCGTGCTCCAGGCGATGTCGTTGCGCACGTACCAGCCGTGGCTGGCGTTCAGGGTGCGCTCGCCGTCAAAGCCACGCACCGTCCAGCGGTTGCCAATGGCAAACTGGTCCTGCGGCGTCAGCGGCGTGCTGCTCATCTGGCGCTGGTACTGCACGTTATAGCGGAAGTTCTGCGTGCCGATTTCAAAGGGCACGTTAAGCTGGGCGTTGAATTGCAGGATTTTGCTCAGCGCGGTGGCTTCGTCGAAGTACTCTTCCGGCGCAGGCGTCGCGCCGAACCAGCGGGTCCCGCGCTGATAGCTGACGCCCGCATCCAGCGTGCTCTGGCCGATATAGTGGCGGTGCTGTAAACCGATGCGCCAGGCGGAGGTCTGACGGCGCTGCACGTCCACCTCGGTGTCGTCAATGTAGCTGCGGGTTTTACGCACCAGCACGTCATAAGTCATGGTGGTTTTCTGCGTGCCGCTGCGGTGCAGCACGCGGCTTAGCTGGACGTCGAGGTTTTTACTTTTTCCGCTGTAGCGGTAATCCTCGTTGGCCCCGGCGACCGTCTGGTGATAGTCGTAATCGTTGCCGGTCACCGAGAACATCCAGTAGCCGAACGGCACCGAATAGTGGCCGGTGTAGTTTTTGCTGCCCTTGCCACCCTCGCCCTGCAAATCATGGGAGGCGGAGACATACAGCAAGTCGCTGAGGGAGAACGGGTTATCCAGTGATAACGTCAGGCCACCCTGATAACGCCCGGTGCTTTTCGTTCCGGCGTCGTCCAGCGACGCGCCGATACGCCACATTTTTTCCTGCTTCCAGCTCACCGCAATATCACTTTCACCGGGCTGCTCGCCAGGAACGATTTCCATATCCGCTTTGACGGTAGGCAGACGCTGAAGGTTTTCCAGCCCCTGTTCAATATCGCGTAAATCAAGCAGCGCACCCTCACGCGGCGGGAAGGCGCTGTAGAGCTGGATATAGCGATCGCTGTCTTCAGTCAGTCTGACGTGGCGGACATAGCCCGGTACCAGCACCAGCGTTAACACGCCGCTGTTCAGATCCTGCGACGGGGCCAGCACGCGGGTAGTGATATAGCCATGATCCACCAGCCGGTTTTGCAGGGTGCTCATTAGCAGGTTGATGCCCTGCGCGCCGAGGCACTGGCCTTCAGCCTCTTTACCGAGATGCTGGATCGGCAGCCAGCGCGGCAGTTTCTCTTCTCCACTCAGCACCACGTGTTTGATCGGAAAACAGGGGGTTTCCGTTGGGTAGGTAATGCGGCCAAAGCCGGAAGACGGCGGTGACAGGCGCACATCCGGCTTTGGCGGCGTAAGCTGCTGCTCCAGCGCTTTCTGGCGCTGCTGCTGAATAATGATTTGTTCATCGGCCCCGGCGATGCCGTCGGCGGCGTTTACGACAGGTGCAATAAGCAGGCCGGTCACGGTGAAAAAGGAATAACGTAATGCGGTTCGGTAGCGGCCCATCTAACGTTCCCTGTGATGTAAGGAAATAGTGATTAATGTTAATTTCTGTAAAATTTAAGCGCATTATCCACGTAACACGTTGTGCAACAATCACCATTATTTATGGGTAACAGCTTTTATCTGGCAGAGAGCACACAGAGAAAAATATCGCGACTGCATTTTATTTATATTTAAAAAACAGCAAGTTACACTCAATTAAACTATTTCAGCGTCATCAGATGACTGGTCATTTTTCCAACAACCCTATTTTATCACCCGTAAAATAAGATTAATCTCAGGGTGACAAACATCCTTTTCTGGACGTCCATACTTAATACCATCCGCTTTTGAACGATAATGTGGAGGCTAAAATGACGGTCTACCAACATATTACTGGCGCAGACTGGCGCAATATTTGGGTGGTGGGTGATTTGCACGGCTGTTATTCACTGCTGGAACAGAAACTGGCGGCGCTGGAATTTGATAAGCAGCAGGATTTACTTATTTCCGTTGGCGATCTGACTGACCGCGGCAGCGAAAATATTGCCTGCCTGACGCTAATCACGGAACCCTGGTTTCGGGCCATTCGTGGAAACCATGAAGAAATGATGCTGGATGCACTGCTGCATCATCGCGATGCCGGGCTATGGCAAATGAATGGCGGTGAGTGGTTTTTCAGGCTAGATAACGCCGACAAAAGCCGCGTAGAGACCTTATTACCGCAGGTTGCCGCGCTGCCGTTAATTATCGAGGTTACCGCAAATAAAGGGAAATATGTCGTCTGTCATGCTGATTATCCCGGTAAACATTATCAACGGGATAAACCGGTCGATGAGGAGAGCGTGGTCTGGAGTCGGGAGCGTATCACGTCATCGCAACGTGGCCAGATACAGGCGATTGAGGGCGCGGACGGTTTTATTTTTGGCCACACCCCGCTCCCGGCACCGCAGCAATACGCGAATCAATTTTATATTGATACCGGCGCGGTTTTCAGCGGGAATTTAACGTTGATCCCCCTTCAGGGCGGCGAAATGGGGATGGAGCTTGCGAATGGGTCCGTCAAAAAAACAACGTTCTGGCAAAGGCTATTTGGGTAATCGTGGCTATTTCATCATGTCAGATTGTTCCCTGCGGCGAAATTGACTGGGCGACATCCCCACACGATGAAAGTCACGGGAAAAATGAAGCGGATCGGTATAGCCAACCTGTTCAGCAATACGGCCAATACTTTCCTGCGTTTCCACCAATAAACGCCGCGCCTTGATACCTGTCGCTTTTCTTTAGCCGTCCAGAATTGAGCATTTTACCACCGGGTTAAATCGCCGGAAAACAATAGTCCGATACCTCAGCACAGAAAGATTTTACCGCCGGTGGGGAATGGAGCTTTGGTATCCAGATGGAGACTGTCTTTTAGCGCAAACTCACCCGGCAACATGATTCAAAACGTTGCCGGGTGGAATCTTAGGCTAGACCTCAATAAACGGCAGACGACGGCGAGGCCACGATGCGGGTTGCGATATAGCCCGTGCCATCGCCGCGCCAATTTCCGCACAGGCGGTGATCCCCTGCACAAACGGTCTGTCGTGCATCAGATACGGCAGCGCACCAAAAGCAATGTGTCCGCGTGCCATCGCTGGCTCCTGCAAAGTGTAATCATCCCCGACATCCGGGATGTCTTCGCCGGTCGCCAGCAGTTGCTGACGTAAAGTGGGGAATGGCAGATCTTTGGTTTTCAGCGCCTGTTGCCCGCGTGCATCAATAAACACGTCATAGACCCAGCTATTTTGCTGGTTAAAAACCCGCGTCTGTTTTTCCTCCACTTTCATCTCGTAGTCCTGGCCCAGCGCAACGATATCGATAATGCCTGCCTCACGCAGTGCCAGTAAACGCCGGATGGACTGCGAGGGAATGGCGGCATAATTATCAATAAAGATCCGCGCCAGGCCCGAGGTAAAGCGCTGTGCGTCACGCTCGTTGAGGTGAGGAACAATTTCTTCAACCACCTCATGCAGGCGCAGGATGGTGTAGCGCCAGGCGACCGTGCGCTTGTCACGTTTATTACGCTCGACTTCATCAAGATTGGCCTGCGCCCAGCGGAAAGGATCGTGTTTTTTACGATCGGCAAACCATGCGTCGTTAATGGTATCGGCGTTAAGCCGATAAAGCGCCATGCTCTCGCTCCAGCGTGGATCGGCAAGCTCCAGCTCCTGGACAACCAACTGGAATACGCGGTCGAGCAAGCCTTCAGCGCCCGCCGCAATCTCCTGCTCAATCGCGCTTGCGGTGACGACCTTAAGCGGTTCATAAGGGATCGGACAATAGAAGTCCGCCTCGGGCAGAATGCCGGAGCGCGACATCAGCGTAATGTTGAGCGCCTCACTTTGCTTGTCCAGCCTGAACTGGAGATGACCTTCGTCCGATTCGACGAATTCGCCATGCTGAACCACCACCGCCATGGCGGCGTCGATGCCGCTGAGCGAGGTACCCATGATCCCGACATTGCAGGCCCGGATATTAGCTTCCATCAATCCTGACCAGGGGCTGGGGAAAAAGGTGCGCGTGGACGTGCTGTCATCAGGCCAGACGTGCCCGGTAGCAATCACCGCCAGGTCGAAGTGTCCGGCAACCGGTTCATCCTCAACCCATAGCTTAACGCCCGTTTCTGTTGCTTCAAGATCGGTGACCCGGCAGGATTCATGTACGTTGACTTCAAAGCCCTGCTCTCGTGCCCGGGAAACCAGTTGTAAGAACTGATCGCGGAAATATTCACCCAGCAGGATACGGGGCAAAAACTGGCGAACATGCAGGGAAGCACGATCCACACGATAGCGTGCCAGATGTGCCTCATCCTGCTCACGTAGCCAGTCAATATAGGTTGAAAAGACAGGCGGAATTTCAATGCTGGCAATGTTCGCCAGCATCATTTTCGAGTTGTCTTCATTGCTGTAAGGCATGCCCACGCCAGCCTCATCGGCTTGTTCATAGACGGAAATAGCCAGCGGCACTCTTTTTTTCAGTAACGAGAAGAACGTATAAATTCCCGTTGGCCCTGCGCCCACAATAGCGATCTTTTTCATGAAGTTGTCCGTTGTGTTTTCGATCATCTGTATGCAGGAAGTTGGCGTGCGGATGTGCACACGCCTTTTTACAATGGATGGGGATACCCTCCCTGTTAACTATAGTGTGGTCGAAAACGCTTAATCAGCAACTCGTCAACAAGCAAAATTGCCATCAGGCCAGCGCTCACTCAGGAAGAGTAAGCTCCGGCCATAGCGGGACCGGTTAGCAGAGCGTTAATGTCTGTCCATTGCGCAGTAATGATCCCAGGCTGCCTGCATTGCTGCGCCCTGGGTAGTGGGAAATTTCAGGTAATTGAGGACGGACTCCAGCGCACTCAATGTGGTCATTACGCAATCTTTACGCGCGTTATAGCCCATTGTACCAATACGCCAGATTTTGCCATGCAACGGACCGAAGGATGTACCTATTTCGATGGCAAAATCCTCCAGCATTAGCTTACGTACCTGCTCACCATTAATGCCCTGCGGGATGACAACGCCCAGTACGTTGTTCATTTTGTGTTTAAGATCGCCAAATGTCTCCAGCCCCATCGCCTGAATGCCGTGAAGCAACGCATCACCATGAAGCTTATGGCGCGTAATGCCGTTATCAAGCCCTTCCTGCAGGATCAATCGCGCGCATTCGCGTGCGCTAAACAGCGCAGACGTTGCTTCAGTATGGTGATTAAGACGCTCAGGCCCCCAGTAATCCATAATCATGCCGAGATCGAAATAGTTAGAGTAGATCATCTCGTCGCTACCATCGCGATGCGCTTCGGTACGAATTCCCTCTTCCACGCGTCGACGGTGTCGAATAACGTCAACTATCCGCTCACTGAGGGTGACTGGAGACGTACCGGAGGGACCGCCGAGACATTTCTGCATGCCCGCAGAGACAGCATCCAGTTGCCAGGCATCTGTCTCAAGCGTATTCCCCCCCAACGACGCGGTGGCGTCGGTATAAAACAGCACATCGTAGCGCCGGCAAATGTCGCCCAGCGCGGCCAGCGGCTGAAGCATGGTGGTAGAGGTGTCGCCCTGCACCGTCAGTAGCAGGCGCGGACGCACACGTTTGATGGCATCTTCAATCTGATCCGGGGTAAATACCTCGCCCCACGGCACTTCAATGGTATGAACGTCGGCCCGACAGCGCCGGGCAATTTCGCACAGTAAGTGGCCAAAACGCCCAAACACCGGAACCAGCACTTTATCCCCGGGGCGGATGGCTGAGAGCAAAATGGCCTCAATTCCGGCTCGCGATGTGCCGTCGATGAGCATCGTCCAGCGATTTTGACTGCGGAAAACACCGCGATACAACGCCATCACCTCATTCATATAATGAGTCATTGCCGGATCGTACTGGCCGAGTAGTTGGTATGACATAGCACGCAGGACGCGCGGGTCCGCATTAACCGGTCCCGGCCCCATCAGCAGGCGATGGGGCGGGTTGATTTGCGGGAATTGCGAAATCTCCATTTGACCTTCCTCCAATTCACTTTTCTTTCACTTACTATACCGTTAATGCTCACGACACTGCAGTCCCGTTGCGTTAGTACCAGCTCGCGGCAGGGTAAAATATAACGCTCTCATAGAGTAAAAAACACACCCTTCTCCGTCACCGGTATCTTGCGCGTTGCAACATTTCTCGCGGTGTCACTCTGTTTAGAGAAGACCATAACGGTGACAGACCTCGCGTGAAAATTGTGGCAATTATTTGACGCTCGCTGTCAAATAAACCACTCAAATTATGCGGAATAATAATATGCGGCTGAATTTTTAGGATCTCCGCCGGTAATGTATATACTGAAGGGGCACTTACAGTAAACTGGAGGTAAAATGGAGTATCTGGCAAGGCTGAATATCGTTACCGTATTAATGTCCACGGCTTTTTGGATAAATCTCGCCCTGGTATTTTTTATTACAATTATTACCTACTGGATCATCAACCGCTTACTGGGTTTTGTTTATAAAACTTTTCAGCATTCAAACCATCCGGAAGGTCACGATGAGCGTCTGCGATTTATTGTTTTTGATATGCTGAAAAAAACAAATAAAATGCTTATTCTTTTTGCCGCTTTTCTTTTTAGTCTGCGTTTTGTGGCACTTCCTGACCGATTGTTTTCAACCATTTCCCATGCCTGGTTTTTAGTAGTAGCAATACAAATGGCAATCTGGCTGGATCAGAGCGTGCAATCGTGGATGCGCCATCTGCTCTACGCACCGGGTAACAATAAAAATCCCGTCACCCTTGTCATCCTCGGTATGATCCTCCGGGTGCTGGTGTGGTCCATGATGTTGCTTTCTATTCTGGCAAATGCCGGTGTGGATATCACTGCGCTGGTGGCGAGCCTTGGCGTCGGCGGTATTGCTATTGCGCTGGCAGTACAGACTGTCCTGAGCGATGTGTTTGCATCATTATCCATCGGTTTTGATAAGCCTTTCGAAATCGGAGACTTTGTCGTTTTTAACGACGTCGCAGGAACCATTGAGCATATTGGTTTGAAAACCACGCGTATCCGCAGCCTCAGTGGTGAACAAATTGTGTGTGCAAATGCGCAGTTGCTACAGCAAACCATTCATAATTACAAACGTATGCAGACGCGCCGCATTGTCTTTACCTTTGGGGTAGCCACCTCAACCCCGCCGGAAAAGCTGCGGGTCATCGGCGATATGGTTAAAAATATTATTACTGACGTGGGTGAAACAAAATTCGACCGTGCGCATCTGCTGGCATTTAACCAGGATCGACTGACGTTTGAAGTGGTGCATATCGTCAACACGTCTGATTATAATAAGTACATGGATATTCAGCAGGAAATTAATATCCGTATCATAGAACATCTTATTGAGAAAGATATTGAACTGGCACTCCCCAGTCTGGTGGTCAGATCCCCGGTACAACTGGAAAAAACCAGGTCAGTTAATAAGGAATTTGATTTAAAAACCGGGTAAGTAAGGCGGTGTGGAATGTCCGCTATATGCTAAGGCGGACATAAAAAACAATATCAGGAAATCAAGGCTGGTGTACCTCATACTGTGGAAACCGACAGTTTGGTACATTAGGTATTATGGATTTATCTGAACCGTGAGTGGCCGCACACAACGCCGGAAATTTAAGCGGGCGAAACGAGTTATGTTTTCTCACCCGCTTAATTTATATTAATGATGATAGATCAACCTCGATCATCTTTAGGTCCAAGGAAATAAAAACCAAACGGTAATGATCCCAGAATTGTAAAAATGATACTGTAAATGGCAACCCAGGTACCCTGTATGATAAACAACGATACGGGCCACTCCTCCATAGGGAGATTGTATTGATCTTCCACACCCTGGAAGGTCGCTTTCGAAATGACTGTCACTGCGACGACAAAAACGATGGCCACAGCTATAAGAAATTTTTTACCTTCTTTTGTATGTAATTTTTTAAACATCTCCACTCCCCTTCTTATTAAGTCTGTAGATTGTATAGTATTTTGTCATAAACAGGACTAAACAATTTTCAGGTCAGTAACGTTAATAACCCTCAATAGCCCTTGAGAAAGTCTTATCAAAGATCAACGTAAATATAAATGTATAAATTAAAAAGAATAGCAAAACTCCTATTTCCATTATAAACGCCTGTAAAAATGAGACGCGATACCACCACATAAACAATGGAACAGCTATCAAAATGAAACCACTTTCAAAAATGATTGAATGAACTAACCTTATGATAAAACTTCTTTTTTTGATATTGTTTTTATTTTCCCATAGTTCAAATAGGGTATTATAAATATAATTCCAGACAATAGCGATGAGGGAAAGCGCGGCAGCGACAAACAGCGAGGCGGAAACCTCGCCATTGCTCATACCCGCAAGTATTACAGAGGAAAAAATGATAGCAAAAAACTCAAACGACACTACGTAAACTATTCTGCGTGATACGGGTTTAAGATGGATCATACCGTCTTCCTGGCTCGCTAATGGGCTGTAAAAAAATCAATAGGTTAATTCAGTAACATACATTAAAATAAATTTAACATACGATCGTATTTAAATCAACAAAGGGGTTTAGATGGCTCGTCCAAGAACGTTAGATCGTGAAGCTCTGCTTAACGCAGCAGAAGCTATCATAGGCAATGAAGGTACTCAGGCGCTGTCATTTGGCTCCATTGCCATTAAGGCTGGCGTCTCCAAAGCAAGCGTCCAGTCTGCTTTTGGTTCAAGAGAAAAGATACTGGATGCGCTTCTTGAAAGATGGATGGAGAAAGAGCAAGCCAGGTATCTCCACTACTTAGGTACCCTCACTGATGCCCAAAGCCAGCTTCAGGCTCATCTGTGTTCGACAAAGGAGGAGTCAAACGAGTCGGGTAGCCGAATTTTAACGTTGCTCGCCGCTCAGATTGGTTCAGGCGCACAAAGCGAGTATATGAAAGCGTGGTATCAAAAACGCATGGGTAATTTTGAAGCAACCAGCCGCGAAGAGCGAAAACGTAGAGCCATATACCTTGCCGCTGAAGGGGCAATTTTTATCAGAAATATGGTCGGCTATCCGATAGGGGACGTCGTCTGGAACGATATTTTCAACGATCTGGAACTCATGCTCAACGAACAAAAAGAATCATTTGGTTTAAAAGAGCCTTAAGGCAGGAACAATTTATGCTCCTCTGAAAGACATAAACTGGTTGGTAAGTATGCCACTCAAGATATCAAGCATTTCATCTCTGTTTGGCAACTCGTTTGTGTTACCGGTATGAGCTTGTATTAGCCAGTAAACAATCATACTTAAAATGGGACGAATTTTGAGTTGTGGAACCTCCACAACCTCACTGACTCTGGTAGCTAATCGATTTGCAAGTAAAGGAAGAACGCTAATGAGGCATTCCATGGATTCATCAAGAATACAGGCATAATGCCTCTTTAAGGTACCGGATTGCGACTCATTGAAGTACATGACCAGCCGCAGTGAAAGCCTGGTATGTTGATTTTCTTTGAACCATAGAGCGCTTTTCTCGACGACATTACTTAAATTTTGTTCAAATTTTGACTCACTGATCTGCGCATACATCTTTTGCCCTCCGGGGAAGAAGGTTAACTCGTACGTTTCATGCACCATGAGACTGGGTGAACATGAACACACTATGCTCCTTTATGCTTCACTTTGCAATATTATGCTCATTTGTGTGAACTTGATGAGAGATTATGATGCATTGTCTAAAGGCCGTACAAAATGTGAGACAAAATACGCCGCGAGCGAAGAAATATGCTCAGCACAAAAGCACAGATCCACCTTGTGATTCATGCAAAGACATGTACTCTTAACAGTCCTGCCAGACTTTCGAACCGTGTCGTGAGTAAACAGATGTCCATACAGACATCCTGACAGACCTTAAGTGAAGCCAAAGACAGATTCTCGTCTGCCCAAACTTTCCTTCCTGAACTCATTAAAATTACTACCAATAAGTGGCTGTTATGTATAAAGAAAACAAAAAGCTCACTGACCTTATTCTTGGCGAAGCCGTGATCAAAATATTGGATGCTGATGCACCGATTAGTTTTGACACGCTTCTGATTGAACTTGAATCAATGTTGATGGCTGAAAGCATCGCTGAAAGAAAAAGAGCCATCCTTTCAGCCATTAATTTAGTTAAGGCCAATCTGCCGAAAACGGGCGCTGCAACTTCCCAACGGACAAATTGCGCAAGGGAGATTGTATTTTTTTCAAGGTTTATGCCTACCAATGCACCCGGCGAATAACCCACTTCAATTCAGCGGCTTTCAATGATTTCTGACAGACCAGGGAGGGTCTGAACGCGTTTTTCATAAAAATGATGAACGACGACAGGATGACGAAATCTCACCCTCTTTAGTTTTCCTCAGGGAAAGGAAGCAAAGGGAGGGTAATCAAGAAAATTTCTACGAAGCAAAAGCAACAAGGGGTTACCTTTCGGTAACCCCTTGTTTTGTTTGGCGGAAGCGTAGAGATTCGAACTCTAGAACCCTTTCGGGTCGCCGGTTTTCAAGACCGGTGCCTTCAACCGCTCGGCCACGCTTCCGGGTTGAGGCGCACTATAAACATCCCTATGCACTGTGTAAAGCCCTATTGTGTTCGTTTGCCTGAAAAATCAGCAAAATGCTGTTAGTCGCCTGAAATAACAGCATATTGACCAGTAAATCAGCACAATCACGCTTAATGTTTTTTGATGTACAAATCTTTTGTGAAGTAATAGCCCAGGCTGTCAGGCGTAAATCCGCCAATCCACGGTTTTACCAGGTGGGTGCGTACATAGTGATAGACCGGGATCGCCGGAACATCCTGCGCCAGAATATCTTCCGCCTGCTGATAATATTGCCCTCGCGTCTTCACCTCAGCGGCTCTCGCCGCGTTTGCCAGCGCCTCATCGTAAGCGGCGTTACTGTATTTGCTGGTATTCTCACTGTCGTTGGTACGAAAGTTGTTGAGGAAAGTCGCTGCATCGTCATAGTCGGCAATCCAGGCGTAACGCACCACGTCAAAACTACCGGTATGCATGGCGTCCAGCATGGTTTTCCATTCCTGATTTTGCAATTTCACTTCCACGCCAAGATTTTTCTTCCACATGGAACTGGCGGCAATGGCGATACGCTGATGCGTTTCCATCGTGTTATAAAGTAAACTAAACGACAGCGGGTGATCCTGACCAAACCCCGCTTCGGCCAGCAGCTTCTTCGCTTCGGTAAGCCGTTTTTCACGCGGCCAGTTCGCATAGTCCGGACCATGCAGTTTAGTGCCGCCGATTTCTGGCTGGCTAATCACCCATGCTGCACGTTGCCCCTGCCCCATCACTTTTTCAGCAATAATGTCTTTATCCAGCGCCATATTAAGTGCCCGCCGCACACGCGGGTCGTTGAACGGGGCTTTGGTGGTATTGAATTGATAGTAATACGTCGCTAATTGCGGCGAGACGTTAACCTCCGTACCGAGCGTTTTTTTCAACTGCGCGAACTGATTCACCGGCACGGTAGAGGTTATATCAATTTCGCCAGCACGGTAACGGTTGACGTCAGCGGTCTCTGAAGATAGTGGTAGATAAGTGACTTTATTGATTATCGTTTTCTTATCATCCCAGTAACGCGGATTACGCAGCGCGACAATGCGCTCATTGACTACCCATTCGGAAAGCTTATACGCGCCGCTGCTGACAAAATGCTCAGGTCTTGACCATTTATCGCCGAAGCGATTAATCAGAACTTTGTCGACGGGAACCAGAGAAGGATGCGCCAGCATGGCGAGGAAAGCAGCGGTAGGCTGGGTCAGGGTAACTTCAAGCGTCGTATCGTTAATGGCTTTGACACCTAACGATTCCGGCGGCTTTTTACCCTGGGCTATGTCAGCCGCATTGACGATATGCATATTGCCGGGATAACTGGCATAGGGTGAAGTCGTTTTCGGGTCAACCAGTCGCTGCCAGCTAAAAACAAAATCCTGTGCAGTAATTGCTGTGCCGTCAGACCAGGTAATACCGGGACGTAAATGGAACGTCCAGACAGTATTATCTTTATTCTCCCAGCTCGCCGCGAGATGTGGCTCAATAGTACCGTCAATATTTACACCGACCAGTCCGTCGAACATATCGCTGATAAGATTGAACTCAACGTCACTTTCTACTTTATGCGGGTCCAGGGATGCAGGTTCGCTGCCATTATTTCTGACCAGTTCTTGTTGTACTGCAAGCGCGGTTCCGGGCGGAACCTGTGCCGCCAGCGTACAGGGCGTAATCGCCAATAAACTCGCTGCTAACAGTGTGTAATTACAGGTCTTATAGGTAATCCGATTCATTTCCTTTGCCTCATCAAATGGTTGCCGCGTCTGACGCTCACTCCACTCTTAACGACTGTTCGCAGGCAAAGCAATCCTTTTTAGTAACCTATAAGATATTGATCTCGTCTTCTGATAAGATCGTTCATTCCTCCTGCCAGTAACGCCTTTAGAGTTATTTTATTCTGTGCAGAAAATCGTAATATGAGTAAAGATGGGTAAAACCGATATGCCGTTAGGCTTTGATTTTCTATTATTCTTGTTAATTACATCTGTCATAAGAGAGTGACTCATGGATCGTTTTATTACCGTTTCCCGCGATAGTTCATCGCTGCTTAGCACGCATAAAGTGCTGCGTAATACCTATTTTCTGCTTAGCCTGACGCTGGCGTTTTCGGCGATTACCGCAACGGCAAGCACGTTGCTTGCGCTGCCGTCGCCGGGTCTGATTCTGACGCTGGTCGGGATGTACGGTTTGATGTTCCTGACGTACAAACTGGCTAACCAGCCTTCAGGGATTCTGGCGGCTTTCGCCTTCACTGGCTTCCTGGGCTATATCCTTGGACCTATTCTTAACGCCTACCTTTCCGCCGGAATGGGTGATGTGATTGGTATGGCGCTGGGCGGTACCGCGCTGGTATTCTTCTGCTGTTCAGCCTATGTACTGACCACGCGTAAAGATATGTCTTTCCTCGGCGGGATGCTGATGGCGGGTATTGTGGTAGTGCTGGTAGGAATGGTTGCCAATATCTTCCTGCAATTGCCGGCTCTGCATCTGGCGATCAGCGCCGTATTTATCCTGATTTCATCCGGGGCGATCCTGTTTGAGACCAGCAATATCATTCGCGGCGGCGAAACGAACTACATCCGTGCTACCGTTAGCCTGTATGTCTCGCTGTATAATATCTTTATCAGCTTGCTGAGTATCCTGGGCTTCGCCAGCCGCGATTAACGCTCATCGCCGTTAACAAAGCCTCGCTTATGCGGGGCTTTGTTTTTTGCTACACTGCCGCCAGTTAACAGAATAACGTGTGAATGACGATGTTGAACTTTGCAGGCCGCGAAATTGAAACCGATAGCGAAGGCTACCTGAAAGACACTCAGCAGTGGAGCGAAGCGCTTGCCGGGCTGATTGCTGAGCAGGAAGGCATTACGCTTTCCCCCGAACACTGGGAAGTCGTGCGTTTTGTACGTGCGTTTTATCTTGAATTTAACACTTCACCCGCTATTCGTATGCTGGTGAAAGCGATGGCAAAAACCTATGGCGAGGAGAAAGGTAACAGCCGCTATCTTTACCGCCTTTTTCCTAAAGGCCCGGCTAAGCAGGCAACAAAGATTGCTGGCCTGCCCAAACCGGTCAAATGTATTTAATAGCGAATGGTAAATTTGCGCCAGGACGAGTCGCCCTGCGAAGGTTCCGTCAGCACCTTTTCAACGCGGGCGCTGCGGGGGCCACCTGCTTTTAACCACGTCAGCAGTTGTTCCACCCGTTCATTTTCGCCACAGGCGACGACCTCTACGCTGCCATCATCAAGATTACGCGCGTAGCCGGTAAGGCCCAGCTTCTGTGCTTCATATTGCGTGGTATAGCGAAACCCGACGCCCTGGACTCTGCCATAAACCCAGCATTTTATGCAACGGGACGATTTTTCATCAGACATAGCCACCTCACGATGTCAAAACCTGAAGGTAAGTTTAACAGCACATCAGCATTGCAGGATACTGAAGAACGGTTTCCTTAACGCGTTGCAATTTCCGGGCGAAGTCGGGAAAATGCGCGAAATTTCTTTATCAGACAGAAAAGTAAATTATGAGCGTACGTTTAGTGTTAGCGAAAGGGCGGGAGAAATCTCTGCTGCGCCGCCATCCGTGGATCTTCTCCGGTGCAGTTGCCCGTATGGAAGGCAAAGCCAGCCGGGGTGAGACCATTGATATTGTCGATCATCAGGGCAAATGGCTGGCACGGGGAGCCTACTCTCCTGACTCACAGATCCGCGCCCGCGTCTGGACTTTTGACCCGCAGGAGTCAGTTGATATCGACTTTTTCGTGCGCCGCCTGCAACGTGCGCAAACCTGGCGCGACTGGCTGGCGAAGCGCGACGGACTGGATGCCTGGCGCGTGATCGCCGGAGAATCTGATGGCCTGCCTGGCGTTACCATCGACCGCTTTGGTCATTTTCTGGTGCTGCAGCTGCTGAGCGCTGGCGCAGAGTACCAGCGCGCGGCACTGATCTCCGCCCTTCAGTCACTGTGGCCGGAATGTGCCATTTACGATCGCAGCGACGTTGCGGTGCGTAAAAAAGAAGGTCTTGAGCTGAGCCAGGGACCGGTTACCGGCGAACTGCCCCCCGATCTGCTGCCAATTCAGGAGCACGGTATGAAGCTGCTGGTGGATATCAAGGCTGGCCATAAAACTGGTTATTATCTCGATCAGCGCGACAGCCGTCTTGCCACCCGTCGCTACGTCGAAGACGCCCGCGTGCTGAACTGCTTCTCTTATACCGGCGGCTTTGCCGTTTCCGCGCTGATGGGCGGCTGCCGCCAGGTCATCAGCGTCGACACCTCGCAGGAAGCGCTGGATGTGGCGAAACAAAACGTGGAGCTCAACCAGCTCGATCTCAGCAAAGCGGAATTTGTGCGCGATGACGTTTTTAAATTGCTACGCAAGTATCGCGACAGCGGCGAGAAATTTGACGTCATCGTCATGGACCCGCCGAAGTTTGTCGAAAATAAAAGCCAGCTACAGGGTGCCTGCCGCGGCTATAAAGACATTAATATGCTGGCGATCCAGTTGCTTAACCCCGGCGGCGTACTGCTGACCTTCTCCTGTTCTGGCCTGATGACCAGCGATTTATTCCAGAAAATTGTCGCTGATGCCGCTATAGATGCCGGACGTGATATACAATTTATAGAGCAGTTCCGTCAGGCCGCCGATCACCCGGTGATCGCTACCTATCCGGAAGGACTCTATCTGAAAGGGTTTGCCTGTCGCGTCATGTAACTTGAAAACGGGAAATTTAGCCCCACATTCCTTGTAGAGCGATTTTCCCCGGGAGGTGACAATGATTGCCAGCAAATATGGCATTGGTCAGCAGGTCCGCCACACCCTGCTGGGCTATCTGGGCGTAATTGTGGATGTGGACGCTGAGTATTCTCTTGATGAACCGGCCGCTGATGAAATGGCGGTTAATGACGAGCTGCGTGCGGCTCCCTGGTATCATGTGGTAATGGAAGATGACAGCGGCCAGCCCGTGCACACTTATCTTGCCGAAGCTCAACTCAGCGGCGAGATGCTGGAGGAGCATCCGGAACAGCCTTCTATGGATGAACTGGCCCGGACCATTCGCCGCCAGCTTCAGTCACCCAGACTTTGCCACTAATCTCCGCCTTTTAAAAAGCCCGTCGGCCTTGTGCCTGACGGGCTTTTTGTTATTTCGCCAGACCCAGACGGGGAATTTCAATTGCCGGGCAGCGATCCATCACCACGTTCAGTCCCGCGTCCTGCGCCAGCACCGCCGCCTGCTCATTGATTACGCCCAACTGAAGCCACAGGGTTTTGGCCCCCACGGCAATGGCGTCCTGCGCCACACCCCATGCGGCCTCAGAGTTACGGAATACATCGACCATATCGATTTTCTCCGGCACCTCGGCCAGGGTGGCATATCCTTTTTGTCCCAGTAGCGTCGTTCCTGCTACTTTGGGTGAAACCGGGATCACGTGATAGCCCTGGTCGAGCAGATATTTCATGACCCGATAGCTCGGACGTTCCGGTTTATCGCTCGCGCCGACCAGCGCAATGGTACGCGTTGATGTCAGGATGCCTGCAATATCATTTTCTTTCATCTTATCCTCCGGGCAGTTTCAGCCAGTGTACGATAATCCTGGCAGAGCGGCCACAGAACCCCCAAGGAGGTATCTGAAAATCGCCGTCAGAGATTATTCACATTTTTTGCTGGCGCAGGTTGCAGCGGCAGTCACATCCAGTAATCTGTAGGCAAATCACACTACGGATAATTATCATGGAACTTACAACACGCTCTCTCCCGCCGCGTAAGCATATTGCGCTGGTAGCACACGATCACTGCAAAGAGATGCTCATGAAATGGGTGCAGCGCCATCAGCCATTACTGGCGCAGCACGTTCTGTATGCGACCGGCACCACGGGGAATTTGATTCAGCGCGCCACCGGGCTTGAGGTAAATGCCATGCTTAGCGGCCCAATGGGGGGCGATCAGCAGGTCGGCGCAATGATTTCAGAAGGCAAAATCGATGTGCTGATTTTTCTCTGGGACCCTCTTAACGCTGTACCGCACGACCCGGACGTGAAAGCCCTGCTGCGCCTGGCCACGGTGTGGAATATTCCAGTGGCAACGAACGTTTCAACCGCCGATTTTATTATTCAGTCGCCGCAATTTAACGATAGCATTGATATTCTGATCCCGGATTATCAGCGCTATCTTTCTGAACGGCTGAAGTAACGTCAGGGTTTACGCGCGACCGGTACATCAAGCTGCTTCAATGCTGCGACAAAGCGGGATGGCCGGTCCTTATTAAACAGTAACCAGACGCGCGCCCGCGCCCGGGTAATTGCCACATATAGCAGACGACGCTCTTCCGCGTCCGCAAAATCCTCAGGCTGTGCAAGCAGGGCCTGCTCCATCACCGACTCGCGTGCCGGCGCAGGAAAACCCTCCTGCCCTTCCTGCAATCCAAGTATAATCACGTAATCCGCCTGCTGGCCTTTACTGGCATGAATGGTCATAAACTCCAGGTTCAGGTTTGGCCAGCGGGTGGCAGCTTTTTCCAGTACGTCGGGTTTAAGGTGATGATAACGCGCGAGAAGCAAAATCCGCTCTTCTGCCCGAACATAGCCGCTAAGCTTGTCCAGCAGGGCATCAAGCTGATCTTCGGCTAACAGCGTGACCGCTTTTTTATCGCCCGCTTTAAGGCTGTTGAGCGGCTTCTTAAGCTGATGCGGGTTTTGCTGAATCAAGCCATTGGCAATCTCGCCAATGCGCCCGTTAAAACGGTAGGTGGTATCCAGCACACAGCGGTCCCCTTCGCCAAAGTAGTGATGAAACGCGGTTGTCAGGGTCATTTGCGCGCCGCTAAAGCGGTAAATAGCCTGCCAGTCGTCGCCAACCGCAAACAGCGTGGTGTGAGAGTTCTGCTTCCGCAGCGCCGTCAGCAGGGCAGCACGCTGTGGCGAGATATCCTGAAACTCATCGACCAGAATATGCTTCCATGGACTAACAAAGCGTCCCTTTTCCAGGATATTGATGGCCTGATGAATGAGCCCCGGAAAATCCACCGCGTTCTCTGCCTTTAGCGCTGATTTCCAGGCTTTGAGCAGCGGTGCCATCAATTTAATGCGGCGGCTGAAGAGATCGCGCACCTCTTCCGGCGCTGAAGCGATCATCTCTGCCTGCGCACCACCGTGCATCCGCATCAGACTCACCCAGCGATCGAGACGGCTTGCTATCCGCCGCAGCACACTTTTATCGTTCCAGAAACTGCCCTGCGGAAGTTCCCATTCCATTTCCTCTTCCAGCCACTGCCGCCAGCCTTTGGCCTGGGCTTTTTTCTCCTGACACTGCTGTTGCCAGACGTCGGTTAATAATGCCTGGCGTGCGGGCGTGTTGTTCTCCAGTGTACTGACTTGCGGAACCTTTTTGCTGCCCTGACGGATAATATGTAATGCCAGTGAATGAAAGGTACGAGCGGAGATATCCTCAGTATGCAGTCGTTCACGTATTCGCTCATCCATTTCTTCAGCCGCTTTACGCCCGAAAGCCAGTAGCAGGATCTGATCTGCAGCTGCCTCGCCGCGGGCCAGCAGCCAACCCGCCCGTGCGACCAGGACCGACGTTTTGCCACTCCCCGCCCCGGCCAGCACCAGCAACGACTGTTCACCGTTCACCACCGCCCGGGCCTGCGCCGGATTTAGCGGTGAGGTTTCAACCTGTTCAAAGAATGATGCGTACTGGCTAAGCATAGTTTCAGTAAACGCCTGATTATGCGCCAGCCGACAGCTTTCGCTATCCTTAAGCCACGCCTGACACTGCCGCCAGGATTCGCGGCAGTTATCAAAGCTGTCAAGGCGGCTGGTCGGGACCGGCAATGCATCAAGAGCATTGCGGATCTGCTGTTGAAGCCCCTGAGTTTGCTGACGTGTCAGCCATTTGCCTTCACTGCTGCTGCGGGCAATCTCCGCCAGTTGCTCATTCAGCACTCGCGCGGCAATCTCACTCATTTGCGCGCTCCAGGCTTCCCAGCGTGACATCAGGTGGCTATAAAAACGCAGCGTTTCACTCCACTCCGTGCCGTGCAGGCGCACAACTTTATCTTCCGGCAACACAAATTCCAGTTCGCCCCACACCAGTCCACGCTTACAGTGAACCGAAACTAACTGGTTGAAAGGAATAAGATATTCATGGCGTTCACCCGAGACTTTCACCCCGGCATTGAGTATTTCCACCCGGTCATAAGGGTGCTGTGCCATGCGTTTGCCCAGCGATGTGGCTTTCAGTTCCATGCGACGTTCGACCCTGACAATACCTGTTGTCACCCAGTTTAACCGTCAGATACCGGGTGCTCCAGCCAAAAAAACGTTACAATCATCGGGAACAATTATTCCCCTGCTTTTACTGAGGCTGTATGCGCACCGTTCTGAATATGCTCACATTTGTTCTGGCAGCATCTCTATCTGTTTTGGTACAGGATCGCTAACGCTATGCTAAGCCCTCTGATTCGTCGCTATACCGGCAACAGCGTCTGGCTTTATAACGTCAGGATTTTTATCGCCCTGTGCGGCACGGCCGCCTTGCCCTGGTGGCTGGGAGAGGTAAAGCTCACTATCCCTTTGACTCTCGGAGTCGTGGCGGCGGCGCTGGCAGATCTGGATGACCGCCTCACCGGACGTTTACGCAATCTGGCGATTACGCTTATCAGCTTTTTTATCGCTTCCGCATCGGTAGAACTGTTGTTTGACTGGCCATGGCTATTTGCCATCGGCCTGACCATTTCCACCAGCAGTTTCATTTTGTTAGGGGGACTGGGGCAGCGCTACGCCACTATCGCTTTTGGCGCGCTATTGATTGCCGTCTATACCATGCTTGGCGTGTCGTTATATGAGCACTGGTATCAGCAACCGTTGCTGCTGCTGGCAGGAGCCGTCTGGTATAATTTGCTGACGCTGAGCGGGCACCTTATTTTTCCCATTCGCCCGTTGCAGGATAACCTTGCCCGCAGCTACGAGCAGTTGGCACATTATCTTGAGCTAAAATCCCGCTTATTCGATCCGGATATTGAGGAAGAAAGCCAGGCTCCGATGTACGAACTGGCGCTGGCTAACGGGCAGCTCGTTGCTACCTTAAATCAAACTAAAGCGTCACTGTTAACACGCCTGCGTGGCGATCGGGGACAGCGCGGTACGCGACAAACACTGCACTCTTATTTTGTCGCCCAGGACATTCACGAGCGTGCCAGCTCTTCGCACATTCAGTATCAAACGTTGCGCGACAGTTTTCGTTATAGCGATGTTATGTTTCGCTTTCAGCGGTTGCTATCAATGCAGGCGCAGGCCTGCCAGCAGCTTGCTCAGGCCATCCGGATGCGTACCCCCTGGCAGCACGATCCCCGTTTTGAAAAAGCCTTTATTCATCTGGATGCTGCGCTTGATCGGGTACGGGCCTCAGGCGTACCCGATGAACAGGCTAAGGCGCTGGGCTTTCTACTCAATAATTTACGTGCCATTGACGCACAACTGGCGACGATTGAATCCGGGCAGGCGCAGGTTCCCTCCCGTAACGAGACCGAAAACCTGCTGGCCGATGACCGTCTGCACGGTTTTAGCGATATTCGTACGCGTTTAGCCCGTAACATGACGCCGGAATCCGCGCTGTTTCGTCATGCCGTACGGATGTCGCTGGTGCTGTGTGTTGGTTATGCCTTTATTCAGTTTACCGGCCTGCATCATGGCTACTGGATCTTATTGACCAGCCTGTTTGTTTGTCAGCCCAACTATAATGCGACCCGCCATCGCCTGGCACTGCGCGTTATTGGCACCCTCGTCGGAGTAGCCATCGGTTTACCGGTTCTGTTTTTTGTGCCGTCTGTTGAGGGGCAACTGATTTTAATCGTGCTGACCGGAGTGCTATTTTTCGCGTTTCGTAACGTACAGTACGCCCATGCCACAATGTTCATTACGCTGCTGGTCTTGTTATGTTTTAACCTGCTGGGTGAAGGGTTTGAAGTGGCGTTGCCGCGCATTTTCGACACGCTAATCGGTTGTGCTATTGCCTGGGCGGCGGTCAGTTTTATCTGGCCGGACTGGCAGTTTCGTAATCTTCCGCGCGTGCTGGAGCAGGCAATCACTGCTAATTGTCGTTATCTCGATGCCATTCTTGAGCAATACCATCAGGGTCGTGATAATCGCCTGGCATACCGTATCGCGCGCCGGGACGCCTATCATCGCAATGCGGAACTGGCCTCGGTAGTATCAAACATGTCGACGGAACCTAACGCTTCTGCTGAGATGCGGGAAAAAGCATTCCGGCTTTTATGCCTGAACCATACTTTTACCAGCTATATTTCAGCACTGGGTGCGCACCGGGAAAAATTAAGCAACGAGGCAGTACTGAACCTGCTCGATGATGCGGTATGTTATGTTGATGATGCATTTCACCATACGCCAGACGATGAACCGCGAGTGCGTCAGGCGCTGGACGATCTTACTCTGCGCATTCATCATCTTGAACCTCATACCCAGAGTACCGAGCCGCTGGTTCTGCAACAGATTGGCCTGTTGATCGCCCTGCTGCCGGAAATTAGTCGCTTGCAGCAGCAGGTGACACCGCCTGTACAATAATGGTAGTGTCGCGCCTGGCAAGCGTGTTCAGGCGCGCTCCGATGATGCTTCAGACAATAAAGTTTTGCTAATATAAGTTATTCTTAATTTAATAAGGCGGTAGTTATTTTCAGGCTGGGAAATAGATAATACCAGCTTATTAATTAAAACCTTATGTATTCTCGCTCGCAATATTAATAATCACCCTATTTCTCCATAGCGTCTTTTTATGGACAGTGGCGGCATTACCGTTTGCAAAATCGCCCGGTGTTAGGTATACAGAAAAATAGCGCTCTGCAAAATATATTCTCCGTGAATGCAAAAGGATTTTAAATAAAGGATTGAATATGAATTTATCCGCACAACAGGAAGTCTTACAAAAGCTTCTCGTTCCCATTGCCAATAACATCGCGCAGCAGAAACACTTGCAGGCTATTAAAGATGGAATGATTGCCATTATTCCCATTATCATTGTTGGTTCATTCTCATTACTCCCTGTTGCCATTAAAAATCTGCTGGGAGAAGGTTCGGTCGCCGACTTTATAGGCGCACACTTGCATGGTCTGACGCTGGCCAGTCAGTTTACAACCGGGCTGGTATCTGTCTATGCTGCCTTTTTTATCGCCAATGCACTGGCGAAATCGTATGGCATTTCAACGCTTATTACCGGAGTTTCCGCCGTAATTATGCATATCATTTTGAGTGCTGCTATTACGGACGGGAAATTAAGCACGACATATCTGGGCGCTGAAGGTCTTTTTACCAGTATCGTTTCTGCTATCATTACAGTTGAAATTACACGGATGATGATCCAGCGAAAGTTGGTCATTAAAATGCCTGCTAGCGTGCCTCCCATGGTGATGGAAAGTTTTTTAGCGCTATTACCCCTTACCGTTACCGTTATTATTGCTGCGGTTATTTCAGTGAGTATTGTAGCCTTAACCGGGCAACCTTTTCCCCAATGGTTGATGACGATTCTGGCTCCGGCTGTAGACTCAATGGATACCTTACCAGCGATGCTAATTATTATTTTCCTGACACAGCTATTATGGTTTTTTGGCCTTCACGGTCCGGCAATTACCTCTGCGGTATGGGTTCCTTTTGCCGTCACCTATGGTGCTGCAAATATCGCCGCCTGGGGTGCCGGGCAACCCGTTGAACATTTCTTTACCTTTGGTTATTACTACGCGCTTCTTCAGGTTTCTGGTTCTGGCCTGACAATCGGACTGGTGATTATGATGTGTTTTTCCCGTTCGAAAAACCTTAGCTCCATGGGCAAAGCAGCTATTGTTCCCTCTTGTTTTGGCATTAATGAACCGGTCATTTTTGGCACGCCTGTTATTTTAAATCCCTGGCTGTTTATCCCTTTTGTTTTTGGCCCACTGGTTGTGACCTGCCTTTGTTACTTTGCGATAAGCACGGGCATTGTTGGGCATCCCATTGCTGAGCCGCCGGGCTTCCTGCCACCAGGGGTCGGCGCATTTTTAATGACGCTGGACATTAAAGCGGTGGTTCTGGTCGCGGTATGTCTGCTCCTTATGACCGCTTTTTACTATCCCTTCTTTAAGGCTATGGAAGCCCAGGAGTTACGTAAAGAGAACATGGTCAGGGACGCATAACTTTTAAAAAGAGAAGAGGAGCTATGAAATGACCTACGATATCTGGTCTGAATTAAAAACAAAGAATGATTTTCCTGCCGATGAAATTATTTCGGCGCTGCAAAAAAGCATTCGCCGTGGCCTCGTCGAGGAGGCATGCCGATTTGCCTATGAAATGTACACCACCTCTCCGTTATTGCTGGATAAACTATGGCGCAGACTGCTGGCTATCTCCGTTGAGGATATTGGTTTTGGCAACCTGGATGCTGCGGGGCTGGTACAAAACTTGTCTGAAATGCGTAAAAATTTTCCTTACGATGATGGCGATCAGCCTATCTTTTTTATTCATGCCATCCGTGTCTTGTGCAGTAGCGATAAAGATCGCTCCAGCGATCTGCTGAAAAACATCATTATTAAAAGCGTCGCCATGGGCGAATTGCCGGTCATTCCGGATGTCGCACTGGATAAGCACACCAAACGCGGTGCCGCAATGGGCAGAGGATCGATGCATTTTCTACATGAAGCGTCAAAGGTAATACCGCAGCTGGACGTTGATAATGGCTATAAAGAACGTTACGCCAAAATTCTGGAAAATTATGATGCACAGAACGTGGTTCCTGGCGCATTTACCTTTAATCGTACCCAGTATTGAAGGTTATGCTCAATAAAGGGGCGGCTGACGCCGCCCGCAACAGTCGTGTAATGCCTGCTATTCATTTCCGGGTGCGGGTATTTTCTCGAACCAGGTGGTTAACTGTTGACGCCTTTGCATCGGCAGCATGGCTTCATGCATGCCTGTAATAGCGCCTTCCAGCGCATAAAGCAGTCTGACCGATAAATATTTATTTTTCTCCCTGATCTTCAGCCACGCGACCTCCGCCCCTACTGCACGAAGCTCTTCCTCGCTACGAATCCCCACTTCTATTAGCAACATTTCCAGATGAAAAGTAATATTAGGCAGATCCTTAAGCCGCTTGACACCACCCCGCCGGGCTTTTTCCTGCCGGGCCGCCTGGAGCGAAAACGAACTGAGGTGCAAAAGCGTTTGCCGGTCGCTCCATAGCGCTTCATCGACCCGGTAATAATTCAGCAAGATGGGACGTCCTCGCTTTTGCAGCGTCAGTAAAGAGGTAGGGTGGTTGACGCGATAGGGTGCGCTTTCCTCGCAGACCCGAAGATATAAATCCCCATCGGCTACCATGGCAAAGACGGTGTTGTCTATCGCCAGGCTATATCCGCCAAAAAGTGCCCGATAGCGAATCGAGCCTAACGGTGAAAGGTATTCTTGCGACTGATAAATCCGTTTGTGTGAGATATTGCTCATGATTATTCCTTAAAAATCATGGATATAAAATATTAACATTACTAACGGATCCGCTAATCAGGAACATAGGCAACTTCGGGTCTTGCGGCAAGGTGAATTTCACGATCGGCTGCATTGAAGTTCAAATTTGCGAGTCGCTTTCAGAAAATGAGGTTGATCTTTATACGTGGCAGGGGTACTGTATATGCATACAGTAACTCACAGGGCTGGATTGATTATGTACACTTCAGGTCACGCAAATCGCACTTCTTCATTCCCGACAACCGCTAACGCCGGGTCCTGGTCCGCATCTGAATATTCAGCTGGCTTGATCAGTGAAATCGTTTATCAAGAAGACCAGCCCATGATGACACAGCTTCTGCTGCTCCCTCTTTTGCAACAGCTGGGGCAACAGTCTCGGTGGCAACTTTGGCTTACCCCTCAGCAGAAATTGAGCCGGGAATGGGTACAGTCTGCGGGGCTTCCTTTGACCAAACTAATGCAAATCAGTCAAATGTCTCCCTGCAATACACTGGCCTCTATGATTCGCGCGTTGCGTACGGGTAACTACAGCGTCGTAATCGGCTGGCTCTCTGATGAGTTAACACCCGAGGAATATTCACAATTGGCTGAAGCGGCAGAAGAAGGTCATGCCATGGGCTTCGTTATGCGCCCGATTCGGGGGGATAATCGTAGCGGCAGACATTCCGGCGGGTTAAAAATTCACTCAAATTTGTATCATTAATCGCAATTAAGAATTTTCCTGGCATTTTTTTTAATTTGCAGGCAACCTTTTTATTGTACAGGTAAATTTCGCGACAATGCTTGTCTGGTGCGGTTTCGCGTATAGTTGTCAGTCCAAAAATGACACACAAATGTTTCATATTATGTTCAGCAACCTTTTTTTTTCATATGCCTGACAGAGTTCACACTTGTAAGTTTCCAACTACGTTGTAGACTTTACATCGCCAGGGGTGCTCGTCTTAAGCTGCTAATAACGGCAATGTAATTAATGAGTCGCGCCCCCGGTGAAGGATTTAACCGTGAGTTTCTTTGAACATTCATGGCGATTTTTGGATGATAACGAGGCGCAAAAAATGAAAAAGACAGCTATCGCGATTGCAGTGGCACTGGCTGGCTTCGCTACCGTAGCGCAGGCCGCTCCGAAAGACGAAACCTGGTACACTGGTGCTAAACTGGGCTGGTCCCAGTATCATGACACCGGGTTTATCCCGAATGATGGCCCGACCCACGAAAACCAGCTTGGCGCTGGCGCTTTCGGTGGTTACCAGGTTAACCCGTATGTTGGTTTCGAACTGGGTTATGACTGGCTGGGCCGTATGCCTTACAAAGGCGACAACGTGAATGGCGCTTTCAAAGCACAGGGCATTCAGCTGACCACCAAACTGAGCTACCCGGTAGCTGACGACCTGGACGTCTATACTCGTCTGGGTGGTATGGTATGGCGTGCAGATGCTAAAGCTCAGTCTCGCGTAAGCGGTGACACCTTCAAAGATCACGATACCGGTGTTTCTCCGGTATTTGCTGGTGGTCTGGAGTGGGCTGTTACTCGTGATGTTGCTACCCGTCTGGAATACCAGTGGACCAACAACATTGGCGACGCTAACACCGTTGGTACTCGTCCGGACAACGGCCTGCTGAGCGTAGGTGTTTCCTACCGCTTTGGTCAGGAAGAAGCTGCACCGGTAGTTGCACCGGCACCGGCTCCGGCCCCTGAAGTACAGACCAAACACTTTACTCTGAAGTCTGACGTACTGTTCAACTTCAACAAAGCTACCCTGAAACCGGAAGGTCAGCAGGCGCTGGATCAGATGTACAACCAGCTGAGCAACCTTGATCCGAAAGACGGTTCTGTAGTGGTTCTGGGCTTCACTGACCGTATCGGTTCTGACGCTTACAACCAGGGTCTGTCTGAAAAACGTGCTCAGTCTGTTGTTGACTACCTGATCTCTAAAGGTATCCCGTCCAACAAGATCTCTGCACGTGGTATGGGTGAATCTAACCCGGTTACCGGCAATACCTGTGACAACGTGAAACCGCGTGCTGCGCTGATCGACTGCCTGGCTCCGGATCGTCGCGTTGAGATCGAAGTTAAAGGTATCAAAGACGTTGTAACTCAGCCGCAGGCTTAAGTTATCGTCTAATAAAAAACCCCGCAGCGCGGGGTTTTTTTTGTCTTTTATCCAGCAAGAATTTACTCTTTACCCAATAGCGCCTTAAGATCGCTTTTCAGGCTACTCATCTGATTGGCGTATTTCTCTTTATTTTCCGCATCCTCAATCAGTTGCACGATGGTTTCTGATAGCGTTTTGCCACGACGTTGCGCGAGTCCTGCCAGCCGTTGCCAGACAGCAAATTCAAGATCGATAGATTTTTTACGCGTATGCTGATGCTCAGCGTTAAAATGCCGCTTGCGCCGCGCGCGAATCGTTTGCTTCATGCGGTTCAACAACGCCGGATTGATATGTTGTTCAATCCATTTATTCACCTGAACCGGTTCATTTTCAAGCTTTAACAATAAATCGACGGCTTCTCTGGCGGCACTGGTTTCAATATAACGAGTGATCAGCTCACCCTCCCGATGTTTTTTTACCAGGTATTTCCACTTCCAGCCGCTTTCAAGGTTTTCCAGTTGTTGATATTTCATCGCGATCTCATATGTGACCGTGTAACTCATTCAGGATAACAGTTTTTTTGCGCTGTGCTGAGCAGAAATCGCCTGCACCCTCCGAAATGCGTTTTAGCACACGTTGATTATCTATTATCCGTGTGCTCACCTGTTGCATGCGGTATAATCGCGCGCTTTGAATCTGACTAAAAAATATCGACTTTGACCATAAATAAACTTGCCTGGCGCGACCTTACACCTGATACCGAAAGCTATCAGCAGGTATTTGCACAGCCAGATTTTGCATCTGAAGACGATACGCTGTTAAACGGCACCCAGGACCGTCTGCTCTACGCGCTTGAGCAGTTGCTTCGTCCGTTGTCGGTATCCCCTTTTATGCTGGTGAAAGCGCCAGAAGAAACTGAATATTTACAATTACTGGCATCGACAGCCCGTGAGCTATGTCCTCCTGTGGACCAGCTGACCGGCGTCCATTACCAGATTGATCGTCACCACGTTACTCTGCAGCCAGCCAGCTCTCAGGATGATAATTTCGCGGGCACAGGTAACATACTGTGCGCTGACTGGGTTGAGGCTGAACAGCTTTTTGGCTGCGTGCGTCAATTCAATGGCGAAGTTACCCTGCATTCGGGCCTGGTTCATCCGGCCAACGGCGGGGTATTAATTGTCTCCTTGCGCACGCTATTAGCCCAGCCGCTGCTATGGATGCGCCTGAAGATGATTGTTGCGCATCAGCGATTTGACTGGGTGGCGTTCGACGAATCTCGTCCTCTGCCGGTTAGCGTACCGTCTATGCCACTCTCGTTAAAGGTGATGCTGGTAGGCGAGCGAGATTCGCTGGCGGATTTCCAGGAGATGGAACCTGAACTTACCAGCAATGCCATTTACAGCGAATTTGAAGATAATTTTCAGGTTGCTGATGCAGAAGATATGCAGCAGTGGTGTCGCTGGATCTATCAGGTGGCAGAATATTATCAGTTGCCCAAACCTGCGGCTGACGCCTGGCCCATTTTCATTCGTGAGGCGGTGAGGTATACCGGCGATCAGGACACCCTGCCGCTCTGTCCACTGTGGATTTCCCGCCAGCTACGCGAAGCTGCAGCCTTTACAGCAGAGTCGACCTTTACAGCGGAACAACTGCAGGCGATGTTGGCCCAGCGTGAATGGCGGGAAGGTTTTCTTGCTGAACGCATTCAGGATGAGATCCTGCTTGAGCAGATCCTCATTGAAACGGAAGGTGAACAAATCGGGCAAATTAATGCTCTGTCGGTGGTGGAATTTCCAGGCCATCCCCGTGCCTTTGGCGAGCCGTCCCGCATCAGCTGTGTTGTCCATATCGGCGATGGTGAGTTCACCGATATTGAACGCAAGGCGGAACTTGGTGGCAATATTCATGCTAAAGGCATGATGATCATGCAGGCATTTTTGATGACCGAGCTTGAACTCGATCAGCAAATCCCCTTTTCTGCGTCGTTAACTTTTGAGCAATCTTACAGCGAAGTTGATGGTGACAGTGCCTCTCTGGCCGAACTTTGCGCGTTGATTAGTGCGCTGGCTAATGCTCCCATAAATCAGAGCATTGCCATTACCGGTTCGGTAGATCAGTTTGGTCGTGTTCAGCCTGTAGGGGGACTGAATGAAAAAATTGAAGGCTTCTTTACCATTTGCCAGCAGCGCGGACTGACGGGTAGTCAGGGGGTGATTATACCCGCCGCTAACGTGCGTCATCTTAGCCTTTCACAAACGCTCTTGCAGGCCGTTGAAGCGGAACAATTTTTCATTTGGGCTGTCGATGATGTTACCGATGCGCTGCCATTGCTTACCCGCCTTCCGTGGGACGGCGATGGACAAACTACGCTTCTGCAAACGATTCAGGAGCGAATAGCACAGGCCAACCAGCCGGATGCGCGTCATCGCCATCCCTGGCCGTTACGCTGGCTCAACGGGTTTGGTTCGAACTGATCGGACTTGTTCAGCGTACACGTGTTAGCTATCCTGCGTGCTTCACTAAAATAAGGCTTACTGAGAACATGGTAGATAAACGCGAATCCTATACAAAAGAAGACCTTCTTGCCTCTGGTCGCGGTGAACTGTTCGGCGCTAAAGGCCCACAGTTACCGGCACCCAACATGCTGATGATGGACCGTGTAGTAAAAATGTCGGAAACCGGCGGTAACTACGATAAAGGCTATGTTGAAGCGGAGCTGGATATTAATCCGGACCTGTGGTTCTTCGGTTGCCACTTTATTGGCGATCCGGTAATGCCTGGCTGTCTGGGTCTTGATGCCATGTGGCAGCTGGTAGGATTCTACCTGGGTTGGCTCGGCGGCGAAGGCAAAGGCCGTGCGCTGGGTGTGGGTGAAGTGAAATTTACCGGCCAAATCCTGCCAACCGCGAAAAAAGTCACTTATCGCATTCACTTCAAGCGTGTGGTGAACCGCCGTCTGGTGATGGGTCTTGCCGATGGCGAAGTGCTGGTTGACGGTCACCTGATCTATACAGCCAAAGAGCTTAAAGTCGGTCTGTTCCAGGATACATCTGCGTTCTGATGCGTTAACAGGCGAAACCTCCGCGCGGCGGAGGTTTCTTTTTAAAGAGACAGAATCAGGCGATAACGGCCCTGTCCTCCATGGCTTCTCGCCAGCCTCCAAGCCAGTATGATCTCTGATTCAGCGCCTGATAGGGGCAAAGTTCTTTTGAGCGTCCGGCAATACCCGCCTGATACCCTCTCTGATGTGCCCGTTCCAGGCGATCTCGTTTTTGTCTCTTCATGCCTCGTTTCCCTCATCGTTTTGGTCTGGTGGAAAAGAAAACAGTGATTACAAAACGCGCAACCACGTATAACCAATAACGCGAAAAAAGCTGAGCGTCAATGCGCAAATTTCATACCGGTGTCATATTTGTGAGTTAAGTAAAGTGATCCTGGCAGCCATTTTTTGTCCGAAAACGAGTAACGGTCTGATGATAAATACAAAAAAAAGCCGCACTGGTATGACGCCCGGTGCGGCTTTAACAATATTAATTTTACTTATGGCAGGCGCTTAATCTCAGCAGCAATAGCGGAAGCTTCCTGCCCCCACGCCTGAGCCAGCATTTTTACCATCTCGTCGTAACCATCCTTTTGCTGCGCCAGTTCAACGTGGAAAGGCCGCTTGATGATCTGCCCCTGATGGTTCAACAGCCATTCACCGCTGACAATAACGTGTCCATCATAGCGTCCATGGAAGCCCGTGACCGTCACGTTCAGCGTATCCTGATCGCTCCCCAGCGGCTGCGAGGCAACAACCCAGCCCGGAAGCTGATTGCTCAAATTCGCCACCAGGGTAGTACGCAACTGCTGATCCAGCGGGCTGGCCCACAGGTTACTGTTTGCAATGACGTACTGAACGTCAGTGGTCTGATAAACCACGCCGTTTCCGGCGAGGTAATCCGGGACCGCAACCTGTTCAACCCACAATAGCCGGCTGCCCTGACTGGCAACACTTTGAGTGAGTAACTGCGATGAGGGCAATTGATACCATGTTTTGCTCTCTTCACTGCTGCTGCACGCAGATAACGCCAGCGCCATGAAAACCATCAGCCACTTTTTCATTGTTTTGCCCTCTTCGGCTCAGGATCTTTTTTACTCTTCGCTTCAAACACCAGCGCATTACTCTTATCGTTCAGCGTCTTGAGTACCGGCTGCAGCTCTCGCAATACCTGATCCAAACGCTGCATGTCGGAGACCATCTTGTTATAGGCGGCAGAGCCTGGCTGGAAGCCCTGCATGCTGCGATTAAGTTCGCGCAGTGTTTTTTGCATATCTGCCGGCAGTTCCTGCGCCGACTGGCTGGCCGTAAGCTTATTGAGATTATCCAGCGTCGTTTGCAGACGGCGCAGGGTTTGCTGACTTTCAGTAAGCGTGTTGGTTGCCTGCTGCAGCATTGGGTTGAGAGGCAAACTGTTAATTTTGTCCAGCGTATCCATCAGGCGCTGTTGGATTTGCGCCAGCCCGCCGCTCTCAGTCGGAATAACTTTGTAGCCACCAAACTCACGCATGCCAGTTACCGGCTCGGCTTTCGGGTAGAAATCCATATCCACGTACAGCGCGCCGGTAACCAGGTTACCCGTTTTCAGAGAACCACGCAGACCGCGTTTGAGCAGATCGGCCAGATGGCCTGCCACATCCGGGTTTTCACCAAGCTGACTGGCCAGACGTTCTGGTTCGATGCGAATCAGTACCGGGATTCGATAATCGTTATTCAGCGCCTGACGCAGACCCGGTACAAAGAATGGCACTTCGCCCACCGTCCCCAGTCGAATGCCACGGAACTCGACCGGCGCGCCCGGCTGAAGACCGCGAATGGAATCCTTAAAGAACATCAGATAATCAATATGATCGGTATAGAGCGACTCCTGAATGTTCTTCTGGCTGTCATAGAGATTAAATTCACTTTTCTCTGCGACCGGCTGACCCAGTTCCAGCCCTTCCGGTACGTCAAAGCTGACCCCGCCGCTAAATAGTGTGGTCAATGATCCCATCTCAACGCGCATACCTGCTGAGTTTAGATCCACCGCAATCCCGCTGTCTTTCCAGAAGCGCACATTACTGGTCACCAGACGATCGTTAGGCGCATTAATGAATAACTGATAGCTGATGGAGCGTTTTTGTGGATCGAAGGTGCTGGTTTCAACAGATCCCACCCGATAACCACGGAACAGCACCGGATCGCCCGGGCTAAGCTGGCCGGCTTTTTTGCTGTCGAGAATAACGCGTATACCCTTCGCATCCGGCGGTGCCAGCGGCGGCGAATCCAGCAACTGATAAGTTTCAGGCTCACTGCCCTTACTGCCCGGCTGAAGTTCAATATAGGCTCCCGAAAGCAGGGTTCCCAGGCCGCTAATGCCTTCGCGATCCACCTGCGGTTTTACCACCCAAAAAACGGAATCTTTATGCAGCAATTTTTCCATTCCGGCATTCAGACGCGCTTTGATTTCCACGTGAGTCAAATCATCGGTCAGCGTGGCGCTTTCGACCACACCCACGTTAACACTGCGGCTTTTGATGGTGGTTTTCCCGCCTTCAATACCTTCCGCATTAGTGGTAATAAGCGTCACCATTGGTCCCTGATGACTGTAGTGATAAAACAGTATCCACGCGCCAATAAGCGCGGTGACAATGGGGAATATCCAGACCGGGGACCAGTTTTTCACTTTCTTAACCTGGGCCTCACCCTTTTTCGTTTCCATGTTATAACGATTCCTCATGGCTGCTTTCCGGCTCCCGATCCCATGACAAACGCGGATCGAAGATCATTGCCGAGAACATGGTCATTATCACCACCAGCGCAAACATGAGCGCGCCCATAGCAGGATAAATATTCATAAGTCCCCCCATGCGCACCAGCGCTGAAAGGACTGCAATAACAAACACATCAATCATCGACCAGCGGCCGACAAACTCTACCACTTCATAAATGAGGTGCATTCTCTCCCGGTCGCGCTGCCCGTGCCCTTTAGCATCCCAGCACAGCCAGGCAATGGCGATCATCTTCAGCGTCGGCACCATAATGCTGGCAATAAAGATCACCCCCGCGACCGGGTACGATCCTTCACTCCACAGTAAAATCACCCCCGCCAGGATGGTGGAAGGCATTTTATCGCCCAGCAGATCCGTAATCATGATCGGCAGGATATTCGCCGGGAGATAAAGAAGGATCGACGTCACCAACAGTGCCATCGTCCATTGCAAGCTATTCTTACGCCGCACGTGTCCATGTGTATGGCAACGTGGGCACACTTTTTGATCGGCAGGAAGGATCGCCGTACAGCATGGGCAAGAGCGCAGCCCCTGGCGAATCCCCGTCACACCGGGAGTCAAAGGCTGCGTAATCGCCGGCATTGCCTCAATGTCATCCCACAACCAGCGGCGGTCAACGCACTGAAACGCACGTAGTTGAAGGATACAAAAAAGGCACCACGGGATAAAGCTGCTGCCAATGCCAATGTCACCGTAGGCCATCAGCTTAACGAAACTCACCAGTACGCCGGCGAGAAAAATCTCTGCCATTCCCCAGCTTTTAAGCTGAAAGAGGACACGAGCAAGCACGCGCTTTAGCAATTCCGGCATTTCAAGTCGGTTTACCAGCAATAAAATGGTCACCAGGCAAAACGCAGGCACCAGCTGGACGAAGACGATAAAAAACGTCCCCAGACTGGCATAATCCTCGGAGAACATTACGCGCGGGATTTCCAGCAGCGTCACTTCGCTTCTGACACCCGCGACATTCATATTGACGAAGGGAAACAGGTTTGACAGCAGCAGCATAAACAGCGCCACCAGCGCATAGGCTGTCGGACGCTGTCTGGGCGCAAACCATTCGGTCGTCAGGGTCGTTTCACAACGTGGGCACGTTGCTTTATGACCATGTTCCAGCGGCGGCAGCGCCACCAGCAAATCACACTGTGGGCACAGTATGTGCCGCGCAGCATGATGGCTATCACACATACTCGCTCCTCGGGTTATGCGCCGTTTTTGAGCGCTTCCAGGTATTCCCAGCGCTCAAACGCCTCTTCCAGCGCCTGCTCAGCAGCGGCCATATCGGCCAGCACTTTTTGTGTATGGTCGTGTGGCTGACTAAAGAACGCCGCATCAGCGACCTGAGCCTGAAGTGATTCGAGATCGGCCTCAAGCAGCTCCAGCTTCTGCGGTAGCTGTTCCAGTTCACGTTGTAGGTTATAGCTTAACTTTGCACCACCGCGCTTAACATTTTCCGCTTTTGTCGCGACGGGCTCCGCGATTTTACTAGTGGTAAGCGTTTTTTGTGCCTGAGAATGCGACTGCGACTGTTGACCACGCGCGTCATGATATCCACCGACATAGCAACCAATCTTGCCATTGCCTTCGAAAATCCAGCATTCGGTGACGGTATTATCAACAAACTGACGATCGTGGCTGACCAGTAGGACCGTACCCTGATAGCCATCGATAAGCTCTTCCAGCAGTTCCAGCGTTTCAACATCAAGATCGTTAGTCGGTTCGTCGAGAATCAGAAGATTGCTGGGTTTGAGGAACAGTCGCGCCAGTAGCAGGCGGTTACGCTCTCCGCCAGAAAGTGCCCGCACTGGCGTCATCGCCCGTTTCGGATGGAATAAAAAGTCCTGCAGGTAGCCCAGCACGTGACGAGGTTTACCATTGACCATCACTTCCTGCTTGCCTTCCGCCAGGTTATCCATCACCGTTTTATCCGGATCGAGTTCCGCCCGGTGCTGATCGAAGTAGGCTACCTCAAGCTTAGTCCCGACGTGAATGCGTCCGCTGTCCGCCTTAAGCTGACCGAGCATCAGTTTTAACAATGTGGTTTTGCCACAGCCGTTGGGACCAATCAGCGCAATTTTGTCCCCGCGCTGCACCTGGGCGGAAAAATCCCTTACCAGAGCCTTGCCATCAACCTGATAATTAGCGTTTTCAATTTCGAAAACAATTTTTCCTGAACGCGTCGCCTCTTCCACCTGCATCTTCGCACTGCCCATCACTTCACGGCGTGCGCTGCGCTCGTTTCGCATGGCTTTTAATGCCCGTACGCGCCCTTCATTACGGGTGCGACGCGCTTTGATCCCTTGCCTGATCCACACTTCTTCCTGTGCCAGTTTGCGATCAAACTCCGCGTTTTGCAGTTCTTCCACACGCAGCGCTTCTTCTTTCTCCAGCAGATATTGATCGTAATTGCCAGGATACGTCACCAGCTTGCCGCGATCGAGATCGACAATGCGCGTCGCCATATTGCGAATGAATGAGCGGTCATGCGAGATAAAAATAATCGTACCGTTAAAGGATTTCAGGAAACCTTCCAGCCAGTCGATCGTTTCAATATCCAGGTGGTTAGTAGGTTCATCGAGCAGCAGAATGCGCGGCCCGCTGACCAGTGCACGGCCCAGCGCAGCTTTACGTAGCCAGCCGCCGGAGAGTGATGCCAGCTCGGTGTCTGGCTCCAGCCCCAACTGCGCCAGCACTTCATTGATACGGTTTTCCAGCTGCCACAGCCCGTGGTGATCCAGTTGCTCCTGCACCTTTGCCAGTTCCTGCAGGTTTTTATCACTGGGATCGGTCATCACCAGATGTGAGATGTCATGATAGCGTTTGAGATAGGTGGCTTGCTCTTCAATGCCTTCCGCCACAAAATCATATACGCTGCCCTGCACGTTGCGCGGCGGGTCTTGCTGCAGTCGGGCGATAACCAAATCCTGTTCATACACAATGCGGCCGTCATCCAGCCCCTGCTCGCGGTTAAGGATCTTCATAAGGGTTGATTTGCCTGCGCCGTTACGGCCGACCAGACACACCCGTTCGTTATCTTCGATATGCAGTTCTGCGTTATCCAGCAGCGGCGAGTCGCTAAACGACAGCCAGGCACCGTGCATACTGATTAATGACATTTACTTTTCCTTTCAGGCGGCGGTAATCAGCCAGCAGTTGTGGATCTGACGATTGCGGGCAAAGTCCTGCGACAGCGTTTTTTGCGTAATCTCTTGTGCTTTCAGTCCCAGCTCAGCCAGCCCGTCGTTATCCATGCGGAAACCGCGTTTGTTGTTAGAGAACATGATGGTGCCGCCTTTACGCAGCAGGCGTTTGAGATCGCGCATCAGGCGCAGGTGATCGCGCTGCACGTCAAAGGTGTCTTCCATACGTTTAGAGTTGGAAAACGTTGGCGGATCGATGAAGATCAAATCGAACTGTTCATCGGTTTCTGCCAGCCATCCCAGCACATCAGCTTGCATCAGGCGATGCTGGCGTCCGGTCAGCCCGTTAAGGCGCAGGTTACGCTCCGCCCATTCCAGATAGGTGCGTGACATATCAACTGTCGTCGTGGAGCGAGCGCCTCCCAGCCCGGCATGCACGCTGGCGCTGCCGGTATAAGAGAAGAGGTTGAGAAAATCTTTCCCTTTGCTCATCTGCCCCAGCATCCGGCGAGCAATACGATGATCGAGGAACAGACCGGTATCAAGGTAATCAGTCAGGTTCACCCACAGCCTGGCGTTATACTCGCTGACTTCAATGAAATCCCCCTTCTCGCTCAACTTTTGGTACTGATTTTTGCCTTTTTGCCGTTCACGGGTTTTCAGAATCAGCTTGTTAGGAGCCATACTAAGCACGGAAATCGTCGCGGCGATAATATCAAACAAACGCTGCCGGGCTTTATGCTCATCGATGGTTTTCGGTGGCGCATACTCCTGAATGACCACCCACTCGGCATAGCGATCCACGGCTACGTTATATTCCGGCAAATCGGCATCATACAGGCGGTAACATTCAATCCCTTCCTGTTGCGCCCATTTTTCCAGTTTCTTCAGGTTCTTACGCAAACGGTTAGCATAATCTTCCGCTACCGTTGCTGGTTTGCTGTCTGCCGTAGTCTCGGCAAGTTGATAGTTTTTCTGCACGCAGTCCAGCGGGCCATTTTTGGCTTTAAACTGGCGGTCAGCACGTAACTGCAGGCAGTTAAGCAGGTCCGGTGAGGCGCTGAACATCGACAGATTCCAGCCGCCGAACTGGTTTTTCATAATTCGACCCAGCAGACTATGCAGGGCGATCAGCGCCGGTTCGCTTTCCAGACGCTCACCGTAAGGTGGGTTGCTGATAACCGTTCCGTAAGGCCCTTTGGGTAGCGGATTCGTGAGCTGCGCGACGTCTTTGACTTCAAAGGTAATCAGTTCGCCGATGCCGGCGCGGCGCGCATTACTGCGTGCACGCTCAATCACCCTGCCATCAACATCAGAGCCATAAAAGTGCGAGCTGTATTCCGCCAGGCCCTGACGGGCGCGAGTCTGCGCCTCGGCTTTCACCTCTTTCCACAGCGCCTCGTCATGCTGTGCCCAGCCGCCAAAGCCCCAGTGTCCACGATGCAGGCCTGGTGCGCGATCGGTGGCGAACATCGCCGCTTCAATCAGTAGTGTACCGGAGCCGCACATCGGATCGAGTAACGGCGTACCCGGTTGCCAGCCTGAACGCATTACAATAGCGGCGGCCAGGTTTTCTTTAATCGGGGCGATACCGGTGCGATCGCGATAACCGCGCAGATGCAGACCTTCTCCACTCAGATCGAGAGAAATGTGTGCCGTTTCTTTATTCAGCCAGACATTAATCCGCAAATCCGGAGACTCGCGGTCGACATTCGGGCGCGGCAGATTTTTACGCGTAAACGCATCAACAATGGCATCTTTCACCTTCAACGCGCCATACTGGCTATTACGAATGCTGTCGTTAAGCCCGCTAAAGTGAACGGCAAAGGTCGCCTCAGGATTAAATATCTCCGTCCACCTGATTGCCTGAACACCAAGGTAGAGGTCGAGATCGCTGTAAACGCTGCATTCTCCAAGCGGCATCATGATGCGCGATGCCAGACGACTCCACATCAGGCTTTGATATAAGAGCCGGGCGTCCCCTTCAAAATGGACACCGCCCTGGACCAGCTGGCAGTTCAGCGCACCAAGCCCTTCCAGTTCAGTTTTTAACAGCTCTTCCAGCCCGCGGGCCGTACTGGCAAACAGAGAATTCATATCGTCACTTTTACTCTAATAAAATTGTTGCGCATTATAGCCAATCTCAACGCTATGTCATAAAGTTGAGGGCTTATTTTCATGCATAAGGGACAAGGTTGTGGCCACGTTATCCAGACTTTTTATTCATCCGGTTAAATCCATGCGCGGCATTGGACTGACGCATGCACTGGCGGATACCAGCGGCCTGGCCTTTGACCGGATCTTTATGATCGCTGAGCCAGATGGTACCTTTATTACTGCCCGTCAATTCCCGCAGATGGTTCGCTTCACGCCTGCGCCTGTACATGACGGGCTCCATCTTACCGCACCGGATGGCAGTAGCGCGCTGGTACGCTTTTGCGATTTTGCCCCCCAGGGCGAACCCACTGAAGTGTGGGGCAATCATTTTACCGCACTCGTTGCTCCCGGGGAAATTAACCGTTGGCTGTCCACTTTTTTCGCGCGTGATGTCCAATTACGCTGGGTAGGGCCGGAGTTGACAAGGCGCGTGAAGCGTTTTGAAGCGGTGCCTCTCTCTTTCGCAGATGGCTTCCCTTATCTTTTGACCTGTGAATCCTCGCTGCGTGATGTGCAAAACCGTTGCCGCGCAGGGGTCAAAATGGAGCAGTTCCGTCCTAATCTTGTCGTTGCCGGTACGCAACCCTGGGAAGAGGATACCTGGAAAACGATCCGCATAGGCGATGTAGTCTTTGATGTGGTGAAGCCCTGTAGCCGCTGCGTATTAACTACTGTCAGCCCCGAGCGAGGACAAAAACATCCCTCCGGCGAACCGCTTGCCACCTTACAGACATTTCGTACGGCGGACAACGGCGACGTCGATTTTGGCCAGAATCTGATTGCCCGCAACAGCGGTGTTATTCGGGTTGGCGATGAGGTCACCGTTCTGGCTACCGGTCCTGCCAGACCTTATGGTGCGGGAGATATCATCGAAAACGTTACGCCTGAGCGCCAGGACGACGCGGAAGTCACTATCGACTGGCAGGGACAAACGTTTAGCGGCAATAATCAGCAGATTTTACTTGAGCAACTGGAACAGCAGGGAATTCGTGTGCCCTACTCATGCCGCGCAGGCCTTTGTGGTAGCTGCCGTATTCGCTTGATTGAAGGAGAAGTGAGCGAGTTGCGAAAAGGGGCTATTGCGCAGGACGGAACCATCCTGTGCTGTAGTTGCGTGCCAAAAACATCGTTACGCCTACAAGATTAAACGGCATGCTCCAGGTAGCGGGTGAGGCAGTCGGGCTGACGGAGCCGATCGTTCATCACTTTAATTGCGTCACCTAACTGCATCGTACGCCCGGCAACCATCACGCCGGGCTGAGCAATCAGGCACAGCGTGGCATTATCACCAGGTTCCACCACCAGCAAATTAATCTCTTCGTGCGAGTCGCTAAGCCAGACGCAGGCAGCGTCTCCCATTGCAGGCGTCCAGAGAGAGGCATGCGCCGTAAAGTGCCAGCTTTTCGGCATTTGCGGTTTCAGAAAGCGAATAGCCACCAGCGCATTAAGCACCAGCTCAGCACGCTGTTCTTTATTGAGTTCGAGGTCGCGACATTTTTCTTCAAACGAGAAATAAAGTGCCGCATCATCCACACAAAATCCTGAAGATTCAAAGGCATCCGGCGTCAGCATCCGTCGGGCGAAACGAGAGCGAAATAGCATGCCGTTCGCTAAATCGAGCATCATTCGATCATGCTCATCGTCGAAATACCAGCGCCAGTTATCGTCGGGTTTAATTCGCATTATGTTCCTGTCCCCTTCAGTTTTTCATTTCGGCATCATCCTTTGCCGCTTCGCTTGTCGCCCTAAAAATAAAAGACCAGAACGTTTAAATAAGCAACAAGAAGGGAATATAAAACAACCAGGGCTGAAAATAAAGCCCTGGCAGGTCACAAAATACGAGATTAAAGGTGAGAAATGATGTCTTTAATCAATGGCGGACCTTTAAAAATAAATCCGGAGTAGATTTGCACCAATGAAGCCCCGGCCGCCATCTTCTCGCGAGCGGCAATCACCGAGTCAATACCGCCTACGCCAATAATGGGTAATTGCCCTTTTAATTCCCGAGCCAGCATACGGATAATTTCAGTGCTTTTTAGTTGTAGTGGACGACCGCTTAAGCCACCGCTTTCATCACAATTTTTCATGCCCTGAACCAGTGACCGGTCTAATGTCGTATTGGTGGCAATTACACCATCAATATTATGGCGTAACAAACTATCTGCGACCTGGATCAACTCTTCGACAGAAAGATCCGGGGCGATCTTCACCGCGACTGGAACATATTTGTGATGTTTTACCTGGAGTTCATTTTGCTTATTTTTAATTGCGCTTAATAAATCATCCAGCGCTTCGCCATATTGTAGTGTCCGCAGACCGGGAGTATTTGGCGAGGAAATGTTAATCGCAATATAGCCAGCGTAGGCATAGACTTTTTCCATACAAATCAGGTAGTCATCTTTGCCATTCTCTACGGGCGTATCTTTATTTTTGCCGATATTAATCCCCAGTACACCATCGAAATGCGCTTTTTTGACGTTTTCGACCAGATTATCAACGCCAAGATTATTAAAGCCCATGCGGTTAATCAGCCCCTCAGCATCTACCAGCCGAAAGATCCGGGGTTTATCGTTACCCGGCTGGGGGCGAGGCGTAACCGTACCGATTTCAATCGACCCGAAGCCCATCGCCCCCAGCGCGTCAATGCATTCACCATTTTTATCCAGCCCTGCGGCCAGACCAAGCGGATTTTTAAACGTCAGTCCCATGCACGTGACAGGTTTAGGTGGCACCTTCTGGCGGACCAGCGCTTCAAATGGCGTTCCTGAAATGCGGCGTAATTGCTGAAAAGTAAATTCATGAGCGCGCTCTGGATCGAGTTGAAAAAGCGCTTTACGAACGAAGGGATAATACATGACCTCTCCTGGATTCCCGGTGTGCAAACCGGGGGCGTATTATGGGTGATATCCTTGAGAAAGGGAATTGACCTGTGGCAAAAAATGACCGTTTCTACGCAAACGGTTTCGGCTATGGATGTGGGCCGGGCATTTTTCGTGAGAACAGCGCGTTAATGATCACCCTTCCCGGGTCAGCGTCCCCTTGTGCGAGTACCTTTATGCTCCGGGTAAAAGCGGATCGATCCGCTCATGTTGTTCCAGCACCGCCAGCGCCAGCCCGTTGGCCGGGTCGATGCGCTGCGCCATAAAATGTAGCCGGGTTCGCTGTACCGTAAAATCCAGTGCGCTTTGTGTGGCACTGTCACGTACGGCGGCAATAAACCCCTGATGATCGTTCCAGGGCCCATCAATCATAATGTCCCCCGGGTTTAACAGCAGCATGATTTGTCCCAGCGCATGTCCCAGACGGTTGCCGGCACGGGTCATTAACGCATCCATGATGGCCGGGGCGCGTGTACGGTTCTCCCAACGGAGATGGGGGGCTTTCTGTGCAAATTGTTGTTGAACAGCCGGCAGGCTGATCATGGTCTCCAGACATCCTTTTCGACCGCATGAGCAACGAGGTCCATTTGGATCGACGATTAAATGCCCTACCTCTCCTGCGGTCCAGCTGCTGCCAGTATAAATCTCCCCTTCTTTTACCAGCGCCCCGCCAACCCCTTCACCAATACGTAAATAAAAACTGCTGCCGTTCGGATCGCATTTCATCTGCTGTACCGACAGCAGAGCAGCGGCCTTAACGTTGTTCATAATGAGCAGAGGGACGCAAACGTGCGGCTGCAGTGACGAAAGCAGGTCGGTTCCTTGCCAGCCGAGATGGGAAGAGTGATGCATCCATCCGCGCTGTGGATCGATAATTCCCGGAAAGCCAAGCGCAATACCGATGAGCGCCGGATGGTCGCGAATCAGCCGCTGGCAATGTTCAGCGAGCTCAGCAAGCAACTGCTGCGGGTTTTCCGTGCTCGTTTGCCATGTTCGTTCTTCCAGTACCCGGGAAAATGCATCACATACCCGGACATGGACATGTTGCCGCTCAACCATGATCCCGGCGCTTAAACGCCGCTCCGGGCGCAGCGCTATGCCAATCTTTCGCCTTCCTGCCATAGAGGACGAAAAGGGTGCACGCTCCTCCACGAGACCTGCAGCGATAAAATCATCGACGATCAGCGAAACCGTGTTTTTGCTCAGTTTAAGTTGACGGGACAAATCCTGTCGGGAGGTTAACTGCTGCTGACGCAGGGCGGCAATCACTCGCTTTTCATTATTGATACGCAGGATCGCCGGCCCTTTCCCTGTTTCTTTCATGACTGGACTCAGGTTGTTCGGTAGTGTTTCCAGTCTATCAGCCGCACCGCGTTAGTCACCCCATACTTTTTGTCCTTCTTTCCAGCACTGTATAAGTTGCACTCCCCGGTCAGAACGTTCGACAAACGTAATAAGATCGGCCGGTGCCCCCACGGCCAACCCTGCCTGCTGCGGTAAGTTAAGCTGTCGCGCCGGACGAATCGACGCCATTTCAATGGCGGTTGGTAGATCGGCAAGTGCGGAGCTCAACAGGAAATTAACGCCGTCCAGCAGACTGCGAGCCGAACCGGCCAATAGCTGCGGATTATCCCGCATGGCCAGACGGCCATTAGGGTGAAGAATGACATGACCACCAATACTCGCCTGGTACTCACCCGGCGCACGCCCGGCGAAATGCGTTACATCGCTGACCAGCATGATTTGCTGGCCTTTCGCCCGCATAAATACTTTTAATACCGCAACCGGCAAGTGTTCGCCATCCGCAATTACGGTGCAGGCCAGCCTGTCGTCAGCCAGCTGTTGCCAGATATAATTCGGATGACGTGGAAGCTGTAAATGTGCGCCGTTACCAAGATGAGTAGACATCCTTGCTCCGGCATTGATTGCCTCATCAATTTGTTCCGGGCTGGCAGCAGTATGTCCGATGGAAAACTGCACGCCGCTCTGTTGATAGTGACGAATAAACGCGGCAGCCTGCGGCCATTCCGCAGACAGCGTTAAGAGTCGAATACGCCCGTCGGCACAGCGCTGCCATTCATCGAATAGTCTGTAATCCGGCGCACAAATGGCGCTCAACGGATGGGCCCCTCGCGGCCCGTCCTGCGGTGAAAGAAAGGGCCCTTCAAGATGAATACCGGGTAGCGCAGCGGCGACCGCTGGCCGCTGCTCGCACGCCTGCGCCAGCGCACGCATGGCCCGGCTAATGGTGTCCTGGTCGGCAGTAATGACCGTAGGGAGCCAGCTGGTCACCCCCTGCTGCCATAGCAAGCGGACAACCTCCTCTACCTGCCCGGCGCTGAAAGGATAATGATTAAAATCTATACCCTGAAAACCGTTTACCTGGAGATCAATCAAACCCGGCGCGACGATGGGGAGCGTTTCGCTGGACTTGAGAGGTTCAATAGCGCAGATGCACCCCTGCGCTATTGTTATCGCGATGGGGCGTAACGTGCGGTAGTCACGCACGCGCAATACACAGTCAGTCAACGGTCACCTCCGCACAGGCATTGGCATCAGTATAGAGGGTGCAGTCAGAATGCTGGCGCAGGATAGTCGCCGGACAGGCCGTTGAGATCGGGTCGTATAACGTGCGGGTCACGGCCTGTCGTTTGGTCGCACCCGGCACTATGCAAAAAAGGCGCGATGCCTGCATCAACGCGGGAATGGTCAGCGTCAGCGCCTGGCGAGGTACCTCTTCCAGCCGGGCAAAGCAACCATCATTAACCTGCTGCTGACGGCAGATATCATCAAGCGTGACCGTCTTGATCGTTGCCGGGTCGTGAAAGTCAGCCACCGGGGGATCGTTAAATGCCAGATGACCATTCTCCCCAATGCCCAGACATACCGCATCAATCGGTGCTTCGGCCAGCAGATCGGCATACTGCTGACAAATGTCGCCGGGGTTTCCCTGCCCTGCTATCAAATGAACTTTACCAGGCTTCACCCGGGTAAACAGGGACGCGTTTAAAAAATGGCTGAAGCGTTGGGGGGCCTCTGCTGGCAGGCCCAAATATTCATCCATATGAAAAGCGGTAACCCGCGACCAGTCGATCCCCTTTGCCCGCGTCAAGGTAGCGAGAAATTCGGACTGCGAGGGGGCAGCGGCAAAAATCATACGTACCTGCGACTGTTGGTCAAGGCGATGCCGTAACCAGGCGGCAACCGCCTCGCCAGCCGCCAGCCCCATATCCTGACGGCTGGCAAAACGCAGGACCTCAAGATTTTCAACCTTTGCTTTCTGAAGTATTTTTATCATGTTACACCTCCTGTGAATCAGGGATTTGTTCAACTGAAGCGCGATCGGCCTCTGCACTCAGCGCTGCCAGCATGTGATCCACTTCAGGGCGTACGGCGGAGGGTCGCAGCCAGCCAAATCCCACATAGACTGCCAGCGATAAGAGCACCGGGGCCGCTACTATCATGGCGGTACTGGCCTCTGAGAGGACAAATTTAACAATAAAAAAGGCACTGACACCCGTGGCCCAGCTCACAATGGCCGCAGCGCTGCCGCTACGTCTGAACCACGGCAAGAGGCCTAACAGCATTGGAATGGCACCTGGCCCTACCAGCCCGCCAAACCAAATCACTAACAGGGACAATACGCCGCCGAATCGGGAGGCGTTCACGGCAATGATAAGCGTGGTTATGATGAATAAAAAAGCCGTTGTACGCGCGACCAACAGTGACGTTTCACCACGTTTAAATTTTTTAGGCCACATGGCCGGCAGGATGTCACGCGTCACCACCGCCGTAATGGCATTCGCGTCTGATGAGGTCATGGACAGGGTGTGGGTAAACATGGCAATTAATACCAGTCCAATCAAACCATTGGGTAACAGATCCATCGCCATTATGGAGTACGAACGTGAGGGATCGCTGATCGTGGGATAAATAAGCGGTGCCGCCCACATTGGCAGAAACAGCACCAGCGGCCAAATCAGATATAACGCCGACGATAATAGCGCCGCCTTGCGTGCTTCCCGCCCGCCTGGAGAGGCGATAAAACGCTGGGCCAGATTCCATGTTCCCCCGTTGTAGCTCAGGGTATAAATAACCAGGTAAGCCAGAATGAAGCCGAGCGTATAGGGCTCCTGGATGATCTGCGTATGGTGGGCAGGCAGCCTCTCAAAGATACTTACCAGTTCGCCAAATCCTCCGAGGTGCATTGCTACGGCCACCACCATTACGATAGCCGCCACAAACTGGACGATAAACTGGCCAAAATCGTTGCAGGCATCAGCCCATAACCCGCCCATGACGGTATAAAACATACTAAGCGTACCGGAAATACACATACCAATAATGGGATCAAGGCCGGTAAAAACGTTGATGATAATCGCGATGGCCGCCCACTTTGCCCCGACATCAAATGTTTTTAACATTACCCCGCTCCAGGCCAGCACCTGCTGGGTGGGACGGTTGTAGCGCATGGCCAGATATTCCATCGGCGACTCAATGTCCATATGAATACGCAGCCGTGCCCAGCGCGGCGCGAAAATCCATGCACCGAGTAGCACGGCCAGTGCGATGGGCAGCGCCCACCAAAAATAGATCGTAATCCCGGCGTTGTAGGCCACTGCCGCGTAGGCGACAAACACGGCAGCGCTGTAACCCGACATATGGTGGGATACGCCGGATAACCACCAGGGCATTTTGCCGCCAGCAGCAAAAAAGTCTCGCGTGCTGTCGACTCTTTTCATCGCCCACAGCGTTATTGCCACAATCATCAGCGCGTAAAGCGCCATTACGATGTAATCAAGAGCATTCATCCCGAACTCCATTAAAGGGGGTGCCCCCCGCTGGTAAAGGTATGCGGATGTTCTCGCGAATTAGTCCTTAATTAGGACCAATTAAATGTGACAGATCTTGAGTGGTGATTTTGTGATCGTTTTCTCGTTCCACGAATAGATAAGTTATTTATCTGGCAGGGACATGACGCCATAAAAAAGCCGGGAAACGCGATGTTTACCCGGCTTAAGTGGCAATGAAAAACTATCAGGCCAGCGCTTTTACGATTTTCTCGTACAAGTCACCTGAAAGATCGGGCAGATTTTTTAGCTGCTCCAGCGCAGCGCGCATTAGCGCCTGACGTTTTTCGTCATAGCGTTTCAGACGGATCAGCGGCTCTATCAGGCGTGAAGCAACCTGCGGATTACGGCGGTTAAGCTCGGTGAGCATCTCCACCATAAAGGTATAGCCGCTACCGTCTTCGGCATGAAACGCTGCCGGGTTACTGCTGGCAAACGCGCCAATCAGCGAGCGGATGCGATTCGGGTTGCTCAGGGTAAACGAACGGTGATTGAGCAAACTACGCACCGTTTCAAGCACGTTTTCCGCCGGGCTGGTGGATTGCAGTACAAACCACTTGTCCATTACCAGACCGTCCTGATGCCATTTATCATCATACTCCTGCATCAACGTGTCGCGACACGGTAACTGTGCCGCCACCGCCGCCGCCAGCGCCGCCAGCGCATCGGTCATATTATCGGCATGATGATATTGATAGCTGACCAGTTTCACCGCCAGCGCCTCGTCACCAAATGCCAGGTAGCGCAGGCAGGCATTGCGTAGCGCGCGTTTACCAATGTCCACATGCTCAACGCGGTAAGCATCCAGTTTATTGGCGTTGTACACCGCCAGAAACTCATCCGCCAGCTCGGTGGCCAGCGTGCGGGTCAGCGCTTCGCGCACCGCAACAATGGCAACAGGATCGATGATATCAAACCACTCGGCGATTTCCGTTGCTGACGGCAGGGTCAGGATTTCCGCCGCCAGCGCGGGATCGATATGCTCATCCAGCAAAATCGCGCGGAAGGCATCGGCTACATGAACCGGTAAAGAGAGAGGCTGCCCCGCCTGAGAGCGGGCCACATTCAGTTTGATCCAGATGGCCAGCAGGCTTTGCGCCGCATCCCAGCGGGAGAAATCGTTACGCGCATGGCGCATCAGGAAGGTAAGCTGCTGGTCGCTCCATTTGTACTCCAGTTTCACCGGCGCGGAAAACTCACGCAGCAACGATGGCACGGGTGGCGTGTCAATATTCTCAAACACAAAGCTCTGCTCGGCTTCGGTCACATTCAGCACATGATGCACCGGATGACCGCCTTTTTGCAGGGCAATGACGTTCCCTTCGCTGTCATACAGTTCAATATCAAACGGGATATGCAGCGGGCCTTTTTCCGGCTGCTCAGCCGTTGGCGGCGTGCGCTGGCTGATTGTCAGAGTATACTGGCTGTTCTCCGCATCGTAATCGTCGCGCACGGTGACAACCGGTGTGCCTGACTGGCTGTACCAGCGGCGGAAGTGAGACAGATCAACGTTTGAAGCATCTTCCATTGCCTGCACGAAATCGTCACAAGTCGCCGCGCTGCCATCATGGCGTTCGAAATAAAGCTGCATTCCTTTCTGGAAATTCTCTTCACCCAGCAACGTATGCAGCATGCGGATAACTTCTGCGCCTTTCTCGTAAACGGTCAGGGTATAGAAGTTATTCATTTCGATCACCTGCTCCGGGCGGATCGGGTGCGCCATCGGGCTGGCATCTTCGGCAAATTGCAGTCCGCGCATGGTGCGAACGTTATTAATACGGTTAACGGCACGCGAACCAAGATCGGAGCTGAACTCCTGATCGCGGAACACGGTCAGCCCCTCTTTCAGGCTGAGCTGGAACCAGTCACGGCAGGTCACGCGGTTGCCGGTCCAGTTATGGAAGTATTCGTGGCCGATCACCCGCTCAATATCAAGGTAATCTTTGTCGGTCGCGGTATCGGTACGCGCCAGCACGTATTTGGAGTTAAAGACGTTCAGCCCTTTATTCTCCATCGCGCCCATGTTGAAGAAGTCCACCGCCACGATCATATAGATGTCGAGATCGTACTCAAGTGAGAAGCGCGTTTCATCCCACTTCATGGAATTTTTTAGCGAGGTCATCGCCCACGGCGCACGGTCGAGGTTGCCACGATCGACAAACAGCTCCAGCGCCACTTCGCGACCCGAGCGGGTGGTAAAGGTATCTCGCAGCACGTCGAAATCGCCGGCTACCAGCGCAAACAGATAACACGGTTTCGGGAACGGGTCCTGCCACTGCACCCAGTGACGACCGTTCTCCAGTTCGCCCTGGTCGATACGGTTGCCATTGGAGAGTAAGAACGGATATTTCGCTTTATCAGCAATTAATGTAGTGGTAAAACGCGCCAGCACGTCAGGGCGGTCAAGATACCAGGTAATATGACGGAAGCCTTCAGCCTCGCACTGCGTACAGAGCGCGTCGCCAGACTGGTAAAGCCCTTCCAGAGCAGTGTTCGCTGACGGACTGATTTCGTTAACAATGCGCAGGGTAAACTGCTCCGGCAGGCCAGAAATCACCAGATGACGTTCTTCCTGCTGATAGTCACTCCACGGCTGATCGTTGACGTGCAGCGAGACCAGCGTTAAATCTTCGCCGTCCAGTTTCAGTGGAACCTCAGACGCCCCCTGACGAGAAACCTGGCTTACCGCTGTCACGACGGTTTTTGCGGCATCCAGATCAAAGGTCAAGTCAATATCACTAATCAGGTAGTCAGGCGCACGGTAGTCGTGGCGGTATTTGGCTTGTGGCTGTTGTGTCATAAAAAACCTTTAGCATCTTCAGTTATGTATCGATTCCAGTCTATTCCTGTTGCCTGGATCGCGCTACGCAGAATCTTCATCTTTCGCAGCTAAAGGGGCAACTTACCACATCTGCCTGCGCCTGAAGGTTAAAAAAATGTTCAGCATTTGTTATTGTGCCAGATAACGTTTTTAGCTTTCGGAGATCATTAATGCAGAAATTTACCCGCCCGATATTAGCGCTGCCCAATAGCGAGACCCGGCTACTTTTGCACTCCTGCTGCGCGCCCTGCTCCGGCGAGGTGATGGAAGCGATTCAGGCATCGGGCATTGATTACACTATTTTCTTTTACAATCCCAATATCCATCCGCACAAGGAATACCTGCTGCGTAAAGATGAAAACATTCGCTTTGCTGAAAAACACGGCGTGCCGTTTATTGATGCAGATTACGACACCGATAACTGGTTCGAACGTGCTAAAGGGATGGAGTGGGAACCGGAGCGCGGCGCGCGTTGCACCATGTGCTTTGATATGCGTTTTGAGCGTACCGCACTTTACGCTGCCGAAAACGGGTTTAAGGTCATCAGCAGTTCACTGGGCATTTCACGCTGGAAAAATATGCAACAGATTAACGATTGCGGCCATCGCGCCGCGTCCGCTTACGGTCTGGCTTACTGGGATTATAACTGGCGCAAGCAGGGTGGCTCGGCGCGGATGATTGAAATCAGCAAGCGTGAACAGTTTTATCAGCAGGAGTACTGCGGTTGTGTGTATTCGCTGCGCGACACCAATTTGCATCGCAAATCGCAGGGGCGGGCATTAATCAAGCTGGGAAAACTGTATTACGGGGTAGACGATGCGGACACCTCATTATGAGGGAAATGGTTCGCTATACTAAACAAAAAAAGTGCGGCCCCGTATAACAGAATGGTACGCAACTGAAAGGATACCGGGACAGAAAAACCTTATTTTTCTTTTGGTTAACCATTTAATTTCTACATTTACATAACATGTGGCACGAAATGCTCTCGATTCAATTGTCAGCTTGTGTTGTGATCGGGGTTTAATAAACAGATAATCAGGGTATACTTCTGCGTCTTTTATCTGCCTGGTTTGAGATGGAAACGCTCCTGAAGAGGACGCTACAGCGCACCATGATACAATTCGCTTCTCCTGTTCTGCACTCGCTGCTTGATACAGACGCCTACAAACTGCATATGCAGCAGGCGGTATTCCACCACTACTACGATGTACAGGTCGCGGCTGAGTTTCGCTGCCGTGGAGACGATCTGCTGGGCATTTATGCAGATGCCATTCGTGAACAGGTCGAGGCGATGCAGTCCCTCCGCTTGCAGGATGACGAATACCAGTGGCTCTCCGGTTTGCCTTTCTTCCAGAAAGATTATCTCGACTGGCTACGCCATTTTCGCTACGACCCGACGCAGGTGACGGTCAGTAACGAAGACGGCAAGCTGAACATTCGTCTTGCCGGGCCGTGGCGTGAAGTGATCATGTGGGAGGTTCCACTGCTGGCGGTGGTGAGTGAGCTGGTGCACCGCTACCGCTCTCCTGAGGCGACCACACAGCTGGCGCTGGAGGCGCTGGAGCACAAGCTTCAGGCATTTTCCTCGCTCACGGCAGACACCGACATGTCCGCATTCCGGCTGATGGATTTTGGCACCCGCCGCCGCTTTTCCCGCGACGTTCAGCAGGCCATCGTCCAGCTTTTACAGCAGGAGCCGTGGTTTGTCGGCACCAGCAATTACGACCTCGCGCGTCGTTTGTCGCTGACCCCGATGGGTACCCAGGCGCATGAATGGTTCCAGGCCCACCAGCAAATCAGCCCGGATCTCGCCACCAGCCAGCGTGCTGCGCTTGCCGCCTGGCTGAACGAATACCCCGACCAGCTCGGCATTGCCCTCACCGACTGCATCACCATGGATGCTTTCCTGCGCGACTTTGGCCCTGAGTTTGCCACCCGCTACCAGGGGCTGCGCCACGACTCCGGCGACCCGGTAGAATGGGGCGAAAAAGCCATTGCCCATTATCAGAAGCTCGGCATTGATCCGCTGAGTAAAACACTGGTGTTCTCCGATAACCTCGATCTGCACAAAGCGTTTGATCTCTACCGACACTTTGCCGACCGGGTTAATTTAAGCTTCGGTATCGGCACCCGTCTGACCTGCGATATTCCACAGGTGAAACCACTGAATATCGTGATTAAGCTGGTGGAATGTAACGGAAAGCCGGTTGCCAAATTGTCCGACAGCCCGGGTAAAACGATTTGCCACGACAAAGCATTTGTTCGCGCGCTGCGAAAGGCCTTTGACCTGCCCAATGTCAAAAAGGCCAGCTAGCGTCTGAAGGGAGCCGCAACGGCTCCCTTTGTCATTGTTATTTTCCGATTTCTTCCCTTCTCGCTGCGAATTCTGCTTGTCTGATAGCGGATGACAGGTAACATAGGTATCCCCCGCCTGAGCGGTGGATATTGATGTGTTCATTGGACTATTAACAGATTACAGAGAGACTATTTATGAGCGTTGTGCCTGTAGCCGACGTACTCCAGGGCCGCGTTGCCGTTGACAGTGAAGTCACCGTGCGCGGATGGGTGCGTACCCGCCGAGATTCAAAAGCTGGCATCTCCTTCCTCGCCGTTTATGACGGTTCCTGCTTTGATCCTGTCCAGGCCGTCATAAATAATTCTCTGCCTAATTACAATGATGATGTTTTGCACCTGACCACCGGCTGCTCGGTCATCGTGACCGGCATCGTCACCGCGTCGCCAGGACAGGGCCAGGCATTTGAACTTCAGGCAACGTCGGTTGAGGTTGCAGGCTGGGTTGACGATCCGGATACCTACCCGATGGCGGCTAAACGCCACAGTATTGAGTATCTGCGTGAAGTGGCGCATATGCGTCCGCGTACCAACCTGATTGGCGCAGTCGCTCGCGTGCGTCATACACTGGCGCAGGCGCTGCACCGTTTCTTCCACGAACAGGGATTTTTCTGGGTATCGACGCCGCTTATCACCGCGTCAGACACCGAAGGTGCCGGTGAGATGTTCCGTGTCTCCACGCTGGATCTGGAAAACCTGCCGCGCAACGATCAGGGTAAGATTGACTTCGATAAAGATTTCTTCGGTAAAGAGTCATTCCTGACCGTGTCGGGCCAGCTGAACGCTGAAACCTATGCCTGCGCGCTATCGAAAGTGTATACCTTTGGTCCAACCTTCCGCGCGGAAAACTCCAACACCAGTCGCCATCTGGCAGAGTTCTGGATGCTGGAGCCGGAAATCGCCTTTGCCGATCTCGAAGACAACGCCCGTCTGGCAGAAGCCATGCTGAAATATGTCTTCAAAGCGGTACTTGACGAGCGTATGGATGATCTTAAATTCTTCGCGGAACGCGTTGATAAAGACGCCATTGAACGCCTGGAGCGCTTTATTGCAGCCGACTTTGCGCAGGTAGATTACACCGACGCGGTCACTATCCTGGAAAACTGCGGGCAGAAATTTGAAAACCCGGTTTACTGGGGCGTGGATCTCTCCTCGGAACATGAACGCTACCTGGCGGAGAAACATTTCAAAGCGCCGGTGGTGGTGAAAAACTATCCGAAAGATATTAAGGCCTTTTACATGCGTCTTAACGAAGATGGTAAAACCGTGGCGGCGATGGATGTCCTCGCGCCGGGCATCGGTGAAATCATCGGTGGTTCGCAGCGTGAAGAGCGGCTGGACGTACTGGACGCGCGTATGGCTGAAATGGGCCTCAACAAAGAGGATTACTGGTGGTATCGCGATCTGCGCCGCTACGGCACCGTGCCGCACTCCGGTTTCGGTCTTGGTTTTGAGCGCCTGATTGCCTATGTCACCGGCGTGCAAAACGTGCGTGATGTTATCCCCTTCCCGCGCACCCCGCGCAGCGCAACGTTCTGATAGTACAAAGCCAGCTTCGGCTGGCTTTGTGGTTGATGTTAAACCTGATGTTCTGCTGTGTTCGCCATTTTGTCGGGTAGTGGCTTCGCCTTACCCGGCCTACCAAAACCTCCAACATCAATACGTTATGCATAATCCGTAGGCCTGTGCAAGCGAAGCGCCGCCAGGCATCATGCCACGGTATAACGTTTGTCAGCAGTCTGAAGCCAGCTTTAGCTGGCTTTTCTTTAATTCGCTTAATTTTGTCAATAACCTTCAGCAAAAACGCCTTTCAACCTGCTTTCGCGTCAGGACTGTAACATGCCATTTCAAAGTTACAAAAATGTACAAAATTTATCCCACATTCTTATTGCGCCTAAGTTATTTCTTACCCCATAGCATAATTTAACCCCAAATAACGGAAGTCTGGATGGCTAAATTTTGCCAGAGGAAAAAACGTGAATGGATCGCTTTAGCGATAAGAAAGGCTTTTATCTAAATTAAATATAAGGATTTCATATATATAGGATACAAAGCGCTGTTTTAACACTCAATCACTTCGGAATTTAGAGGTGACTCACAAAGTTCCTCAAAATACACAAAATTTTACACATTATTTCTTTTTGTTACCTATTTAAGACATTTGTAGCACTTTCAGGCTAGCGAAACGTTGTTATGAATGGAAAGATGCCTCTCAGACACAGAAAGACACCAAACTCTCATCAATGGTTCCGTAAATTTATATTGACAGAATTTATTGGCGGCAGTGGCAGGTGTTCAAAAAAAAACCAATGAGGGTAATAAATAATGATGAAGCGCAATATCCTGGCAGTGGTTATCCCTGCCCTGCTGGTAGCGGGTGCGGCTAACGCTGCTGAAGTTTACAACAAAGATGGCAACAAAGTTGATATTTACGGTAAAGCAGTAGGTCTGCACTACTTCTCAAAAGATAACGGCGATAACAGCTACGGTGGTGACGGCGATCAGACCTACGCCCGTCTTGGTTTTAAAGGGGAAACTCAGATTAATGACCAACTGACCGGTTACGGCCAGTGGGAATATCAGTTCAACGGTAACAACTCTGAAGGCGCTGACGCGCAGAACGGCAACAAAACCCGTCTGGCATTCGCCGGTCTGAAATTCGGTGACGCAGGCTCCTTCGACTACGGTCGTAACTACGGCCTGGTTTACGATGCTCTGGGTTACACCGACATGCTGCCTGAATTCGGCGGCGACACTGCAGCTTCTGACCAGTTCTTCGCTGGCCGTACTGGCGGTCTGGCAACGTACCGTAACTCCAACTTCTTCGGTCTGGTTGACGGTCTGAACTTTGCTGCACAGTACCTGGGCAAAAACGAGCGTTCTACCGTTAACCGTTCTAACGGCGACGGCTGGGCTGGCTCTCTGAGCTACGAAGTTGACGGTTTCGGTATCGTAGGTGCTTATGGTGCAGCTGACCGTACCAATGACCAGGAAGCAATGGCTCTGGGCGACGGTGCGAAAGCTGAGCAGTGGGCAACGTCTGTGAAGTATGACGCGAATAACGTCTACCTGGCAGCAACCTATAGCGAAACCCGTAACGCTTCCCGCATTTCCGGCACCCGTAATGGTGTTGACGTAAGCGGTTACGCGAACAAAACTGAAGACGTGCTGTTGGTTGCACAGTATCAGTTCGACTTCGGTCTGCGTCCGTCCCTGGGCTATACCAAATCTAAAGCGAAAGATGTTGAAGGTATTGGCGATGTTGATATCTACAACTACTTCGAAGTGGGCGCTACCTACTACTTCAACAAAAACATGTCTACCTACGTAGACTACATCATCAACCAAATCGACAGCGACAACGAGCTGGGCATTGGTTCTGATGACACTGTTGCAGTGGGTATCGTTTACCAGTTCTAATAACACCACTGTTATATGCTTGAAAAACAGGACTTCGGTCCTGTTTTTTTATGTCTGTCAGCAAAAAATTTTCTCCTGTAAAAAGACCCGCGCTTTTTGTCGCAAACGGTTGGCATTTGCTCAATCTCCCGTTAACCTGATAGCGGATCTCCCTTCTGTAATCACAATGGAACTTCGCCATGTTTGAGAACATTACCGCAGCCCCCGCGGACCCAATTCTGGGCCTTGCCGATCTGTTTCGTGCCGATGACCGTCCGGGAAAAATTAATCTCGGTATCGGCGTTTATAAAGATGAAACCGGCAAAACGCCGGTACTGACCAGCGTGAAGAAAGCAGAACAATATCTGCTGGAAAATGAAAACACCAAAAACTACCTCGGCATTGACGGCATTGCGGAATTTGGCCGTTGTACTCAGGAGCTGTTATTCGGCAAGGGCAGCACGATCGTCAGCGATCAACGTGCTCGCACTGCCCAGACGCCTGGTGGTACCGGCGCACTGCGCGTGGCGGCCGATTTTATCGCGAAGAATACCGACGTTAAGCGGGTCTGGGTCAGTAATCCGAGCTGGCCAAACCATAAAGGTGTGTTTAACGCGGCGGGCCTGGAGGTCCGTGAATACAACTACTATGACGCTGCGAATCATGCGCTCGATTTTGATGGCCTGCTGGCGAGCCTGAATGAGGCGCAGGCAGGTGACGTGGTGCTTTTCCACGGCTGCTGTCATAACCCGACGGGTATCGATCCTACGCTGGAACAGTGGCAACAGCTGGCGCAACTGTCGGTTGAAAAAGGCTGGTTACCGCTGTTCGATTTCGCCTATCAGGGTTTTGCCCGCGGGCTGGAAGAAGATGCCGAAGGCCTGCGCGCGTTTGCCGCCCTGCACCAGGAGCTGATTGTCGCCAGTTCATTCTCCAAAAACTTCGGCCTGTACAACGAGCGTGTCGGGGCCTGTACGCTGGTGGCGAGTGATGCGGCAACCGCCGATCGCGCATTCAGTCAAATGAAATCGACGATTCGTGCAAACTACTCGAACCCACCGGCACACGGTGCTGCGGTGGTAGCGACTATTCTCAGCAACGACGCGCTGCGCGCCATCTGGGAGCAGGAGCTGAACGATATGCGTCAGCGTATTCAACGTATGCGGATACTGTTCGTTAACACACTTCAGGAAAAAGGCGCAAATCGTGACTTTAGTTTTATCACCCAACAAAACGGCATGTTTTCGTTTAGCGGGCTGACGAAAGACCAGGTGCTGCGTCTGCGCGAAGAGTTTGGAGTTTATGCGGTGGCCTCCGGACGCGTTAACGTGGCCGGGATGACGCCTGATAATATGTCACCTCTGTGCGAGGCAATCGTCGCGGTGCTGTAAGCGCGATAACGCCATAAAAAAAGCCGCATCCATTTGCGGCTTTTTTTCAGCAACAGGCTTTACCAGACCGGCATCTCATCCTGAAGAAAAGGGTTATGCAGTCTTTCATGGCCAAGCGTCGACATTGGGCCGTGGCCGGGGATAAACGTCACGTCATCACCCAGCGGCAGCAATTTTCGCTTGATCGCCTCAATAAGCTGACCATGATCGCCGCGCGGAAAATCACTGCGCCCCACTCCGCCTTTAAAAATCACGTCCCCGGATACCAGCAGACGCGAGAGTGGATCGAAAAAAACAATGTGCCCTGGCGTATGGCCCGGACAATGTAATACCTCAAGACTCACGTTACCAACGCTCACTTTGTCGCCCTCGCTAAGCCAGCGATCCGGCGTCAATGGCTGACAATCTTCCAGCCCGAACATCCTGCTTTGCGCGGGTAATCCCTGAAGCCAGAACTCATCTTCTTTTTCCGGCCCCACAATCGGTACGCTGTAGAATTCCGCCAGCTCCGCTGCGGCACCCACGTGGTCGAGGTGCCCATGGGTGAGCAAAATTTGCATTAGCGTCACGCCGGACGCGGCAACGTCCTGTTTAATGCGTTCGGCGTCACCGCCAGGATCGACCAGCGCCGCCAGTTTTGTCTGTTCACACCAGATCAGTGAACAATTCTGGGAGAAGGCCGTAACCGGAATAATACGATAGTTCATGCTGCTCCTGATTCATTAAGCACTGATTACCAGTGGCGCACTGGCCCGGTATCAATGTGCACAAAGTTGCTACTCGGATAGTATCCTACACCACCTGAGCGCATAGATAACGCGGCTTTGCGAACATTACTTAATGAAAGGCCTTCAATGTGAAAATCCATTGCCTGCCCTTTGGTGTGGTAGCTGTTTTTTGCCACACCGCTACTGTGCCTGCGCAGATCATCGTTAGTGTTTAATGAACGATAACCGGAAATAAGTTGTACCGGCTTACGCGTGCCCAGCAATCCCTGTAAACGATAAAGCTGATCAAACAATTTCGGATCGATGGATTTTATTTTATTCGCGCGATAGTCACGGAAAAAATGGTTTAGTTTTGCTAATTCATCCTGAATATAGCCTCTGCCATCGAAAAACTCCGCTTTAATTGATTCCCCGGTATGCAGGTTGTTCAACGTCAAAATACGCGGACGTGGGGTCGAGAGGGTGGCAAATGCAGGCGTCGGTACGATGACAGCTGCGCCCAGCGCAACGCCACCTAACGCCAGCAGTTTGCGGCGATTAGCGTCAAATTTGTCCATGATAATCAGGTCTACAGTAAAAGTATTAGTGTTGGTAATTAATGCACTTCTGGCGCACGAAAGCACCTTACCGGGCATTAACTTCGCCGTCAAGGCTACCAAACCCAGCAAAAACGGGCCATGCAGCGATGCAGACCCGTTTTTTTACTGATACTTTCGGCACTTACTTTTTCTGAACTACTTCATTTACCTGATTAATTGTTCCGCTTTTTCCATAATTTGTGCGCCAGATCGCGCGGTGAGATCATATTTGTAAATATCTGTTCGATACTGCGCCTTGCCATCCGCGCCAATAAACGCCGTCAAATAATAGAGATTCACCGGGATGGTTTGCGGAATATTAACGTAGCGGGTATCGCCTTGTTTTAACGCCCCGGAAATGCGGGCGTCATTCCAGCCGGCGTCCGTTAATAACATATTTGCCAGTTCAGACGCTTTGTTGACGCGTACGCAGCCGGAACTCAGCGCCCGCGCATCGCGCTGGAACAGATTATGGTTCGGCGTATCATGCAGATAGATGGCATCTGAACTTGGCATATTAAATTTATAGCGACCCAGCGAGTTATGCGCGCCCGGAGCCTGCTGGAAACGGAACGGTAAATTCGATGGCGTAATAGTCGCCCAGTCTACATTCCAGGGATCAATCGCTTCGTTGCTGTTCCAGCCACGCATCACCGTATAACCGTGGCGCTCAAGATAACCCGGATCGTTCCATACTTTCGGCAGAATATCCTTACGTGCAAGCGTAGGCGGAACATTCCACGGCGGATTGACCACCACATTATTCAGCGCGCTGCTCATCATTGGCGTCTTACGGTCGGGACGCCCGACGATGACGCGCGAATCCAGCACCGGATCACCATTCTGATAGTACACCAGCGAATAAGCCGGAATATTAACCATAATGCCGGTGGAGAGTTTACCTGGTAGCAGGCGTAAACGCTGAATATTAAGCGCCAGCACGCCTGCACGCTGCGCCGGAGAGACGTTCAGCCAGTCGCGAGTGGCACCGCCGATAACGCCATCAGCACCCAGCCCCTGCCACGACTGAAAACGCTTCACCGCGTCAACCAGCGTCTTGTCATAAGCTGCTCGTACAGGCTGAGTGGCTTTTTTAGCCGGAATAGTCTCTTCTGCGCGGGTAGCCGAGGTGCTGACTACTGCGTCTCCAGGAAGCGCAATCTCAGGGCCGCCGTCCAGCATACCGTGACGCACGAGGATTTCGCGCAGCGCCGGAACGTCGTTGCTCCACTGCCCGGGTCGCAGCGACGCTTTGCTGGTCAACTGCGGCCACGGACGGCGATCTTCCGTCAGGGCCAGCAACGCCTGGTGCATCGCTTCATACTGCGGATGCTGTGGGGCTAACGTGGCGATAAACTGCGGCAGCGAACCGTTATCCAGCGCCGTTTGCCACTGATTAATCACGGACAGCGGCGGCGTCGCCAGCGCATACGGTTTGCTGCTATAAAGCCAGCGATTGCCTTTTACCGGAATCCCGCTAACGAACTGCAAATAGCCCATCATGGCATCTGAAAGCACGACATCACGGGCCATACCGGTAACGGCAGGGTCGGTGAGTAACTGTACCCAGGTGGTAAACTGTGGCTGGAAGCCGGCAATGGCAACTTCGGCAAGCTGCTGCTGAAACGCCTTCACCGCCTCGCGATTTTCCCACATCGGTTTCATATCACGCGCGGCATACAGTGCAGCCAGCGCATTTATATAAACCGGCGAATAGCCCGCCGGAAGCAGCGAGGTAATCTCAGTTCGTCCCGCCTGTGCAGAGGTGTTTTCCGGGAACGCTTTTTCTCCCGTCATCATTTCTACAGCGCTGGATTGTGCCAGCGGCTGTGCACCTTCACTTGTCGCGGCGATGCTGTCCCCGGGTACGACTTCAGGCTCATCGGCCTGGGCGTTGAACAGTGGAGCAAATGCGAAAGCCAGACACAAACTTAATGCTGACCATCGACGACCATAATTACGCGTTAGCAACATCCCTTGCCCCCTGTTTTAACGATGTAATGTCCGCTTACTTTCAGTATATAAAGACAAAACCGGTTTTGCCTTACCTAATGTAAAGAAGATTAAAGATATTATCACCGTTCTAAGGTAATACTGAATACAAAAAAGGCGGCATTGCTGCCGCCTTTTCGGTCCTTTTTCGGACAATTACGATGCGTCTGCGGTACCAGGAAGCGGCTCAGGTAATTGCGGGGCAAAGCCACGCAGCCCCACCACATGTACATGCTCCGTATTCTGAAACACTTTACGCACCAGTTTGTAGGTGGTGCCTTTTTCCGGGCTAATGTTCTCTGGCGCAGCGATGATTAGCTGCATTTCAAGGCGATCGCACAGTTCAAACAGCGTGGCGATGGAGCGCGCATCCAGACGGGCGGCTTCATCAAGGAACAGCAGGCGGCACGGCGAAATATCTTTTCCGCGCAGACGGCGCGATTCGTCTTCCCAGCTCTGCACCACCATCACCAGAATGGACATCCCGGTACCGATCGCTTCCCCCGTAGACAGCGCCCCGGACTCAGCACGCAGCCAGCCGTCAGATCCACGGTTGACTTCCACTTCCATCTCCAGATAGTTACGGTAGTCCAGCAGTTCTTCACCAATGGTTTGCGGCGTGCGCTGACCCATGTCGATTTGCGGGTTCAGACGCTGATACAGCTTCGCCAGCGCTTCCGAAAAAGTCAGGCGGTTGCTGTTAAACAGATCCTGATGCTGCTCGTGCTGCTCCGAAAGCACATCCAGTAGCGTGGCATGGGCCTCACGCACGTTGACGTTAAGGCGCACGCTGTTAACCTGGCCAAAGGAGACGCTTTGCAGCCCCTGGTTTAGCATCCGGATACGGTTCTGTTCGCGTTGAATGGTCTTGCGGATAATATTCGCCGCGCTTTTCGAGCTAATTGCCAGTTTCTGCTCGCGGCTGGTCAGCTCCTCCGTCAGACGACTGAGTTCAATCTCCATCTGCTCAATAGCTTCAACCGGATCGTCGGTACGAATGATATCCTGACGGATACGCTCGCGCAGATGCTGATAAACGGCGACGAAGAACTGAATTTTACGCTCCGGCCGTTTCGGATCTTCCGACATCCGTAGCACATCGCGCAGATGTTCGTTATCGGCCACCGCCAGACGCAGCGCACCGAGCGCCTTATCCGACATCGAGCGCAGTTCATCTGCGGACAGATAGGCCAGTTCGCGACGATGCAGGCGACGTTCGACACCGTTGTCTTTTACCAGCCGCATTACCGCACACCAACCCGCTTTCGCACTAACAACTTGCTCGCGCATGGCGAGATAATCCCGCTCCAGTACGCGCAGCTTGCGGGTCAGGTTATCCATTTCTGCTTCGCAGAAGGTTAACGCTTTTTCCAGTTGGTTACGGCGTGCACGGTTGTTACTCAACTGGCTGTGCAATTCATCACGACGGCTGCGGGCGCGCTCTTCAGCACCATTGTCCGCGCGCACGCCAATGTCCTGTAATTCTTTGTGCAGATCGCCCAGCAGCTCTTTTTTGGTGTCATACGAGCTTTTCAGCGACGCCAGCACCTGATTGTACTGGCTGAGCTGGGCAGCATGCGCACGCAGGGCTTCACGCGCGCGGGTACGTTCAGATTCCGCCTGTTCAAGACGCTGGCGCAGTTTTTCGTTCAGATCGCTGTTGCCGCTAAGCATTTCTGCCGAGTCAGAATAGCCAAAGTGCGCCCGGCGCTGCACCACCTCGGTGAGGGCAAACGCCTGCTGGCGAGCGTCGCGCTGGGTTTGCTGCGACCAGGCGTAATCTTCTTTCAGTTGCTCGAACTGCTCCGGGTCGCTTTGCAGAACCGACACCAGCGGCTCAAGTTTTGCCAGTTGATTACCGTGCTGCTGGATAAAGCGCACCGCTTCCTGTGCCTCATCCAGCCGCTCCTGAATTTCATCAACGCGATCGGCAAGGGTTTCATCGGCCAGCAGATTCAGACGCGGCAGCAGGCGGTTAAGCTGCGACACGCCCTCTTTCGCCAGTTCAAACTGCGCGCGTTGCTGCTCGTTATCGCTTTCATGCGTATCTATCGCCCGTTCCAGTTCGCCACGGCGGGTAGTCAACTGGCGGATTTCCACTTCCGGGTCGTCTTTAAACGCGACCGCCAGATGGCTGCCGATGAAGCGGCTGAACGCCTGATGCAGGCGCTGGGTTTTCTGCACGTCGAACGAGAGCGTGGCAAAACGCTCGGAAAGCGTTTCACGCTCGGCATGCAGGCTTTCAATGCGGCTTTCACGCGCGGCACGGCCAAATAACGGCAGTTCAGGGAAGCGGGAGTAACGCCACTGGCGGTCAGCGATTTTCACCACCACCGCTTTTTCCATCTCATCGACGGCAAATACGCTGTCGTCAAACGACTGCGGATCGCCCTCGATCAGGTACAGATCTTCCGGGCAATCTTCCAGCCCTTCGAGCTGGTCGGTCAGCAGCGACAGATCCGGAACCACAATTGCATGCCGTGACGGCCCGTACAGTGCGGAGAAGTAGGGTGCATCCTCCAGGCTGACATCGTCATAAATTTCGGATAACAGTACGCCGCCAAAACGCTCTGCCAGTGCATTAAGACGCTGATCTTCAGAGCCGCCTGGCTGGCTGAGACGCTCAATCTCTTCATCAACCGCATTTTTGCGTGCGCCTATCTCATCGCGCCCGACGATAGACTCACGCTCGCGCTCCAGCAGTTGCTGAAGATATTCCGTGACGTCCTGGCTGGTTTCAAAGGTTTCGCCGCACTGTTCTGAGAGCTGATTGAGGCTGCTTTGGGCGGCCAGCCAGATCGGGGCACGTTTTTGCAGCGCCTGAATGCGCGCCTGGGTTTGCTCCAGCTCCTGACGCAGGTTCATACGCTTTTCGTGGGCGTTGGAAACGCTGTCTGAAAGGCTGTCAATTCGCGCTTCCAGCGCCTGGTGCAATTCCTCAAGCTCGTCAATATCGTAGCGTTTGCCCTGACGTTTGTTGAATTCAGACAGCAAACGTTCAGCGTCCTGCTGCTCACGCAGGCGCTGTTCCAGCTCGCTCAGACGGCTGCGCAGCGGCTGCGCCTGTTCGGCCAGATGGCGTTGGTTGACGCCGTCGCGCAGTAATTCGCGGGCAATGTCCCAGGCTTCATTACGCGCCAGAGGGCCGTTAATGGCTTCTACCAGTTGAAACGCCTGCTCAAACTGCTTGTGCGCGGTTTGCGCCACGTTCATTTTTTGCTCAAGCGTTAACAGACGTTCGGTGGCTTCCTGCTCTTTCGCCTGAAAAGTTTCAAGCCATTCTTCGGCGCTGTTTGCCGTTAAATCCGGCAGATGACACAGTTCGCGCGCACGCTGGAGAGCCTGTAACGCCTGGTTGTACTGGATAGCGCGGGTTTGCTGGACGTCCAGCGCTTGCTGATAGTCGGCAAGCTGGTTCTTAAGCTCGTCCACTTCCAGTTCAGCGGCTTCCGCCCGCGCTTCGTTATCTTCCTGCCGGTCAACGGCCTCCGCCACGACCTCGCTTTGCTCTTCAAAACGAATCTGCAGTTCTTCCAGATCCGCCTCATAGCGTTCAATTTTTTCCTGCTGACGCAGCGCGGTTTGCACCAGATTCAGATGATCGCTGGCCGCCTGATAATCGGCTTCCAGATCGCCTTCTGCCCCGTTATGCTCCTGAAGTTCACGCGCCATGTCGACGTGCTTGTACTGCTCAGCCGCCAGTTTCTTGCGTGATGTAAACAGCTCACGGCGGAATTCCAGCGCTTTATCAAGATGCACCCGGCGCTCATTGGCATGGCGCATATAGTCCGCCGCCACATAGTCCGTAGCTTCAGAAATAAGATGCTTAAACAGGTCGCGGTCTGACTGGGTGACGCGGATGGCTTCCAGCGTCATGCGGTTTTCCCGCAGCGCCGCTTCCATATCCTGGAAGGCTTTACGTACGCCGCTGTTTTCCGGCAATAAGTAGTCGCGCAGCGAGCGGGTGATGGCGCTGGAGATACCGCCATACAGCGACGCTTCAATCAGGCGGTAGTATTTACTACGATCGGAAGCCGAACGCAGGCGACGGGCCACCACGCCCAGATCGAACATCAGCGAGTGATAGTCAGTAATCGAATTGAACTGCTTAAACTGTACGCCTTCAGTGGCTTCAAGTTTCTCTTTCAGCTCCTGAAGGGTTAATACGCGAGCCTGGCGCTCGTTCAGTGCTTCCGTCAGCAGTTCGGTCGGCCCGACGGACATTGGCAGGCCCTGAATGGCAAACGGTTTGATGTCAACTTTGCGATCGCGCCCGGCGACCTGCTGTAAGCGGACGCCGACCAGTACGCGCTGGTGGCGTGAGTTGATGACATCCAGCACCGAGTAGCACACCCCGGCCTTCAGCTTACCATGCAGACCTTTATCACGGGAGCCGCTGGTGGCTCCGGCTTCGGTAGTGTTACGAAAGTGCAGCAGCGTCAAATCGGGGATCAGCGCCGTGACAAAAGCTGCCATCGTCGTGGACTTACCGGCCCCGTTACCGCCAGACAACGTGGTGACCAGTTCATCCAGGTCAAAGGTACGGGCAAAAAAACCGTTCCAGTTAATCAGCGTTAGCGAACGAAATTTACCGCGTTCTAACATTATTCTTCCTCCCCGCTATCAGGCTGATTTTCTTCGGCTTCATCATTAAGCTGTAAATGATTTTCAATCGGCATCGCTTCACCGTCGCGGATCATGCGCAGTTGCGCTTCGCGAGGATCGTCGCCACTGCGCACATCGGCACCAAAGCGGAAAACGGATTCGGTAATACGAAATTTGCTGCTGTCATGGCCCATAAACCACACCATTCCCAGACGGCGCAGGCGGTTAAGCGAGGAACGCACTTTTTCCTGAAGTTTCTGGCGGTCAACATCAGAACCGGTAGAGCGGTTATTGACCAGCTTCAACAGTTTGCTTTCCTCTGCCAGGGTGAGCAGTTCATCGTATAGCTCTTGCTGAGTAAAAATACCTTCGTTGGCCAGACGTTCCGGGCTGAGATAGAGATAACAGAGGATTTTGCCTACCAGCATATCCAGCTCGGACAGCACAGAGCGCGGAATAAGCGTGGTTGAACGTGGGCGGAGGTAGAAGAACCCTTCCGGCGCGCGGATCAGCTCGACATTATAGCGGGCATAGAACTCTTCCAGATACTCCTGGAAATCCATCAGGAAGGCGTGGTTGTCCAGCTCGTCAAGACCAATATGGCGACCCGAACGCAGGGCGCTATCCAGCGCCGGAAAAAGCGGGTTGGCCAGAGCCTGTGCCAGTTTAACTGGCATCATTTGTTCAATATTTGTCAATGACATGCGCCTGTACCTTGGCTCCGTAATCATTAATTGGCTGCCATTGTGCCTGCAGCCCACTGAAATCTGCTTGTGCAACCCCCAGACGCACCGCCTGGTCTACGACGATACGCGCCACGTCAAAATGGCGCGCACGGGGATATTGCGTTAGATACTCGCGTACAACCAGACCGAGATCCAGCGGCAACTGTCTGGATTTATAAACTTCCAGTTGCTGCTCGATAAGCGCGGCAAGCTGCTCGCGGATCTCGTTAAATTCTTCATATTCGAGGTCGGACGGCAGCTCACCGGTTACCTCTTCATCGCGCAGCGTCATCTCTTCGTCACGCATATCAAGCAGGCGCTCGGCGCTGGCATAGGTCAGCGCCCACGGCGCATCAAGATAGGTTTGCACCGACTGGCGCAGACGCTGGGCGAAGACGCGGTTTTTATCCATATCGATGGCGGTACGGATGAACTTATGAACGTGCCGGTCGTAGCCAATCCACAGATCGATGGCCTGCTGACCCCAGCTGACAATACGGTCCAGCTTACTTTGCAGGTCAAAGACCAGACGATCGACAAAATTAAGATCGTCGCGCGTGAGCGTGGCATCCTGAATGCGCAGCAGGTTGGCCTGTAGCTTGTCACCCGCCGCATCCAGCGTATCCTGCAATTCGCGCAGCGTGCCGGACGTCTCAGAGAGCAGCAGCTCACAGCTGGAAATGGCCGCTCGCCAGTCTTTATTCAGCAGTTGCGCGATATCATCTTTGACCGACTGTTGCTGTTCATCCATCAAACGCTGGGTGAGATCGATACTGTCAAAAATTTCTGCCACCGAGTATTTCAACGGAGCATAGACGTTGCGGTGCCAGTGGAATTCATCGCCCCCTTCAACGGCGGCATCGGCGGCGCGTTTCAGTTCACTGGCCACGATGGATAACTGCATTGACAGCCGCAGGGTGGAGAATTCACGCTGGCGGATATAGTAATCAGTGATGCCAATGCCGAGCGGCGTCAGACGATAAATGGCATTACCTTCCGCCTGCTCGCTGGTAAAGCGGTTCAGCAGACGTTGGCGCACCATATCGTTGATCGCATTATTCGCACGCACGCCAATGGTTTCGCTGGTTTGCTCAAACGCATCGCTGACATGGCGGAAGGCATCGATCAGGACGCCTTCCGTCATTTCACCATCCAGCCGTTCGCTGTTCAGCGTGGCAACGGCCAGCAGAAATGAAAGTCTGTCGACCGGCAACTGAATGGAAAAATCATTTTTTCTGGCCCAGGCAACCAGTTCGGGGACTGTCTGGGAAAATTCACTCATCGGTTATCCTTGCATCTTCCTGCGGTTTACGCGCAGTGACGTGAATGTAACGGCCCAGGCTAACATAGGGTTCCTGACGGCAATAGCGCGTTTCTAATTCCAGCAGCGCGGCATAGCAATCCTGCTGCTGGTGTTTTTCGCGCAGATAATCATGAAATACCCGCACGCCAGTCTTGCCGACGATCTGCCATCCTGCTTCTTCCAGCCAGCCGTAGACTTGCTGTGGATCGCGCGGATAATCAGGCGAGAGGGTACGCTTTTTCTTTTTCGGCATTCCCGCCTGCACGTAGTCAAAATTCCCGGCCACCATGTTATGCATCAGCAACCCATTGGCGTTATAAAACATTAACGACAATGCGCCGCCGGGACGGAGTACCGACCATAACGTTTGCAAAACGGATTGCGGTTCGGCGATCCACTCCAGTACAGCGTGAAACAATATCAGATCAACCGGCGATTCCAAATGCACAGCGATCTCCTGAGCGGGGCATTGTACAAAATGCATGTTACCGCTCACACCTTTATCGATTGCAGCCCGTTTCGCTCGCGCGATCATTTCAGCAGACAGATCGCATAGCGTGACATGGTGACCGCGTTCGGCCATTTTAATCGCCGTTTGCCCTTCTCCCCCGCCCGCATCCAGAATGCGCAGCGGTCGGTCACCGTATGAGGCCAGCAGACTATCGAGATCCTGCCACAGGATCGCCTGACGCAACTGGCCCTTGGTCGTGCCATAAATATTGCGGGCAAACTTCTCGGCAATGTCATCGAAATTGCGATCCTGCATACTTCACTCCGCGATCCTGTCAAAAGCGCTATTTTGTCACAGCCGGGCAAAGAATGAAGCAATCTGGTGTAATATCCCGGACAAAGCAAGGTTGTATGGTTAAAAAAGGAGCCATGAAGGATGCTTTTTACGCTAAAAAAATACATTGGCGGTATGATGTTGCCCCTGCCGCTATTACTTTTAGTGATTGGCTGCGGCGTACTGCTGGTCTGGTTCAGCCGCTTTCAAAAAACCGGTAAATCATTTATCACGCTCGGCTGGCTGGCGCTCCTGCTATTGAGCCTGCAACCTGTTGCTGACAGTTTACTCCGTCCGATTGAAAATAAATACGCCACCTGGCACGGTAGTGAACAGGTTAAGTATGTCGTAGTGTTGGGCGGCGGTTATACCTGGAATCCACAGTGGGCCCCCAGTTCGAACCTGATTAATAACAGTTTGCCGCGCCTGAATGAAGGCATACGCTTATGGCGAGCTAATCCAGGATCGAAGTTGGTTTTCACCGGAGGCGTTGCCGTGAGTAACACGGTAAGTACTGCAGAAGTCGGGGCCAGAGTCGCCGAAAGTCTCGGGGTACCGCGCAGCGACATTATCACTCTCGATCAACCAAGAGATACGGAAGAAGAAGCGGCTGCCGTCAAAGCGGCCATTGGAGATGCACCTTTCCTGCTGGTGACTTCAGCCTCTCATCTGCCACGCGCGATGATTTTCTTTGAGCATGTAGGTCTGCAGCCGCTACCCGCCCCCGCTAATCAGCTGGCGATCGATTCAGCGCTGAATCCGTGGGAGCGGGCGATCCCTTCTCCGGTCTGGCTGGGCCACAGCGATCGCGTTGCGTATGAATTGCTGGGCCGTGTCTGGCAATGGCTGAAAGGCGCGTCAGGTAAGCCAGGGGACGAGTGATTTCGCCGCCAGATCAAACCGGGCGCGATCGAAGCGTCCGGTACTCACCAGTTGCGCGACCTCATCCCACAACAAATAAAGCCAGCGCCGCCAGAGAAACGCTTCCTCCACCGGCGCGCGTTGCAGATAATGCCACAACAGATCTTCTGCCAGCGGGTTATCCACGAGGCGGAACAACTCATATTCACGCGGTGCCCACAACGTAATGCCAGGCCCGACCATTGCCATCAGTTGATCGCTACGTGCATCCTTAAGCATGCTCATCAGTGTCAGATTACCGTGAACCAGCACGCAGTTATCATTAAATCCGTCAAACAGTGAAGGGAGACACTCGCGAGCACGGAATAGCAGCCGCTTATCCTGCATAGTCAGCCCGGTGTTACTGTAGAGGTTAAGCGTACTCCAGAGCATTTCGATGCGCTGACGATACCACTGCGGCCACAGATTTTCCTGCGTACTGTCGACGGTGCCCACGCAACCGCCGCTGTCCTGGCGGTGCCAGGCCAGCAGTCCCTCGACGATCTGATCTTTAAGCTGCGCCCAGCGCTGCGGAGTACGCGCCGGCGCTTCCACCGACACACCGCGCAGACGTTCGATCAATAGAACATCCGGCCCCGGATGCTCTTCATGAGTGAGTACGCCATATACCACGGGCATTCTTACCGTCCCGTTACGCGCCAGCATGGAGACTTTCCAGGCAAGCTGCCTGGCGAGACCTGGCGTGTTAAAGCTTTTCGCCATCAGCGGCATCGGGTTGCCCTGCGAATCGTATAATGACCACAGCGAAGAGTCGGCTTTCTCATTGACGCACTCCAGCCGACTGAGTTTTTCACCCAGCAGGTGGCTTAATTCGGCACGCAATTGTTCCATCACGGATAACCCTTATGAATATTACTGATTTCATAATGAGCGTCTGAACGCAGGATGTCACCGGATAAGATCAAAGGTATTACAGAAAAGATGAAAAATGACGGAAAAGTTTTCTCCCTTTCAGCAGAAAGGGAGAGGACGTTTAGCGCATTTCCGCGCGAACGCGTTGCAGGTCTTCTGGCGTATCCACGCCGGTACCGGGGACCTGCTGAGCCACAGCAACATGAATTTTTTCGCCGTACCACAGCACGCGAAGCTGCTCCAGCATTTCAATTTGCTCAAGTGGACTGGGCGACCAACTCACATAGCGGCGGATAAAACCAGCGCGGTAGGCGTAAATACCGATATGACGCAGCAGGCTGTCGCCAATCGCTTCACGCGAGCGAGCAAAACGATCGCGATCCCAGGGAATGGTCGCACGGGAGAAGTAAAGTGCATAACCCTGCTCACTCATGACCACTTTCACCGCGTTTGGATTAAACGCTTCCTCAGCGTCGTGAATGGGCACGGCCAGTGTCGCCATCCCAGCGTCACATGCGGCAATATTCTCTGCCACCTGGCGCACGATGGCCGGGGGGATCATTGGCTCATCGCCCTGAATATTCACGATGATCGTGTCATCGCTGAATGCACATTTTTCCACTACTTCCGCCAGTCGTTCGGTGCCAGACTGGTGATCGGCGCGCGTCATGCAAACTTCGCCGCCTGCGGCTTCAACCGCGCTTGCGACATCAGGATGGTCGGTTGCAACGATAATTCGTGCTGCGCCGGATTCACGGGCGCGATCCAGCACGTGCAGAATCATCGGTTTGCCGTTGATATCCTGAAGAGGTTTACCTGGCAGGCGGGTTGAGGCGTAACGCGCCGGAATAATAACGACGAAGCTCATGGACGGCTCTCTTCTGCATTTAACGGGCGGGCTTCCGTTTCAAGTAATACGGGAATACCTTCGCGCAGCGGGAAAGCCAGATGATCGGCTTTACAAATAAGTTCTTGTTTATCCTGAGTGTAATACAGCTTGCCGTTACAGATCGGGCAGGCAATGATTTCCAGCAAACGATGATCCATAGTTCCTCCTGATGGACCGATAAGGTCCGTTGCAGCATATCATAATGGCCGATCAGGCCACGTCAATTTCCCAGCCGCTTCGCTGATGCATAAATAATTTTTCCGGCAAAAGGCCCATCTGAATACGCGTAGCTCCCTGCCAGCGGGCGAAGTCATCGATGGCGGTTTTTAATCCCCTTTCAAGCGTGCGGCTCGCGCTTTCACCGTCTTCCAGCCACAGCGCAATGACCTCTAGTACCCCCTCTTTACGATGCATTTTACAGTCCATGCGGCCTGCCAGTCTTCCCTGATGCAACAGCGGCAGCACAAAATACCCGTATTTACGTTTCGACGCGGGCGTATAGCACTCCAGCCGGTAGCTGAAACTAAAAAGCTGTTCAGCTCGTTTGCGATCCCAGACGACGGGATCAAACGGCGAAAGCACGGCGCTATGCGTTGCCTTCAACTTGCCTTCCTTCGCTATTGGCAGCAAAGGCAAAAGATCCGTATGCAGCCACAGCGTCCCCAGCGTTTCAACCTCGACGGCAACAATCTGCGCTTCATCTTGCCAGCGCGTCAGCAATGCGGTGAGTGCGGGCTGGCGCAGCCGGTAGTAATCTGCCAGCCATTGAGGGCGAAAAATACCCAGGCTGCGGGCGCTGTTTTGCAACATCACCTCTTCCGCCGCAGACTGACTAAGCGCATCGCGAGCGTCATCCCAGTGCGGCAAAACGCGGCTTGTCAGATCATAGACACGCTGAAAATTACGCCGCTCAATGACCATGACTTTTCCCGCAGTAAAAAGCCCTTCCAGATGTCGCTTATGCGGTTTCCATTCCCACCAGCCACTTGCCCCCTTACGGGGATGGGCAAAATCGGCAGAACGTACCGGTCCCTGCGCCTGGATATGGGCTATCAGCTGTTCGATTTCATCGACATTTTCTTCCATCCACGTCTGGCGATATTTCCATCCCATATTTTCCGGGGCCAGCATACGGTGACGCACCAGCGAAAAATCACTGCGGGGAAGAAAGCAGGCTTCATGCGCCCAGTACTCCATCAACTCGCCACGACGTAATGCGTCATCCAGCCAGACCTGCGGGTAGTTTCCCAGGCGGCTAAACAGCACCAGATACGGACTGCGGGCAACAATGTTGATAGTATCAATTTGCAGCAGCGACATCTGGCGAATGATGCGCAGAATATCGTCAGGTTGAGCGTGACGGCGAGGCTTTGTAAGCAGCCCCTGGGCAGCAAGGTGAAGACAACGCGCGGCATGTAGAGAGAGCATTTATTTTCCCGTCATCAATACCGGCGCGGACAGTTAACGCTGCGCCAGGAGAGTGAGTTTCTCAAGCAGTTGTTGCGCGCCGTGGCCCTGAAGCTCCGCATCGACCGGCAAATACCACCAGTTACACTGCGCAAAAGAGCGACATTTTACGGCATCTTTTTCGGTCATGATTAGCGTCTGCTCTGGCCGGGCCAGCGCCTGAACATCTGCCAGGGTCAGCGCCTGATGGTCAGACAGTGAAATCGTTTTTAGCGGGTGCAGGCCGCCGCTTTCGAGCGTGGCAAAAAAGCGCGGTGGATGACCAATACCGGCCATCGCCACTACGTCGGTCAGAGTGGAGATTTCACGCCGCTCACCCGTCAGCAAATTCACTGCCAGCCCCGGGCGCAGCAGCATCGGAATTTCATGTGCCGCAGGCTCGCCGCCGTTGCAAATAACCGCATCGACCGTTTGCAGACGCGAGGCGCGCTCGCGCATCGGCCCGGCGGGTAGCCACCAGCCGTTACCGAAACGGCGCACGCCGTCTACTACCACGATCTCAACGTCCCGCGCCAGGCGATAGTGCTGCAGACCGTCATCCGTAATAATAAGTTGTACGTCATGCTGCGCCAACAGGGCGCTGACCGCATCAGAGCGCACCGGCGACACCGCCACCGGCGCGCCCGTACGCTGATAAATAAGGACAGGCTCATCACCTGCGCTGGCGGGTGTCGTTTGCGCGTCGAGAAGCAACGGATAGCGTTCCGCCTTGCCGCCGTAGCCGCGCGATACCACGCCGACGCGAATACCGCGCTGCCGGAGTTGCTCAACCAGCCAGATAACGACAGGCGTTTTGCCGTTGCCACCGGCGGTCAAATTTCCCACCACGGCTACCGGCACGGGTGCCCGCCATGCCTTTTTCAATCCAAGGCGGTAGCTCAGGCGGATAAGACTGCTAATCAGACCATACAGCCAGGAAAGCGGCAGTAAAAGCCGCCACAGCGGCGATTCACCCGACCAGATCCGCGCGATCATTGTCCGAATTGCATCTTGTGTAGTTGTGAGTAAACGCCGCGCAATTCGAGCAGATCGTGATGGTTACCGCGCTCAACAATGCGCCCATCTTCGACTACTACAATTTCATCAGCCTGTTCAATGGTGGACAGACGATGCGCAATCACCAGAGACGTACGGTTTTTCTGCAATTCATCCAGCGCGGCCTGGATTGCCCGTTCAGATTCGGTATCCAGCGCGGAGGTGGCTTCATCAAGGATCAAAATGGGGCTATCACGCAGTAACGCACGGGCAATGGCGATACGCTGGCGTTGACCACCAGACAGCATGACCCCATTCTCGCCAATTACCGTATCAAGGCCATTGTCCATTTTATTGATAAAGTCCATCGCATACGCCATACGCGCCGCTTGTTCGATCTGCTCGCGGCTGTATACGTCAGTACGTGCATAGGCAATGTTGTTGGCAACCGTGTCATTAAACAGGTGTACATTTTGCGACACCAGTGCGACCTGATTACGCAGCGACGACAGCGTATATTCCCGCAGGTCATGACCATCCAGCAGGATCTGACCTTCGTCAACGTCATAAAAACGGGTGATCAAGCTGGCAATGGTCGACTTACCTGAACCAGAGCGTCCAACAAGAGCGACCGTTTTACCTTCCGGAATAGTCAGATCGATATTACGCAGCGCCGGAACTTCACGCCCTGCATAGGTAAAAGTGACATTACGAAATTCCAGATCGCCTTTTGCACGTTCAACGGCAAAGGTGCCCTGATCTTTTTCCTGCTCAGAGTCAAGAATGGTAAACAACGTCTGGCAGGCAGCCATGCCGCGCTGGAACTGGGCGTTGACATTGGTCAGTGATTTCAGTGGACGCATCAGGGCAATCATTGATGAGAACACCACGGTGATGGTACCGGCCGTCAGGGTTTCCATCACGCTCGGGAAGCTGGCGGCATAAAGCACAAAGGCCAGTGCCAGCGAGGCAATAAGCTGGATGATCGGATCGGAAATAGAAGAAGCCGAAACCATTTTCATACCCTGTAAGCGCATCTTATTGCTGACTTTATCAAAGCGCTTTGTTTCGACCTCCTGTCCGCCAAATATCAGCACTTCTTTATGCCCTTTCAGCATTTGCTCTGCGCTGGTAGTGACCTGCCCCATCGTGTTCTGCATGTTTTTACTGATGCTACGAAAGCGTTTAGACACCAGGCGGATGGCGAATGAAACGATAGGTGCCAGCACAATAAGGATTAATGATAACTGCCAGCTGTAATAGAACATCATAATAAACAGGCCGATGATCGACGCCCCTTCGCGCACAACGGTGATCAGTGCGTTGGAAGAGGAAGAAGCGACCTGCTCTGAATCGTAAGTAATTCGTGACAGTAGCGTCCCGGTGGACTGCTTGTCAAAAAAGGAGACCGGCATCCCCATCATATGGCTGAACAGGCGACGACGCATGGTCATCACTACCTTGCCAGAGACCCATGAGATGCAGTAGCTGGAGACATAGCTGGTTATACCTCGCACAATCATCAGCCCGATCACGACGAGTGGCATCCATAGCAGCACCGAGCGATCTGTTTTACCAAAACCATCATCCAGTAATGGTTTAAGGAGCGATAGCATGAAGGTATCGCTGGCCGCGTTGAGGATTAACGCAATTCCCGCCACGATCAGACCCGGCTTGAAAGGGGCAATAATCGGCCAGAGTCGGCGGAAGGTCTGCCACGTAGAGAGATCTTTATCGTTATGCATTCAAAAAACCAGCATTTGTTGAAATAGCCGCATATTCTACCCGTTATCTGCGGGCACGCCAAACCACTGATGATACCAGCGGGGTAAAATTTGCTCCCGCAGCCCGTTGATTTGCCATCCTGAGTGGGAAAATATGACACTTATTTGCCCCTGATGAGGCGTATCGACCCATTGATATCCCTCTTGCTGGTAGCGTTTTACTACCTTCGCCGAGGGGAAATGCCAGGCATTGTAGCGGGACGCCGAAGCCAGTGCCGCCTGGCCATTCACTCTTTGTATGAACGCGATCCCTGATGAGGTATTACTGCCATGATGGGGCACCTGAATTATCGTAGACGCCAGGTGCTGCCAGTAATGGCTAAGCATACTCAGTTCAGCCGGCATTTCGATATCACCGGTCAATAAGATACTGTACTGGCCGTCATCCACCTTAATTACGCAGGAGCGGTTGTTACCCTGCGTTCTATTATTTTTCAGCGGCCAATGGACACTAAAGGTCAACCCTTCCCATTGCCAGCGCTCGCCGCGAAAACACGGCAGATGCCCGGCCCAGCCGAGTGGGCTGCGAATCCACGCAGAAGGCCATTGTTGATGAATGGATACCAGCCCGCCACGATGATCGAGATGCTCATGGCTAATAATGATGCCCTCCGGACGCAGGTGGTGCCAGCGCAGCCAGGGAATAATCAACTGCTGACCGGAGTCGCCACCGGGCCAGGCCAGCCCGGTATCATACAAAATGGCCTTCCCGTGGCGCTCAATCACCATCCCCAGCCCCTGTCCGACATCCAGCATGTGCACCGCCCAGGTATCCTTGCGTTCCTCTCGCCACAGCGGGAACGTCATCACGATAAGCAGGGTTAACGTTACGGCTTTCATCGCCCACCATGCCCGAAAACGCCACAGCACCAGCATTAGCCATGGAATAAGCACAATACTCTGCCAGCGTTCATCCACGTTCAGCCAGCCATCAGGCAACTGACGCAACAGATAAAAAAGCAGCGCCAGCAGGCGGTCGGCAAGAAACCACAGCCCCTGCTCTACCACGGCGAGACCGGTAAGATGCAGCAGCATCCCTGCCAGGATCAGCGGTACCACTACAAAAGTGACCAGCGGCACGGCAAACAGATTAGCCAGCAGCGAAGTAGTGCTGACGCCATGAAACAGCAGCACCTGAAGCGGTAAAAGCAGCAGCATTAGCCCCAGTTGAAGATAAATCAATTCAACAAGCTGCCGCAGCGGCGCGCGTATTTTCCACTCTGGTAGCGGCATCCACTGATACCAGAAAATGAGCGCCGCCACGGCGAAGGCGGAGAGCCACAGGCTTTGAGAAAGTACCGCCAGCGGATCGCAAAACAGCATCGCAGCAATGCAACAAAGCCAGATGTCCCACGCAGACCATTGTCGCCCGGTTAAACGCAGCCCGTACCACATTCCCAGCGCCACAACGGTGCGCAATGCGGGAGGTTGTAACCCCGTCAGCCAGGCATATAATGCCGCACAGATGAACGCGCCTGCCAGCGGTGCGCGCCAGCTAATCAGGCGACAGGGTAAAAAAAACTGTATTGCCCGCACCAGCAACCAGCCCAGCGATGCGCCCAGGGCGATATGCAGACCAGATATCGCCATCAGATGCGAGGTTCCCGTCTGCTGCATTAATTTTTTGATGTCGGCAGGAACTGCCAGCCTTTCACCGAGTCCCAGCCCCAGCATTACCCCCTGCCAGGGGTAGTCCGCCAGGGTCGCCTGGAGCGATGCAAGGAAGCGCGCCCGCATACTACAACGGGTGTCCAGCGCGGTCGCCGTCATGAAGCGCCCTGTCAGCGGGTTATGCTGTGCAAAAGCATTGCGCTGCGTATCAAATCCGCCGTCATTGAGTTCACCGTGAACAGCGCGGGCACGAACAACCATCGCCCAGCGTTGCCCTGCACAGGCAGCCTGCGGCAAATAATTACCATAAAGCGTGATCCCTGGCGCAGGGAAAAGTCGTTTCCCTTCAACATGCGTAATCACTCCCTGATGCGTTGTCGCTCCATCGGTCGCTGTAAGAGCGATCTCAAGCCGCTGGTTTTTACCAGTAAGATGCGCAGCAGGCCATATGACCTGCTGCGCGGCCAGCACGCCCCAGCAAAAAAAGAGACCTTTGAATCCCATCATGCGAAGGTGCACTGAGCGGCAAACGGTCAGCATCGTCGCGAAGATCACGACGATGCTGGTGCACCTCACGCCCGGCAATTCCGGTAGCCAGATTAACGCAGCGATCCCTGCGATTACGCAGATCGCCAGTTGTGGTAAACGCATACTCACCTCCCTGCTACGGGAAGTGTCGCGCCAGAGAACAGCGTTGTCGGCAGCGATTTACCGCCTTTGCGGCGTACGCCGAAATCAATTAGCGTTGTTTTAACGGCATGCAGGCAAGATTGCGAGGTGGATTCCGTTTGTGACAGAATGCAGAAAATGAAAAAAGCACCCGCAGGTGCTTTTTTTGTGTTCAAGTTTCGTCGTTAACTGACCGGCGATAACTCAATCACCTTCATAAATATTGGCGCGGTCGCGTAGTTCTTTCCCCGGCTTAAAGTGCGGCACATACTTGCCTTCCAGATCCACTTTATCGCCTGTTTTAGGGTTACGCCCGGTGCGAGGAGCTCGGTAATGCAGTGAAAAGCTGCCGAAACCGCGGATTTCAATACGCTCACCAACGGCAAGGGTAGAGGCCATATGTTCCAGCATCTCTTTCACGGCATCTTCAACCGCTTTTGCCGGGATGTGCGATTGCTGGCTTGCAAGTCTTTCGATTAACTCTGACTTGGTCATGATTCCTCCGGTTTCCTTAATGGCCATATTCGCTAACAGCTTGAACAAGGGCGGCCATAGCCGCCCTTTGTGCTTGATTACAGAACGAAAACTGTAATCTGTCAAGTTACTCATCATCCTTCTTCAAGGATTGAGAGTATTACTCGCCTTTAGCTGCTTTGAATGCTTCAGCCATTGCGTTAGAGAAGTTGCCTTCTTCCTGTTTGTTATTAACAGTAGCAATTGCATCTTTCTCGTCAGCTTCGTCTTTCGCACGAACAGACAGGCTTACAACACGGTTTTTACGATCAACGCCGGTGAATTTAGCTTCAACGTCGTCGCCTACGCTCAGAACCAGAGTTGCATCTTCAACGCGGTCACGTGATGCTTCAGAAGCACGCAGGTAACCTTCAACGCCGTCAGCCAGTTCTACGGTTGCGCCTTTAGCGTCAACTGCAGTGACTTTACCGTTTACGATTGCGCCTTTCTTGTTCACAGCAACGTAGTTGTTGAACGGATCTTCGGCGAGCTGTTTAACGCCCAGGGAGATACGTTCACGCTCTGCGTCAACCTGCAGAACAACGGCAGCGATTTCGTCGCCTTTTTTGTATTCACGTACTGCTTCTTCGCCTGCAACGTTCCAGGAGATGTCAGACAGGTGAACCAGACCGTCGATGCCACCGTCCAGGCCGATGAAGATACCGAAGTCAGTGATTGACTTGATTTTACCTTCAACGCGATCGCCCTTGTTGTGGGTTTCAGCAAACAGCTGCCACGGGTTAGATTTGCACTGTTTCAGACCCAGGGAGATACGACGACGTTCTTCGTCGATATCCAGAACCATCACTTCCACAACGTCGCCAACGTTAACCACTTTGGACGGGTGGATGTTTTTGTTGGTCCAGTCCATTTCGGAAACGTGAACCAGGCCTTCAACGCCTTCTTCGATTTCAACGAAGCAGCCGTAGTCGGTCAGGTTGGTTACGCGACCGGTCAGTTTGGTACCTTCCGGATAACGTTTAGCGATAGCAACCCACGGATCTTCGCCCAGCTGTTTCAGACCCAGAGATACACGAGTACGCTCACGGTCGAACTTCAGGACTTTAACGTTGATTTCATCACCAACGTTCACGATTTCGCTCGGATGCTTAACGCGTTTCCAGGCCATATCAGTGATGTGCAGCAGGCCGTCAACGCCGCCCAGATCAACGAATGCACCGTAGTCAGTGAGGTTCTTAACGATACCTTTAACTTCCATGCCTTCCTGCAGGTTTTCCAGCAGCTGATCGCGCTCTGCGCTGTTTTCGGATTCGATAACGGCACGACGAGAAACAACAACGTTGTTACGCTTCTGATCCAGCTTGATTACTTTGAACTCAAGCTCTTTGCCTTCCAGGTGCAGCGTGTCGCGGACCGGACGAACGTCAACCAGGGAACCCGGCAGGAACGCACGAATACCGTTCAGCTCAACAGTGAAGCCACCTTTGACTTTGCCGTTGATAACACCAGTAACAGTTTCAGCTTCTTCGTAAGCTTTTTCCAGCGTGATCCAGGCTTCGTGACGCTTAGCTTTCTCACGGGACAGCAGGGTTTCACCGAAGCCGTCTTCTACTGCATCCAGAGCAACGTCAACTTCGTCACCTACCTGGATTTCCAGCTCGCCCTGGGCGTTTTTGAACTGCTCAGCCGGGATGGCGGACTCAGATTTCAGACCGGCGTCAACCAGTACAACGTCTTTGTCGATAGCAACAACAACACCACGAACGATGGAACCCGGGCGGGTTTCGATTTCTTTCAGGGATTCTTCAAACAGTTGAGCAAAAGATTCAGTCATGTTTAATCTTCAGGTTTCATATTAACGTCCACCTGGCTCCGTGCCGGATGGGGTTGTTTCACATACCCGCGAACACTCCATTGCTGCGGGGGTACTACAAATTCGGACGCATTTAAGCGATAGCCAACTTTTGGCGCGCGTATTGTAACGCTTTTTCAATCACTTGCTCAATACTTAAACTGGTGGAATCCAGTACTAAAGCATCGGCAGCGGGAACAAGAGGTGCGACAGCGCGGTTACGATCGCGGTCGTCACGTTCTTTAATCTCGGCCAAAAGGCGTTCAAAGTTAACACTAAAGCCACTTTCCTGCAACTGTAGCATACGGCGATGGGCGCGTTCTTCTGAGGAAGCATCAAGGAATATTTTTACCGGCGCTTCAGGGAATACGACAGTTCCCATATCGCGGCCGTCGGCAATGAGTCCGGGGGCTTCGCGAAATGCGCGCTGGCGGCGTAAAAGTGCTTCGCGCACGCGTGGGAAGGCCGCGACCTGAGATGCGGCACTTGCGACTTCCTGAGTGCGAATTTCGCTGCTGACATCTTCCCCTTCAAGGATCACTTCCAGCGTGCCGTCGGTGGAAACAAAACGCACATCCAGATGGGTTGCCAGCGGAACCAGGGCGTCTTCACAGGCCACATCAACATGGTGGTGTAATGCTGCCAGCGCCAATACGCGATAGATTGCGCCGGAGTCCAGTAGATGCCATTGCAATGCTTCCGCCATCGCCTTGCATAAAGTGCCTTTACCTGCGCCGCTTGGGCCATCAATGGTAATAACCGGGGCATTTGCCGTCATCTTTTTCTCCTTAAACAGGCATACCGTCAACATAAACGCCGCGCATTATACGCGTGTCTGCGCCTGAGAGTTACCTTTGCATGTAAATTGCAGAATATTGAACGTCAAACGTGAGATATCGGACGAAATTATAGCGGGTAAAGCGGGCTGGCATGGAGCCAGCCCGGGAAATGACGACGTGTTACTTTTTATCCTGAGCAATACGATCGCGAATATGCTGCGCACGTTCTGCTGAAGGCGGATGGGAATCAAACAGTGATTTGGTATGACCGGCATCAAGGCTTGCCAGTTTATCAAAGCTGCCCACCAGCCCCTGGGTGCTGATGCCGCGTTTTTTCAGCAAATCGTAGGAGAAGTCATCTGCCTCGGACTCTTTGTCGCGGGAGAATTTAGAGTTAATAGCCCCTTCAGCAATATCGCCAAGCTGAGAGCGGGAGAGCTGGGCAGCGACGCCGCTGGTCGCGGAGATAGCATCGCGCGCGGCGACAACAGCGTAGGCGGCTTTCATTTCCTGGAGGGAGTGACCGAGCGCTACGTGTCCCAGTTCGTGACCCAGCACACCTTCAACTTCGTTGTCGGTCATCATGTCCATCAGGCCGCTATAAACACGAACGCAGCCGTTCGCCATCGCCCAGGCATTGACATCGCTTGTCATATAGACTTTGTAGTTGACGGGGGTACCGTTGATATTACTACCCAGCGCTTTGGCAATTTTTGCCAGACGCTTACTGTATTTGCTGGAGGAACCTGCCAGTTGGTTCTCGCTGTCCATCTGTTTACAGCCCTGATCGGCAATGGATTTTGCATCAGCATCGCTGAGGGTGGCGGCTTTGTATGCGGACATGCCGGAACTGGCTAGCATGTTACCATCTACGCCATTTTTACAACCAGCCAGCATAAGCGTTGATAGCGTAAGCGCCAGCATGATTTTTTTCGTTTTCATCGTCATCTTCCGTTGATAAATATAACCATCGCCGTGCGGCGATATGAGAAACGTCCACGAAAATAGCATTACCTGTAGTAGCAAAAAAGTTTGGAACCGGACATAACAGCGCTGGCAGGATGTCAGCGCTCAGAAGGATTTATCGCGGGGAGCTTACGCGGGCAAGTTGCTCAAAGTAGTCGGGAAAGGTTTTCGCAGTACATTTCGGATCGAGAATGGTGACCGGGGTATCTGATAACGCCACCAGTGAGAAACACATCGCCATCCGGTGATCGTTATAGGTACCAATTTCGGCAAACTGAAGCTGCGCAGGCGGCGTGATACGAATATAATCTTCGCCCTCCTCCACTTGCGCGCCCACTTTACGCAATTCGGTCGCCATCGCGAACAGGCGATCGGTCTCTTTGACGCGCCAGTTATAAATATTACGCAGTGTTGTGGTGCCATGCGCGAAAAGTGCCGCTGTGGCGATGGTCATCGCCGCATCGGGAATATGGTTCATGTCCATATCAATGGCATGCAATTCACGGTGGGTACAGCTGATAAAATCATCACCCCACTCAATCACTGCGCCCATCTTTTCCAGCACATCGGCAAAACGAATATCACCCTGTACGCTGTGACGGCCAATACCCGTGACCTTGATAGTGCCGCCTTTGATCGCGGCTGCCGCAAGGAAATAAGAGGCAGATGAGGCATCGCCTTCAACAAGGTAGTCACCCGGTGAGCAATAGCGTTGACCGCCGCGAACCACAAAGCGCTGATACTGCTGATTTTCAATCGTCACGCCAAACGTTTTCATCAGATTGAGGGTGATATCAATATAAGGTTTCGAAACCAGTTCACCCTTAATGGTGATGATCGTATCCTGAGCGGCGAGCGGCGCAGTCATTAACAGCGCGGTCAGAAACTGGCTGGAGACGCTGCCATCTACCTCAACATCGCCACCGCTAAACCCTCCGCGCAGGCGCAGCGGCGGATAATTTTCCTGCTCAAGATAGTCAACCTGCGCACCGCCCTGGCGTAATGCATCGACCAGATGGCCAATGGGGCGCTCTTTCATCCGCGGTTCGCCGGTGAGCACGATATTACCTTTACTCAGACACAGTGCTGCCGCCAGCGGACGCATAGCGGTGCCCGCATTGCCGAGAAACAGCTCCAGCTCGCCGTCAGCCTGTAACGGACCGCCATGACCGATCACTTCACAGCGGGTGCGGTCAGCAGAAAGGGTGTATTGAATGCCTAACGCGCTCAGGGCGTTCAACATATGGCGGACATCATCACTGTCCAGCAGATTGGTCAGCACCGTAGTGCCGCTGGCTAAGGCTGCCAGCAGCAGCGCCCGGTTAGAGACACTTTTTGATCCAGGCAGATTGATAATGCCGTCTACGCGCGCGATGGGTTGTAACGTCAGGGAATCCATGAAGCTTAACTCTCAGAAGCAAAATAAAGCCCCGCAGTCAGGCTGCGGGGAAGAAGAAAATGCGTAATTAACCGTGGCGACGTTCGAAATCAGTCATGAAATCGGTAAGCGCGTTAACGCCTGCCAGCGGCATTGCGTTATAAATTGACGCGCGCATTCCGCCTACGACACGGTGCCCCTTCAGCGCATGCAAACCGGCCGCCAGAGACTCTTCAAGGAAAAGTTTGTCCAGCGCGCTATCTGCCAACTGGAAAGGCACATTCATGCGCGAACGGTTGGCTTTTGCCACGTCGTTACGGTAAAAATCGCTGCGATCGATGGTGCTGTACAGCAGATCGGCCTTTTGCTGGTTGATCTTATCCATCGCCGCTACACCGCCCTGCTCTTTCAGCCATTTGAACACCAGACCAGAGAGATACCAGGCAAACGTCGGCGGCGTGTTAAACATGGAATCATTGTCATTGAGGATGGTGTAATCGAGAATCGACGGACATGACTGATGCGCTTTACCTAACAGGTCTTCGCGGACGATCACCAGTGTCAGACCTGCCGGGCCGATATTTTTCTGTGCGCCCGCATAAACCACACCAAAACGGCTAATGTCCAGCGGACGTGAAAGAATGGTCGATGAAAAATCGGCAGCGACCACCACGTCACTACCAAAATCGGGCGTTTCTTCAATGGCGATGCCATCGATGGTTTCGTTAGGACAGTAGTGCAAATAGGCGGCACCGTCTGAAAGCTGCCAGTCGCGCATCGGTTTTACCGCCCGCAGGCCATCCACAGTGACTTTGGCGTCAATCACGTTTGGCGTACAGTATTTCTTTGCTTCTTTAACGGCACTCGCCGCCCAGTATCCTGCATCCACATAATCAGCCGTGGTCTTATCGCCCAGCAGGTTCAACGGCACGCCAGCAAATTGCCCGCGTCCGCCACCATGGCAGAACAGCACTTTATAGTTTGAAGGGACGTTCAGCAGCTCGCGAAAATCCTTTTCAGCCTCTTCAGCTACCTGGATAAACTCTTTACCCCGGTGGCTGATTTCCATAACCGACGTGCCCAGACCATGCCAGTCGCACAGTTCCTGTTGCGCCAGTTTAAGCACTGCTTCCGGAATCATTGCCGGACCTGAACTAAAATTGTAGACCTGAGTCATTTCCCCTCACCACGCTGCTTATGATCGACCCACCACACGGGGTCTGCGTTATTCCTGTGGATATCGGTTTTACCATTCAGTGACACGTGTCGCAACGAGTAATCAACAGGCGGGTAAAAATGTGTCCTCTATCACACAATATATTCTATCGTATTGACGAATAAAGGCCGACAAAACCGCTATCAGGTAATGCGCTTCGCCCGGCTGGCTTTTGACCACTCCGGATGCGCGCAACGGGGACATAGCCGATGCTCCCCCGCTTTCATCGCATATACCGCGCTGCATTTATTACAGGCATAATCACCGTTATCCGGCACGGTGGTATAGCGCTCAATGCCTTCCGGTAGAATACAAAGCCCCGGTTTTACCTCGTCATCAGGATAGTAATAGACGCTTATCTGGCCGTTAGTTTCCATTATTGCCAGTTTGATTTGTCCCAGTTGCTCAACACTGCTGATCCTGAGCTCCATAAAAAATTCAAATTCGGTGAGGTTTGCGGCATTCACTTTTTCCCATGCCAGCTGACCTTCTTCGATAAAGATAACGGGCCTACCCTCCAGCAAATCCTCCAGTTTCTCGCTATGTGACATTAACCACATCACCAGCCGGTACAGGAGTGCGAGCGTAATAAAGACCATTAAAACCGGCAACATAGGGACATCATCGTAAAATGCTACGTCTCCGGCAGCGGACCCCAGCGTCAGGATGATGAGGACTTCAAAAAGCGACATCTGCCGTACGCCACGACGGCCGGTAATTTTCAGGAACAGAAACACCAGTACAAAGGTGTAGAGACTACGCAGCGCCACTTCCCCGAGAAATTCAAGCGGCACTTTGTCCAGCGCCATACGTTGAAGATCAAATGCTTTCATTTTTTATTCTCAAACAGCAAGTTACTATCCATAAGCATAGCCAATACTTTTATTTCCGCGCCAGGCTGCGGGGAGATAGCGCCGGTCAGCTAAAACCCGTATCATTGCGCGCTTTCCGTACGATAAAAGTGAATGTTATGACCCAAACCTTCATCCCCGGCAAAGACGCCGCCCTGGAAGATTCCATCGCTCGCTTCCAGCAAAAACTCCAGGATCTCGGCTTCGATATTGAAGAGGCTTCCTGGCTGAATCCCGTGCCTAACGTCTGGTCTGTGCATATTCGTGACAAAGAATGCGCGCTGTGCTTCACCAACGGAAAAGGGGCGACGAAAAAAGCGGCGCTGGCCTCCGCGCTGGGTGAGTATTTCGAACGTCTGTCAACCAACTACTTTTTTGCCGATTTCTGGCTGGGCAAGACCATTGCCAACGGTCCGTTCGTGCATTATCCGAATGAAAAATGGTTCCCGCTAGCGGATAACGATGAACTGCCGGACGGTATCCTCGACGCTCGCCTGCGTGCGTTTTATGACCCTGAAAATGATCTGAGTGCCGGAATGCTGATCGACCTGCAATCCGGTAATGAGGAGCGTGGGATCTGCGCCCTACCTTTCACTCGCCAGTCTGATAATCAAACCGTGTATATTCCGATGAACATCATCGGTAACCTGTATGTCTCTAACGGCATGTCGGCGGGCAATACCGCAAATGAAGCCCGGGTACAGGGACTGTCAGAAGTGTTTGAACGGCATATTAAAAACCGCATTATCGCCGAATCTATTAGTCTGCCTGAGATCCCGTCTGAGGTGCTGGCGCGCTATCCGGGCGTGGTGGAAGCCATTGCAACGCTTGAAGCGGAAGGTTTTCCTATCTTTGCTTACGACGGCTCACTGGGCGGTAAATACCCGGTGATTTGCGTTGTTCTGTTCAACCCGGAAAACGGCACCTGCTTCGCATCCTTTGGCGCGCATCCTGATTTTGGCGTAGCGCTGGAGCGTACCGTCACTGAACTGTTACAGGGTCGTGGCCTGAAAGATTTGGATGTTTTTACTCCGCCTACCTTTGATGACGAAGAAGTGGCTGAGCACACCAATCTGGAAACCCACTTCATTGACTCCAGCGGTCTTATCTCCTGGGACATGTTTAAGCAGGATGCGGATTATCCGTTTGTTGACTGGAACTTTGCCGGTACCACTGAAGAAGAGTTTGCCACCCTGATGGCCATCTTCAGTGCCGAAGATAAAGAAGTCTATATCGCCGACTATGAACACCTCGGCGTCTACGCGTGTCGTATCATCGTCCCCGGTATGTCAGATATCTATCCGGCTGAAGATTTATGGATGGCGAACAACAGCATGGGTAGCCATTTGCGCGACACCATTCTGTCACTGCCGGGCAGCGACTGGGATAAGGAAGATTATCTCAACCTGATCGCCCAGCTTGATGAAGAAGGCCATGATGATTTTACCCGCGTGCGCGAATTACTCGGCCTGGCGACGGGTAATAATAACGGCTGGTATACGCTGCGTATTGGTGAACTTAAAGCCATGCTGGCGCTGGCGGGAGGCGACACAGAACAGGCGCTGACCTGGACTGAATGGACCATGGAATTTAACACCTCTGTGTTTAGCGCCGAACGCGCAAACTATTACCGTTGTCTGCAAACGCTGTTGTTATTAACGCAGGAAGAAGAGCGTGAGCCGTTGCAGTATCTGAATGCGTTTGTACGAATGTATGGTGCCGAAGCGGTAGAGGCAGCCAGCGCGGCGTTAAGCGGTGAATCACCTTTTTATGGTCTGCAAACGGTTGACAGCGATCTGGCGGCCTTCCCTGCGCATCAGTCGTTGCTGAATGCTTATGAAAAGCTGCAGCGTGCTAAAGTGTCGTTCTGGTCAACACAGGGTTAGTTAACCTTAACAACTGTAGGCTTATTTATGAGTCTGCGTTATATTACGGAGCGAATTTACCGCTCCGTTTTTTTATATATTAACGGGTGCACTAAAATGTAATGTCAAAGTTAAATATGAGTAAATGTTATTACATTTATCTTTTCTTTAATGTTACTTTATTTCGCAAATACTCCATTTTAATTAACCAGCTACTGAAGGGTCCGCAAAATAATTCAACTCAATTTATAAATTTTAAAATTTATTTTTATTAATATTTTCAATACCTTAACCCCAAATAGCGGTAAAACCATACGTTATGAGGGCCTATAAGCCAGGCGAGATATGATCTACATCAAATTCTCTTCTATAATGCTTTGTTAGTATCTCGTCGCCGACTTAATAAAGAGAGAGTTAGTGTGAAAGCTGACAACCCTTTTGATCTAATACTTCCTGCAGCAATGGCCAAAGTGGCTGAAGAAGCGGGTGTCTATAAAGCAACGAAACAACCGCTGACCACGTTCTTCCTGGCGATTACCGCAGGTGTGTTCATCTCTATCGCTTTTGTTTTCTATATTACGGCTACCACAGGTACAGCAAGTATGCCGTTTGGTATGGCGAAACTGGTAGGCGGCATCTGCTTTTCACTGGGGCTGATTCTTTGCGTTATCTGTGGGGCTGACCTGTTTACCTCAACGGTACTGATTGTAGTGGCGAAAGCCAGCGGTCGTATTACCTGGGGGCAACTGGGACGCAACTGGCTGAACGTCTATTTTGGTAATCTGGTTGGCGCACTGCTCTTTGTGCTTTTAATGTGGCTTTCTGGCGAGTATATGACCGCCAATGGCGGATGGGGGCTAAACGTCCTGCAAACCGCTGACCACAAAATGCATCACACCTTTGTTGAGGCCGTTTGCCTTGGCATTCTGGCAAACCTGATGGTCTGCCTTGCCGTCTGGATGAGCTACTCTGGTCGCAGCTTAACAGATAAAGCGTTAATCATGATTTTGCCGGTCGCTATGTTTGTTGCCAGCGGCTTTGAGCACAGCATTGCGAATATGTTTATGATCCCGATGGGTATCGTAATACGTCATTTCGCCAGCCCGGAATTCTGGAGCGCTGTCGGCTCCTCTCCGGACAATTTTTCTCACCTGACTGTCATGAATTTCATCACTGATAACCTGATCCCTGTCACTATCGGGAACATCATCGGCGGCGGTTTGTTAGTTGGGTTGACATACTGGGTCATTTACCTGCGTGGCAACGATCATCATTAATTATCGTTCCAGGCAGTAAATAAAAAGTCCACTTAAGAAGGTAGGTGTTACAATGTCCGAGCTTAATGAAAAGTTAGCCACAGCCTGGGAAGGTTTTGCGAAAGGTGACTGGCAGAATGCAGTAAACGTCCGTGACTTCATCCAGAAAAACTACACTCCGTACGAGGGTGACGAGTCTTTCCTGGCTGGCGCAACCGAAGCTACCACCAAACTGTGGGACAGCGTAATGGAAGGCGTAAAACAGGAAAACCGCACTCACGCGCCTGTTGATTTCGACACTTCTGTTGCCTCCACCATCACCTCTCATGACGCTGGTTACATTAATAAGCAACTTGAGAAAATCGTTGGCCTGCAAACTGAAGCACCGCTGAAACGTGCGATTATCCCGTTCGGTGGTATCAAAATGGTTGAAGGTTCCTGCAAAGCGTATAACCGCGAGCTGGACCCGGCCCTGAAAAAAATCTTTACTGAATATCGTAAAACCCACAACCAGGGCGTTTTCGATGTTTATACCAAAGACATCCTGAACTGCCGTAAATCCGGTGTTCTGACTGGTCTGCCAGATGCCTATGGTCGTGGTCGTATCATCGGTGACTACCGTCGCGTTGCGCTGTACGGTATCGACTTCCTGATGAAAGACAAATACGCGCAGTTCCTGTCTCTGCAGTCTGACATGGAAAATGGCGTAAACCTGGAAGCCACTATCCGTCTGCGTGAAGAAATCGCTGACCAGCATCGCGCTCTGGGTCAGATCAAAGAAATGGCAGCAAAATACGGCTGCGATATCTCTGGTCCGGCAACTAACGCACAGGAAGCAATTCAGTGGACCTACTTCGGCTACCTGGCCGCAGTTAAATCACAGAACGGCGCAGCAATGTCCTTCGGTCGTACCTCCAGCTTCCTGGATATCTACATCGAACGTGATCTGAAAGCCGGCAAAATCACAGAGCAAGACGCGCAGGAAATGGTTGACCACCTGGTCATGAAACTGCGTATGGTTCGCTTCCTGCGTACCCCGGAATATGATGAACTGTTCTCTGGTGACCCGATTTGGGCAACTGAATCCATCGCCGGTATGGGCGTTGATGGCCGTACCCTGGTAACCAAAAACAGCTTCCGCTTCCTGAACACCCTGTACACCATGGGGCCGTCTCCGGAGCCGAACATCACCATTCTGTGGTCAGAAAAACTGCCGCTGAACTTCAAAAAATATGCGGCTAAAGTCTCCATCGATACCTCTTCTCTGCAATATGAGAATGACGATCTGATGCGTCCTGACTTTAACAACGATGACTATGCTATCGCCTGCTGCGTAAGCCCGATGATCGTTGGTAAACAAATGCAGTTCTTCGGTGCGCGTGCAAACCTGGCGAAAACCATGCTGTACGCTATCAACGGCGGCGTTGATGAAAAACTGAAAATGCAGGTTGGTCCGAAATCTGAGCCGATCAAAGGCGACGTTCTGAACTTCGACGAAGTGATGGACCGCATGGATCACTTCATGGACTGGCTGGCTAAACAGTATGTCACCGCGCTGAACGTGATCCACTACATGCATGACAAGTACAGCTACGAAGCTTCGCTGATGGCGCTGCACGATCGTGACGTTATCCGTACCATGGCATGTGGTATCGCTGGTCTGTCCGTTGCGGCTGACTCCCTGTCTGCTATCAAATATGCGAAAGTCACCCCGATTCGTGATGAAGACGGCCTGGCTATCGACTTCAAAATTGAAGGCGAATACCCGCAGTTTGGTAACAACGACGCTCGCGTTGATGACATGGCGGTTGACCTGGTAGAACGTTTCATGAAGAAAATTCAGAAACTCACCACTTACCGTAACGCTATCCCGACACAGTCTGTTCTGACCATCACCTCTAACGTGGTTTATGGTAAGAAAACCGGTAACACCCCGGATGGTCGTCGTGCTGGCGCGCCGTTCGGACCAGGTGCTAACCCGATGCACGGTCGTGACCAGAAAGGTGCAGTTGCCTCTCTGACCTCCGTGGCTAAACTGCCGTTTGCTTACGCTAAAGATGGTATCTCTTACACCTTCTCTATCGTTCCGAACGCACTGGGTAAAGACGACGAAGTTCGTAAGACCAACCTGGCGGGCCTGATGGATGGTTACTTCCATCATGAAGCGTCCATCGAAGGTGGTCAGCACCTGAACGTGAACGTCATGAACCGTGAAATGCTGCTTGATGCGATGGAAAACCCGGAAAAATATCCGCAGCTGACCATTCGTGTATCTGGTTACGCAGTACGTTTTAACTCGCTGACTAAAGAACAGCAGCAAGACGTTATTACCCGTACCTTCACTCAAACCATGTAATGGTTTTTGACTGAAATAACGCGTAAAAAAGCGTAAAATAAAGGCTCCACAGCAGTGGGGCCTTTTTAACACCCGCAGTCTGGTTTGCCAGTTATCTATACTTAGTCGATGGGTAACCGTCAAAACAGATCCGACACAACCTTAGCGAGTTGTGCACTCACAGGCCAGGAAGGCCAAAGCTGGAGAAACCACCGCAATGTCAGTAATTGGTCGCATTCACTCCTTTGAATCCTGTGGCACCGTTGACGGCCCGGGTATCCGTTTCATCACTTTCTTTCAGGGCTGCCTGATGCGCTGTCTGTACTGTCACAACCGTGATACCTGGGATACCCACGGCGGTAAAGAGGTAACCGTTGAGGAACTGATGAAAGAAGTGGTGACCTACCGCCACTTTATGAATGCATCCGGTGGCGGCGTGACAGCCTCCGGCGGGGAAGCTATTTTGCAGGCTGAGTTTGTGCGTGACTGGTTCCGCGCCTGCAAAAAAGAAGGCATCCATACCTGCCTTGATACTAACGGCTTTGTCCGCCGCTACGATCCGGTGATTGATGAACTACTGGAAGTGACGGATTTAGTGATGCTCGATCTCAAACAGATGAACGATGAAATCCACCAGAACCTGGTGGGCGTGTCCAACCATCGTACGCTGGAGTTCGCTAAATATATCGCCAATAAAGGCATCAAAGTGTGGATTCGCTATGTTGTGGTTCCTGGCTGGTCAGACGATGATGACTCCGCACACCGCCTGGGCGAGTTTACCCGTGATATGGGTAACGTCGAGAAAATCGAAATGCTGCCTTACCACGAGCTAGGTAAACATAAGTGGGTGGCAATGGGTGAAGAGTACAAACTTGATGGAGTTCATCCACCGAAGAAAGAGACCATGGAGCGCGTCAAGGGCATCCTGGAACAGTATGGGCACAAAGTGATGTACTAAATAGTGTCATCCCAATGACCAAAACGATGCGGCCCGATAACATAGCAGTTAACGGGCCTGACAATCAGGCATGCGCCACTGGCGTTGGATGATGTCCTGCTTTACGCAGCAGCATTAGCAGATAGATAAACGACACACCGGCAATCATCACAAACAGCAGATTGTCGGAATAGTTTTGCATCAGCATAGCGGTGAACGACGGGCCCAGCAGGCTGCCAATCGTATAGCTGAGCAACAGTGCCTGGTTCATCGCCACCAGCTGATGGTGTTCTACTTTTTCACAGGCCCAGGCCATTGCTACCGGATAAAGCGTAAAGCCCGCAGCGCCGAGGACAAACAAAGCCGGAGCCATAGCTGCATGACTCAGCATTGCCAGACAGCCCAGGATCACCACAAAAACCTGCACTCTCAGCACCAGCAAACGCCCGTAGCGGTCTGCCAGACGTCCAATGGGCCATTGACCGAAAATACCTGCGCTCACCAGCACGGCCATCCAGAAGCCGATTCCGGCATCGCTGACGCCTTTATGATTAAGATAAAGCGGCATCAGCCCGTAAAGCGATCCCAGAACAATACCGGAAATAATACAGCCGTTTACACCAAGGCGAGCCTGACGCAGGCGCAGCATCGGCCAGATACGAGTCGTTTCCTGCTGTTCACTATGCTGATTAACAATCCGCGTAAACAACAGTGGCAAAACGCCCGCCAGCGTTACCGCGGTCACCCACGGCAGGACGCTCATCAGATTGGTTGGTAGCTTACTGACCAGCAGTTGCGCCAGTACTGTACCCACATAATAAATCATCATATAGGCAGCCAGTAGACGGCCACGATTACGCGACGTTCCACTGCACATCAGGGCGCTTTCGACGACCACCCAAATCATGGCGCAGCCCACACCGGCAATAAAACGCCAGCTCAACCAGCTCCAGAAGCCAACCATCATTCCCAGCCCAATACCGCCCACCGCGAAAATCAGCGAGGCCAGATAATAGCTGCGGTTAAATCCGAGGCGTTTAATCACGCTCCCGGCTACCAGTGTACCCACCAGGTTACCAGTAAAATAAGACGACCCCACCATGCCAACCTGCCAGGTAGGAAGGTTTTCATGCGCAAGCCAAAGCGGGACGAGCGTGTTCAACACTGCGATCGCCAGAGTCAATAAAAGCAGGCCACAGAGCAGCAGGAGCACCGGGCGGGTATAGGTGGACATGGATAATAAAACCGTGAGGAAGTTCAGAATTCGAGCGCATCATGCCACCGCCAAAAACAAAGTCAATTGGCGTTTTTTAGCCATAGCACGCTTTGTTTTTCGACGATTGATATTACTTATCCAGAACGGATCTCCAGAGGCGGCATTAAAAATTACCACATTGATTTTACTCGATTAAATTAAAAAACAATGTGGTAAGTCAGTTGAAAAATTTCATGAACAAATTAAAACGAAACGTTGAAGCAACCCGCTGACTTTAGGCTATTTATTGCCAGCCTTTATTCTGCAACCGCCATATCAGCGGTCATAGGGGGTAGCCATTGGTTTACCTTACGCTTTTTGTACCTGAACGAGATTGGTGTGTGACGGGTTACCCTTGGCAAGCGGTGAAGGACGCTGAGTTGTCAGCACGTTAATGCAGCCGTTCTGATCAACCCGGTTTTCATCCGGGCTATACCAGGCCCCTTCCCCTAATGCAACCACGCCCGGCATCATTCTCGGCGTGACTTTGGCTTTAATGTGCACTTCCCCGCGATCGTTGAAAATACGGACACGCTCACCGTTACTGATGCCGCGTTTTTTCGCATCCAGTGGATTGATCCACATCTCCTGGCGGCAAGAGGCTTTCAGCACATCCACATTACCGTAAGTAGAGTGAACGCGAGCTTTGTAATGAAATCCTGTAAGTTGTAGGGGAAATTTTTCAACCAGCGGATCATCGAAGCTTTCGAAGCCTGGAGTATAGATGGGCAGCGGGTCGATCACTTCCCCGGCAGGCAGTTCCCAGCTTGCGGCAATCTCAGCCAGTGCCTGCGAATAGATTTCGATTTTCCCCGACGGTGTGGTGAGCGGGTTGGCCTGCGGATCATCGCGGAATGCTTTATAGGCAATGTGATGCCCCTGCGGATCGCGTTGTTTAAACATCCCCTGCTGGCGAAAGGCCTCGAAGGTCGGTAGCTCAGGAATAGCGTTACGCGATGCGTCATACAAATGGCGCATCCAGTCTTCCTGGGTGCGGCCTTCAGTAAATGGCTGTTCAACGCCCAGCCGTTTGGCCAGTTCGCTGGTCATTTGATAAATGGTTTTGCATTCAAAACGCGGTTTGATAGCCTGATCGGCAAAAATCACGTAGGACATATTTCCGCATGAGGCGTCCAGCGCAAAATCCATTTGCTCTGAGGCGGTACAATCCGGCAGCAAAATATCGGCATATTTTGCTGAGGAGGTCATATGACAGTCGATGACGACAATCATTTCGCATTTTTTATCGTCCTGCAAAATGTTATGCGTGCGGTTAATATCTGAATGCTGATTGATTAAACAGTTACCCGCATAGTTCCAGATCATCTTGATCGGCACATCGAGCTTATCTTTACCGCGAACGCCATCTCGCAGCGCAGTCATTTGCGGCCCGCGTTCAATCGCATCGGTCCACATAAACATGGAGATGCTGGTTGCTACCGGATTTTCCAGCGTCGGCATACGTTCAAAAGGTAACGCGTATGATCCTTCACGCGCACCGCTATTGCCGCCGTTAATCCCCACGTTTCCAGTCAAAATTGCCAGCATGGAAATGGCCCTGGTAGTGATTTCACCATTGGCATGACGCTGCGGACCCCAGCCCTGGGAGATATACGCGGGCTTAGCACTGCCAATCTCCCGCGCCAGCTTAACAATGCGATCGCCAGGAATTCCGGTAATGTGTGCTGCCCATTCCGGTGTTTTGGCAATACCGTCTTTCCCTTGCCCGAGAATATACGCTTTGTAATGACTATTTTGCGGCGCGCCAGCAGGCAGGGTTTTCTCGTCGTAGCCAACGCAGTAGTTATCCAGAAACGCTTGATCGACCAGATTTTCTGTAATCAGCACCCATGCCAGTCCACTGGCCAGTGCAGCATCCGTGCCCGGACGAATCGGTATCCATTCATCTTCACGGCCTGCCCCTGTATCGGTATAACGGGGATCAATGATGATCATTCGCGCATTCGATTTCTGCCGCGCCTGTTCAAGGTAATACGTTACGCCACCGCCGCTCATCCGCGTTTCGCCCGGATTATTGCCAAACAGAACGACCAGCTTACTGTTTTCAATATCGGAAGGGCTATTACCGTCGGCCCAGCCACCGTAGGTGTAATTTAACCCGGCAGCAATTTGGGCTGAGGAGTAGTCGCCATAGTGATTCAGATAACCACCGCAGCAGTTCATCAGACGTGCCACCAGCGTTTTTCCGGGCGGCCATGAGCGGGTTAATGTGCCGCCCAGCGTACCAGTACCATAATTGAGATAAATAGATTCGTTGCCATAGTCTTTAATCAGACGCTGCATATTCGTGGCAATAATGTCGTATGCTTCATCCCAGCTAATACGCTCGAATTTTCCCTCTCCTCGTTTTCCCACGCGTTTCATCGGGTATTTCAGGCGATCCGGATTATAAACCCGACGGCGCATTGAGCGCCCACGCAGGCAGGCACGCACCTGGTGCAGCCCGTCAAAGTTATCGTCCCCGGTATTGTCCGTTTCGACATACTTAATCTCACCGTCAACAACATGCATCCGCAGCGGGCAGCGGCTACCGCAGTTTACCGTGCAGGCACTCCAGATAATTTTTTCCGCCGCTCCAGCAGTGCTAATAGCTTCTGCGGCGTTTGCAATATGGCTAAATGGCAGAGCCACGGTGCTGCTTGCCAGCGCCAGACCGCTGATAGCTGTCGTTTTCATTAAATCACGGCGGCTCATTTGCGCCGATAGTACGCCTTCAGGAGTCATTTTTTTCATTATTGCTCACTTTGTTTGCCTGAAATACGCAAAGCAAAATTCGTTATATATTTATGTGTCGATAATTCAAAATGGCAGCAGTCAATGCTACTTCGAATGAAAGCAGTATTAACCCTTATAATGAAGGGGGTTATTGTCCGGCGTCAAACGGGGCAAAGAAAACGCGCCCGCAGGCGCTTTTAAAATGAGAAATGTGAAGCTTATCCGATGTACTCAAGACCCTTCATGTAAGGGCGTAATACTTCCGGAACTTCAATGCGTCCGTCTGCCTGCTGGTAATTTTCCAGCACTGCCACCAGTGTACGACCGACGGCCAGACCTGAACCGTTAAGGGTATGAACCAGACGGGTTTTCTTATCTGATTTACTGCGGCAGCGAGCCTGCATGCGGCGTGCCTGGAAATCCCATACGTTTGAACACGAAGAGATTTCACGGTAGGTGTTCTGCGCCGGAACCCAGACCTCAAGGTCATAGGTTTTACAGGCACCAAAGCCCATGTCGCCGGAACACAGCAAAATTTTACGGTACGGCAGCCCCAGTAGCTGAAGCACTTTTTCCGCGTGGCCGGTCATCTCTTCCAGCGCATCCATGGAATCTTCCGGACGCACGATCTGCACCATTTCCACTTTGTCGAACTGGTGCATACGGATAAGGCCACGGGTGTCGCGACCATAAGAACCTGCTTCTGAACGGAAGCACGGCGTGTGCGCGGTCATTTTGATCGGCAGGTCGTCTTCATCAATAATTTCATCACGAACCAGGTTAGTCAGCGGCACTTCTGCGGTTGGGATCAATGCATAGTTGCTGCTGTCAGCTTCTTCTTCCAGAGGGCGGGTATGGAATAAATCCCCGGCAAATTTCGGCAGTTGCCCGGTCCCGTATAGGGTGTCATGGTTCACCAGATACGGCACATAGTTTTCACTATAGCCATGCTGTTCGGTGTGCAGATCCAGCATAAACTGCGCCAGCGCGCGATGCATGCGGGCAATCTGCCCTTTCATCACCACAAAACGCGAACCGGTCAGCTTGACAGCGGCGGCAAAATCCAGCCCGCTGTGCATTTCACCGAGGGTCACGTGATCGCGCACTTCAAAATCAAACTGACGCGGCGTGCCCCAGCGGCTGATTTCAACGTTGTCGTTCTCATCCCGGCCCTGCGGCACGGCGTCATCGGGAAGGTTGGGAATGGTCAGTGCAATGGCGCGGATTTCGTTTTGCAGCGCGTCCAGCTCTGCCTTCGCAGCATCAAGCTCTTCACCCAGCTTATTCACTTCGAGGCGTAACGGCTCGATGTCTTCCCCGCGCACTTTCGCCTGGCCGATGGATTTCGATCGCGAGTTACGCTCAGCCTGCAGATTTTCTGTTTTGACCTGCAACACTTTACGACGCTCTTCAAGAGCGCGCAGCTTATCTACGTCCAGCTTAAAGCCCCGGCGTGCCAGTTTTTCTGCGACTGCGTCTGGCTCGTTACGCAGCAGATTGGGATCGAGCATGCTTATCCTGTGCTTATCGAATGAGTAAAAGGAGAATGCGACCGCAGCCTGCGATCGCAAAGATTCACGGGTAACCTTACCGCAACGCCTGCATTAGCGGTAGCGTTTTGTGGGGCTATTTTGATCCTGTTCAGCAAGCCAGGCGAGCTTTTCGCCAATCTTCCCTTCCAGCCCGCGATTTGTTGGCTGATAATAACGCGTTTGCGCCATTTCCTGCGGGAAATACTGCTCTCCGGCGGCATAGGCACCTGGTTCATCATGGGCATAGCGATACGCCTGACCGTAGCCCATTTCTTTCATCAGTTTGGTGGGGGCATTACGCAAATGTACCGGCACATCGTAATCCGGACGCTCACGGGCATCCGCCATCGCCGCTTTAAAAGCGGTATACACCGCATTGCTTTTCGGCGCGCAGGCGAGATAGACAATAGCCTGCGCAATCGCGCGCTCGCCTTCCGCTGGCCCTACGCGAGTAAAACAGTCCCAGGCGGAAATGGCCACCTGCATAGCGCGGGGATCGGCATTGCCAACATCTTCTGAAGCAATCGCCAGGCAGCGACGAGCAACATACAGCGGATCGCCTCCGGCGGTAATGATTCGCGCATACCAGTACAGTGCCGCATCCGGTGCGCTACCGCGTACCGATTTATGCAGCGCCGAAATAAGATCGTAGAAGCGGTCGCCTTTGTTATCAAAGCGCGCGCTTCGCTCACCGGCAATTTCCGTGAGTAGCGCAGGCAGAAGCACCCGTTTGCCTGTCTCATCGACCTCGGCCATGTCGGCCATCATTTCGAGGGTGTTTAATGCCCGACGCGCATCGCCGTTAACCAGTTCAGCGATTGCCCGCCGGGTTTCATCAGGCAGCACGATATCTTTGCCGCCATATCCACGCGCATTGTCATTCATTGCCTGATCGAGCACCTGCTCAATATCTTCGCTGGTCAACGATTTCAGCAAATAGACACGCGCTCGTGAAAGGAGTGCGGAATTAAGTTCAAAAGAGGGGTTTTCGGTGGTGGCTCCGATAAAGAAAATGGTTCCATCTTCAATATGCGGTAAGAATGCATCCTGCTGGCTTTTATTAAAGCGATGGACTTCGTCCACAAACAGGATAGTCCGCCGCCCGGCATTACGGTTTTGCCGTGCGCGCTCAATCGCTTCGCGGATCTCTTTGATTCCTGACGTAACAGCGGAGATCCGCTCAACATCAGCGCTGGCATAGCGTGCTATCACCTCAGCCAGGGTAGTTTTCCCGGTGCCAGGCGGCCCCCAGAGGATCATTGAGTGCAGATGACCCGCTTCAATAGCTCGTGGCAGCGGTTTACCCGCAGCCAGTAAATGCTGCTGGCCGATGTACTGCGCTAAATTTTCTGGCCGCATACGCGCGGCCAGAGGTTGAAACTCATTATCAGAAAAGTCGAGCGATAGATTGCTCACGCACGCCTCTACTTGCTACGTTGATCGTCAACGGTGACGCCCTGTGGCGGAGTGAAGGTAAACTTAGCCGGGTCCACCGCCCCATTTTGCTGAGACTTGAGCTGATAACTGCTGCGCTGATCGTCCTGCTCTACCGCGCTGAATTGATGGATAGTCCCATCACGCCCTACATTGATAGTGAACTGTTTCAGGTTGCCGCTACTGCCTTTTGGCGTCAACACAAAGTCATCACCACTTTGTTTAATATTATACTGCTGCCAGTCGCTGGCCTGATTGCGGGCAATCAGCATAAACGGCGTGTTACCGGTGGCATCTTTCAGCAGATTAACACTTACCTGCTCAACAAACGGGTTATAAAACCACAGGTTTTTGCCATCAGAAACCAGCGTGCTTTCATCAGGCTGCGTCATATGCCAGTTAAAGAGATTAGGACGTTTAACCCATAAATCGCCCTGACCTTCCTGCACTGCCGCACCGCTACCGTCAGTGACTTTTTGCGTAAAGCTGGCGTGGAAGCTGCTGACTTTATCCAGGCGGGTTTTCAGATCGCCGGCCGCATCGGCCCAGACGTTGCTGACCACAAAGCCTGACAGTAATGCACAGGTGATAGCGATTTTTTTCATTGTTATTCCTCAAATACGTCTTCCCACTACGGGAGTCCTCTTTGTCACCTACTTTAGACAGCATTGGTAAGTGGTGACAGAAGAAAATACTGAATTTTTACTTGCTTACCTAACTTTGCAATCAATCAAACGGCGGCGGAGCCAGGACTTCACGGTTACCGTTATGGCCCTGTTCACTCACGATCCCCTGCGCTTCCATTTGTTCAATGATCCGTGCCGCACGGTTATAACCAATTCGGAACTGACGCTGAACACCAGAAATAGACGCTTTACGCTTTTCGGTGACAAAGTTAACGGCCTGGTCAAATAGCGGGTCCAGCTCTTCACCACTGTCCATTCCGCCGCCACCGCCTTCGCTTTCGATGTCGGAGGTAATGCCTTCGACATATTGCGGACGTCCACGTGCTTTCCAGTCCTGCACCACGGCGTGGACTTCTTCATCGCGCACGAAAGCACCATGAACACGCACCGGAATGGTCGAGTTCGGCCCGGAATAAAGCATATCGCCCATCCCCAGCAGGGATTCCGCGCCGCCTTGATCAAGGATGGTGCGAGAGTCGATTTTACTCGATACGGTGAACGCAATACGCGTCGGTATGTTGGCTTTGATAAGGCCGGTAATGACGTCTACAGAAGGCCTTTGTGTCGCCAGCACCAGATGAATGCCTGCGGCGCGTGCTTTCTGCGCCAGACGCGCAATCAGCTCTTCCACTTTCTTACCAACAGTCATCATCAAATCGGCAAACTCATCCACCAGCACAACAATGTATGGCTCTTTTTTCAGTACCGGATGCGTGGCATCCATGCTGTCACCAGGCTTCCAGTACGGGTCAGGAATTGGCCTTCCCATTCGTGCTGCTTCAGCAATCTTCTCGTTGTAGCCGGCAAGGTTACGTACGCCCAGTGCTGACATTAGTTTGTAACGTCGTTCCATCTCGTTAACACTCCAGCGCAGCGCATTGGCCGCGTCTTTCATGTCAGTGACAACTTCCGTCAACAGATGCGGAATACCTTCATAGACCGACAGTTCGAGCATTTTTGGGTCGATCATGATGAATTTCACATCTTCCGGCTGCGCCTTATACAGCATGCTGAGGATCATGGCATTGACCCCAACAGATTTACCGGAGCCGGTAGTGCCCGCAACCAGCAGATGGGGCATTTTCGCCAGATCGGCTGTCACGGGTTCACCGGCAATATCTTTACCTAACACGACGGTCAGCGGTGATGGATTGTCACGGAACTTAGCACAATCCAGCACTTCGCGCAGATAAACGGTTTGACGCTTTTTATTCGGCAATTCCAGGCCAACATAAGGTTTACCGGGAATGACTTCCACAACGCGTACAGCAGCGCTGGAGAGCGACCGCGCCAGATCGCGAGACAGGTTGGAAATCCGCGCCGCCTTCACGCCCGGGGCCAGATTTAGCTCAAAGCGGGTAATGACCGGGCCCGGAGAGTAGTTCACCACATCAGCCTTAATGCGGAAATCAGCCAGACGTGCTTCAACCAGACGCGCCATCTGCTCCAGCGCAAAGGTGTCAACCGGTTCAACTTCCGTCGGCGGTGGTGTCAGCAGATCCAGCGATGGCAATAACGTGGTCGGCTTTTGTAGCGGACGGTTGTCACCATTGCGCATCAGCAGCGGGTGGATCAGGCTTTCGCGGGGCTGCGGCGCGGCTGGTTGATGTGCCGGCTGCGGCTGCTGATACGGCTGCGGCGCGGCAGGCTGGTGTGCCGGCTGCGGCTGCTGATACGGCTGCGGTGCGACAGGCTGATGTGTTGGCTGCGGCTGCTGATACGGCTGCGGCGCGGCAGGCTGGTGTGCTGGCTGCGGCTGCTGATACGGCTGCGGCGCGGCAGGCTGGTATGTTGGCTGCGGCTGCTGATACGGCTGCGGCGCGGCAGGCTGGTGTGCTGGCTGCGGCTGCTGATACGGCTGTGGCGCGGCAGGCTGGTGTGCTGGCTGCGGCTCATCCATAGGACCTGGCGTGAACAGCGGCTCACTGGGGCTGTTCTCAACCAGCGTTTTCATGGGTGAAAACTCAAAATCACTCAGCGAGAAGGGATTCGCACCTTGCGGCTGCTCGCTGGCATAGCGCTGCTGCTGCGAGGCTGCAAATTGACGAGCCAGCTCCTCTTCTACAGCATTATCGTCTTCATCCGGCTCTGCAGACACACCGTATCGCTGCTGCTGGGAATCAGCAAACTGTCGCGCCAGCTCTTCTTGCTGAAACTCATCCGACTCTTCGTCGATTTGCTGCTCCGCCTGGCGGGCTCGCTCTTCAGCCATGCGCTGTGAAGGCAATTTAATGCCATAAGAGGCCAGTTCACGCCGCGTTGGGACGCGAACACGATTAGGGCGTGGCAACTGCGGGCCAATCCCTTCTTTCACTTGGGTACGAACGCCTCCGGCTGCCAGATTAAAGACTGGCGTACTCGCAGCCGTTGCCGCCGTCGCCTGATGAACGCTGGCAGCCACAGGCGCGACAACCGGCGCAGGCTCAGGTTCTACCGCAGGAGGTGGAGTAACAGGTTGCTGTACCGGCTCAGGCACAGGCTGATACCAGGCGGCAAGTTGCTCACGCTCGCGTGCGCGCTTCTCTTCCACCTCTTCAAAGTAATACAGCGGAGGACGACTCGCTTTGACCTCTTCCTGTGGAGCAGAAGGGATTTCCTGTGTTACCGGCGGTTGTTCCGTATTCGGCTCATAGGGAGAGCGGGCAACCGGCGGCTCGGCATGCGACTGATATTGCGGCTCGGCAGCGGGCTGCTCGGCATAGGGTTGGTACTGTGGTTCAGCAACTGGCTGCTCGGCATAGGGCTGGTACTGTGGTTCAGCAACTGGCTGCTCAGCATAGGGCTGGTAATGTGGTTCCGTCACCGGCTGTGCAGCGTGAGGCGCATACTGAGCCGGCACCACTGGCGGCTCGGCGTACTGCGGGGCGGCTGGCGGCGCATAGCCATAATAGGGTTGTTCATGCTGTGCTGACGGAGAGCCCGGTGCGTCAGATCGCCATTCTTCCGCGGGTGTCGCGGACTGAGGTGCCGTCCAGCTTTCTACAGGCACGTGAGGCGGTTGCGCAGGCTGCCACGCGGTGTCAGGCTGGGAAATAACTGGCTCAGCTCCCTGAATCTGTGGCTGAGGAATCACAGGATTGACGGGAGCAGCCCATGCCTGTGTGGCCATGGTAGCGGCCGCCGCAGCGGCTACAGGTTCAGTGACGGAATGCCCATTTAAGAGTGGATCGTATTCATCATATTCTTCCGGCTGAGTCGCCCGATGACCAGAAAACAGAACGTCATCGGGATCGGCAGGGACGCCACGGGCGCTATAAGTGACCTCTTCCGGGTCGTCCATTCGTTTGCCTGAAAAAAGCGCGGCATCCGTTTTCCTGCCGAGCGGATTAGCAAATTTTTCCGCTACGCGCTTACGTCGGGCCAGCGCACCGCGCAGGATACGTGCACGGCGAGACTCACGCGGCGCGTCCTGCAATTCTTCTTCACCCTCTTCGTCGTCGTAGTCTTCATATTCTTCTTCCTCTTCAATCCAGGTGTCGTCACGGCGGGTACGATTACTGGCAAAGGTAAGAATATTGAGGATCACACTGCCAATCTTTTCAGCAATACTCACCCACGACCAGCCGGTAAAGAGAGTCAGACCCGCAGCCCAGATACACAAGAGTGCGATAGTGCCACCGCTACTGTGCAGCAGAGGCTGTAATGTGGTGCTTAACAGGCTGCCAATCACTCCACCCGAGGCAAAATACCAGATGTCATCAGCGTTTATCGCGGCCAGCCCACAGGAAGTCAGGATGAGCGCCAGAACGCCAATAAGGCGCAGCGAAACGGCGAAATAATCAATGTAATCTTCGTTAGCCCGATGACGCCAGGCAAACCAACACCCTCCGACAATAATCACGGGAATGGTGTAAGCCATGACACCGAAGATGAAAAACAGCGTATCGGCAAGCCAGGCCCCTGGCACACCGCCTAAATTATGGATAGGCTCATGCCAGGCCGTTTGCGACCAGCTCGGATCGGAAGGATTGAAGCTCAGCAGTGCCGCCATCAACCAGATGGCAAAAAGTGAGCAAAGAATAAGCATGGCCTCCAGAAGTCGGCGGCTGCTGCTTAAGCGGGTAATTTTGACGTCTTTGTCTTCTGTATATTCCTGGCTCAAGAAAGGCTCTCCAGGTCCTTGATGCTAAACGGACAACCGTGCCGGGTTACCCCGGCACGGTTGCTGTATGGATTAACAGGAGTGTAATCAAATTACGCTGATTTTGCACCTGTTCCGTGTTAGCGAGTCTTAATAACCAGACGATTGCTCTGTTTCACCTCTTCCATCACCACATAGGTGCGGGTGTCATTGACACCTGGCAGGCGCAGCAGGGTTTCGCCCAATAATTTACGATACGCTGACATATCCGGTACACGGGTCTTCAACAAGTAGTCGAAATCACCGGAAACCAAATGACACTCTTGAATTTCTTCAAGTTTTTGAACTGCGGTGTTAAATTGCTCAAACACATCTGGCGCGCCACGATTCAGAGTAATCTCAACAAAAACCAGAAGTGATGCATCCAGATAATGCGGGTTTAAGAGCGCAGTATAGCCCTGAATAAAACCCTGTCTTTCCAGTCGGCGAACGCGCTCAAGGCACGGCGTCGGAGAAAGTCCCACTCGTTTAGAGAGCTCGACGTTGGAAATACGCCCATCCTTTTGCAATTCGTTCAGAATATTGCGATCGATACGGTCGAGATCTTTGCCTGGGCGCTTCTTGCTATCTACCATTATTATTGTCTCTCTGTATTCCTTCCCTACTCCTGTCTTGACCCCGTGCACATCACTGTTCAGGGTCTTCGCCCGTTGTTTACGTGCCGCATGCGCTGGGCGTGCTGCAAATCGTATTCCAGGGTATGCGGTGAGAAGACCGTTGCCCGCAGGCAGCTACCGACATCACGTATGGCGTCTGTCCACACCATGCGTAGATTTCATTAGCCCGGTTAAAAATGACCATTACGTGCTGAAAGTTGACTCCACACGAAATACGGTTTTTTTTCTTCCTCGAATGTTTTCGCAAATGCACAGGGGATTGTCAAAGCAAAACATCGTTTTTTAGTACAACATGCCAGATATTCATCATTCATGAGGCCAGTTCCTCATGTTATCATCTTATAAGCGGCGCATTTTCAGTAGAAATAGTTATGTCTGAAGTATGAAAATGCATCCATCCATTGGTACTTTCTATTGCACATATCGTTAACAAAAATCCCGCGCTCTTTTTTTACCGCTACAAATTCCCTACAATCGCGTGCAATGTCTGCCAACAATTATGGGGATCTCATGGGCACGGCGAAACACAGTAAACTATTAATTCTTGGCTCCGGACCTGCGGGATACACCGCTGCCGTCTATGCTGCACGCGCGAATCTGCAACCGGTTCTCATCACCGGTATGGAAAAAGGCGGTCAACTGACCACCACTACGGACGTGGAAAACTGGCCGGGCGATCCGAGCGATCTGACCGGACCACTGCTGATGGAGCGCATGCATGAACATGCGGCGAAATTTGAGACCGAAATTCTCTTTGATCATATCCACAGCGTCGATTTGCAAAACCGCCCTTTCCGCCTTACCGGCGATAGTGGGGAATATACCTGCGATGCGCTTATCATTGCGACTGGCGCATCAGCACGCTATCTGGGCCTGCCTTCTGAAGACGCCTTCAAAGGGCGCGGCGTTTCCGCCTGCGCTACCTGCGATGGCTTTTTCTACCGTAATCAGAAAGTCGCGGTGATAGGCGGCGGGAATACGGCAGTGGAAGAAGCGCTGTACCTGGCAAACATCGCCTCAGAGGTGCACTTGATCCACCGTCGCGACAGTTTCCGCGCGGAGAAAATCCTTATCAAACGCCTGATGGATAAAGTGGAAAGCGGCAATATTGTGCTGCATACCCACCGCACGCTGGAAGAAGTGACCGGCGATCAGATGGGCGTTAGCGGTCTGCGCCTGCGCGATACGCAAGGCGATAATGTTGAAACGCTGGAGGTGGCAGGGTTGTTTGTTGCCATCGGCCATAGCCCAAATACCGCCATTTTCGAAGGGCAACTGGCGCTGGAAAATGGCTATATTAAAGTGCAGTCCGGCATTCATGGTAATGCAACGCAGACCAGCGTTCCCGGCGTATTTGCCGCAGGCGATGTGATGGACCATATCTATCGTCAGGCGATCACATCTGCCGGGACCGGCTGTATGGCTGCGCTGGACGCGGAGCGTTATCTCGACGGTCTTGCAGAAAGTAGTAAATAATCTTTACAAGTCAGTAACAAAGGTAAATAAGGCGACTATAAGTCGCCTTTATTTTTGCGCCGTTGTACCATTGCCGGGCCTGATATTCTAACAACTCATCTGCTAAGCGCGTAATGAATAAAACCCGTCAACAAGAGCTGATCCGCTGGTTAAAACAGCAAAGTGTGATTTCCCGCCGCTGGCTGATGCTGTCCCGTTTGCTGGGGCTGATTAGCGGCCTTTTAATCGTTGCCCAGGCCTGGATACTGGCGCAGATCCTCCAGCATATGATTATGGACAATATACCGCGTGAGGCGCTGTTATTGCCCTTTATACAATTGATTCTGGTATTTATCGTGCGGGCCTGGGTGACATGGCTGCGCGAAAAGGTGGGTTTCCATGCCGGGCAGTATATTCGCTTCGCGATTCGCCGGCGGGTACTGGATCGCCTGCAACAGGCAGGACCAGCCTGGATTCAGGGGAAACCTACCGGAAGCTGGGCAACACTGATCCTTGAGCAAATTGACGATATGCATGATTACTACGCCCGCTATCTGCCGCAAATGGCGCTGGCGACGTTTGTCCCGTTGTTGATTGTGATTGCTATTTTTCCGTCTAACTGGGCTGCCGCTCTGATCCTACTTGGCACCGCCCCTCTAATCCCTTTGTTCATGGCGCTGGTCGGCATGGGCGCGGCAGATGCTAACCGGCGTAATTTTCAGGCGCTGGCGCGATTGAGCGGGCATTTTCTCGACCGTCTGCGCGGGATGGAAACGCTGCGTATTTTCGGCCGTGGGGAGGCTGAAATCGATAACATCCGTCAGGCATCACAGGATTTCCGCCAGAGGACAATGGAGGTGCTGCGTCTTGCGTTTCTCTCCTCCGGCGTGCTGGAATTTTTTGCCTCGCTTTCTATTGCGCTCGTGGCAGTCTATTTTGGCTTTTCCTATTTAGGCGAACTGAATTTTGGTCATTATGGCGCGGGTGTTACGCTGGCGGCCGGATTTCTGGCGCTGATTCTGGCACCCGAATTTTTTCAACCGCTACGCGATCTCGGTACCTATTACCATGCCAAAGCCCAGGCGGTAGGGGCAGCTGACAGCCTGAAAACATTCCTTGAAACACCACTGGCCTCGCCAGAGCGCGGAGAAAAGCAGCTACCAGCTCAGCAGGCTGTGTCTGTTACGGCCCGCGATCTGCTTATCAAATCCCCCGACGGCAAAGTGCTTGCTGGTCCACTTAATTTTGACCTTACTGCCGGGCAACGTGTGGTCCTCATCGGCCTGAGCGGGTCGGGTAAGACGTCACTGCTAAATGTGCTTACCGGTTTTCTGCCGTATGAGGGATCGTTACAGGTCAACCATACGGAATTGCGTGAACTCGATCCTGATCTGTGGCGGCAGCAGTTAAGTTGGGTGGGGCAAAACCCACAGCTCCCGGCGGCTACGCTTCGGGAAAACGTACTGCTCGCTAAGCCAGACGCTACAGAGGCTGAGCTGCAATCGGCGTTGGATCGGGCCTGGGTCAGTGAATTTGCGACGCAACTGCCGCAAGGAATTGATACACCGCTGACCGATCAGGCGGGCGGACTGTCTGTTGGTCAGGCACAGCGCGTTGCTGTTGCCCGCGCACTGCTAACGCCATGCCAGTTACTGTTGCTGGATGAACCCTCTGCCAGTCTTGATGCCCACAGTGAACAACGTGTCATGCAGGCCCTCAATGAAGCCTCGCGGCAACAAACTACATTGCTGGTAACGCATCAACTTGAGGCGCTGGCGGACTGGGATGCCATCTGGGTGATGCAGGACGGGCAACTCGTTGAACAAGGTAATTTTACCACCCTTACGCAAAATAACGGCCTGTTTGCCAGCCTGCTTATACATCGACAGGAGGAGATTTAAATGCGCGTGCTGCTGCCTTATCTTGCGCTTTATAAGCGTCATAAAGGGTTACTGACGCTGGGTGTGATCCTCGCTATTGTTACGCTGCTGGCAAGCATTGGGCTGCTGACCCTGTCCGGATGGTTTTTATCTGCTTCAGCAGTAGTCGGGTTTGCCGGGGCTTATAGCTTTAACTATATGTTGCCAGCCGCCGGCGTGCGCGGTGCGGCGATTATCCGCACTGCTGGCCGTTATTTCGAGCGGCTGGTGAGTCATGATGCCACTTTCCGGGTGCTTCAGCATTTGCGCGTTTTTACGTTTAGTAAAGTTCTTCCTCTTTCTCCCGCCGGGCTGGCACGTTTTCGCCAGGGGGAATTACTGAATCGTCTGGTCGCCGATGTGGACACCTTAGACCATCTTTATCTGCGGGTTATATCTCCGCTGGTTGGCGCGTTAATGGTCATTGTGGTCGTCACCGCCGGGCTCAGCCTGCTGGATGTAACGCTGGCCCTGACGCTGGGCGGAGTCATGCTGGTCACATTGTTACTGCTCCCGCCACTGTTTTATCGCGCCGGAAAACCGGTTGGTGAAAGCCTGACTCACCTGCGCGGTCAGTACCGTCAGCAGCTCACCGCCTGGCTTCAGGGGCAAGCTGAACTTTCACTGTTTAATGCCAGCGAACGGTATCGTCAGCAGATGGAGAATACCGAATTACGCTGGCACGATGCCCAGCGCAGACAGTCTGATTTGACGGGGCTTTCGCAAGCATTGATGCTACTGATCGGCGGGTTTGCGGTCATCGCCATGCTATGGCTGGCAGGCGGTGGCGTGGGCGGTAACTCCCAGCCCGGCGCATTGATTGCTCTTTTTGTATTCTGTGCCCTCGCCGCTTTTGAAGCCCTCGCCCCGGTCACCGGGGCGTTTCAGCATCTTGGTCAGGTCACGGCCTCGGCGCGGCGCATCACGCAAATTATTGAGCAACCGCCGGAAGTGGTTTTCCCGCAAAAATCGACTCAGCCTCCTGAGACAGTAAGTGTGCAACTGTGTGACGTGACCTTTCGTTATCCGCAGCAGGCGCATCCCGCACTTAATAACATCAGCCTGAACGTCACGGCCGGTGAACATATTGCCATCCTTGGCCGTACCGGTTGCGGCAAATCGACGCTACTGCAATTGCTCACCCGCGCCTGGGACCCTCAGCATGGAGAGCTATTAATCAACGGTTCTCCCATTGCTGGCCTGGATGAACAAACGCTTCGCCGCACCATGTCTATGGTTCCCCAGCGTATTCATCTTTTTAGTGCAACTCTGCGTGATAATTTGCGGCTCGCTGCGCCGCAGGCCAGTGACGAACAATTAATGGACGCGCTCAGACGTACCGGTCTGCAAAAACTGCTGGAAGATGGCGATTTGAATAGCTGGCTGGGTGAAGGCGGACGCCAGCTTTCCGGCGGTGAACTGCGCCGTCTGGCCATCGCTCGTGCTCTTTTGCACGATGCACCGCTGCTGCTGCTTGATGAACCCACCGAGGGGCTGGATGCAACAACCGAAGGCAAAATCCTTGATTTACTGGCAGAAGTAGCCCAACAAAAAACGCTGCTCATGGTCACGCATCGCCTGCGTGGACTGGCACGCTTTAACCGTATAATAGTGATGGACAACGGACAAATAATTGAGCATGGTAGTCACGCAGAACTGCTGGCAAACAAGGGGCGTTATTACCAGTTTAAGCAGCGCCTGTAAGCTATTATTGAACAGTTTGTATTGTGGTGGAGTGGTAATAGCATGCGCCTGGTCCAGTTGTCCCGACATTCAATTGCGTTCCCCTCTCCCGAGGGAGCGCTGCGTGAACCTAATGGTTTACTGGCTTTAGGGGGCGATCTTAGCCCGGCAAGGCTATTAATGGCCTACCAGAACGGCATATTTCCCTGGTTTTCATCCGGCGACCCTATTTTATGGTGGTCGCCCGATCCCCGGGCGGTGCTCTGGCCAGAGCAGTTTCATTTGAGCCGCAGCATGAAGCGCTTCCATAAAGCCTCACCTTATCGTGTCACCCTCAATCATGCTTTTGATCGGGTGATTGAAAGTTGTGCCCATGAACGTGATGAGGGTACCTGGATCACTCGCGAGATAATCCATGCTTACCAGCGCTTACATGCCCTGGGTCATGCACACTCTATTGAGGTCTGGCGCAATGAAACGCTTGTCGGCGGAATGTATGGTGTTTGTCAGGGAGCGCTATTCTGTGGAGAGTCGATGTTTAGCCGTGCGGAAAACGCCTCTAAAACGGCTCTGCTGGTCTTTTGCAACGACTATTATCGTCAGGGTGGACAATTAATCGACTGCCAGGTACTTAATAGCCATACCGCCTCTCTTGGCGCAGTCGAAATCCCCCGCCGTCACTACCTTGAATACCTTGAAAAGCTGTTACCACTGACGCTTGCTGATAATTTCTGGCAACCGCGGACGTTATTTACGCCTGAAAGGTAAATGTTTTCGGCACAATCTTTGTCAGGGTGTTATAATTGTCGCGCAAAGTAGCTTTTGCCCGTTGCCCCGCCGCCGTTTGGGAATAGTTCGACTCAGGTTACACCCTTGTCTCCCCTTTACGTTTGCGCTTGTCGTACGGTGAAGCCGTGTGAAGCTGAGCAACGCGCCAAAACGACTTTTGCGTTTTATGCGCACAAAACTTTACTTAATTGATGAACTTCGGCATTATCTTGCCGGTTCAAAACAATGGTAGTGATACCCCAGAGGACTAGATGGCCAAAGAAGACAATATCGAAATGCAGGGTACCGTTCTTGAAACGCTGCCTAATACTATGTTCCGCGTAGAACTGGAAAACGGTCACGTGGTCACTGCGCACATCTCCGGTAAAATGCGTAAAAACTACATCCGCATTCTGACGGGCGACAAAGTGACTGTCGAGCTGACCCCGTACGACCTGAGCAAAGGCCGCATTGTCTTCCGTAGCCGCTGATTGTTTTCACGCCCCGTAGAGGCAAACAGATACTGAAAGGCCGGGAAATCCCCGGCCTTTTTTGTGTATTCTGTTTAATGCCCTATTGATAATGTTATAGTTTGCCCTGTTGTCAGCAATAACATGCTTACGTTGCAGGATGCAAAATGAACACATTACAAATCATCTATCCAGACGACATGCTTCACCTTTCTCAACCCGATGAGACGTTCAGTGCGGAATATGCCCTGGCTTGTCAGCACAATATCCATTGCGTATTACTTTCATCAGAAGCGGCAGCATACGGTGAGTACCATTTTTCCTCGCCGCTTATCGAAAATATACCGGTATTGTGGCGCGGGTGGATGCTACGCCAGGACGAATACGAAGGCTTATCCCGCGCAGTTATTAAGAAAGGGACGCAGATGGTCACCTCAACAGATAGCTACCTACGTTGTCACCATTTGCCCGGCTGGTATCCGCAATGCCAGGATCTTACGCCTGACACCATTATTACCCATGCTGATGCCGATTTTGATGCTCTGACAACGGCGAGCCAGTGGCCTGCGTGGTTTGTAAAAGACTATGTTAAGTCACTCACCACCTCGCGAGGCTCCATCGCCCACAATGCGCAGGAAATTCGTGAAATAATCGGTTTATTAAAACAGTACCGGGGAGAGATCGAAGGTGGTATCTGCCTGCGTCGCGTCGAATCTTTTGATTCTGCCAGCGAACAACGTTTTTTTGTACTGGATGGACACGTCTATGGACCACAAGATACCATCCCCGAAAAAATTATCGAGATTGCCGCGCGGATATCCAGCCCGTTTTTTTCTATTGATGTTATTTATAATGATAACGGCGAACTACGGCTGGTGGAAATCGGTGATGGGCAGGTATCGGACATTAAGGAATGGTCGCCAGCACGTTTTATCAGAATGCTGAGTGCATTCAGACGAGCCTAAAATTGACTGAAAACCTTTTATACTTTTAAAAAAGAGGCGGAAAAGATGCGGCGTGCACTAATTATCATCGATATGCAAAAAGGGTTGCATACCCCCGAAAAACCCCTTTTCCATCTCGCGGCTATTTTAGCCGGTATCAATCAACGGATCGCAATATACCGTCAGGCAGGCGAGCCTGTTATTTTTATTCAGCATCATGATGAAGATTTACCCGCTCACTCACTACAATGGCAATTGATGGACGAACTGGATGTTCAAAGTGAAGACATTATTATCGCCAAAACTCATGCAAACTCGTTTTATCAAACCACGCTGGCCGGCGTTTTGCAAAAACTGAAGGTGAGTGACATTGAACTCTGCGGGGCACAGACCGAGTATTGTGTGGATACCACGATTCGAATAGCGCACGGACTTGGTTATGGTGTTGTCATGCAGCAAGGGCTACATACCACGGTAGACAGTAACTTGCTCTCTGCTGAAGTAATACGCCGACATCATGAGACCCTTTGGGGCGGACGTTTTCTGACCTGGATTTAGATTTAACCCCGAGACAGGGTTGAGACTGATACGTTATTTTCTGTAAGACAACAATAAAAAAAGCGGGCTGTTATCCGCCCGCTTTTTATTTTACCCGCAGAATTAATGCGCGGTTTCTGCCTTGTGCTTTTGCGCACTCTGGAAACCATAGGTCAGCGTATTTTTCTCTTTATCCAGCGTGACGGTCACCTGTCCGCCATCTACCAGAGAGCCAAACAGCAATTCGTTCGCCAGCGGTTTTTTCAGGTTATCCTGGACAATACGCGTCATCGGACGTGCGCCCATAGCCCGGTCGTAGCCTTTTTCCGCCAGCCAGTTACGTGCTTCCTGACTAACTTCCAGCGAAACGCCTTTCTGATCAAGCTGGACCTGCAACTCGACAATGAACTTGTCGACAACCTGATGGATAACCTCGGTTGAGAGATGATCGAACCAGATAATGTTGTCCAGACGGTTACGGAACTCCGGCGTAAAGATCTTTTTGATCTCTTCCATCGCATCGGTACTGTTATCCTGATGGATGAGGCCGATCGATTTACGTTCCGTTTCCCGCACCCCGGCGTTGGTGGTCATTACCAGTACCACGTTACGGAAGTCCGCTTTACGCCCGTTGTTGTCGGTCAGCGTGCCGTTATCCATCACCTGCAACAGCAGGTTAAAGACGTCCGGGTGCGCTTTTTCGATTTCATCAAGCAGCAGCACCGCATGCGGATGTTTGATCACTGCATCGGTCAGCAGACCACCCTGGTCAAAACCAACGTATCCCGGAGGCGCACCGATCAGACGACTGACGGTGTGACGTTCCATATACTCGGACATATCAAAACGTAGCAGCTCAATGCCCAGCGCTTTAGAGAGCTGAACCGTCACTTCCGTTTTACCCACCCCCGTCGGCCCGGCAAACAGGAAGGAACCTACCGGTTTGTGGTCGTGTCCCAGCCCGGCGCGTGCCATTTTGATGGCTTCGGTAAGCGCCTCAATGGCTTTATCCTGTCCGAAGACCAGCATTTTCAGACGGTCACCCAGGTTTTTCAGGGTATCGCGATCGCTTTGCGAGACGCTCTTCTCAGGAATACGCGCAATACGCGCCACTACGGACTCAATATCCGCGACGTTCACGGTTTTCTTACGCTTACTGACCGGCATCAGACGCGCTCGCGCCCCGGCTTCATCAATGACGTCGATTGCTTTATCTGGCAGATGACGATCGTTGATGTATTTCACCGCCAGCTCAACCGCTGCGCGTACCGCTTTGGCGGTATAGCGCACATCATGATGCGCTTCGTATTTCGGCTTCAGACCGTTGATGATCTGCACCGTTTCTTCAACCGACGGCTCGGTGACGTCGATTTTCTGGAAACGACGCGCCAGCGCCCGATCTTTTTCAAAAATGTTGCTGAATTCCTGATAGGTGGTTGAACCCATCACGCGAATTTTACCGCTGGAAAGCAGCGGCTTAATCAGGTTAGCCGCATCCACCTGACCGCCAGAGGCCGCACCCGCACCAATGATGGTATGGATTTCATCGATAAACAGAATGCTGTTTTCGTCCTGCTCCAGTTGTTTGAGCAGCGCTTTAAAGCGTTTCTCAAAATCACCGCGATATTTGGTGCCCGCCAGCAGCGAACCGATATCCAGCGAATAAAGCGTGCAGTCCGCCATAATTTCCGGCACGTCGCCCTGCACAATACGCCAGGCAAGCCCTTCCGCGATGGCGGTTTTACCGACGCCAGACTCGCCTACCAGCAGCGGGTTGTTTTTACGGCGACGGCACAGCACCTGGATGGCGCGTTCCAGTTCTTTATCACGGCCAATCAGCGGGTCAATACCGCCTACACGGGCAAGCTGGTTAAGATTGGTCGTGAAGTTTTCCATCCGTTCCTCCCCGCCTGCCTGCTCTTCAGTACCGGGCTGGCTTCCCTGATCGGAAGACTGGCTCGGCTCGTCTTTACGGGTGCCGTGAGAGATGAAATTCACCACATCAAGGCGGCTGACTTCATGTTTACGTAACAGATAGGCGGCCTGCGATTCCTGCTCGCTAAAAATGGCCACGAGGACGTTCGCACCGGTCACTTCGCTACGGCCGGAAGACTGAACGTGAAAGACCGCGCGCTGCAAAACGCGCTGAAAGCTGAGCGTCGGCTGAGTGTCGCGCTCCTCTTCACTGGCGGGCAGCACCGGTGTGGTTTGTTCGATGAAGGCTTCAAGTTCCTGACGCAGCGCCACCAGATCCACGGAGCAGGCTTCAAGCGCTTCGCGGGCGGATGGGTTACTGAGCAAAGCCAGCAGCAAGTGCTCTACGGTCATAAACTCGTGTCGGTGCTCGCGCGCTCTGGCGAAAGCCATGTTTAAACTGAGTTCCAGTTCCTGGTTGAGCATTGGGCACCCCCCTCAATAGTTTGCCTTAATCAGGCTTTTTCCAGCGTACACAGCAACGGATGCTCGTTCTCCCTCGCATATTTGTTCACCATCACCACTTTCGTCTCCGCGACCTCGGCGGTAAAAACCCCACAAATGGCCTTACCCTGATAGTGAACCGTAAGCATCAGTTGCGTTGCACGTTCTACATCATAAGAAAAGAACTTTTGTAGCACGTCAATAACAAATTCCATCGGCGTGTAATCATCGTTCATTAACATAACTTTATACATAGATGGCGGTTTTAGCGCGTCGCGCAGCTCATCTTGTGTAATTTGGTCAAAATCCAGCCAATCTTTTGCTTTACCCATTGTCAGTCGTCATCTTTCAGTTACGGTTACCGGCTCATTTTTACTACCGCTGACGTGAGTCTATGCATACTATGAATGTACAATAAATGTTAGATAACTATCATCTATCGTTATCATCCGCGACTTCTGTCACATTCCTGGTTAATAGCGTTAACTGCTTCAAATTTTAACGCATTTTACCGCGCTACCCTCTGTGAATCGCTTGACGCGATGCCCGATTTCTCTAAATTGTACAGGCTGGAGTTGACGAGGTTTTGAACAACTCCCATTCCAACACCGGTTCATTCCATCTTACTTGCAAAAGAACTATGAAGGATGTCGAAGCATGGAAACGGGTACAGTTAAGTGGTTCAACAACGCCAAAGGGTTTGGCTTCATCTGCCCCGAAGGCGGCGGCGAGGATATCTTCGCCCACTATTCAACCATTCAGATGGATGGTTACAGAACGCTAAAAGCCGGGCAGGTCGTCCGGTTTGATGTCCACCAGGGCCCAAAAGGCAATCATGCCAGTCTTATCGTGCCCGTCGAAGCCGAAGCGGTTGCATAGCTCTTCTGCTTCATTGTGTACATCCCGCCGTCAAAATGCCAGCCCTTATGACTGGCATTTTTTTCTTTATTAGCGTGCCAGCGCATCCACCGGATCGAGGCGCGCGGCATTACGTGCCGGAAGCCAGCCAAACAGCACACCGGTAACGGTTGAGCATAAAAAAGCGGTCAATAACGCTACCGGAGAGAAACCAATTTCCCAGCCCGGTAAAAACAGTTGCAGCGTAAAAGCAATAAGCATCGACAGGCTGACGCCGAGCGCACCGCCCACCAGGCAGACCAGCACCGCTTCAATCAAAAACTGTTGCAACACATCGCTGGCCCGCGCGCCTACCGCCATCCGAATACCAATTTCCCGCGTCCGCTCGGTCACTGAAACCAGCATGATATTCATCACGCCGATGCCCCCGACCAGCAGTGAAATCACCGCCACCAGCGTCAGAAATAGCTGAAGTGTACGTGTGGTCTTTTCTGCCGTTTTCAACACGCTGTCCATATTCCAGGTAAAGAAATCCTTTCTCCCGTGACGCAGCGTTAGCAAGCGGGTCAGTTGTTGTTCGGCCTGCGCGCTTTCGTATCCGTCGTTAATTCGCACGGTGATGGAGTTAAGCCACGACTGTCCCATCACCCTGCCCGCCATCGTGGTATAGGGCAGCCAGACACGAAGAATTTTACTGCTGCCAAACATCGACTGCTTCTCTTCCGCCACGCCAATCACCGTCGCCGGCATATTGCCCACGAGGATAATCTCGCCAACCACGCTGGTTTTATTGGGAAAAAGCTGACGCCGGGTATTGCTGTCGAGTACCGCTACCTGCGCGCGGCCTTTTAACTGCTCATCGTTAAAGGTTGCTCCTTCGCTGAAGGTCATCCCATAAACGTTAAAGTATTGGCCGCTGACACCGTTAGCGCTGGCCGCCATATCAAGATTGTTATAGCGCAGCCGCAGGTTCTGCGAAACGGTAGGAGTTGCTGATTTCACCCAGGGCTGCTTTTGAATGGCGGTCAGATCATCATATTTCAGGGATTGCTGGTACTGAGGATCGTCATCACCATAATCTTTACCGGGATAAACATCAATGGTATTGGTACCAATCGCGCGGATGTCAGCCAGCACCAGTTCCTTGGCGGCATCGCCCACCACCACAATCGACACCACCGAAGCGATACCGATGATGATCCCAAGCATCGTCAGCAGGGTGCGCATTTTATTGGCTGCCATCGCCAGCCATGCCATGGTCAGTGCTTCCCGAAAACTACTGCTGAACTGCCGCCAGCCCGGTACCTCCGCCTGCCCTGTCTGCGTTAACGGGCCAGAAGCTGTGGTTCTGGCGGGCGGATTACTGATAATTTCGCCATCGCGGATCTCAATGATGCGCTCCGCCTGTGCCGCCACTTCCGGATCGTGGGTAACAATAATCACCGTGTGTCCACGATCGCGCAGCTGGTGGAGGATCGCCATGACCTCTTCGCCAGAACGGCTATCCAGCGCGCCCGTCGGTTCGTCGGCAAGGATAACCTGACCGCCGTTCATCAGTGCGCGGGCAATACTGACCCGCTGCTGTTGTCCGCCCGATAGCTGCGAAGGCTGATAGTCCGCCCGTTCGTCCAGTCCCAGCCGCGCAAGCAGTTCACGGGCACGTTGCAGCCGCGCTGCGCGTTCCGTCCCGGCATAGACGGCCGGCACCTCGACGTTCTGCGTGGCAGTCAGGTGTGACAAAAGATGGTAGCGCTGAAAGATAAAACCAAAATGCTCACGTCGCAGGCGGGCCAGCGCGTCGCTGTCGAGTGTGGCAATATCGGTGCCGGCAAGCCGGTAGGTGCCGCTGGTCGGTTTATCCAGGCAGCCGATGATATTCATCAGGGTGGATTTCCCCGAGCCGGACGCACCGACGATCGCCACCATCTCGCCCGCCTCAATACGCAGAGAAATGCCCTTTAGCACCTCAACACTGCTCTCGCCGGAAGGATAGCTGCGGCGAATGTCCGTCAGCTCAAGCAATGCCGTCACGATTTATCTCCGGGCTGCTTTTCACCGACGATAACTTCATCGCCTTCCTCCAGTCCCTTGACCACTTCAACGCTGGTGTCATTACGTGCGCCGAGTGTAACTTCACGATCGTGCACTTCTCCATTACGCAGCAGCCGGACGGTATAACGATTATCTCCGGTGGCATCGCCAAGTGCAGAGAGGGGAATCGTCAGGATATTGCGCACGCCAGTGAGCTGGATATGTACCTGCGCTGTCATATCAAGACGTAAAATACCTTTCGGGTTCGGCACTTCAAAACGAGCGTAATAGAAGATGGCGTCGTTCACTTTCTCTGGCGTTGGCAGCACATCTTTTAGCGTTCCTTCATAGCGCGTTAACGGATCGCCAAGCACGGTAAACCAGGCTTTCAGCCCCGGCTTAAGATGGATAACATCAGCTTCGGATACCTGCGCTTTCACCAGCATGGTACTTAAATCGGCAAGGGTAAGAATATTGGGAGCCTGCTGGGCGGCAATCACCGTCTGCCCCTGAAGGGTGGTAATTTCCGTCACTTCGCCCGCCATTGGTGCCATGATGCGAGTGTAATCAAGATTGGTTTTCGCCGTGCTCAGGGTTGCCTGATTGCGCTGGATCTGCGCGTCAAGCGTGCCGATTTGCGCCTGTTTGACCTCAAGCTCGGTGGCCGCCGTGTCCAGATCCTGACGGGAAATCGCCTGCGTGCGCGCCAGTTGCTGTTGACGTGAGAGAGTCACTTTCGCCAGCTGCATTTCGGCGACTGCCTGGCGACGCTGCGCGCGCAGTTCCATCAGCGTAGCTTCCACTTCCTTGATCTGGTTTTCGGCCTGCTCAGGGTCGATAACCCCCAGCAATTGATCTTTTTTTACCTTATCGCCGATATTCACCGACAACGTTTTAAGCTGTCCACTCACCTGCGCACCGACATCCACTTTGCGCAGCGCATCCAGTTTCCCGGTTGCCAGCACCGCCTGCTCAAGATCGCCTTTACGAACAATCAGCGTCTGATACTGCGGCTGCGGAGCGTTAAGTTTTTGCCACAGCCAGGCCGCTGCCAGCACAATGACAACGATCAGTAGCAGCCAGCGCTTTTTGCCTTTTCCCTTCAAATTCATAAAAATTCCAGATACCCGAGCGTTTAATGCAAGGTGCTAATTCTATCGCAATATGCTGTCAACGAAAGGTTAATGATACGCAATTAATTGTTAATCCGCGCGACCACGCGCCAGCCACAATACCCGCGAGAACATTTTGCGCAATAACAGCGGAATAGACTCCGTTCCACGCCGCCCCGCTTCCATCGCGACCTCAATCGCTAAATCGGGTTTCGATGAACGATGAATAGCTTTCACAATGACCCGCCGTGGATTCACCGGGGCATTTTCCGCGATCTGCGCTACCCGATAGTAGACATCAGCAAATCCCTGACGATACATAAAATGTTCCATATCCAGCGCCGGGAGGGCCGTTAAGTGGTCGCGCTCCTGCTCACGATCGTTGTTGAGTAAGCTACGTACGGTGGCGGCATATTTTTTTCCGGCTTCGTCACCGTCCACCAGCACATGCCACTCAATGCCCATCCGCCGGGCAAATTTGATTAACGGCTTTAACCCGGACTGGGCAAACTCAATGACTTTAACGCCTTCGGCATCGAAATGGTGGCCACACTGGCGCGCCAGTTCGTTGATCACCCAGGTTTCCGTCTCCCCTTCCACCAGCAGCCAGCAGCGGGCAAACAGCGATGACGGACGATTAAAACGAATGTGAAAGGCAATCCGCCGACCATCTTCTGCGCTCAGACCGCCCGGCCCCAGACGCCAGGCGGCGACGCGCGAGGATTCACGTACCAGGCGGCAAACATGCTCTACCGGTGTCAGCGACAACAGCTCGCCCGAGTTGGTGGTGGTCACCTGCTGAAGCGGTAAAAGGTTCAAAAGATGCCAGGCGACAGAAAGCATAATGGGATGCAGACGGGTTTCGGGATCTTCAATCAGCAGCAGCGGACGGGCATCTTTGTCAAGTTTTACCGTCCCTTTAGCCTGCAATAAGGTGGAGAATAGCCCCAGCAGGATCACCCGATGGGTGCGCCCGCCAGGACGATCGATCATGCGGTTAATCACATCCAGATAGCGCCAGCTTTGCTGCTCATTACGCGAACGGCGGCGAATCAGGCGATGGCGTGTCTCAACAGAGCTGTGTTCAGCAAAGTAGTGCTCAAGCAGTTGCGCCATAGCGGATAATCCCTGGCGAAGCTGCCCGTCAGAGAGATTTTGCGGACGATCCACCAGCTCGCGCGCCAGAAAATCGAGCTGGCGCGCGGTGACTTCAACGTCGGGGAAATTGGGTACCGTACCATTGCGAATACGCCGCATAAAGCGGGCGTCACGCAGCCGCAGCACCGGCATTAAACGCACCAGATGGCGAGCCATCTCGTCTATTTCGGTAATCGCCAGCGGATTACCGCCTGCATCCAGAAATCCGCGCAGCGTCAGGACAGAATCATCTTCTGCCAGTTCGCCTTCCAGACGGTAAAATATACGTTGATAGCCATCCTCTCCCGGCACCCAGCACGGCGACAGCGGGCGGAAACGCCGGGCATGATGCCGTCCGGGAAACGCCTCGCGAAAGGTCAGAATAATATGCAGATGATGCTCGCGCCCCTGTACATCGCCTGCCGGAAACCAGAAGTCATCATGGACAAAATGATACAACTCGCTGCCCGGCGCGAGAATCAGCGTCAGCGCATCCAGCAGGCTGGATTTCCCCCAGGCATTTTCGCCAATGAGCACGTTGTTCTGTTCCAGCATCAACGATAGCCGGTTAATACCGCGAAAACCGACGATATCCACACGTTCAAGAAGCATATATTCTCCTTAAGTTTCGTTATGTCCCTGCTTGTGATTGTATATCACCCCTTTTCATTTCTGGCACGGGTAAATACCTCCCGGGGACGCTGTGGATGACACAAGATGCATAACTTTTCTTTTTTCCTGCACCTTTACTCACTTCACCGTTTTGGGTAGTGTCAGAATGTGCTATTCGTTTATTAAAGGGACTGGGGTTTCATGTTGTCGGGTTTGCTGATTATTCTTCTGCCGTTAATCACTGGTTATTTAATTCCTCTGCGTAATACCGCCGCACTTAAAATTATCAACCGCCTGTTAAGCTGGATTGTTTATGTCATCCTCTTTTTCATGGGCATCAGCCTTGCGTTTTTAGAGAACCTGGCGAGCAATCTGCTGGCGATTTTTCATTATTCAGCTATCAGTATTACGGTCATTTTAGTGTTTAATATTGCGGCGCTTATCTGGCTGGAGCGCGTTATTCCCTGGCGGCACAACCATCAACAGGAAGCGCTACCCTCGCGTATCGCCATGGCGCTGGAGTCGCTGAAATTGTGCGGCGTGGTTATCCTTGGCTTTGCACTTGGCCTGACGCATTTTCCCGTGTTACAGCATGCCACCGAGGCCAGCGAATATACGCTGATATTTTTGCTGTTTTTGATTGGCATCCAGCTGCGTAATAACGGCATGACGCTAAAACAGATCGTGCTTAACCGGCGTGGGATGATGGTAGGCATAGTGGTGGTTATCAGCTCGCTGGCCGGGGGCGCTCTGAACGCCTTATTGCTGGATCTGCCGCTGCGAACCGGGCTGGCGATGGCCTCCGGCTTCGGCTGGTATTCACTTTCCGGCATACTGCTGACAGAAGCTTATGGTCCGGTTATCGGCAGCGCGGCCTTTTTTAATGATTTGGCGCGGGAGCTTATCGCCATCATGCTGATCCCGGGGCTGGTACGCCGCAGCCGCTCGACGGCGCTGGGGTTGTGCGGTGCGACCTCAATGGATTTCACCCTGCCCGTATTACAGCGTTCCGGCGGGCTGGAAATTGTCCCTGCCGCCATTGTTCACGGCTTCTTGTTAAGCCTGCTGGTCCCGCTATTAATGGCGTTTTTTACCGCCTGATACCCCTTTGGCGGTAGAACCCTGCCGCCAAAATTGAGCTAAATCAATCTCCCTGTAACTTGCGCCACAAATCCCTTTTCAGCCGTCTGTTACCAGCATAATCTTAAACATGTATTTAAAATATAACTTTAAAAGGTGTGACCATGTTTTGTGTGCAATGTGAACAAACCATCCGTACCCCGGCAGGGAACGGCTGCTCTTACGCGCAGGGTATGTGCGGAAAAACAGCTGAAACCTCTGACTTGCAGGATCTGCTGATCGCCTCGTTGCAGGGTCTTTCCGCCTGGGCCACCAAGGCGCGCGACTACGGCATTATCGATCACCATATCGATAATTTTGCCCCGCGCGCGTTCTTCTCTACCTTAACTAACGTTAACTTCGATTCCCCACGCATTGTGGGCTACGCGCGTGACGCGATTGCCCTGCGAGAGGCGCTTAAAGCGCAGTGTCTGAGCGTGGATGCCAGCGCCAGCGTCGATAATCCGATGGCCAGTCTGCAACTGGTCAGCGATGACCTCGGCGATTTGCAACGCCAGGCGGCAGAATTCACGCCCAATAAAGATAAAGTTGATATCGGCGAGAACATTCTCGGTCTGCGCCTGCTGTGCCTGTATGGCCTGAAAGGCGCGGCGGCGTATATGGAGCACGCGCATGTGCTCGGACAGTACGATAACGACATCTACGCTCAGTACCATAAAATCATGGCGTGGCTGGGTACCTGGCCTTCCGATATGAACGCTCTGCTGGAATGTTCAATGGAAATTGGCCAGATGAACTTTAAAGTAATGAGCATTCTGGACGCCGGTGAAACCAGTAAATACGGACACCCAACGCCGACGCAGGTTAATGTCAAAGCCACCCAGGGTAAATGCGTCCTCATCTCCGGTCACGACCTCAAAGACCTCTACAATCTGCTGGAGCAAACCGACGGCACCGGCGTTAATGTTTATACCCACGGTGAAATGTTGCCCGCACACGGCTACCCGGAACTGCGCAAATTTAAACATCTGATCGGCAACTACGGCAGCGGCTGGCAAAATCAGCAGGTGGAATTCGCCCGCTTCCCTGGCCCGATTGTGATGACCTCTAACTGCATCATCGACCCAACCGTCGGCGCGTATGATGACCGTATCTGGACCCGCAGCATTGTCGGCTGGCCGGGCGTCAGCCATCTGGAAGGTGACGACTTTGGCCCGGTGATCGCGCAGGCGCAACAGATGGCGGGCTTCCCGTACAGCGAAATTCCGCACCTGATCACCGTGGGCTTCGGCCGTCAGACTCTGCTGGGCGCGGCGGATACGCTGATCGACCTCGTGAGCCGTGAAAAACTGCGTCACATCTTCCTCGTTGGCGGCTGCGACGGCGCGCGCGGTGAACGTAACTACTTTACGGATTTTGCTACCAGCGTACCGGACGATTGCCTGATCCTGACGCTGGCCTGCGGTAAATACCGTTTCAATAAGCTGGAGTTTGGCGATATCGAAGGGTTGCCGCGTCTGGTCGATGCCGGTCAGTGTAATGATGCTTACTCGGCGATTATTCTGGCGGTCACGCTGGCGGAAAAACTGGGCTGTGGCGTCAACGATCTGCCGCTCTCGCTGGTGCTGTCCTGGTTTGAGCAGAAAGCCATTGTCATCCTGCTGACCCTGCTGTCGCTGGGCGTGAAAAACATCGTTACCGGCCCGACCGCACCCGGCTTCTTCACCCCGGATCTACTGGCGGTGCTCAACGAGAAATTTGGTTTGCGTTCTGTGACCACCGTTGAAGAAGATATGAAACAGTTGCTGAGCGCGTAAGGAGCAGGTAAATGACGATGCCAACCTCACAATGTCCGTGGCGGATGCAGGTTCATCATATCCATCAGGAAACGCCGGATGTCTGGACCCTTTCGCTGCTGTGTCACGACTACTATCCGTATCGCGCCGGGCAATATGCGCTGGTCAGCGTGCGCAACTCGGCAGAGACGCTGCGCGCCTATACGCTCTCGTCAACGCCGGGGGTCAGCGAATATCTTACCCTGACCATCCGCCGGATTGACGACGGCGCGGGGTCGCAGTGGTTAACCCGTGAGGTGAAGCGCGGCGACTATATCTGGCTGTCGAATGCAATGGGTGACTTTACCTGTGAAGATAAAACAGAAGATAAGTTCCTGTTGCTGGCGGCGGGTTGCGGCGTGACGCCAGTGATGTCGATGCGTCGCTGGCTGGCAAAATATCGCCCGCAGGCCGATGTGCAGGTGATCTTTAACGTTCGCTCGCCGCAGGATGTGATTTTTGCTGAAGAGTGGCAGCAGTATCCGGTGACGCTGGTCGCGGAACATAATGCTGTTGACGGTTTTGTTGCGGGTCGCCTCACGACTGAGCTGTTGCAGCAGGTGCCGGATCTGGCCTCGCGTACCGTGATGACCTGCGGCCCCGCACCGTATATGGAACTTGCCGAACAGGAAGTAAGAGCACTGGGCGTGACGCGCTTTTTTAAAGAGAAGTTCTTTACGCCGGTTGCAGACGCGGTTACGGCTGGCCTGAAATTCAGCAAACTTCAGCCTGCACGGGAGTTTTATGCGCCGGTAGGTACCACGCTTCTTGAGGCGCTGGAAAGTAATAAGGTCCCGGTCACCGTCGCCTGTCGCGCGGGGGTGTGCGGCTGTTGTAAAACCAAAGTGGTTTCCGGTGAGTATACGGTCAGCAGCACCATGACGCTGAGCGAGGCGGAAATCGCCGAGGGTTATGTTCTGGCCTGCTCCTGCCATCCGCAGGGAGATTTGGTGCTGGCCTGAGGCGCAAACCAGGCCAGGTGACGCTGCGCTTACCCGGCAGACGTCACCAACGGCTAAACTGTGTGTCGCGATGCCGGGTGGCGGCTTCACCTTACCCGGCCTACAATGTTTTAAATATCAAAAGCTTAAATTAATTCTGTAGGCCCGGTAAGCGCAGCGCCACCGGGCAACACAGTATTTAACTCAACGTTATCGCCACGCCGGATCGCGCGCCAGCGAATAACGCCCCGCCCCCATAAAGGCTATCGCCAGCCCGCCGATAAAAAAGTAAGCAATATTTTCAATCGCCCACGCGCCGGTTTTATCCAGCATCCACGTATTGTTAATCCCGACCATCAGCCACGCCACCAGCATGGTAAAGGACAACACCAGTGCCGCCGGACGGGTCAAAATACCGAGGATGATTAAACACGGCACCAGCACTTCACCAATCAGTACGCCATAAGCGACAAACCCCGGTAATCCATGAGCTATCACCATGCCGCGTATCCCGTCGATGCCATCAAACAGCTTGTGCAGGCCGTGGAAAAGCATTAATCCCCCCACCGCCAGGCGTAGCAATAGCTTGCCAAAATCTTCATGTGAAAGCGTTTTATTGACGGCAATTAACAATTTCTTAACCATTTGAAATGCCTCTTATTTTTAAATGCGACTGCTTCACATTACGCCTTCCTGCGACGTAAAGATAGTACTGCAAATGCGGGAGTTTTCTGCGCGCGGTAGTGAATCTGACCTAAGCTTTTATACGTTATCTTTTACAGGAGATGGAAAACCATGAAACAAACCGTTGCCGCTTATCTTGCAAAAACACTGGAACAGGCGGGAGTGAAACGTATTTGGGGCGTCACAGGCGATTCGCTTAATGGCCTGAGCGACAGTCTGAACAAAATGGGCACCATTGACTGGATGCCGACCCGTCATGAAGAAGTCGCTGCCTTTGCCGCCGGCGCGGAAGCACAGTTGACTGGCGAACTGGCAGTGTGTGCCGGCTCGTGCGGACCGGGCAACCTGCATCTGATTAATGGCCTGTTCGACTGTCACCGCAACCATGTCCCGGTACTCGCCATCGCTGCGCATATTCCTTCCAGCGAGATTGGCAGCGGTTATTTTCAGGAGACCCATCCCCAGGAGCTGTTCCGCGAGTGCAGCCATTACTGTGAGCTGGTGTCATCGCCAGAACAGATCCCGCAAGTGCTGGCGATTGCCCTGCGTAAAGCGGTGCTCAATCGCGGTGTCTCAGTGATTGTCTTACCGGGCGATGTGGCGTTGCAAGCCGCCCCGGAACAGGCCAGCAGCCACTGGTATCCGGCCCCGCAGCCGGTGGTGACGCCCGCCGAGGAAGAGCTGAAAAAACTGGCCCAGCTACTGCGCTATTCCAGCAAAATCGCCCTGTTGTGCGGCAGCGGTTGTGCTGGTGCGCACGCTGAACTGGTGGAATTTGCCGGAAAATTAAAAGCACCGATCGTTCATGCCATGCGCGGTAAAGAGCATGTTGAATACGATAACCCTTATGATGTGGGCATGACCGGCCTGATCGGTTTTTCATCCGGTTTTCATACCATGATGAACGCCGATACGCTGGTGCTGCTGGGTACCCAGTTCCCTTACCGCGCCTTTTATCCGACCGATGCCAAAATTATTCAGATTGATATCAATCCGGGCAGCATTGGCGCACACAGTAAAGTTGATATGGCGTTGATCGGTGATATCAAAGCCACGTTAAGCGCCCTTATGCCACTGCTGGAGGACAAAAGCGATAGCCGGTTTCTTGATAAAGCGGTGGAACATTATCGCCATGCACGCAAAGATCTTGACGATCTGGCGAAGCCCAGTGAAAAAGCGATCCACCCACAGTATCTGGCGCAACAAATCAGTCATTATGCCGACGACGATGCCATTTTTACCTGCGATGTCGGCACGCCTACCGTCTGGGCGGCCCGCTATCTGAAAATGAACGGTCAGCGCCGCCTGCTAGGCTCGTTTAATCACGGCTCAATGGCTAACGCCATGCCACAGGCGCTGGGTGCGCAGGCCACCGCGCCAGAGCGTCAAGTGGTGGCGCTGTGCGGCGACGGCGGTTTTAGCATGTTGATGGGGGATTTCCTCTCGCTCGTGCAGATGAAGCTGCCGGTTAAAATCATCGTCTTTAATAACAGCGTGCTGGGTTTTGTGGCGATGGAAATGAAAGCGGGTGGCTACCTGACCGACGGCACCGAGCTTCACAACACTAATTTTGCCCGCATCGCCGACGCCTGCGGCATTACTGGTATTCGCGTCGAAAAAGCGACAGACGTTGACGATGCGCTACAACGCGCTTTTGCGACAGACGGTCCGGTACTGGTCGATGTCGTGGTAGCGAAAGAAGAACTGGCCATGCCGCCGCAGATTAAACTCGAGCAGGCTAAAGGTTTTAGTCTGTATATGTTGCGCGCGATCATTAACGGGCGCGGTGACGAGGTGCTGGAACTGGCAAAAACCAACTGGCTCAGGTAAAAAAGAAGGCATCATCCTGAATCAGAAAGGAATATGCCGTGATTGATCTTCGAAGTGATACCGTAACCCGCCCCGGGCGTGCCATGCTTGACGCGATGATGGCCGCCCCGGTCGGGGATGATGTGTACGGTGACGACCCTACCGTGAATGAACTCCAGCGCTATGTCGCCGAACTTTCCGGCAAGGAAGCGGCGCTGTTTCTGCCTACCGGCACCCAGGCGAACCTGGTTGCCCTGCTTAGCCATTGTGAACGTGGTGAAGAATACATTGTAGGCCAGGGCGCGCATAACTATCTCTATGAAGCGGGCGGTGCTGCGGTGCTTGGCAGCATTCAGCCGCAGCCTATTGATGCCGCGCCTGACGGCACATTGCCGCTGGATAAGGTTGCCGCCAAAATCAAAGCTGACGATATTCATTTTGCCCGCACCAAATTACTCAGTCTGGAAAATACGCATAATGGTAAAGTGCTGCCACGCGAGTATTTGCAGGCGGCGTGGGAATTTACCCGCCAGCGCGGGCTTGCGCTTCATGTAGACGGCGCGCGGATCTTCAATGCCGTAGTCGAATATGGCTGTGCGTTAAAAGACATTACGCACTATTGCGATTCTTTCACCCTCTGCTTATCAAAAGGATTGGGCACGCCGGTCGGCTCGCTGCTGGTTGGCAGCCGTGACTATATCAGGCGCGCTAATCGCTGGCGGAAAATGACCGGTGGCGGCATGCGCCAGTCGGGCTTTCTGGCGGCGGCAGGACTCTATGCATTACAGCATAATGTCGAACGGTTACGCGAGGATCATGACAATGCCGCCTGGCTTGCCGCTCAATTGCAGGAGATCGGCGCGGATGTGATGCGTCATGATACCAATATGCTGTTTGTGCGCGTCGGTGAAGAGAGTGCGGCGGCGCTGGGAGATTATCTGCGCGCGCAGGATATCCTGATCAACGCCTCGCCGGTAGTGCGTCTGGTAACGCATCTCGATGTCAGCCGTGAGCAGCTTAAACAACTCGTTGCTCACTGGAAGGCATTTCTCAACCGCTAAGGAGCATACCGTGCCGCAACGCATTCTGGTGCTCGGGGCCAGTGGCTATATTGGTCAATACCTCATTAACGCCCTGAGCCTGCAAGGGCACCGGGTGCTGGCGGCGGCACGGCACGTTGAACGGCTGGAGAAGCTGGCGCTGCCCGGCGTCAGCTGTCATCGGCTGGATCTTTGTTGGCCGCAGGCGCTCCCCGCTCTGCTGGAAAACGTTGAAACGGTGTACTACCTGGTACACGGCATGGGTGAAGGTGGCGATTTTATTGCCCATGAGCGCCAGGTGGCGCTTAATGTGCGCGATGCGCTGCGTGAAACGCCGGTCAGCCAGCTTATTTTCCTTAGTTCGCTTCAGGCACCGAAACATCAGCAGTCCGACCATCTGCGCGCCCGTCAGTTGACGGCGGATATTCTGCGCGAAGCGGGCGTGCCGGTAACGGAACTGCGTGCCGGGATCATCATCGGTGCAGGCTCTGCCGCTTTTGAAGTGATGCGCGACATGGTCTACAACCTGCCTGTTCTTACCCCGCCACGCTGGGTGCGTTCGCGCACCACGCCCATTGCGCTGGAGAATCTGCTGTATTATCTGGTTGCCCTGCTGGATCATCCGACGCCCGAACACCGCGTTTTTGAAGCCGCAGGACCGCATGTCCTGAGCTATCAGCAGCAGTTTGAACGTTTTATGACCGTCAGCGGCCGCCATCGCCCCCTGATACCGATCCCCTTTCCTACCCGCTGGATTTCGGTGTGGTTTTTAACGGTGATTACGTCGGTGCCGCCCACTATCGCAAAAGCGCTAATACAAGGGCTCAAGCACGATCTTCTGGCCGATGATACCTCTCTTCGCTCGCTGATCCCTCAGACGCTGATCCCGTTTGATGATGCGGTCCGCAGCACGCTCCAGGAGGAGGCGAAGCTGGTTAACTCCAGCGACTGGGGTTACGACCCGCAGGCATTTGCCCGCTGGCGGCCAGATTACGGCTATTTTGCCAAACAGGCAGGCTATACGCTGAAAACCTCCGCCAGCCTTAGCGCCCTGTGGCAGGTCGTAAACCAGCTTGGTGGTAAGGAGCGTTATTTTTTTGGCAATCCGTTGTGGCAAACCCGAGCGTTAATCGACAGGCTTATCGGTCATCCTCTGGCAAAAGGCCGTCCGGCGCGGCCTTTTTTGCAGGTGGGCGACGCGGTAGATAGCTGGAAAGTGATTATTTGTGAGCCGGAAAAAGAACTGGCGCTCTTGTTCGGCATGAAAGCACCAGGGCTGGGCCGGCTATGCTTTACTATGGTGGACAAGGGCGATTACCGGCAGCTTGACGTTCGCGCCTGGTGGCACCCGCACGGAATGCCGGGACTATTTTACTGGCTGATGATGATCCCGGCGCATCTGTTTATTTTTCGCGGCATGGCAAAACGTATTGCCAGTCTGACGGAAAAAATCTAAAAACAGACGGCATTCTTTCATCTTTCCCATTGCATAGCGCCGAAAATACCGGAAGAATGCGCACGAAATTCTTTAAAACACAGCGGATTGATATGAAGGTTCTGGTAACGGGCGCAACCAGCGGTTTAGGCCGAAACGCGGTCGAATTTTTGCGTCGCAAAGGTATCAGCGTCAGGGCCACCGGTCGTAATGAAGCGATGGGTAAACTGCTGCAAAAAATGGGTGCGGAATTCGTGCAGGCCGACCTTACCGAGCTGGTCTCTTCGCAGGCGAAAGTGATGCTTGCCGGTATTGATACGCTGTGGCACTGCTCCAGCTTTACCTCGCCGTGGGGGACGCAGGAAGCGTTTGATCTCGCCAATGTGCGTGCGACTCGCCGCCTGGGAGAATGGTCCGTGGCATGGGGCGTGCGTAATTTTGTGCATATTTCATCTCCCTCGCTCTACTTCGACTATCATCATCATCGCGAGGTAACGGAAGACTTTCGCCCGCACCGCTTTGCCAACGAGTTCGCCCGCAGTAAAGCGGCTGGCGAAGAGGTGATCCAGCTCCTGGCGCGTGCGAATCCGCAGACGCGTTTTACGATTCTGCGTCCGCAGAGCCTGTTTGGTCCGCACGATAAAGTGTTTATTCCGCGCCTCGCACAAATGATGCATCACTACGGTAGCGTGCTGCTGCCGCGCGGCGGTGATGCGATAGTTGATATGACCTATTTTGAAAACGCCGTTCACGCTATGTGGCAGGCCAGCCAGCCGGCCTGCGACGCGCTGGCTTCAGGGCGCGCGTTTAATATCACTAACGGCGAACCGCAGAAACTGCGCAGTATTGTACAGAAGCTGATTGACGAGCTGAACATTCACTGCCGTATCCGGTCCGTACCCTATCCGATGCTGGATATTGTTGCCCGCAGTATGGAGCGATTTGGCAATAAAACCGCAAAAGAGCCGACGTTTACTCACTACGGGGTCTCCAAGCTTAACTTTGATTTCACCCTGGACATTACCCGCGCGCGGGACGAACTGGGATATCAACCCGTGGTTACGCTGGATGACGGGATTAAGCGCACAGCGGCGTGGCTGCGGGATCACGGGAAGTTGCACCGCTAAGCGTGGCTCCCCCTCACCCCAACCCTCTCCCTCAGGGAGAGGGAGCCGTCACTGCCCCGGAAAAAGCCGTTTCAACATACTCACTAAAAGCATTGTTTTTACCAACCTTAGCGTGAGGGCGGTCCCAGCCAGCGTCAGCCTACCCGCTCCCGCTACTCTGCTGACCGTCCCCTCTCCCCGTGGGAGAGGGTTAGGGTGAGGGCGGTCCCAGCCAGCGCCACCCTACCCGCTCCCGCCACTCTGCTGACTGTCCCCTCTCCCCGGAAAAGAGGGTTAGCGTGAGGGCGGCCCCAGCCAGCGTCAGGCTACCCGCTCCCGTCGCTCTGCTGACCGTCCCCGCTCCCCGGAAAAGAGGGGTAGGGTGAGGGCGGCCCCCAGCCAGCGTCACCCTACCCGCTCCCGTCGCTCTGCTGACCGTCCCCTCTCCCCGGGGGAGAGGGTTAGGGTGAGGGCGGCCCCCAGCCAGCGTCAGGCTGCCCTCTCCCGCCACTCTGCTGACCGTCCCCTCTCCCTGGGGGAGAGGGTTAGGGTGAGGGCGGTCCCCGCCTGCGTCAGGCTGCCCTCTCCCGCCACTCTGCTGCCCGTCCCCTCTCCCCGGGGGGGAGGGGTAGGGTGAGGGCGGAAAAGCGTCAACGCTGTCCGTATTTCTCAAGCAGCGCCTCGGCAATCGCCTGTGTTTGTGCATCGGCAACGCCATCCCAGCGCGCAGGACGGAAGTGCATCTGAAACGCCATAATCACCCGTTTTTGTTGCGCGAGCGTCATTTCCGGCGTCACGTCATAACCGTAGCGGGCCAGCAAATCCAGCAGGGATGCCGTATCCACCGGCTCGTCCGGCATTCGTCCATTCAGATAAAACGCGACGCGCTGAGGGTCAGGCCAGGCCCCGATCCCCTGTGCAGCCAGCGCCTGCCACGGGAATAGCGGACCCGGATCGTCCTTGCGCTGGGGAGCTATATCCGCATGGGCAACCACGTTGTACGGTGCAATCTGGTAACGGGTGATAATATCCTTTGCCAGCGGCACCAGCGCGGCTATCTGCGCAGCGCTGAAGGGCGCAAAGTATTTCACCCCGTTGCGCTTCTGCCAGCCCCGGTTTTCCAGCTCGATACCGATTGACGTGTCATTCAGTCGCGTTGCGCCTCGCCAGAAGCTTGCACCAGCATGCCAGGCCAGCTCCTGCTCCGCAACCAGCTGCCAGATGCGCGGCTTGCCGTTATGTAGTGGAGGCACGTCAGGAACCAGATAATGTGCACTGACATGTTTGTCGGTTAAGGTCGCCAGCGACGTGTCAAAATCATCGGCAGTATAATGGATAACCAGCACCTTAACGCGTGGATACGCTGCCTGCGCTGCCCGCCTGACATCCAGCTGGTAGCCAGCTTTATCGATGATCCCTTTCTCACCCGCGCAGCCCGTTAACAACAAGGCCAGGGCAATGATGCCTGTAAAAGCTTTCATCAGCGTAATTTCACCGCCGTGCCGCTTACGCTAACCATTAGCATGCTGCTGTCCTTGCCGACCGTTTCATAATCGATATCAATGCCGACAACGGCATCCGCACCCATGGCTTTCGCCTGCTCGCCAAGCTCCTGAAAAGCGATTTCGCGCGCCCGGCGCAGTTCCTTCTCATAGGCACCAGAACGTCCTCCCACGATGTCGCGGATGCCGGCAAAGAAGTCACGAAAAATATTGGCCCCGAGAATGGCTTCTCCGGTCACTACGCCACAGTATTCAGCAATAGGTTGTCCTTCAAGAGTGGGTGTCGTTGAGTATTGCATCGCCTGTCTCCTTGTTTAACGTTCAATGCCTTAGCTCTGTATGCCAAACGCATTATCGACCTGATACGCTATGCTTGAAAAGAATGATCATTATTATCGTAGATTGCTTATAAGGAAATCAGAATGCGCTACTCTGCTCTCGCTCTTGCTCTTCCGTGCGCGTTGTTGTTGAGTGCCTGCACCACCGTCACTCCGGCGTTTAAAGATATTGGAACCCGCAACGGTCCCTGTGTTGAAGGGGGACCCGACACGGTAGCCCAAAAATTTTATGACGCGCGTATTCAGAATCGTAATAACGACATTACCGCGTTGCGCCCTTACCTAAGTGATGATCTGGCTCATATGCTTAGCGAGGCCAGCCGTGATAATAGCCATAACGCCCTGCTGAAATCCGATCCTTTCTCCAGCCGCAGCACGCCACCCGACAGCGCCAGCGTTGCCAGCGCCTCTACTATCCCGAATACCGATGCGCGAAACATTCCGCTACGCGTCGGGCTAAAACAAGGTAGCGATAGCTGGCAGGATGAAGTGTTGATGATTCGCGAAGGCCAATGCTGGGCGGTAGACGATGTGCGCTACCTCGGTGGCAACGCTCATGCGCCAGCCGGCACGCTGCGTCAGTCACTGGAAAAACGCTAATCTTTTCCCGTCGTTAAATTTAAATGTCGGTCCAGGGTAATGCGGGCCGACATTTGCGCCTCGCTCCCTCCTGCGGCGCTATTTTGTGCTAAGTTTAAGATATCTCGCGGCTTATAGTTAACTTTTAACGCAGAAATATTGCATAACTATTCTGTGAAAGGTACTATTTGCGGCCTCAATTGCTACAAGACTGCCCCGATGAGTATTCAATTAAACGGCATAAATTGCTTCTACGGCGCACATCAGGCGCTATTCGACATCACGCTTAATTGCCCCCAGGGTGAGACGCTGGTGCTGCTTGGCCCAAGCGGCGCGGGTAAAAGCTCACTGCTGCGTGTGCTCAACCTGCTGGAAATGCCGCGTTCCGGCACCCTTAGCATCGCAGGTAATCAGTTTGATTTTGCCAAAGCGCCTTCGGATAAAGCAATTCGCGAGCTGCGCCAGAATGTCGGCATGGTATTTCAGCAGTACAATTTGTGGCCGCATCTTACCGTGGTACAAAACCTGATTGAAGCGCCCTGCCGCGTGCTGGGATTGAGCAAAAGCCAGGCGATGGCGCGTGCCGATAAGCTGCTTGAACGTCTGCGTCTGAAGCCGTACAGCAATCGCTACCCTCTGCATCTTTCTGGCGGTCAGCAACAGCGAGTAGCAATTGCCCGCGCCCTGATGATGGAGCCGCAGGTACTGCTGTTTGATGAGCCCACTGCCGCGCTCGATCCAGAAATCACGGCACAGATCGTCAGCATCATTCGCGAGCTGGCAGAAACTAAAATTACGCAGGTGATCGTTACCCATGAAGTGGAAGTGGCGCGTAAAACCGCCAGCCGCGTGGTGTATATGGAAAATGGTCATATCGTAGAACAAGGGGATGCAGGCTGCTTTACGCACCCGCAAACTGACGCGTTTAAACACTATTTATCACACTGAAGATCGGGAAAATGACAATGAAAAAAGTTTTGATCGCCGCGCTAATCGCCAGTGCCAGTCTTTCCGCCACGGCAGCCCAGACTATTCGTTTCGCCACCGAAGCGTCCTATCCTCCGTTTGAATCCGTCGATGCCAACAACAAAATCGTTGGCTTTGACGTCGATCTGGCAAACGCGCTGTGCAAAGAAATTGATGCCACCTGTACCTTTACTAACCAGGCGTTTGATAGCCTGATCCCCGGTCTTAAATTCCGTCGTTTTGAAGCGGTTATGGCTGGTATGGACATCACGCCGGAGCGTGAAAAACAGGTACTGTTCTCTACCCCTTATTACGATAACTCGGCGCTGTTTATCGGTCAGCAGGGTAAGTTCACCAGCATCGATCAGCTGAAAGGCAAAAAAGTGGGCGTACAAAACGGTACGACCCATCAGAAGTTCATCATGGATAAACATCCGGAAGTCACTACCGTCCCTTATGACAGCTACCAGAACGCGAAGCTGGATTTGCAGAATGGCCGTATTGATGGCGTCTTCGGCGACACAGCGGTGGTAACTGAATGGCTGAAAGCTAACCCGAAACTGGCCGCCATTGGCGATAAAGTCACCGATAAAGATTATTTCGGCACCGGTCTGGGCATTGCAGTACGCCAGGGCAATACCGAGCTGCAACAGAAATTTAACGCCGCGCTGGAAAAAGTGAAGAAAGATGGCACTTACGAAACCATCTACAACAAATGGTTCCAGAAGTAATCTTTGATGAACGAATTCTTTCCTCTTGCAAGCGCCGCCGGGATGACCGTCGGCCTTGCCGTTTGTGCGCTGGTCATTGGCCTGGCGCTGGCGATGCTATTTGCGGTCTGGGAGTCAGTAAAATGGCGTCCGATCGCCTGGCTTGGCACAGCGCTGGTCACGATTATGCGCGGGCTGCCGGAAATTCTGGTGGTCCTGTTTATCTATTTTGGCTCCTCGCAGCTGTTGCTGACGCTATCTGATGGTTTTTCCATTAATCTTGGATTTACGCAAATCCCGGTACAGATGGACATCGAAAACTTCGACGTCAGCCCGTTCCTCTGCGGGGTGATTGCCCTGTCCTTACTGTATGCTGCCTATGCCTCGCAGACGCTACGCGGGGCGCTAAAAGCGGTGCCGGTCGGACAGTGGGAATCCGGTCAGGCGCTGGGCCTGTCTAAAAGCGCGATCTTTTTCCGTCTGGTGATGCCACAAATGTGGCGACACGCGCTACCGGGGCTGGGAAATCAGTGGCTGGTACTGCTCAAAGACACCGCCCTGGTGTCGTTGATTAGCGTAAATGATTTAATGCTGCAAACCAAAAGCATCGCGACGCGGACCCAGGAGCCATTTACCTGGTATATCGTGGCGGCGGCGATTTATCTGGTGATCACCCTGCTAAGCCAGTACATCCTTAAGCGCATTGATCTGCGCGCCACGCGCTTTGAACGGAGGCCGGGCTGATGTTTGAGTATTTACCTGAGCTTCTGAAAGGTCTGCATACCAGCCTGACGCTGACGGTGGCCTCGATTGTGGTAGCGCTGATTCTGGCGCTGATTTTCACTATTATTTTGACATTAAAAACGCCAGTCCTGGTATGGATCGTACGCGGCTATATTACTCTGTTTACCGGCACACCACTGCTGGTGCAAATTTTCCTGATTTACTATGGTCCGGGCCAGTTTCCAACGTTGCAGGATTACCCGCTAATCTGGCATTTGATCTCTGAACCGTGGCTGTGTGCATTGATTGCCCTGTCGCTGAACAGCGCCGCCTATACGACGCAGCTGTTTTATGGTGCTATTCGGGCCATTCCGGACGGGCAATGGCAGTCCTGCGGTGCGCTGGGAATGAGCAAGAAAGATACGCTGGCCATTTTGCTGCCCTATGCGTTTAAGCGCGCCCTCTCCTCCTACTCCAATGAGGTAGTGCTGGTGTTTAAAAGCACCTCACTGGCCTACACCATTACGCTGATGGAGGTGATGGGGCATGGCCAGTTAATGTACGGTCGCACTTACGATGTGATGGTGTTTGGCGCAGCGGGTCTGATTTATCTGGTAGTGAATGGCTTGCTGACGCTAATGATGCGTCTGATTGAGCGCCGTGCGTTAGTGTTTGAACGCCGTAACTAAGCGTATTTTTTCGGGCCTACCCGGCAATAGTGCATAAAACTAAAAATCTTTAGCGGATAAGCCTCTAACTTATCCGCTTTTTTATGCCACATTCACAATAATTACTCATTTATATTGCATACAAATTCAAATAATGGCATTGTATTTTTATGCCATCGACAGGGCACAACACAATAAGATTGACCGACGGGAGATCCACCATGAAAAAGCTAGTTCTGGCTGCACTTCTTGCTACCTTTGCCGCAGGCGCGTGCGCCGCTGATAAAATTAATTTTGGCGTCTCTGCCACCTATCCGCCTTTTGAATCGCTGGATGCCAGCAATCAAATTGTTGGTTTTGATATCGATTTGGCAAAAGCGCTGTGTACACAGATGAAAGCGGATTGTACGTTCACAAATCACGCGTTTGACAGCCTGATCCCGTCGTTAAAATTCAAGAAATATGATGCGGTGATTTCCGGAATGGATATCACGCCTGAGCGCAGCAAGCAGGTCTCCTTTACCGAGCCATACTACGCTAACTCAGCGGTAGTGATTGCGAAAAAAGATGCTTACAAAACGTTTGCCGATCTGAAAGGCAAACGTATCGGGATGGAAAACGGCACCACGCATCAGAAATACATTCAGGATAAACATCCGGAAGTGAAAACTGTGGCCTATGACAGTTATCAGAATGCGATTATCGATCTGAAAAATGGTCGTATTGATGGCGTGTTTGGTGATACTGCCGTCGTGAATGAATGGCTGAAAACGAATCCACAACTCGGTACCGCCACACAGAAAGTTACCGACCCGCAGTATTTTGGCACCGGCCTTGGCATTGCGGTTCGCCCGGATAATAAAGCGCTACTGGAGAAACTGAACGCGGCGCTGAAAGCAATTAAAGATGACGGGACTTACCAGAAAATCAGCGACCAGTGGTTCCCGCAGTAACGGGTTCCGGGCTACGCCTACGCGGGCCTGACCGCTCGTTAACGCTTTAAAGCTGGACATTTTTTTAGGCCGGGTAAGGCGATGCCGCCACCCGCCACAACGATGCCGCCCCTTACGGTTTCACCGTCATCCACAGCCTGTCTTTGCGTGCCCCGGTCATCGGCAGTGCATTAAGCAACAGTACGGCATCCCGCACGGTGACAAGCGGACCGGAAAACCCGTCTGTCCCCAGTAATTCTGTGCTTCGCCCTGCCCTGAACGCCATATCCTCGAGTGTATCCAGTAAATCGTCTTCATCTTCCAGCATAAACTCGTCTGCCAGGCGATCATCAACAAAAATCGGTATTATAAAACCATCCGGACCTTCCCGGTTTACCGACTCGCTCAGCACATTCCAGACGGCACGAATGACCCAGGTATCAACTTCACGGAGATTAAAACTGCGGGCAAAATCACAAATGCTTTTTCCACGCCTCGCGTCGGCCAGCGCACGATGCTGAGCCATTAGTTGACGATTGTCCTGCACCGTGAACACGATAAACCACGCGAGAAACGCAGAAAAAAAGAAAATAAAAGGTTCACCATCGTGCATAAAACCTACGATCATGCGGTAAATCCAGTAGAGGGCAGCCCCAGACAGGCCCACCAGAATTAACCAACCCACTGGCGTTACGCGTGCCGGACGAGGTGAAAAAAGAAAGCGTGATGGCGTTTTCATTTGTTCTCCAGCAAATAGATTCGCCTTAGTAATCGTTTACCGGGCAATCAGCAACGTCAAAACCTCATAATGCGCAGTATGCGGAAACATGTCAAAAAGTTGAACACGCGCAATGCGGTAACCCGGTAGCTGGCGCAGGTCTTGCGCCATGGTTTGTGCGTTACAGCTGGAGTAGATAATAAACGGCGGTGCCATCTGGCTCAGATAGTCGCACAACGCTTTGCCAATGCCCCGACGCGGCGGATTAACCAGCACAAGATCGGGCCTGTCGCCCTGAGCAGTAGCAAACTGCGTTGAGTCCAGCGCCTGAAAATGCAAATTATGCAGCCCAAGCTGGGCGGCAGATTGTTTCGCGCAGGCAATTGCCTCGGGAGCAATTTCAATTCCGGTCAACTTCATCGTCGGTGTCGCGCAGTGCAGCCCAAACCCGCCGACGCCACAAAACAGATCCCACATATGCTGCACCGGCAACGCGCTCACCCACGCGCGGGCAGTGGCGTAGAGCTGGCTGGCTACTGTCGGGTTGGTCTGAAAAAAACTCTGCGGCCGTATCCACAGTGGCACGTTATTAAACTGCTCCGCCAGTGCCTGCTGCCCGGTCAGGAAGATCTCTTTCTCACCTTCCATAATTGCCATATGCACAGGCTGAATATTCACCGAAATAACCTTCAGCTGCGGCAACTGCGCCTGTAATGCTGGTAGCGCAGCGCGTAACTGCGCCAGTTTTGTTTCCGATCGCAGGACAAAACGCAGCATCATGCCGCCATCCATCTGGCTTTCAGTGAGCAGCAAATACTTAAGTTCACCGCGCCTGCGCGCCACGTTATACGGCGTCAGACCCGCGCGGGCAATGAACGGCTTCAGCGCGGCAAACACCGGGGCAAAGGACGCAGGATAAAGCGGACAGGATGTGAGGTCCTGAGCAGTACCGTCGCGGTGCAGCATACCGAGCAGCGGTTTTTCCACACTGCCACTGACTACCATTTTGGCTTTATTACGAAACGCCTGCGCCGGACCGCTTAGCGGCGTGCACCACTCTTCGATCGTCAGCGCATTGAGCAACGCACGAAGATCGGCCATTTTGGCGGAGAGTTGATCCGCAACCGGGCGTTCGATCCACTGACAGGAACGACAACGATCGGCGTCATAGAGTGCGCACTGCATAATAAAACCTTCTGAATTTCAGGGGCGGCGATTGTACCACTGTTATTGCAGACGGAAAAAGCGACGGCTGGGAGAGGGAATAAAAAGCAGCAGCAGCACCATAATATCCGGCAGTTTCTGCATGACCAGAGAGTGAAAGATTTCCCGTCGATTCTCGCCAGCAATACTAAATAACTCCGGATAGCCGTAACCCAGCGAGGCGGCCCATAAATAGCCAAATGCTGATATCTGCGCGAACAGGTAAAGCCAGCGCGCCCAACTTCTGCCCTTCACCACCGAAAAAGCACAGAGAATATCGACAAACAGTAAAACCAGGCTTGCCAGAAAAACCAGCGTCAGGCTCCAGGTCTGAGCGCTACGAAATATCAATTCCTGAAGCCCTTTCCAGCCCAGCAGATTAAACAACATCAGCAGATCAACGCAGCGGATAAGGATGATCGCAATCGCCGCCACCTGCACTAACGCAGGGACGTTCAGACGAGCGCCGGAGCGACGAGTTTTAGTGAAAAATCCCAATGTGATCGCCTTCCATGAAAAACGGTGCCACTAAACAGGCGGCACCGATTGCACATTCTGTAACGATTTTAGGCGCATCATCCGCGTCTTGCACGCTGGATATCCTTCGTTCGCTGCTTTTCTGCGCGCGCCATCAAACACCAGGCGATAAATCCGACAATTCCGACCACACCCAGGATCAGCGTTGCCAGAGCGTTAATCTCTGGATTGACCCCCATGCGCACGCTGGAGAATACCAGCATCGGCAAGGTGGTGGCTCCCGGGCCGGAAACAAAGCTGGCAATCACCAGATCGTCGAGCGATAGCGTGAATGCCAGCAGCCAGCCAGATACTACCGCAGGCATAATCATTGGCAACGTAATCACAAAGAAAACCTTTAACGGCGCTGCTCCCAGATCCATCGCCGCCTCTTCAATCGAGCGATCCAACTCGCGCAGACGGGATGAAATGACCACCGCGACATAGGCCGTACAAAAGGTGACGTGCGCCAGCCAGATAGTGAGCATACCGCGATCCGCAGGCCAGCCGATCGCATGCGCCAGTGCAACAAACAGCAGCAGCAGCGACAAACCAGTAATCACATCAGGCATCACCAGCGGCGCGGTGATCATAAAAGCGAAACCGTTGGAGCCGCGAAAGCGTCCAAAGCGTACCATCACTACCGCCGCAAGAGTGCCAAGGATCGCCGCCATGGTCGCCGCACAGGCCGCGATGGTTAAACTCAGGCCGACCGCGCTCATCATCGCCTCATCGCGGAACAGCTCACCATACCAGCGCGTGGACCAGCCCGCCCACACCGTTACCAGTTTTGAGCTGTTAAAAGAGTAAATCACCAGCATCAGCATTGGGGCATAGAGAAACGTAAACCCGATGATCAAAATGAGAATGCGCCACGGTGAACGTACTACCGGCAGGTTATTCATCCGTTCTCCCCCACGGTTTTTTGCTGATGCTTGTGGAACCACATGATGGGCACAATCAGCAATAACAACATCACAATGGCCACGGCGGAGGCGACCGGCCAGTCGCGGTTATTAAAGAACTCCTGCCACAGGACGCGGCCAATCATAATGCTGTCAGGGCCGCCGAGCAGTTCCGGGATCACGAACTCTCCTACGGCCGGAATAAACACCAGCATAGAACCGGCGATAATACCGCCTTTGGTTAGCGGTACAATCACGCTGAAAAAGGTTTTCATTGGTCGCGCGCCCAGATCCAGCGCCGCTTCCACCAGCGAATAATCTATACGCGTCAGGGCGGTGTAAATCGGTAGCACCATAAACGGCAGGTAGGCGTACACAATACCAATATAGACCGCCAGATTGGTATGCAGGATGGTCAGGGGCTGATCGATAACCCCGAGCCACAGTAAAACGTTATTGAGTATGCCGTTATTTTTGAGGATGCCCATCCACGCATAGACGCGAATTAAAAACGACGTCCACGATGGCAGCAGTACCAGCAGCAGCAAAATATTACGCGTGGAAGGCTTACTGTGCGCCACCGCCCAGGCCATCGGATAGCCCAATGCCAGGCAACATAACGTTGAGATGGCGGCCACCTGTAACGACTGTAGATAGGCTTCAACATAGAGCGGATCGTCGGTCAGTTGCAGGAAGTTGCCGAGATTCAGGGTGACTGACAACTGCCCGTCCGCCCATTCCATCAGGTCGGTATACGGCGGAATAGCCCGCGCCATCTCCGCAAGGCTGATTTTAAAGACAATCAAAAACGGCAGCAAAAACAGCAGTGCCAGCCAGATATAGGGCAGTGCAATCACCAGTTTACGGCCGTGCTTCATCTGCATTTTTGCCAGCCAGTGCGCGGCACCACCAGGTTGATGAGCGCGAGCCGGGGGTTCTAATGTACTCATTGCCGCTCCTTATACCGTCAGTACCACACAGCTATCCGCATCCCAGCACAGACGCACTTCGTCGCCCCAGGTCGGCGTGCCGTTACGGTAGCGATGCTCGTTCTGTAACTGCGCGCTGAGCATCTGTCCGCTTTTCAGCCGCACATGGTAAATCGACAAGTCGCCCAGATAGGCAATGTGCACTACCTCACCTACCGCAAAGTTAAAACCATCTGCCGGAATCTCATCGCAAAGTGTGATTTTTTCCGGACGCAGCGCGATGTAAACCGGCACGTTATCGACAACGGAAGCATCCGGATCGACTTTCAATGGATGGACCAGCCCCGGCGATTCGATCACCAGGCCATCCTCCTCACGTGATTTCAGCAGACCTTCAAACACATTTACTGAACCAATAAATTCGGCGCTGTAGCGAGTGGTGGGATGCTCGTAAATCTCCTCCGGTTCGCCAATCTGGGCAAATTTGCCCCGGTTCATAATCGCAATGCGTCCGGCCATGGTCATCGCCTCTTCCTGGTCGTGAGTAACCATCACGCAGGTGGCACCGACGCGCTCCAGAATATCGACCACCTCAAGCTGCATCCGGTCGCGCAGTTTTTTATCCAGCGCGCCCATGGGTTCATCCAGTAACAGCAGCTTGGGACGTTTTGCCAGACTGCGGGCCAGCGCCACACGTTGGCGCTGACCGCCAGATAACTGGTGCGGCTTGCGTTTGGCGAACTCCTGCATGTGCACCAGCGCCAGCATCTCTGCAACACGGGCCGTGATTTCACTTTTCGGCAGCTTGTCTTGTTTCAGGCCAAAAGCAATGTTCTGCTCAACAGTCATATGCGGGAAAAGCGCATAAGACTGGAACATCATATTAATTGGGCGCTGGTACGGCGGGACATGGGCCAGGTCCACACCATCAAGCACAATCTGGCCGGCCGTCGGCTGTTCAAATCCCGCCAGCATGCGCAATAGCGTGGATTTCCCACAGCCGGACGCGCCAAGCAGCGCAAAAATTTCGCCTTTATAAATAGTCAGGCTGACATCATCTACGGCGTGCTGGCCGTCGAAGGATTTGGTCAGGTTGCGGATTTCCAGCAGCGGTGTCAGTGCCTTACGGGTTTTCGCCTGCGGGCGGAGGATCGCGTCATTCACTCGGGTGCTCTCCGGCATATAACATAAAATGGTGCAACTGCATCAGAATGGTGCATCTTGCCCGACAAATACTGTCGCCGGGCAAGACGTTCTGCTGCTGTTATTTACCGCTCTTCACTTTTGTCCAGGCGCGGGTTCTCACGCGATCAATTTTGGGTTCCTGAACGTTCAGAGTAAACATTTTGGCACGTACGTCATCCGGCGGATAAATGCCGGGGTTATTGCGCACTTCGGCGCTCACCAGAGAGGTGGCCGCTTTGTTGGCGCTGGCGTAATAAATATGGTCCGAGACATGGGCAATAACGTCAGGGCGCATCAGATAATTAAGGAATTGATACGCTTCATCTTTGTTTTTGGCATCTGCTGGCATCGCAAAAACATCAAAAAACGCCAGCGCACCTTCTTTCGGAATGGAATACGCGATATTCACGCCATTCTTCGCTTCTTTAGCGCGATTCGCGGCCTGCAGCACATCGCCTGCCCAGCCGATAGCCACACACGTGTCGCCATTTGCCAGATCGTTAATGTACTGGGAGGAATGGAAGTAACGGATATTTGGCCGCAGTTTCAGCAGCAGATCGGTCGCAGGACCGGTATAATCATCGGCTTTAGTGCTGTTGGGGTCTTTACCGAGATAATTCAGCACGGTAGCAAAAATCTCTTCCGGCGCGTCGAGGAACGAAACGCCACAGCTCTTAAGCTTCGCCAGATTTTCCGGTTTCATCACCAGATCCCAGCTGTTTACTGGCGCATCGCTGCCGAGCGCAGCTTTCACTTTGTCCACGTTGTAGCCGATGCCAGTGGTCGCCCACATATAGGGCATCGCGTATTTATTCTCGGGATCGTGCTTCGCCACCAGTTTCAGAAGTTCCGGGTCGAGGTTCTTCCAGTTAGATAACTTGCTTTTATCCAGCGGCTGAAATACGCCCGCCGAGAGCTGACGTTCAAGGAAACTGGCCGATGGCACGACCAGGTCGAAACCAGTGCTGCCCGCCATCAGTTTACCTTCCAGCACTTCATTGGAATCGAATACGTCATACACCACTTTGATGCCAGTTTCTTTTTCGAAGTTGGCTACCGTATCCGGCGCAATATAGTCAGACCAGTTGTAGACATGGAGTGTTTTTTGTTCAGCTGCGAGCGTGCCAGCAGAGACGGCCATTAGCGCACCCGTAACCAGACCTGTTAACCATTTTTTACTTAAGGCGGTCATATCTCTTTTCCTTCTCAGCGTTCGTTAATAAACGAACAAAAATGTATGCATTACAGGATATGCAAGATTCATGCATATTTTCTCGGCCTACGCAGAATAGTTGAGAAGGCTCGCCCTGGAGCATTGCTCGCTATTTTAAGCCCGGCAAGAATAACTTTAGCCAGAGTGCGAGGCTATAGCCCAGATTAAAAAACGCCGTTTATCAATTTTTTATGCAGTTTTTGTCTATGGGATAAGGCAAAACTCGGGAAAGCGAGGTGAATAATTCTTTAAAAAGAGGTTAAAGGCAGAATAAAAACAGGCAATACGCCGCGGCTCTGGCGGCGACTGCACTACTGTAAGAGGATTAGTGAAGAGAATGGTACTGGATATCGTCTTTCGCCGTTTCTTCCTCTTCTGCGGTGAAGAGGAGCTGGTTTGCGCCCGCTTCAAGGATCACCATCGAGATCTGCTCTTCGCTATGGCTGAGAAACCATGCGAACTGCGCTTTTGTCACCCCGACCGCAGCCGGCAATGAGTAACACACCACCAGCTTGGGCAGATTATCATCCTGAATATCCAGGAATGCTTTTACCGTCAGCGAGCTGGCATTAATGGCTGACAAATCGCAGGCCAGCGGCAACAGCGCGGAGGGCTTCACTTCAGCCAGCGCGGAGAACAGAATGATATTGTCGAGAATATCGATCTTGGCGTCAAAAATACCGTCGAAATTCTGCATATGCGGGAGGTGCAACGCCTGGCAGGTATCACACTCGAAAAAGCTTATTCCCAGTTCGTCGAGCCATTGACGTAACGTATCCAGACCCGGAACGACGAGTGCATCCATAGTGCGTACAACCTCATGAAATAAAATATCAGCGCCATAGCTTACGCAAAAAGCACTGCGCATGCCATGCTACACGGTGAAAATGCGTTATCCGCCCATTTTCAGACTGTATTCCGGAGTAGCCTGGCACTCGATCCACTGGATCATGCGGCCAGCAATGTCGATGCCCGTCGTCTTTTCTATGCCTTCAAGACCAGGGGACGCATTCACCTCCATGACCAGCGGGCCACGGGTGGCGCGCAGGATATCCACGCCGGCGACATCAAGCCCCAGAGTCTGGGCAGCCGTGGTGGCGATCTGCCGCTCACGCTCGCTGATGGTCGCAATTTTTGCCACACCGCCCCGGTGCAGATTAGAGCGAAAATCTCCGTCTTTTGCACAACGCTCAATGGCTGCCACCACTTTATTACCGACCACCAGGCAGCGAACATCCCGCCCTTTCGCTTCCGCGATGTATTCCTGCACCAGAATGTGTGCGTTCAGACCACGAAAAGCATCAATAACGCTTTCTGCTGCCTGGCGCGTTTCTGCCAGCACCACGCCGATCCCCTGAGTCCCTTCCACCAGTTTCACCACCAGCGGCGCACCTCCCACCATCTCGATTAAATCGCTGGTGTCATCAGGGGAATGGGCCATACCGGTCAACGGAAGGTCGATGCCTTTACGCGCCAGCAGTTGCATAGAGCGCAGCTTGTCACGCGCTCGGGCAATCGCGACCGACTCATTAAGCGGATAGCTGCCTAACAACTCGAACTGTCGCAGTGCCGCTGTGCCGTAAAACGTGATGGCGGACCCGATGCGCGGGATCACCGCGTCAAAATGCGGTAACCGACGGCCTTTGTAGTGAATAGAAGAGACCGACGGATTAATATTCATATAGCAGGAGAGCGGATCGAGAATATCAACCGTATGGCCGCGCTGCATGGCGGCCTCACGCAGACGTTTGCAGGAGTAGAGCGTTCCGTCCCGGGACAAAATGGCAATTTTCACCCTTTACCTCTCTGAGAAGACCTGAAAACCCGCCTTATGATACCGCTTCTTAGCGGGTTGCCCATCCCTGTTTATGCAAATAGTCAAGGATGAAAGGACGACTTTCTTTAACGATGGTACGGCGAATATGATCGCTCCAGGTATCACGGCGCGTGTTGCTGCCGCGGTGTAAATAGTAATTTGCCAGTTCCTCATCGTACTGTGCCAGTACTGATTCATCCAGCGGCTGATAGTGGTTTTCGTGAACCAGCATCGCTTCGGGCATGCGAGGTTTGACATCCGGGTCGTCCGCAGGCCAGCCAAGGCACAGCCCAAACAGCGGAAGCACGTATTTTGGCAGTTGCAGCAGTTCGGTCACCGCCTCAATACTGTTACGGATGCCGCCGATATACACCCCACCCAGCCCCAGCGACTCAGCGGCCGTCATGGCGTTTTGCCCCAGCATCGCGGTATCGACCGCGCCCAATAACAGCTGTTCGGCAAGCCCGAGCTGCGCATCCGGGCAGATTTGCAGATTACGGTTGAAATCGGCACAGAATACCCAGAACTCGGCGGCGTCAGCGACATGGCGTTGGCCACCGGTCAGCGTCACCAGCGATTCCCGCATCTGGCGGTCAGTCACCCGCACAATCGAGCTGCACTGCAAGAAGCTGGAACTGGAGGCCGACTGGGCGCTGGCGATGATAGCGTGACGCTGTTCGTCAGTGATAAGGCGATCGGTGAAATGGCGAATTGAGCGATGGCTACGCAGAAGATCGATAGTCGGCGTCATTACATTTTCCTGTCTGGCGTTAGTGAAATAATCACTCCCTCTCATAGCTACAGGCGGGGAGCGATACCAGTATAGGGTATAACTTCCCGTCATTTACTCGCCAGCAAAAGACCGTTACCTGTCTTTACTTTCCAGAAGTGAGCTAATAAATAAAAAGCACAGCGCTCCCAACGCACACCAGAATACCGCACTCAACAGCCACGCCAGCTCCTGCCAGAGCGAACGCTGAGATGTAAAAAACAGATGCATTACGGCCAGGCATAACGGAGCCGCCAGCATCGCCCCCAGCAGCGGGCGTAACACGCGCTGACGAGATGACATAAAACTGGCCACTGCGCCTGGCAGGATAAAAAACAATAACCCCAGTTCCGGGGTACCCGCGTCGCGAAACGCACCGTGCATTTTCATTGCCAGACTAAGACACACAACAATAAAAAGTAAAAAGCAGCAGATAACGCCGGCCCAACCCCGTTCAGACTTCAAAGGTTCCTCCTGACTCTTTCTCTATCAAACCGACTTTTAGCCTCTGTTGGCACCTGGTCAGATAAAGCATTACGGCATCCCCTGCCAAAAAAAGCGCCCACGCGAGCACGTACGATTCTTACTAGCCGTTACATTCAGGAACGATTAAACTAACGGCCTGTTTCAACGTAATAAACAACGCGGGTTACTTTTACTGGTCTTATGAATCCGCGTTAAAACAGTAGCCCAAAACACTTTTTCTTTCAACAAGTTACTCGTAAACAAGAAGTTAGCTTTCGTGAATATAAACGTCGCAGAATTGTTAAATGGGAATTACATCCTGTTATTATTTGTTGTCCTGGCACTGGGCCTGTGCCTGGGTAAATTACGCTTGGGTTCGGTACAACTCGGTAATTCCATTGGCGTTTTAGTCGTCTCATTATTACTGGGACAACAGCACTTCAGTATTAACACAGACGCCTTAAATCTCGGCTTTATGTTGTTTATTTTTTGTGTTGGTGTGGAAGCTGGGCCAAATTTTTTCTCCATTTTTTTTCGCGACGGGAAAAATTACTTAATGCTGGCGTTAGTAATGGTCGGTAGCGCTATGCTCATTGCCCTGGGGTTAGGCAAGCTGTTTGGCTGGGATATCGGCCTGACGGCCGGTATGCTGGCTGGCTCAATGACCTCTACTCCGGTGCTGGTTGGTGCGGGGGACACCCTTCGCCATTCGGGCATGCAAGGAGGGCAACTGTCGCAGGCGCTCGACAACCTGAGCCTTGGCTACGCGCTGACCTATTTAATTGGTCTGGTCAGCCTGATTTTTGGCGCACGCTATCTGCCCAAACTACAGCATCAGGATTTACAGACCAGCGCCCAGCAAATTGCCCGTGAACGTGGCCTTGATGCTGATGTAAACCGTAAAGTGTATCTGCCGGTGATCCGTGCTTATCGCGTCGGGCCTGAACTGGTTGAATGGGCTGATGGAAAAAATCTGCGCGAGCTGGGGATTTATCGTCAGACGGGCTGCTACATTGAGCGCATTCGTCGTAACGGTATTCTTGCAAACCCGGACGGCGACGCGGTACTGCAAATGGGCGATGAGATAGCGCTGGTTGGTTATCCGGATGCCCACGCCCGGCTCGATCCCAGCTTCCGTAACGGGAAGGAAGTATTTGACCGCGATCTGCTGGACATGCGCATCGTAACCGAAGAGATTGTTGTCAAAAACCATAATGCGGTAGGCCGCCGGCTGGCGCAGTTAAAACTCACGGATCACGGCTGTTTTTTGAACCGGGTGATCCGCAGCCAGATTGAAATGCCAATTGATGATAACGTGGTGTTGAATAAAGGCGATGTTTTACAGGTGAGCGGCGACGCCCGGCGCGTAAAAACCATCGCTGACCGCATCGGCTTTATTTCGATTCACAGTCAGGTAACCGATCTGCTGGCTTTCTGTGCTTTCTTCATTGTCGGTCTGATGATCGGTATGATCACGTTCCAGTTCAGCTCGTTCAGTTTTGGCGTAGGTAATGCCGCAGGCTTGTTGTTTGCCGGCATCATGCTCGGTTTTCTGCGTGCCAACCATCCGACCTTTGGCTATATACCGCAGGGCGCGCTGACAATGGTGAAAGAATTTGGTCTGATGGTGTTTATGGCAGGCGTAGGCCTTAGCGCCGGGAGCGGCATTGGTCATGGTCTCGGCGCAGTCGGCGGACAAATGCTGATTGCCGGGCTAATTGTCAGCCTCGTCCCGGTGGTAATTTGCTTTTTATTTGGCGCTTACGTACTGCGTATGAATCGCGCACTGCTGTTTGGTGCCATGATGGGCGCACGTACCTGCGCTCCTGCCATGGAAATTATCAGTGATACCGCACGCAGTAATATTCCGGCGCTGGGTTATGCGGGCACCTATGCTATCGCTAACGTACTGCTCACGCTGGCAGGAACCCTGATTATCATCATCTGGCCGGGCATAGGATAAAACTGAAGTTTGCACAATAACGAAAATTTTTTGCAACCGCACAGAACTTTTCGTTTGGGCGCTAGTCATAATTAGTGCCACTGCTTTTCTTTGATGTCCCCAATTTGTGGAGCCCATCAACCCCGCCGTTTTGGTTCAAGGTTGATGGGTTTTTTATTGCCCATAATTCATTCGCTACCCGCAATCCGTGCCACCATGCAGCGTATTTCGTTACGCGTCAGCGGCTGGCGGTCAATCACAACGTGTAACGTCATCCCTTCAATAAAAGCGTCCAGCGCCCGGGCTGTCACTGGCTCAAACCACTGCTCCAGCGTTTGCTGGCTGCGACGCATCCAGTTCTGCATGATTCCTTTCAGCGCCGGTTTTTTACTCATATAGGCATATAACTGATACATCAGCTCCATGTTTCTGACGGTTGTGACCTGGGCGCTGAAGATCAGTTCCGTAATTGCTTCTATTGCCTGCTCACGGTTTTGCACCTGCTGAAAAAAAGCCAGATACTGAACGGACATCTGTTCAGTAAAAACGCTGAATGCTTCCTCCAGCAAAGCATCTATCCCGGCAAAATAATAAGTTAACGATCCTAATGGAACACCCGCGCAATGGGCAATTTTTCGATGCGTAACCGTGCTGATGCCGTGAGTCGCGATAGTCGTAAGCGTCGCCTGAATAATTTTCTCCCGACGCTGCGGATCGTTGGGCGGACGAGCCATTAAAATCCCTCGCAATCAGTTTATGTACAAATGTACACGGAGTTGCTAGTGTTGTCTGCGGTAATGTTTAGTGCATAGGGAAAATAGCCATGACGCCTCGCAAGGCCCTGCAATTACGTACCTGGGCCCTTTTTATGTTTTTCTTCATCCCCGGTTTATTGATGGCCTCCTGGGCAACGCGAACGCCCGCCATCCGCGATATTCTCTCCGTCTCCACCGCCGAAATGGGCGCGGTGCTGTTCGGACTTTCGATTGGCTCAATGAGCGGTATTCTCTCTTCCGCCTGGCTGGTTAAACGTTTTGGCACGCGTAAGGTCATACGCGCAACGATGTCCTGTGCAGTACTGGGCATGCTGGTGCTGAGCGTAGCGCTATCACTCTCCTCAGCACTGTGCTTTGCGTTTGGGCTGGCGATTTTTGGTGGCAGCTTTGGTGCAGCCGAAGTCGCGATTAACGTCGAAGGGGCGGCCGTTGAGCAAGAAATGAATAAAACCGTGCTGCCAATGATGCACGGCTTTTACAGCTTCGGTACGCTGACTGGTGCCGGCGTGGGGATGGCGCTAACCGCAATCGGCGTATCGGCAACGTTTCATATTCTGGCCGCCGCGCTGTTTGCCATTCTGCCTATTATGATAGCCATCAAGGCGATTCCTGATGGCACGGGGAAAAATAGTGCCGATAAGGCAGCCTCAGGAGAGAAAGGGCTGCCCTTTTATCGCGATATCCAGCTTCTGCTGATTGGTCTCATTGTGCTGGCGATGGCCTTTGCGGAAGGTTCTGCCAATGACTGGCTACCGCTGTTAATGGTAGACGGACACGGCTTCAGCCCGACCTCCGGCTCGCTGGTGTATGCCGGGTTCACCCTGGGTATGACGGTCGGACGCTTTACCGGCGGCTGGTTTATCGACCGTTACAGTCGGGTAATGGTGGTGCGTTCCAGCGCGCTGATGGGCGCACTGGGAATCGCGCTGATTATCTTCGTTGACAACGCCTGGGTGGCCGGCGTCTCGGTGCTCCTGTGGGGTCTGGGTGCCTCGCTGGGCTTTCCACTGACGATTTCCGCCGCCAGCGATACCGGGCCAGACGCGCCGACGCGGGTAAGCGTTGTGGCCATTACCGCATACCTGGCATTTCTGGTCGGCCCACCGCTGCTCGGTTTCCTCGGCGAGCATTATGGCCTGCGCAGCGCGATGTTAGTGGTGCTGAGTATGGTGCTGATTGCCGCCACGGTGGCCAGAGCGGTCGCTAAACCTTCACCGACCCCTGCTATGGAGAGTCAATGATGAGCATCAAACTTATCGCCGTCGATATGGATGGCACCTTTCTCAGCGATGCCAAAATTTATAATCGCGAGCGTTTTCTGGCCCAGTATCAACGGATGAAACAACAGGGCATTCGCTTTGTGGTGGCCAGCGGCAACCAGTACTATCAGCTCATCTCCTTTTTTCCGGAAATCGCCCATGAAATTGCTTTTGTTGCTGAAAACGGCGGCTGGGTGGTGGATGCCCAGGAAGACGTTTTCAACTGCAGCCTGTCGAAAGCGCACTTTAAGGCGGTAGTTGAACATCTGCAAACACTGACCGATATTGAAATCATCGCCTGCGGGAAAAGCAGCGCCTATACGCTCAAACAGTACGATGAGGCGTTTAAAGCGATTGCCGCCCGCTATTATCACCGTCTGGAGGAAGTGGATAATTTTGATAATCTTGACGACACCTTCCTTAAGTTTGGCCTGAATGTTCCGGACACCTTAGTGCCACAGATGCAGCAGCTTCTGCATACCGCGCTCGGCGATATGATGACTGCCGTCACCACCGGGCACGGCAGCATTGATTTGATCATTCCCGGCGTGCATAAAGCGAACGGTCTGCGGATATTGCAGGCGCGCTGGGGCATTGATGATAGCGACGTCGTTGCCTTTGGTGACAGCGGCAATGACATTGAGATGTTGCGTCAGGCGGGGTTTAGCTTTGCCATGTCCAACGCCTCCGAGGTGGTCAAAGCCGTCGCCCGGTTTGAGGCTCCGCTGAACAATGATGAAGGCGTATTAGGCATTATTGATAAAGTACTTAATCGCGAAGCGCCATTTAACTAACTCGCCTGACTGCCGGGTAAGCGCCCCTTACCCGGCACAATGACCACCTTTAACGGCGGGCGATTACTGTGAATTGCCTGTTTTTTTGTTTCTCAGAAAAAACATGATCAACCCACCGTACAGCGCACCGCTCGCCAGGTTAAACAGGCTGAATAGCCCGTTACCGCCCAGCAGATAAGCATGTTTACTCAGCTCAATACCGGTGGTGAAAATCAGCATTTGCAGCATGCCCATCGCCGCTGAGACCGTGCCTTTGCTGACCTCGCTGGCAAACAGCGTCAGGCGTACCAGCCCGGCATTAGCCAGCCCAATGCCAAAAGCGTAAAGGCTTAATCCCAGGGTCATCCATAGATAAGCGTGTGAAGAGATCACCGTCGCCACAGCGGACACCAGTAGCCCGCCAATAATCGGCCAGCTACCGGTAATGATGAGTGAGCGCACGGTACGCCGCGAGGTAAGCCGTGCCAGCACTAAATTGCCCATAATCAGGGCGCTAAAAATGGGAATTTGCAGAATGCCGTATTCATAGCTGCTGGCATGTTCGCCGCTAATAATAATGATCGGTGACTGCGCAATCCAGGCCAGCAGCGGCAGGCTGACGAACCCTGTCGCCAGCGCGCCCGCCACAAAGAGCGGATTTTTTAGCACCAGCTTATAATCATGGCCCAACTCACGTAGCGACAATTTTTCACCGAGGCGGGTGGCAGTTTCGGGCATCGCACGCTGCAAACCAAAAAACGCAATCGCCGAGAGCAATGCGAAGAGGACAAACATCGTTTCCCACGGCGCAATATGAACCCACGCCGCTCCCGCAAGTGGACCGAAAAGAGGCGCAATCAACGCTACATTTGCCATCAGCGCAGTGATCTTAATACATACCGCTTCTTCATAGGATTCCTGAATTGCGGCGTACCCCACCGCGCCAATAAAGCACAGGCTGATGCCCTGCAAAAAGCGCAGCACGGTAAATTGTTCAATATTTTGCGCCAGCAACGTCGCCATGCAGGTCACGATAAACCATACCACCCCGGTCAGCATCACCGGACGGCGACCGAGACGGTCAGAGAGCGGTCCCAGAAGCCACTGAATAAACATTCCTCCTGCCATATAGGCAGTCATTGAGGTGGGTACCCACTCAATACCCGCCTGATACTCCTCAACCACCGCCAGCATGCCCGGCTGGATCATGTCGTTGCCGATGTAGGTAGAAAATTCGTAAAGCACCAGACACAGCGGAAACAGCAATGCCTGACGACCCAGGCGTTTGCCGGAAGATAAACGATTTTGCATGAAATCTCTTAATGACGGAAACGCACCTTTGATAACCAGGTGCGAAAAAAGCGAGAAAGGATTATAGCCTGCAAAGCAGACCCGTGAGAATCCCGCGCTGTTTAAGGTTCGCTTAATCTTGCAGGATTACAGTAGAAAACACTGCCACATTACTGAAATTTTTTTGTCAGAAATCCGTAACAGGACAGCCGATTAAGACAAAACCGCTTTACCGCTTCGCGAGGGACTTTTAAGGTTATCCCCGCGCTGGAATTGCCACTTTTTCTCGAGTATGGAATGTATGCTGGAAAATATTAATTACGCTCTGTTTTATATTATTAATGCCACTGCGGACTCTCCGCAATGGAGTCTGACTCTGGCCCGCATGGTTGCCGACGATCTGATAAAACTCGTTCCGCTAATGGCCGTTGCCCTCTGGCTATGGGGGCCACACGGACAAGTTTGCGCCCAGCGCAAGCTGGTGATTAAAGTAACCCTGGCAATGGCCTTCAGCCTGACGATTTCCTGGTTTATCGGTATGCTTTTCCCGCATGAGCGTCCATTTACCGCCGGGGTTGGCTATAACTTTTTGATGCATAAGGCCAATAATGCTTTTCCCAGCAATCACGGCACCATTGCCTTTACCTTCGCGCTGGCATTCTTATTCTGGCATCGCCTGTGGTCGGGTGCTGTTCTGCTGATCATGGCCTGTGCCATTGCCTGGTCACGCGTTTATCTTGGGGTTCACTGGCCGCTGGATATGGTGGGTGGGTTGTTGGCTGCCATGACCGGTTGCCTGGCCGCACAGATGCTCTGGCTCTTCGCCGGTAATAGACTTTATCAACGCTTACAGCAACTCTATCGCCTGTGCTTCTCAATGCCGATTCGCAAAGGGTGGGTACGTGACTAGCCGCCCGTAGGCAGGTAATATTACAGACTTATAACAAGACCTGCCGGGGAATTATGGAAACGCGACGCGACGAACGGATTGGCAAACTGATCCATGCACTCAAACGCAGCGACAAACTGCATCTGAAAGAGGCGGCCGCGCTGCTTGACGTATCAGAGATGACGGTGCGTCGCGATCTTAACAGTCACGGCGGACCGGTAGTGCTGCTTGGCGGTTATGTCGTGCTTGAGCCACGCGGGGCCAGTCATTACCTGATTAGCGATCAGGAAACGCGACTGGTCGAAGAAAAACGTAAGGCGGCGCATCTGGCGGCCACATTGCTCAAAGCGCACCAGATGGCGTTTTTTGATTGCGGGACCACGACGCCGTGGATTATCGAAGCCATCAGCCGCGACCTGCCCTTCACCGGCGTATGCTACTCGCTTAACACATTTCTCGCTCTTCAGGAAAAGCCGCTGTGCCGGGTGATCCTTTGTGGCGGTGAGTTTCACGCCAGCAACGCCATCTTCAAGCCATTAACCCTCCAGGAGACGCTGGGCCATCTCAGCCCGGACATCGCCTTTTATTCTGCCGCCGGCGTCGATCCTCAGCATGGGGCGACCTGTTTTAACCTTGATGAGCTACCGGTCAAGCAGTGGGCAATGCGTCATGCGCGCTATCATGTGCTGGTGGTCGATCACAGTAAATTTGGTAAAGTGCGTCCGGCGCGGATGGGCGAACTCACCTGCTTTGACGCCATCATCAGCGACCGTCGTCCCGATGATGCGCTGACTGCGCTGGCAAAAGCGCAGTCAATCGATCTGCTTTACTGAATCAGGAGAACCAGCCGCCAAACCACTCATGGAATTTCATGAGGACGTAATCCCACATGCGGCTGAAGAATCCGCCCTCTTCTACCGCTTCCATCACGATAAGCGGACGCTGCTCAATGGTTTTATTGTTAAGCTGAAAATCAATGGTTCCCACCACCTGCCCCTTCGCCAGCGGTGCGGTAAGCTGCGGCTGATTCAGGTTATAGCTGGCTTTCAGATTTTTAAGCTGACCGCGCGGAATGGTCACTGACCCCGCCTCACCCGCGCCCAGTTTCACTTCACTGGTATCACCGAACCAGACCCGCTGATTGACAAACGCGGCGTTGGGTTTGATCGGGGTGACGGTTTCATAAAAGCGGAAGCCCCAGCTCAGCAGCTTTTCCGACTCATTGAAACGAATACGGTCGGTTTTGGTGCCGAGCACCACTGAAATCAGGCGCATATCGCCCTGGGTGGCGGAGGCGACCAGATTATAACCTGCACCCGCCGTCGTCCCGGTTTTCACCCCGTCGGCATTGAGGCTGGTACTCCACAGCAGCCGGTTACGGTTTGGCTGGCGGATTTTGTTGAAGGTATATTCTTTTTCTTTATGGATGGCGTACTCATCCGGCACGTCGTGGATCATCGCCTTGGTCAGTAGCGCCATATCACGCGCGGTACTGAACTGCCCCGGCGCATCCAGACCATGAACCGTTTTGAAAGTCGTATTGGTCAGTCCCAGCTTCTGCGCGTAGTTATTCATCAAACTAATGAATGAATCCTGACTGCCCGCCACGTGATCGGCTATTGCAATACTGGCATCATTACCCGACTGAATAATGACGCCTTTGTTCAGATCCTCAACCGAGACCTGATCGCCGGGTTTCAGGAACATCAGCGACGATCCACGCAGCGCCGGGTTACCGGTCGCCCAGGCATCTTTACCAATCGTCACCATATCAGTGAGCTTGATCTTACCTGCCTTGAGCGCCTGACCGGTCACATAGCTGGTCATTATTTTCGTTAAGCTTGCCGGATCGAGCTGCTGATCGGCGTTGCTCTCAGCAAGCACTTTACCACTGGCGTAATCCATTAATATCCACGCGCGCGCATCAAGCGCAGGCGCAGAAGGAAGTTGTTCTGCAGCCAGGAGCGCGGGGGAAACAACAAGTAACAGAGTCGAGCCAGCCATAAGGCCGCGAAGAGAAAAAGCGGAACGCGTCATAAATGCCACCCAAATGTCCTTTTAAAATCACACCAACATAACATGCTGTTACACCTGCCAGGGAGTAACTTACCGATTTTTTCAAGCATACACCGAGCGAGTCAGGTTTAGAAAGCTTACGCAATCTCACCTGCTCATGCAGAGGCGAGTACGATTTTTTTGATCCCGGTTGTCTGAAAGTTTACTTTATTTCAACATCAGTCATAACAAACTCCATTCACACCCACTTGAAGGCAGGTATTTATGATTACGCTATGGGGCAGAAATAATTCAACAAACGTAAAAAAAGTGCGCCTGACCCTGGAGGAGCTGGAGCTTCCCTACCAGCAAATCCTTGCCGGGCTTGAGTATGGTATTAACCATGACGCCGACTACCTGGCGATGAATCCTAATGGTCTCGTTCCGCTGTTACGCGATGATGAAACGGGCCTGATCTTGTGGGAGTCGAACAGTATTGTTCGTTATCTCGCCGCCCAATACGGGCAAAACCGGCTGTGGCTTGACTCACCCGCTGAGCGTGCGCAGGGTGACAAATGGATGGATTGGGCTAACGGCACGCTTTCTCCGGCACACAGGGTTATCCTGATGGGACTGGTGAGAACGCCAGTGGAAAAACGCGATCATCAGGCCATTAATGAAGGTATTAAAACCTGCGAAGCGCTGTTTACTTTACTTGATGAAACGCTGGCAACCCAGCCGTGGCTTTCAGGCCAGCAGTTTGGTCTCGGGGATATTGCCGTCGGACCCTTTGTTTATAACCTGTTTAACGCCGTTGACCCGTGGCAGTCTCACCCCCATCTTGAGCGCTGGTATCAGCAACTGGCGGAGCGCCAGGCCTGGCGAGACGTGGTCATGATCCCCGTCACCTGATCTTCCGGGTGTGCAGACAGACGCTGTACACCGCTCTTTTTGTGAACACCCTTACAGTTTTTGTTGTTAATGATTGCACTCGCGCTTCGTTTAATAAAAATTAGCTAATGTTATTACCTAAAGGGATTAGCTATGCATATTCAGTGGAATGAAGCGCAGGCGCAGGAATGGTACCAGCATACTGGCTGGGCCTGCGGTTTTAACTATTTGCCACAAACCGCCGTTAACTGGACGGAGATGTGGCAAGCCGATACCTTCGATCCTCACACTATTGACCTGGAGCTGGGCTGGGCCAGTCATTACGGCTATTACGCGCTACGTACGAACCTGCCTTTTATCGTCTGGGAACACGATCGCGACGGTCTTCTGGCACGCATTGACGCCTTTTTATCCATTGCCGCACATCATCATATTAACGTCATGCTGACCTTAATGGATGACTGCGGTTTCTCCGGTGATGAACCTTTCATTGGACCACAAAAGCCTCCGCGACCGGGTGTTCATAACAGCCAGGCGGCAGCCAGCCCGGGGCGTAAACGGGTTATGGATACTTCCCGATGGCCAGATATAGAAGCCTACGTGCGCGATATTATTGGCCATTTTGCTACGGATAAGCGAATTGCCATCTGGGATTTATACAACGAGCCGGGTAATCGGGGCGTCAACGTTTCTGCAACAGACTCCATGGAAATTGGTGAGGCGCTGGAAGAGTATGCCCTGACGCTGATGACCTCCGCTTTTCGCTGGGCACGTGATGTCGGCCCAAGCCAGCCACTGACCGTCGGCGCGTGGCATATCGATCACGATCAATACGGCACCCTCGGTCATCCTATCGATGTTGCGGCGCTGGCGTTATCGGATGTCATTAGCTACCACAATTACAACACCGCTGCGCGACAGCTAGAGGTGCTGGCTATGCTGGCACAGCGCCGCCGCCCGGTATTATGCACTGAATGGCTTGCCCGCCATGTTGATTGTCATTTCAGCGAGCAGCTTCCATTGTTCAGCGCGTTTGAAACCGGCTGTTATCAATGGGGGCTGGTGCAGGGAAAAACGCAAACCTGGATACCCTGGCCGGGTATTAATAAAGCCCATCCCGACCCGCAATCGTTATGGTTTCACGATGTTCTGACGCCGGAAGGAACCCCCTGGTGCGAGCAGGAGATGCGCTACGTCAAGCAGCTGACCGATTTTCATAAATTGCGTTACGGAGAAAAATAACATGAAAAAAATCTTACCCTTACTTCTCGCTTGCTGCTGTGGCGCAAGCCTGATTGCCCCTGCCTGGAGTGCGGATAAAGTCGAGCTGCGTTTCTCATGGTGGGGCGGTAAAGTGCGTAATATGGCGACCCTTGAGGCGCTGAAAGCGTTTGAAGCAAAATATCCGGATATATCAGTCAAAGCGGAATATACCGGCTGGGATGGTTATTACTCACGCCTGACCACGCAAATTAATAGCGGAACAGAAGCAGACGTGATCCAGACTAACTGGAACTGGCTAACAATCTTGTCGAAAAAAGGCGATGGCTTTTACGATCTTAATCTGGTCAAAGATACATTGGATCTCGGCCAGTTTTCACCACAATCGCTCTCGACGACGACGGTAAATAATAAAGTCAACGCGATTCCCCTTTCTACCAACGTCATGCTGTTTTTTTATAACGCTGAAACCTGGAAAAAAGCTGGCGTCGCGTACCCGCAAAACTGGGATCAGCTTATGCAGGCGGGGTTACAGTTTAAAGAAAAACTGGGCGATAACTACTTCCCGTTAATTCTTGGCGAACAGGATGGTCTGTTATTGCTGCGTTCTTATATGTACCAGAAGTACCAGAAACCGATACTCGATGAGAAGGCTCGTAAACTGGCCTGGACCCATGAAGAGTGGGTTGAAGCCTTTACCTTCTATAAAAAGCTCGTCGATAACCATGTTATTCCTGACGCTAAATACATGGCTTCGTTTGGCAAAGGGGTTAACTATGAAATGAAGCCCTGGATTAACGGCGAGTGGGCCGGGCTGTACAGCTGGAATGCGCTGTACCCTGCGGAGTCACAAAACCTCAAGACGCCGTCCAATCTGGTTGTAGGCCCTTACCCCATGCTGCCAGGCGCTAAGGATGCGGGACAATTCCAGAAAACGGCGCTGATGTACTCCATTGGCCGTACAACAAAGCATCCTAAAGAAGCCGCAATGCTGCTGAATTTTTTGGTCAACGATCCCGCAGGGGTTATACCAGCCGGGCTTGAGCGCGGTGCGCCGTTGAGCAAAGTGGCCGATAAGGCCCTGCGCGATAAAGGCATTCTTTCCGATAGCGATCCGGTGATAAGCGGATTGCTACAGTCCTTTGACCTGCCCAATGCCTCCAAAGCCTCGCCTTACCTGGAAGACGTCCAGTTCCTGGCGCAGTTCACCGCAGCGCGGGAAAAAATCGACTATGGTAAAGCGTCTGTTGAAGAAGCCGTTACCGAGTTTGAATCGCAATCAAACCGCATCCTGCGGCGCGTAATGCGCTAATCCGTTTGCCCCGTTTTAACCGGCGGGGCTAACTTTCCATAGTTCGCCTTCTGACTCGTCAGTCAGCACATACAGATAGCCGTCCGGACCAACACGAACGTCGCGAATTCGCTGCTTTTTATCGCCCAGAATGCGGCCATCTTCAGTCACTTTATTGCCGTTAACACTCATCATAATGATATCCTGATCCTTTAGCGCACCAATAAAGACTTTATTTTTCCACTGCGGGAAAGTGTCAGCGTTATAAAATGCCATGCCGCTGATGGCAGGTGATTTTTTCCAGTAATATACCGGCTGCTCAGTTCCCGCCACAATTTCTCCTTTAGCCTCCGGAATCGCTAAGCCGCTATAGTTAATCCCCCACGTTGCCAGCGGCCAGCCGTAGTTTTTGCCTTTTTCGGGAATATTGATTTCGTCACCGCCGCGCGGACCATGCTCATTTAGCCACAGCGCGTTGCTCCACGGGTTCATCGCCATGCCCTGTGGATTACGGATTCCGTAAGACCAGATTTCCGGTCGTGCCCCCTGGCGGTTGACAAACGGATTGTCGTCGGGAATTTTGCCCTGCTCGGTCAGACGGACCACCTTTCCCTGAAGCTTATCGAGATCCTGTGCGGTAGGACGCTGATTATTTTCTCCAAGCGCGATATAGAGATAACCTTTGCCATCAAAGACCAGACGGCCACCGAAGTGGTTACCAGTAGAGAGTTTTGGCATCTGACGGAAGACCACCTGGAAGCCCTCCAGCCGGGTCAGATCGTCATTCAGACGGCCATAGCCCACCACCGTTCCTGCTTTGCCATCCTGCCCCGCCTCTGCATAGCTCAGCCAGACGCGGCGGGAACTGGCAAAATCGGGGGCCAGTACCACATCCAGCAGGCCTCCCTGTCCGTTAGCCCACACCCGGGGCACGCCGGTAATCGGATCGGAGAGTCCTTTACCCTGCTGCCAGTGGAGAAGTTGGCCTCCCCGCTGGGTGATCAACATACCACTATCGCCGGGCAAAAACGCCATCGACCAGGGATGATCCAGCTTATTCTGTAAAACCTCCACCTTTAGCGCTTCGGCATACAGCGGAGAGACAAAGAATAGCGAACTGAAAACGGAGAGGGTCGCAAGTCGTCGCATGGCAGGCTCCTTATGGGCGTTATCAGATAAGGTTAGCCAGCAGGCCCGGTGATGCGGGTATATTTACAAAAACTTAATGAAAACGGGGGAGCAGCCTCCCCCGGGGGTCAAGCCTGCGTCAAAGGCGCTGTGTTGCGCAGGCATTGAATGCTGTGGGTTAAGGTTGCCAGGCAACCGCTCAGCTTATGGGTATCAACAGTCACGTACTGGGGGCTATCATGATGACCGCTCATCAGGCACACGGCGGCTTTGGCGATGGATTCCCCGGCGTGACGCAGCGCCTCAAATTCCTGGGGGGCACAATTCCTCTTTAGCTGCGGCGCGTTCTGCCGCAGTTCAGCACAAAGCGTAAACAGGCTATCGCGTAAAGCATGGCTTTCGCTCACAGTCATATAGCCTTTTGCCTTGCGAAGTTGCAGATAAGTATCGATCTCAATACGAGCATCAATAAGCTTATCCAGCAGGCTGTGATGGAGTCTGTCGAACGACATGCTTTTTCCTCCTTTTTCAGCTACGGGCATGGTATAGTATGTGCCTATTTTTTGTACATGATCGTGCGCCAGGTCAATAAACCAGAATACAAAACATTTTTTACTCCGAGTAATAACGACTCTTTGAAAAATGGAAAGTAGAGAGGAGAAACACTCACGTCTTGTGCGTTAGCACAAAGTAAAAAAAGATCCTCGGCAACTGATTATCTGACCACAATCAGGAAACGTTAAGCTATAAAATCTTCCTGTTTTAGATATTAAGTTATTTAACGTGGTATATTCTCAATCAAATATAATGGTATTTAACTTAAATTTGTCTTGTCAGAAAAACGATAACAGTATCGCGGTTTTAATTATAAAGTGAGGTTACGACTATTTCGCCCCCACAACATTGTCAAGCGCAAACCACCCATCTATTTTAGTAGGTGTTATTTCCTGATGGCATATACCTTATCCGCTACTGTCACTTTTATAGCTATAACCTGTTTCAAAGAGCATATGCCAGTAATTTTCACTTGCTGTTTTTCTGTAAAAAGGATAAAACACTTTAAATAATATCCTTTACCTAAGGCATTCTTATTTTGAAAAATCCTCTATTACTTTCATTTATATTCATTACCTCATTGATTATAACTTATTGGTTAGCCAATTATTTCGGTAACAATTTTACGACTACCATTTCTTATGTATCAATAGTCGGCGCGACGATTTCAAATAGTTATCTGTTCAGTAAAGACAAAAGGGTAATAACCTGTCGAGGTAAACCTATTGATGTTTTTACCATTATAACGTATGCCATTCCCCTCGGCATGATCGGCGGCCGTTTTGTTTTCAGCTTTTGGGGACCCAGTGTTAGTGGCGAAAGACCTCCCGTTAAGTGGGGAGATTTAATCGTTTGTATTATTGCTCTTATCTGGCTGGTCTGTGATGCTGTCATTAATATGAAGAAGAATCGCGCCTGCAAGCCCGGCGATGACGTTAAGGACAGACAGCAAAACGCGGACATTGATACCAGCTCAGACCTGCAACCGGCAAGACAATCCATTACCATCAAGGAAGCTGAAATCAGTAAGATACCAGAGTAATTAGCCTTCCAGTTCTGGTAAGCCAGGTTATGCTGGCTTACGGGTAGACCATTAACCACGGGGCCGGCAAATTTTATGTCCGCCCCTGGCTGTTAATTTAACTCCCAACCTCCCGCTATTTTCCATGAACAGGGAGCAGGCAGAGATACCAGTACAAATTTTCGTATAATCTCTGTAGAATCCTTGCCCTAACCACTTCCAGATTAGAACACTTTTTATACTATGAGCAATGTAACATCCCAGCCAAAAATCGGCTTCGTCAGCCTCGGCTGCCCAAAAAACCTTGTCGATTCAGAACGTATCCTGACCGAGTTGCGCACCGAAGGTTATGATGTCGTACCACGTTATGACGATGCCGACATGGTCATTGTCAATACCTGTGGTTTCATTGACAGTGCGGTCCAGGAGTCGCTGGAAGCGATTGGCGAAGCGCTGAATGAAAATGGCAAGGTCATTGTGACAGGTTGTCTGGGAGCTAAAGAAGATCAAATCCGCGAAGTGCATCCTAAAGTGCTTGAGATTACTGGCCCACACAGTTACGAGCAGGTATTGCAACACGTTCACCACTATGTACCAAAGCCAAAACACAATCCGTTCCTGAGCCTGGTACCGGAACAGGGTGTGAAACTGACGCCGCGTCATTATGCTTATCTGAAGATATCTGAAGGCTGCAACCATCGCTGCACCTTCTGCATTATTCCTTCCATGCGTGGCGATCTGGTCAGCCGCCCTATTGGCGACGTTTTAAGTGAGGCGAAACGTCTGGTGGATGCCGGGGTAAAAGAAATTCTGGTCATTTCGCAGGATACCTCGGCCTACGGTGTGGATGTGAAGCACCGTACTGGTTTTTACAACGGCGAGCCGGTTAAAACCAGCATGGTCAGCCTGTGCGAGCAGCTTTCAAAACTCGGCATCTGGACGCGTCTGCACTACGTGTATCCTTATCCGCATGTAGATGATGTGATCCCGTTGATGGCAGAAGGCAAAATTCTGCCCTATCTCGATATTCCGTTGCAGCATGCCAGCCCGCGCATTCTCAAGCTCATGAAACGTCCTGGCTCCGTTGACCGCCAACTGGCGCGCATTAAGCAATGGCGTGAAATCTGTCCAGAGCTGACCCTGCGCTCAACGTTTATCGTCGGCTTCCCGGGTGAAACAGAAGAAGATTTCCAGATGCTGCTGGATTTCCTCCAGGAAGCCCGTCTGGATCGCGTTGGCTGCTTCAAATACAGCCCGGTTGAAGGCGCGGGTGCCAACGAGTTGCCGGACCAGATACCGGAAGAGGTAAAAGAAGAACGCTGGAACCGCTTTATGCAGCTTCAACAGGCGATCTCCGCCAGCCGTCTGCAAGAGAAAGTCGGTCGTGAAATCCTCGTTATCATTGATGAAGTCGATGAAGAAGGGGCGATTGGCCGCAGTATGGCCGACGCGCCGGAAATCGACGGCGCGGTTTACCTCAACGGTGAAACCAACGTCAAACCGGGCGACGTGGTGCGGGTAAAAGTCGAAAACGCCGACGAATACGACTTGTGGGGAAGCCGGGTGTAATGTTCCGGCATGGCGCAACAATCGTGAGCGCCAGCAAAAATATCCGCTCGGGAAAGCGGGTATTATTGCGCGTGGTCAGGCTGAACGGCCAGCCACGCGTTAATCACAGGGAATTGATAACATGACAAAAGTATCGAAAACGCTGATTGCAGGTGCCGTCCTGTTAATTATTTGTCTTGCAGCAGGTACCGCCTGGCACAAGCAGCAAAACGGTCAATCGCTGTTTAGCTACCTTCTTAATCAAACCCGAAATCCTCAGCCTTCGGGAAGCTATATCACTGATGAGCTTGCCGACGATCAAATCGAAGAAAATCTGCGTATTGATATCAATGGTCAATCGTTAACGCTGGCGGTTAACCTATCGGCAAAAAAAAATTATGTCGTCCTGCCGCCCGTTACCGAGCCGGTCCCCTATCGCCTCTCAGGGGATGCGGTCATGACCAATGGCGTTACCTGGCCCATCACCGGTGGCGGAGTGCTGTTACCCAATAGCTTTACGCGTCAAACCATGTCTGCTGGTCGTTCGTTGGCCGACTTTTTCTCCCTCTGGCGTGATGTGACCGACCAGTTGGCACCGTATCAGGCCGGGCTGACGACAACGCTAACCAACAAGCCGTTTTCGAGCGCTGAAATCGCCAGCGCAGAGGCCCGTCTCGGCATCACCTTACCGGATTTTTATCTCAATCTGGCTCATGATGGCCGAAGCTGGCAGGTTGTTAAAACCGATCGGCAGCAACCGGTTTTCAGGCTACTGGCACCCGCAGAGCTAATCACCGCCGCCGACTGGGTGGAAAAATACGTCGGTACGCCAGAATGGAAAACAACGCGGCCTGAAGAGTATGCGCAACTGCAAAAAGATGTGGTATTTGCGGTCGCCAACGGCGAACCGTGGATATTTCGCGGCGGGGAATATCTTTGTGAAGACGATCGTCCCTCGGTCGATACAGGCTATATTGACCGTGGCGAGTTTTTAAGCGATGACACCGATCCTTTTGACTATTACTTTATTGGCCCGGGATACTGTGAAGATGGCGACACGTTGCAATTTTGGCAAGCGCTGATGAGCAGGGCCTTGCGCGATGCGTTGCCGGAAGAGCAGTTTACCTTTGTCGATAAAAATAGCTGGGTGGAAGTGACGCGTACCGGAACGCAGCCGCATGATACGCTCGAAGGGTATCTGCAAGGAGAATGGTGGGATGCGGAATAATATTATCAGGGAAAAGATGAATATGCATAATGCACCATTTCTACCTGGTTTATTTGTGAGCTATATATGGCTACTGTTCACCTTGCCAGAGTAAGCTCGTTAAAAAAGGGAAATACTAATGACATTCTCCCGGCAACGGCTTCACTATGCAGAACGCCAGTGGAATAAAGAAATGGCCTTCTTCCGACAATATAAACCGCTGGAGGAACATACGCTTTATCTCCTGCTCAACGATCCCGATCCGCTAAAAAGAAAAGCGGCGGCGATGCATTTGCAGCTTCGGGGACTGGGCCTGAGCGTTGCACAAAAAATGTGCCATTCAACCAATTATAAAGCACGCGATCTTAGTTGCTTTATTCTCGGCCAGATCGTAACGCCTGAATCCATTCTCCCGGCAATTATGGCGCAACTTGATGCGCTCGCCGCCAGCGATCCCACCGCCACCGTACGGGGTAGCGCGATTAGCGCAATGGGCCATCGCTGGGGCAAAAAAGCGGATTTCTGGCCCATGCTGGCAAATCGCTGCCGTCTTGCCGCAACCGATACTTCTGTCACCGTGCGCGTTAGCGTGGCGGGCGCACTTTGTCACAACACTCATCCTGATGAAACCCTGCTGCCTGTGCTGATACAGTTACTGCGCGATAAGCAGGGTGAAGTTCGCAGTTGGGCGGGCTGCGCGGTAAATGGTCAGGGCTATGATACGCCAGAGCTGCACGCTATTTTTGCCGCCATGCTCAATGACGAACACGCAGGCGCTCGCGATGAAGCTAAGATCTGGCAGGAAGAACATTCGGTTAAGGAGGAATAAGTATGGTCTGGTACGTTGCTCATGCGGTGTTCAGCGTGCGCTTAAAAAGGGGCCAGCGGAAAAAGCTGCTGATTAAGGAAAATCTTTATCTACTGGAGGCGGATCCCGGCGAAGATGCGCTGGAAAAAGCGATCGCCATCGCCAAAGCCAATCTGGTGGATGACGACAGCGAAACGCTGGACAGGCAACCCTGCGTGACCCGCTTCGAGGGCATTCGCAAAATAATCAGCATCAGCAACCCGATTGAACGCGACGACCTGACGCAGGATGACGATCCTCCCGTCAGCGGCAGCGAACTAACCTATGAGCATCTGTTACTCAGCGAGGAACAGCTTAAACGATACCTGCGCGGCGAGCGGGTAAACACGTACTGCCTCAACAGGTAATAACGCCGCCCCTGCGGAAAGGTTACTTTTTGACCTGTTTAATCAGCGAATCAATACTCACCGGAAAGAAATGATTCACATCCACGCCAACGTTGATCGCCCGCTCGCCCAGCACGTTTAACCGCTGGCGCTGCTGTGGATCTTTTCCCGAATTATGCACATGGCCATAGAGATGAAACGCATCGCGAAAGAACCCCTGCCACTCCAGGATCGGGTAGTGAAACATCACGAATTTCTCTTTTTTATAGTCCAGTACGTAATAATCTTTTATCCATTCAAACGCTGAGACATCAAATTCTGGGTCGTTTAAAAATTTATCGTGATTACCGCGAATAAGATATTTTTTACCGTTCAGCCGGCGGAGGATATTGTTGGCATCTTTCCCGGTACCGTGAAACATGAAATCACCCAGAATATAAATTTCATCCTCGTGGCGCACGCAGGCGTTCCAGTTATGAATCAACGTGTCATTCATATGCTGGATGCTATTAAACGGACGCCCACATAAATTAAGAATATTCGAGTGGCAGAAATGGGTATCTGAAGTCACATAGATCATATTTTTGTCCTTTGCCGTGACGCTCCTGAATTGCCAGCCAGTTTATCGTTACCCGAGTACAGGGGGCAATACCAACCCCCTGCTCACCCTTTAATCTTCGGGTCCAGCGCATCCCTTAGGCCATCCCCCAGCAGATTAAATGCCAGCACCGTCAGAAAGATGGCAATAGCCGGAAACAGTGCCACGTGCGGAGCCATCACCATGTCGGCGCGGGCCTCGTTCAGCATCGCGCCCCACTCCGGCGTCGGCGGCTGTGCGCCGAGGCCAAGGAAAGAGAGGCTGGCGGCGGAAATTATCGACGTCCCGATACGCATCGTAAAATAGACCACAATCGACGACACCGTTCCCGGCAGGATATGGCTGAATAAAATCGTCATATCGCTGGCCCCAATACTGCGGGCCGATTCGATAAAGGTCTGATGCTTAAGCACCAGCGTATTTCCCCGCACCAGACGGGCAAATGCCGGAACGGAAAAGATAGCGACCGCGATAATCACGTTAGCCATCCCGCTGCCCATCACCGCCACCACGGCAATCGCCAGTAGAATACCGGGAAACGCAAACAGCACATCGCAGATGCGCATGATGATGCGGTCCCACCAGCCCTCGTAGTAGCCCGCCAGTAACCCCAGAACGGTACCAATGAGCGCCCCGATCAGCACGGCAAAAACCCCCGCCGCCAGCGAGATTTGCGTCCCGACCAGCACGCGGCTGAAAATATCGCGTCCCAGGGAATCCACGCCAAACCAGTGCAGCATGGAGGGCCCGGCGTTCAGCCGGTCGTAATCAAAATAGTTTTCCGCATCGTAAGGGGCGATCCACGGCGCGATAGCAGCGACAATAATCAGCAGCAGGACAAAAATACCGGCGGCGATAGCTAATGGCTGATGACGAAACCGCCGCCAGAATTCGTGCCACGGCGTGCGGACCCGCTCGGGTTTGACGCCGGGCATCGCATCAATGATGGCCTGACGCCGCCAGTTTAGCAGTCGCACTTATTTATACCTGATAGCAGGGTTGATTGCGGCATAAAGCAAATCCACCATTAAATTAATAAGAATAAATTCCAGCGAAAAAAGCAGCACTTCTGCCTGAATCACCGGATAGTCACGCATCTCAACAGAATCAATCAGCAGTCGCCCCAATCCCGGCCAGTTAAACACTTTTTCCACGACAATCGAGCCGCCGAGCAAAAAACCGAATTGCAGGCCCATCATCGTCACCACCGGGATCATGGCATTACGCAAGCCATGCTTAAGCACAATCCAGGTTTCGCTGACCCCTTTTGCTCTGGCGGTGCGCATATAATCTTCGTTCAACACATCAACGAACGAGGCACGGGTAAAACGCGCCATTACCGCTGCTACCGCCGCCCCCAGCGTCAGAGAAGGCAGAATATAATGCCGCCAGCTGTCAGCGCCAACGGTTGGCAGCCAGCCGAGTTCAACAGAGAAGACCTGCATCAGTAACATGCCCAGCGCAAAGGCCGGAAAAGAAATGCCGGTAACAGCAAGCGTCATACCAACACGATCCGGCCAGCGGTTACGCCACACCGCCGCGACGATCCCCGCCGCGAGGCCAAACAGCACCGCCCAGGCCATGCTTGCCAGCGTCAGCCACAGCGTAGGCATGAAACGGCTGGCTATCTCCTGCGAGACAGGACGACGGGAGACCATTGATTGCCCGAAATCCCCCTGAAGAGCGCTGGTGATATAGTGCCAGAACTGAATATGCAGCGGCTGATCCAGCCCCAGTTGCTGACGCACCATGTCAATGACCTAGGCGTCAGCTTCCGGCCCGGCAATCAGCCGCGCCGGATCGCCGGGCAGCAGATGCACGAACAAAAAGACCAGCACGGCCACGATCAGCAGCGTTGGGATCAATCCCAGCAGGCGTTTGAGGAAATAGTTAAGCATTATTTCACGCCACCTTCATGCAGGCTGTAGCCCCAAGAGACGCTCAGCCTCACTGCTTGAGGTCCGCATTGTCAAAGCTAAAGCCGGTATCCGGCATGATATAAAACCCGGTCAACGTTTTACTGTGGGCGGAAACCAGTTTTTCGACCACCAGCGGTACCCACGGAGACTCTTTCCAGATGGTATCCTGGGCATCTTTATACAGCCGCGTTTTCTCTTGTGCAGAGTTGGTTTTCAGCGCGTCGGCCAGATCTTGATCTACCTGTTTGTTGCTGTAAAACGCGGTGTTAAAAAGCGCTGGCGGCCAGTTCTGGGTGGCAAACAACGGCGACAGCGCCCAGTCCGCTTCCCCGGTTGAAGCTGACCAGCCGGTGTAGAACATGCGCACGCCGCTTTCTTTCTGCCCTTTACCTTCTACTTCCGCCGCACGCTGACCGGCATCCATCGCGGTAACCTGCGCTTTGATGCCCACCTGTCCCAGCTGCTGCTGGGTGAATTGCAGCACTTTCTGTGCCGTACTGTGATTGTGCGACGACCACAGCGTGGTGCTGAAGCCGTTCGGATACCCCGCTTCTTTCAGCAGCTCACGCGCTTTTGCCGGATCGTAAGGCCACGGCTGGTAGCTGCTGGCATTGGCAATGGCCGGAGGTACAACGCCGGTGGCTGGCGTGGCGTACCCGGCAAAAGCCACTTTCACCAGCGCCTGGCGGTTGATCGCATAGTTGATGGCTTCACGCACTTTCGGGTTGTCGAACGGTTTTTGCGTCACGTTCATACTGATGTAACGCTGCATAATCGACGGGCTGGCAACCAGTTCCAGCTTGCTGTTTTTCTCAAGCAGCGGGGCCTGCTCGTAGGGGATCGGAAACGCAAACTGCGCTTCGCCGGTCTGTAACATCGCTGCACGAGTGTTGTTATCCACCACCGGACGCCAGGTAATGGTATCCAGCTTCGGCAGCCCTTTTTGCCAGTAGTCCGGATTCTTTTTCACCTTCACAAAATCAGTCTGATTCCATGTTTCCAGCTGATACGGGCCGGTGCCAACCGGATGGAAACCAATCTCTTTACCGTATTTTTGCAGCGCCGCCGGCGAGATCATCGCCGTCGCCGGGTGAGCCAGCACGTTGATAAAGGCGGAGAAGGGCTGCTTAAGGGTAATTTTTACCGTCGCAGGATCGATCACTTCGGTCTTATCAATATTCTTATACAGATTAAACCGTTTAAGGTGATTCTCCGGGTTGCTGGCGCGATCGAGGTTGGCTTTCACCGCCGCGGCATCAAACGCCGTCCCGTCCTGGAACTTAACGCCCTGACGAAGTTTAATCGTGTAAGAAAGGTTATCATCAGAAACGGTGTAGCTTTCCGCCAGCACGTTTTGCAGCTTCATGTCTTTATCAAGACCAAACAACCCCTGATAAAACGACTTCGCGACCGCCTGAGATAACGTATCGTTGGCATCATACGGGTCGAGAGTCGTGAAATTCGAGCCGACCGCCACGACGACGTCTTTTGCGGCGAATGCGGGCGCGGCGACCAGCGCGGAAGCGATCCCGGCGGCAATCAGCCATTTACCTGTCATGCGTTGTGTCATGTTATTCTCCTGAGGCCCCTGCCTGTTATTTATAATGGTGAGCCAGAACGTGCAACGTAATGCCCCGGTGCAACCTGCTGCAACGGCGCAATCGCCACCTCTTCTCCTCGCTTGTAGATATTTCCCGGAATATCATCGGACAACAGCACACGTTGCGGGCGACGATGTGCGGGATCGGCCACTGGAACAGCAGCCATCAATTTGCGGGTATACGGATGCTGCGGATTCTCAAACAGCGCGCGGCGCGGACCGATTTCGACAATTTGTCCCCGATACATCACCGCGACGCGGTGGCTGATACGCTCCACCACCGCCATGTCGTGCGAAATAAACAGAAAGGCGATCCCCATCTCGCGCTGGAGGTCGAGAAGCAAGTTGATGATCTGCGCGCGAATAGACACGTCCAGTGCGGACACCGATTCATCGGCAATCACCACTTTTGGGTTCAGCGCCAGCGCGCGGGCAATACAAATACGCTGACGCTGGCCGCCGGAAAACTCATGCGGATAGCGCCAGGCATGTTCCGGCTTAAGGCCGACGCGTTCCAGCAGCCAGGCAACCCGGCGCTGTGCTCCGTCTGCGTCCAGTAACCGATGCACCCGCAGCGGTTCCATAATCGAATAGCCCACCGTCTGCCGTGGATCGAGCGAGGCATACGGGTCCTGAAAAATAAACTGAATATCGCGGCGTAGCGGCTGAAGTTTACTGGTCGGCAGCGTGTCGATGCGTTCACCATTGAAGGTGATAGTACCGCTTTGCGATTCGACCAGCCGTAGCAGCGCACGACCGGTGGTCGATTTACCGCTGCCCGACTCCCCCACCAGCGACAACGTTTCACCAGGCCATAAATCAAAGCTGACGTTTTCGACCGCGTGAACTTCGCGGGTGATGCGATTGAAGATGCCGCCACGTAGCGGAAAACGGGTGATCAGGTCGCGGACCTGAAGGATGGGCTTGCCAGCAACCACCGTATCCTGCGCCGCCTCGTCCTCCTGCTCATCGCCAGAAAGCGGAAAACGCCGTGGCAGATCGCTGCCGTGCATCGCACCGAGTCGCGGGACGGCAGCCAGCAATGCGCGGGTATAAGGATGCTGCGGCGCTGTAAAAATCTGCTCCACGCTGCCCGTTTCTACCGCCTCACCCTGATACATGACCAACACCCGATCGGCAATATCGGCGACAACACCCATATCGTGAGTGATGAAAATTACGCCCATCGCCATATCCTGCTGGAGGACGTCGATAAGCCGTAAAATCTGCGCCTGAATAGTGACGTCCAGCGCGGTGGTCGGCTCGTCGGCAATCAATACCGCCGGGCGGCACGAGAGGGCCATGGCGATCATTACTCGCTGGCGCATCCCCCCCGAAAGCTGGTGCGGATAGCTGTTCAATACCGACTGTGATTCCGGAATACGCACCTGCTCCAGCATTTTTTTGGCTTCCGCCAGCGCCTGGTGATGATTCAGTCCCTGATGCAACCGGATCGACTCGGCAATCTGTTCGCCGACGGTAAAGACCGGGTTAAGCGAGGTCATCGGCTCCTGAAAAATCATAGCGATATCCGCCCCGCGCACTCGCCGCATCTGCGATGCCGACAGTGTATTCGGCTCAATCGCCTGGCCATTACGACGACGCAATAAAAACCTGTCGCAGGAGACCGTTGCGCCAGCCTGTTCAATCAGACGCATCAGCGCCAGCGCCGTGACGGATTTCCCCGAGCCGGACTCGCCAACTATCGCCAGCGTTTCACCGCGCTGCAAGGTAAACGACAGGTCGCGCACAGCGCAAACGCTCCCCTGCTGCCCGGCAAATGAAATGTTGAGATTGTTAACCGCCAGCACGTCGCCGGCAGCGAATGGTTGACCTTGCGGCAACGGCGTCTCCTTATTCGCGATAAATTCCAATAGTGGGCGTATCTCCGGCATATCCCCACGCACGATACATTCCTTCGCTGTTGAAAGGCAGGACCACATTGCCTTCCCGGTCAATAGCGATTAATCCTCCGCTTCCCCCCAGCGCCGGTAATTTTTCCATCACCACCCGCTCACAGGCTTCCAGCAGGCTCAGACCACCGTATTCCATAAGCGCAGAAATATCGTAGGCCGCGAGCGTGCGCATAAAGACCTCGCCAGTACCGGTGCAGGATACCGCCACGCTGGCATTGTTAGCGTAGCATCCGGCACCGGGTATCGGGCTGTCACCCACCCGCCCCGGCAGCTTGTTGGTCATGCCGCCGGTAGATGTAGCGGCGGCAAGATCGCCAGCTTTATCCAGCGCCACAGCGCCCACTGTGCCCATTTTCGTACGTTCGTCCAATGGGGCAACAGAGTGATCCAGCTGTAGTTCTCCCGCCTCACGCGCGACAAGAAGCTGTTCATAGCGCGCCGGCGTGGAAAAAAGGGCGCTATCAACACGCTCCATGCCGTGCCGAAAAGCAAAATTCTCGGCCCCATCGCCGATGAGCAGAACATGGGGGCTTTGCTCCATCACCAGACGCGCGGCCAGCACCGGGTTACGCAGGTGAGAAACGCCCGCCACCGCACCGGCTTTCAGGCTACGGCCATCCATAATACAGGCATCAAGCTCATGCGTTGCATCGCGGGTGTAGACCGCACCGATGCCTGCATTGAAAAGCGGGCACTCCTCCAGTTGTCGTACCGCTTCGCTGACCACATCCAGCGCACTCTCGCCCGCCTCCAGCATTGCCTGGCCATACTCAACAATGGCTGAAAGGGCGGCAATGTACTGCTGTTCCCGCTCCGGCGTCATCTGCGCGCGCGCAATGGCTCCTGCTCCTCCATGAATCGCAATGACCGCATTTCCCATGTTTCCCTTCCTGTTACAACAGCGTCACGGCTTTTTCTATAGATATCATTACCGTGGCAACTCTTTTATACAAATTTTGAATATAGAAAGATGCGGCGGTGATGTAAAGGTTAAGCCGACGCTGGCATACAGCTAAAAGCCGTTTTCTGCCATAATGGCGCATTCGATTTTTATCCGCAGGAGTTTTTTATGAATGTTAACGCCGGACTGATACCGCTCGACGACGCCCTGTCGCAAATGCTCAACCGCATTGCCCCGTTGACGGAAGCGGAAAGCGTTCCGCTAATTCAGGCCTTTGGTCGCGTCACGGCGCAGGATACCGTTTCGCCGCTGGACGTTCCCGGCTTTGATAACTCAGCGATGGACGGTTATGCCGTGCGCCTGGCGGATCTCAACACCGACAGCCCTCTGCCGGTAGCCGGAAAAAGTTTTGCCGGGCAGCCTTTTCAGGGCGAATGGCCGCAAGGTACCTGCATCCGTATTATGACCGGTGCGCCGGTACCTGCGGCCTGCGATGCAGTAGTCATGCAGGAGGAAACTGAAACCAGTGAAGCGGGCGTGCGTTTTATCGCCAACGTGCGCGAGGGGCAAAACATTCGTCGCCGTGGGGAGGATATTCGCCGCGATGCCACCGTGTTACCGGCAGGAACTCGTTTGACCGCGGCGGAACTACCGATTCTGGCCTCGCTGGGCATTGCCAGCGTGAACGTAGTGCGTAAAGTGCGCGTCGCGCTGTTCTCAACCGGTGATGAGCTTCAGTTGCCGGGTCAGCCACTGGCAGAGGGACAGATTTATGATACCAATCGCCTGACGGTGCATTTAATGCTGGATCAGCTCGGCTGTGAGGTGATCAATTTAGGTATTGTGCGCGACTCACCGCAGCAGTTGCGGGAGACTTTTCTGCGCGCGCGCCAGCAGGCGGACGTTGTAATAAGCTCAGGCGGCGTCTCGGTGGGTGAAGCGGACTATACCAAAACCATTCTTGACGAACTGGGCGAGATTGCGTTCTGGAAACTGGCGATCAAACCGGGAAAACCTTTCGCCTTTGGCACCCTTGGCGATAGCTGGTTTTGTGGACTGCCAGGTAACCCGGTCTCAGCAGCCCTTACCTTTTATCAGCTGGTACAGCCGCTGCTGGCGAAGCTCAGCGGCAACACTACGGCAATCCTGCCGCCGCGCCAGCGGGTACGCACGGCCTCGCGCTTAAAAAAATCGCCGGGACGACTCGATTTTCAGCGCGGGATCTTACAGCGTAACGCGCAGGGCGAGCTGGAAGTACATACCACAGGCCATCAGGGTTCACATATTTTCAGCTCGTTCAGTCAGGGGAATTGTTTTATTGTCCTTGAACGTGAGAGGGGCAACGTTGAGGCCGGTGAATGGGTAGAGGTAGAGCCGTTTAACGCCCTGCTGGGAGGCCTGTAATGGCAGAGGAACTCAGCGATGCCGAAATGATGCGCTACAACCGGCAAATCGTGCTGCGCGGGTTTGATTTTGAGGGTCAGGAGGCGCTGAAGGCCGCGCGGGTGCTGGTTGTCGGTCTGGGTGGACTGGGCTGCGCTGCGGCGCAATATCTGGCGGGCGCTGGCATCGGGCAGCTTACGCTGCTTGATTTCGACACGGTTTCCCTCTCCAATCTGCAGCGGCAAACGTTGCACAGCGACGCGACCCTCGACCAGCCAAAAGTACTCTCCGCGCGTGACGCGCTGGCGCGGATCAATCCGCATATTACCATCACGCCCGTTAACGCCCTGCTGGATGAGCGCGCGCTCTGCTCGCTTATCGCGCAACACGACCTGGTGATGGATTGCACCGATAACGTGGCGATTCGCCAGCAGCTAAACGCTGGCTGTTTTGCCGATAAAATACCGCTGGTCTCAGGCGCGGCTATCCGCATGGAAGGGCAAATCTGCGTCTTCACCTACCAGCCTGGCGAGCCGTGCTACCGCTGCCTGAGCCGTTTATTTGGTGACAATGCGCTGTCCTGCGTGGAAGCAGGCGTCATGGCCCCGCTGGTGGGGGTGATAGGTTCGATGCAGGCGCTGGAAGCCATTAAAGTGTTGGCCCACTATGGCACGCCCGTTGCGGGGAAAATAGTAATGTATGACGCAATGACCTGCCAGTTCCGCGAAATGAAACTGATGCGTGCGCCGGGATGTGAGGTGTGCGGGGAGTAAGTCGCCAGGCACCTTTAGCCGGGGTGCCTGTAACTGGCGAGTGATTAAATGCCGTGAGCCAGCAGTTCTTCGCGGCTCAGGCCGGTGATCTTCAGCACCGCTTCGCGCTCAATACCATTTTCAAGCATGGTACGGGCAATACGCAGCGCTTCTTCCTGACGGCCCTCCTGACGACCTTCACGTCTGCCATCATTGCGGCCTGCCTCATGCCATCTTTCAGCAAGTGTCATCAGCTCCTCCTTGTGTTGCGGTAAGCGTCTGGCGATATGGCGGAAAACCGAATTACAATTTGGCGCATCGCCGCACCGCGCCAGATAATTAAACAGCGTTTCCCGCTGGGTGTCGGTATTGTATCCCATCGCCAGAAGCGAGACCAGTTGCTCAACGATCATCATCAGGTCTCTCTGACGAATATGCTTTTGCACCAGCTCAAGCAGGGCTACGCGGCGGTGTTGCATAATCTGCGCGTCCGCAATGAAGGTGATATCCACCAGCGGAAACGAGGTTGAATAGAGCTGGCGTGCCAGCGCCGGATCGGCAAATTCATCCAGCCAGCACAGGGGCCAGGGATACGGGCTTTCAATACCGTGATAAAAGAGCATGGGAATGACCAGCGGCAATTTTTTATTGCCTTTATCCAGATGGCGCTGCATCACGTCCATCGCATAGCGCATTAACCTGAACGCCATCAGCGCATCGGGTGAACTTTGATGTTCAATCACCACATAAATATAACCTTTGCCTGCACAGGTATTCACCGACCAGATCACATCAGAATGATAAGCACGCAAATCTTTTTTCACGAAGCTTGCTGGCTCCAGCCTGAGGGTACGCAAATCGCACTGTTGACGCAGGGCTGGCGGCAGATGGATATCCAGAAAATCCTGTGCGGTCTCAGGGTGGCATAAAAATTGTTTAAACACCGCATCATGCGGTGTGGCGGTGGTGACCTTTTCCATGACAATCCATTTCAGGGTTTACACGATGGCGAAACTGTATCGACTTCCTTTGCGCTGCGCATGCCGGCTTTTTCGGTTTCACGCGGCGGATTCAGAAAATAATCGGCTTATCAGTAATCTGTTCAGCATGCTGGAATCAATGTCGCAAAAGCGAGCCGCCACCTGATCATAAGTCTGCACAAGCATAATTTATGCGTGCATTGCTTCGCTGACGCATTAAAATATGCGGCATTGCCGTTTTCGCCAGGAGCACCTTTATGACCGTGAAAGTTATCGTCACCGATATGGATGGTACATTTCTTAGTGACGCTAAAACCTATGACCGCCAGCGTTTTTTAACGCAATTTGATCAACTTCAGCAACGCGGTATTGAATTTGTGGTCGCCAGCGGCAACCAGTACTATCAGCTGATCACCTTTTTCCCTGAAGTGCGCGATTCGATTTCTTACGTTGCCGAAAACGGCGCGCTGGTTTATGAACACGGCCATGAGCTTTTCCACGGCGAACTGACCCAACGTGAATCGCAGATTGTGATTGGCGAACTGCTTAAAGACCCGCAACTTAACTTTGTTGCCTGCGGCCTGGAGAGCGCTTATGTCAGCGATAAAGCGCCGCAAGCGTTTGTTGAACTGATGGCTAAACATTATTACCGTATGCAGCGTGTGAGTGATTACAGCGACATCAATGACAAACTATTTAAGTTCTCGCTTAATTTGCCGGATGAGCAGATCCCTCAACTGGTTGATGCATTGCATGTCTCACTTGAAGGCGTAATGAAACCGGTGACCAGCGGCTTCGGCTTTATCGATTTAATTATTCCCGGCTTACATAAGGCCAGCGGTATTAGCCGGCTGCTACAGCGGTGGGATGTTTCTCCGCAGGCATGCGTTGCCATCGGGGATAGCGGCAACGATGCAGAAATGCTCAAGCTGGCGAAATATTCTTTTGCCATGGGTAATGCGGCCGACAGTATTAAGGAAATTTCTCGCTATACGACGGATGATAACAATCACCATGGTGCGCTGAACGTTATTCAGGCCGTGCTGGATAATACACCGCCGTTTAACGAGTGACACTTTAGCCGGAGCCACTCGCTCCGGCAGTTGAAACCGGCTAATTAACCAAAATAGCGAAAAGTTTCCATGAGTCCCCTTCTTTGCGCATTAGTACCTTGATAGCACCTTGCGATCCATCGTTAAAGCTCACATTGCCAGAGAGGCTCTCTTCATTATTGACTTGCTCGATACTAGTAAAGCTGTAGTCTTCAATGTCGGAAAAATTCATAGAACGCGTTAACAGAATAAATCTATCCTCAGTCATTCTGCCTTGCAGGGCTTGCGAGCTTTGCTGATATGCCGCGACAGTTTGCCCACTTCGCAGAAGGTCAACTTCGGCTCGTGCCGCATCCTTCATACCACTAAGTAAGGTAAACCCCAGCGTGATAATAGCGCCTACAAAAACAATAACCCCGATAATAAGGCTTTTACGTGACTTTTTATTGTGCAGTGCGGACAGACTCACCTGCCACCTGGACTCCTGAATTAACGCAACCAGCGGGTCCATCATTCTTAAAAAGAAATAAAAAAAGCAACCTCCGTGTGGAGGTCACCAGAATAATTGCGGGCTTACAGTCCTGAAAGCCCACAATGGCAATTACTCGATGCCCTGGCTGCGCAGGTAATCTTCGTAATTACCGCTGAAGTCCACCACACGCTGCGGGGTAATTTCCAGCACGCGGGTCGCCAGCGAGCTGACGAATTCGCGGTCGTGAGAGACAAAAATCAACGTCCCTTCGTACATCTCCAGCGCCATGTTCAATGATTCGATGGATTCCATATCCAGGTGGTTAGTCGGTTCGTCCATCACCAGGATATTTGGCTTTTGCATCATTAACTTGCCGAACAGCATACGTCCTTTTTCGCCACCGGAAAGCACTTTCGCGGGTTTTTTGATATCGTCCTGGCTGAACAGCAAACGCCCAAGGAAGCTACGTACCACCTGCTCATCATCGCCTTCCTGCTTCCACTGACTCATCCATTCAAACACGGTGAGATCGTTGGCGAAATCGTCCGCGTGATCCTGGGCATAATAGCCGATGCGGGCGTTTTCCGACCATTTAACCGTTCCGCTGTTGGCCTCAAGTTCACCGACCAGCGTTTTCAGCAGCGTCGATTTACCGACGCCGTTGGTACCGAGAACCGCCAGTTTTTCCCCTACTTCAAGCAGTAAACTGACATCTTTAAACAGCGGTCCGTTATCGAAGCCTTTGGTCAGCTTCTCCACTTCAAGCGCATTTCGGAACAGTTTTTTATCCTGCTCGAAGCGAATGAACGGGTTCTGACGGCTGGAAGCTTTCACCTCATCCAGCTTGATTTTATCGATCTGGCGGGCACGAGAAGTCGCCTGGCGCGACTTGGAGGCGTTGGCGCTAAAACGGCTGACGAAAGATTGCAGGTCGGCAATTTGCGCCTTTTTCTTGGCGTTGTCGGCCAGCAGACGTTCACGTGCCTGGGTCGCCGCGGTCATATATTCATCGTAGTTGCCCGGATAAATACGCAGCTCGCCATAATCCAGATCGGCCATATGGGTGCAGACCATGTTGAGGAAGTGACGGTCGTGCGAAATGATGATCATCGTGCTGTCACGTTCGTTAAGCACCTGCTCAAGCCAGCGAATAGTATCGATGTCGAGGTTGTTGGTCGGTTCATCAAGCAGCAGAATGTCCGGGTTAGAGAATAGCGCCTGCGCCAGTAGCACACGCAGCTTCCAGCCAGGGGCGATTTCACTCATCGGACCGTAATGTTGCTCTACCGGAATACCAACGCCCAGCAGCAATTCACCGGCGCGCGATTCAGCGGAATAGCCGTCCATCTCGCCGTACAGCACTTCCAGATCGGCCACTTTATAGCCGTCTTCTTCGCTCATTTCCGCGAGAGCATAAATGCGATCGCGCTCCTGCTTCACTTCCCACAGCTCGCTGTGGCCCATGATCACCGTGTCGAGCACCGAGTACTCTTCAAAAGCGAACTGGTCCTGACGCAGCTTACCGATACGTTCATTAGGATCGAGAGAAACATTACCCAGCGTCGGTTCTAAATCGCCGCCGAGGATTTTCATAAACGTGGATTTACCGCTGCCGTTCGCGCCAATCAGGCCGTAACGGTTGCCGCCGCCAAACTTGACGGAAATATTTTCAAATAGCGGCTTACTGCCGAACTGCATGGTGACGTTGCTGGAAACTAACACGCGTAATTCCTGAAAAAGTGTGACAAACCGCTAATTATGCCACTTTGGCGCAGCTTTTTCACGAAGTGAAATTGATTGATGCCCGCCGTTACGTTAAAAGCCGGCTTTATGCCAGGATTCTGAATTAAAATCAGTCCCCTGCATTTGCGTCTAAAATGTAGTCAGCGGAAAAAAGTGTGATTTTGCACACATCTATTTCCCACTCAACGGGAATGCACCTATAATGCGCTCCCAATGATAGTGGACTTTTAAACCAACAGCCTGTGGCACCGGTATCTTGCTCAATATGAATATGAAACTAAAGACCCTTTTTGCGGCGGCGCTGGCTGTCGTAGGCTTTTGCAAAACAGCTTCAGCCGTCACGTATCCTCTGCCTACCGACGGCAGCCGTTTAATTGGTGAAAACCAGGTCATTCAGATCCCTGATGATAACAAGCAGCCGCTGGAGTACTTTGCAGCGGAGTATCAGATGGGGCTGTCCAATATGCTGGAAGCCAACCCGGGCGTGGATACTTACCTGCCAAAAGGCGGTACCGTGCTGAACATTCCTCAGCAACTGATCCTGCCAGATACCGTGCATGAAGGGATTGTTATTAATAGCGCCGAAATGCGTCTGTATTACTATCCGAAGGGTACCAATACGGTTATCGTGCTGCCGATTGGTATTGGTCAGTTAGGCAAAGACACCCCGATTGCCTGGACGACAAAAGTCGAGCGTAAGAAAGCGGGTCCGACCTGGACACCAACGGCGAAAATGCATGCTGAATACGCTGCGGCAGGCCAGCCGCTGCCAGCGGTGGTTCCGGCGGGTCCGGATAACCCGATGGGCCTGTACGCCCTGTATATCGGCCGCCTGTACGCTATTCACGGCACTAACGCCAACTTCGGCGTTGGCCTGCGTGTCAGCCACGGCTGTGTACGTCTGCGTAACGACGACATCAAGTTCCTGTTCCAGAATGTGCCGGTCGGTACGCGGGTACAGTTTATTGATGAGCCGGTTAAATCGACTACCGAGCCAGACGGCAGCCGTTATGTCGAAATACATAACCCGCTTTCCACCACTGAAGCCCAGTTTAATGGTGATGAAGTGGTGCCGGTTACCCTGACCAAAGCGGTGAAAAAAGTCACTGACCAGGCGGATGTTGACCAGTCTGTACTGGAACAGGCTATTCAGAACCGTTCCGGGATGCCGGTTCGTCTGAACTAAGTCCTGACGCTTGCCCGGACGATACCACGCTCCGGGCAGGCGGTTAACCGTTATTGACGATCACAATCCCGCTGTGATCGTAGCGATAATGACAGTGGGCGTACTCCAGCGGCGTGCCATCCTCCAGATAAATCACCTGTTCGACTTCCATCACCGGGTCAGTCTCCTGGCAATTCAGATACTGCATATCCAGGACATCAGGTTTGAGTGCCCTGACAACCCGATACGATCCCATCATCTTTAGCCCCAGCGTTTGCTGCAGGTACTGAAAGACAGAACCCTCAAGATGAGAGCGACTCAGACCGGGGACCAGGTTGACAGGCATAATGGTGGCATCCAGGGACATCGGCTCATCGTTAAGCAGGCGCAGGCGGATAAAGTCATACACTGGCGCATCGGCATTAATCAGCAGCGACGTTTGCTCTTTCTCGGTTGGGAACCGTAGTTCAAAGCGGATAACCACGCTGCTGACCCTACCTTTATGGCCCCATGTTTTGGTCGCGCCAAAATAGTCGCTGCCGGCCAGATCCCACTGGGAAAATTGATGGAAATTTTTGCGGATAAAGGTGCCCTGCCCCTGGCGGGTATACACCAGCCCTTCAATGATTAGCTGGCGCATCGCCTGCTGGATCGTCATCCGGCTGGTGCTGAACTCGGCTGCCAGTGCAAACTGATCGGGCAACGGCTCATTCGCGGGATACTGCTTACTCATAATTCGTCGCCTGATTTCCCGCGCGATTAATACATACTTCGCTGCCATTGCCCTTCCTTTATTATTTACGCTATCTCACTGTTTTTCTGTGCCACTCTCTCTGCAATTTTGAGAAAAGGCAGGTAGAAGAATACACCAAACACAATGATGATCAATTGTACGACTACGGCACGCCAGTCACCGGCGGTAGCAAGCCAGGCGCTAAGTACAGGTGGTGTGGTCCAGGGGATCATGACTACGCAGCGCGACATCAAACCCAGCGTCGTACAAACCCAGGCAAAAAAGATGCCGATGGCGGGCAGCAGGACAAAGGGGATCATCAGAGGAATGTTAAAAACAATTGGCAGGCCAAAAATGACCGGTTCATTGATGTTAAACAGGCCGGGGGTGATTGCCAGACGTGCGACCTGTTTGGCCGCTTTCTGACGCGAAAAAATAAAAATCGCAATGAGCAGAGAAATCGTGCTGCCGGTACCGCCAATCATGCCAAACGTCGGCACGAAGATATTGTTGATGATATGCGGTATTGGCTGACCGTTAGCAAACGCCAGCATATTCTCATTGGTATTAATCAGCAGGAATGGCTCCAGAATGACACTGTTTACTACCGCCTGATGGATACCGAGCGTAAACAGGAAGTTACCGAAGCTATAGATAAATAGTGTCCCTGGCAGACTGGTATTAATCATGCGCAGCGGCTGCTGGATAAGCGTAGTGATTAAGTGGATCAAATCAGTATGCAGCAGATTAGCCAGCAAGGCGGAAAACAGCGCAAATAACGACAGCGTGAGAATCGTCGGAATGAGCGAGGAAAATGACTGACTGACCGCCGGAGGCACATTTTCACCCAGCGATATTTTTAAGCGCTCAATCCGTGCAATACGGATAAAAATTTCAGTCGATAACAAACCAATAATCACTCCGGCAAAAATCCCGGTAGTGCCAATATTCGCGAAGGTTAATACCTGGGTAATACTGACCGTGGTCTTCGCGCCGACAGGTATCAAATCAACCTGCATCGGCATCATGATAATAAAACTACATATCGCAATAATGACCGCCGACACCGGATTGTCGATGTGTTTATTACGTGCCAGTGACCAGGCAATCATTGGCGCAATCAACAGGGCGGCAATATTCAACGTCCCGTTGATAATTGCATCACCCCATAGTTTAAACTTCGTCAGCGTTTCCCCTTCCATTACCCACGGAAACACCACATTATTTACCAGCACCGCCAGCCCGGCCAGAATGAAAATTGGCATGATGGCAGCAAACGCGTCGCGCAGAGAGCGTAAATGTACCTGCCCTGCGATCCGCGCGGAAATATCAACGAAGCGATCGGTAAAAGACTGCATATTTGTACCAGACATAGCAGAACCCTTTCTTTTATACCCTGGACAATTCAGGTCGCAGAGCGCTGCGACCTGTAATCAGTACAAACCCGGCCAGATGTTTACATCTTGTCGCCGTTACTGTGGATGACCTGTTTTAACCAGGCATAGCTCTTCTTCGGCACCCTTTTCAGGTCTTTTAAATCATGGTTTTCCCGGTTCACGTAGACGACTCCGTAGCGTTTACGCATATCGCCTTGTGAACTGAGAATGTCGATAAGCCCCCAGCCGAGATAGCCGATTACCTGTGCGCCATCCTCAAAAATAGCGGCCTTCATGGCGTTAATATGCTCGCGGTGATAGTCGATGCGATAGTCATCTTCAATCATGTTGACGCCGTCCCACGACTCAATGACCCCGATACCATTTTCAATCGGGAAGACCGGCAGACGCCAGTCGTTGTAGTAACGGGTAATGATGGTGCGAAAGCCCAGCGGATCGATTTGCCAGTTCCACTCCGTCGCTTTCAGCCACGGATTCGGTTTATCGCCGTGCAGCAGGTAATAGTTCACCGGCGTATTTTCGGCAATGGCATCGCTGTCGAGAGTACGACTGGCATAATAGCTAAATGCCATAAAATCATTTTTGACGCGGGTCAGCAGTGCCAGATCCTCTTCACGATAAATATCCTCAAAACCTTCGCGCTTCACGACTGCCAGCACTTCCGGGCTGTACCCTTCCCCGGCGTAAACCCGCAGCAGGTTTTGGTTAAGAAACTCGTCGTACTGCTGGGCGCAGAAAATATCCCGTGGTTTGCAGGTTGCCGGATAGACCAGTTGATGGGCCAGCATCCCGCCAAACATTTTCCCCGGCTGGGTGTCATGCAGATACTGGGTTAAATGCACATGCGCCATCATGGTGTGATGCTGGATCAGATACAACTCGCGCAGCGTTTGATCGCCCTGCATATAGCCAGCAACCTTAAACGCTTCCGGCATATGGAAAATATTCTGTTCATTAAAAGACAGCCAGTATTTCACCCGATCGCCAAAGCGGTCGATCATCTGCTTCCCATACCGGATGAATGCTTCCATAACGCGGCGATCGGTAAAACCGTTATACTGCTCGGCCAGCGCCAGTGGCATATCAAAGTGATACAGGCAGACCATCGGCTCAATACCGCGGGCAATCAGATCATTGATAAATCGGTCATAGAACGCGATACCTTCTTCATTAAACTCGCCATCTCCCTGCGGGCACACGCGGCTCCATGAAATCTGGAAACGATAGCAGTTCATGCCCAGATCCTGCATATGGTCGAAATCTTCCCGGTAGCGGTGATAGGAGTCCGTGGCGACTTTCCAGTCAGAGGCAAACTCGCTGGCCTCACGGATATCGTAAACCGACTTCCCTTTTCCGCCTTCGTTCCAGGCTCCTTCAGTCTGCATGCTGGAGACCGAATTTCCCCATAAAAATCCGTCGGCTAATTTTTTGGTCATTGACTGGCTCCTTATTTCTATATGACTAGTCATTTAAAATATATGACTAGTCATATACCCGGAACCGTCGGGCAGGCAAAAACTAATGCGCGAAAATGTGAGCGGATTCGAAAAGATCGTGGCGAGCGGCAAAAGAAAAGCCCGGCGAAGGCCGGGCGAAGGTGGTGAGAGAAATAATGTCTGCCCATGTGGTGATTTGCCGGATGGCGCTGCGCTTAATCGGCCTACATTTCCTCTAAAATCAACGTATTCTCCGGGATCGTAGGCCCGCGCAAGCGCAGCGCCGCCGGGCACGGGCCACAACGTAACGCGTTACCCTTTCAGCTGATTGCGGCGATATTCCCCCTGCCGCTCCAGCATCCAGCCGGGATATTCCCGCGGCAGCGCGCTGACCCCATCAAGCTGTTTAAGCTCCTCTTCGCTCAGACGGATCTCCGTGGCCGCGATATTATCAGTCAACTGCTCAGGACGCTTCGCCCCGATAATCACGCTGCTGACCACCGGCTGATGCAGCAGCCACGCCAGCGCAATCTGCGCTACCGACACACCTTTGCTGTCAGCAATTGTGCGCATCACATCCACGCAATCAAACGCGCGTTCTTTCTCCACCGGCGGGAAATCAAATTCCTGACGGCGACTGCCAGCTTCACTTTCGCCATCGCGGCTATATTTACCGCTCAGCAGGCCGCCTGCCAGCGGACTCCAGACCATCAGCCCGACGCCTTCACTTTGCATCATCGGCACCAGTTCACGTTCCAGATCGCGCCCGGCGATGGTGTAGTAAGCCTGGAGGGAGGCAAAGCGTGCCAGCCCTTTGCGCTCGGAAATGCCCAGCGCTTTGGTAATTTGCCATGCCGCCCAGTTTGACACGCCGATATAACGTACATGGCCGTGCTGGACCAGATTATCCAGCGCGTACAGCGTTTCTTCCATCGGCGTTGCTGGATCAAACCCGTGTAGCTGATAGAGATCGATATGATCCAGTTGCAGGCGGCGCAGGCTCTCCTTCACGCTGTTGATAATGTGATAACGCGAACTGCCGCGCGAGTTAACGCCTTTGGTGCCGGTTTCGCCAAACACCTTGGTGGCGACCACCACATCCTCACGCGGGATCTTCAGGTTTTTCAACGCCTGCCCGGTGATCTCCTCTGAACGCCCCTCGGAGTAAACATTCGCGGTGTCGATAAAGTTGATCCCCGCCTCCAGCGCGGTGCCCACCAGTTTTTCCGCATCGGCCTGGCGTAGCTGACCAATCTTACCCCACATGCCTTCTTCGCCGCCGAAGGTCATGGTGCCGAGGCACAGCTCCGAGACAAACAGACCGGTATTGCCGAGTTTTTGATATCGCACAGGACTCTCCTTTCAGGATGATAACGTGAGTACCCTATAGTTATAACTCCCTGTGCACGCTGGCGAATGTGGCGTTCCTGTTGTTTTCTTGCCCAATCCTCTGAAAGTTAGCCGCGCGGTGCATCGCCGAAGACGGAATAGTCCGGCAGTCGCACCGTCTGATACGGCTCCCAGCCGCCGCCCAGTGCCTTATACAGGGCCACCAAATCGAGACTGCTTTGCACCTTCGCCTGCGCCCGCTGTTGTTCGGCCTGCGCCAGTTGACGCTGGGCATCAAGCACATCAATAAAGGTTGCCAGCCCCTGCCGATAGCTGTCGCTGGCAAGATTAAAGGCGTTTTGCAGCGCCTCGATCGACCGATCCAGCCCCTGCTCCTGCTGCTGATCGCTGCGATAGCTAACCAGCGCGTTCTCTACGTCATTCAGCGCATTCAATACCGTCTGACGATATTGCAGCACCGTCGCCCCTTGCTGGGCGCGGGCCAGTTTGACGCTGGAGACCAGACGACCGCCCTGGAAAATAGGGATTGAGACCTGCGGGCCAAAGCTGTAAAAATGGCTGCTCCAGTCGGTCAGCCAGTCGGCTTCGCTGTTGCGCATGCCAAACTGGCCGCTCAGCGTCAGACTGGGGAACAACTGGGCGACGGAAACGCCAATTTGCGCGGTGGCAGCGTGCAGATTAGCTTCCGCTTCACGCACGTCCGGACGCCGGCGAGCCAGCGTTGACGGAATCCCCGTTTTAACAATATTGGGTAGCGGCGGCAGAGGTTGTTCGCCACGCAGTTCATTATCCAGCGTACCGGGCGCTTTCCCCAACAGCACGGCCAGGGCGTTCATCGCCTGGCGTTGCTGTGCCTGATATTGCGGCAATTGCGCTTCGAGATTACCTAACTGAGCACGGGCGTTTTCCACATCCATTTGCGGTGACAGCCCGCCGCGCTGACGGTTCTCAGTCAGCTCCAGCGTCTGCTGCGCGCTGGCAATCTGCGTATTCATGGTATGGATAATACTTTGCGCCCCGCGCAACTGTAGCCAGGCGCGGGCGACTTCCGCCTCCAGCGATACCAGCGCATCGTTGCGTTGCTCAATTGCCGCCTGCTGTTGTGCATCCGCCGCTTCCACCTGACGGCGGACTTTACCCCATAAATCCAGCTCCCACTGCGCGTCAAAGCTACCCTGGTAAAGGTTAATCGGCTGGGTCAACGGCCCCAGCGCGCCGCGCAGTTCTGGATCGACGTTATCAAGTTGGCTGTAGACGTCATGCGATTCCAGTTCGCCCTTTAGCCCCAGTTGCTGACGGGTGGCCTGTAAATTGCCATTGACCGACGGCATAAATGCGCCGCCCGCCTGATTTAATTGTTCGCGCGCACCGGCAATACGCAGCACCGCTTGTTGCAGTGACAGGTTGCCTGCAATCGCCCGCTCAATCAGGCTGTTGAGCTGCGGCGAATTAAAGGTGGTCCACCAGCGCGGGTCGACTGCCTGCGGCCGGGTTTGCGACGGTACATCGCCGCCGCCCGCATCATTCCAGCGCGCCGGCGTCTGCGGTACCGCCGTCTTATAGTCCGGGCCTACGCTGCACCCGGCCATCATCAGTGCGATCGCTGCCAGAGGAAAAATAGTGCGTCTTTGCATATTAATGTGCTCCTGCGCTGCCTTCACTCTTCACTGGTGATAGCAGTAGACAAAAAGGGATCAGCAGTAGCGCGACTACGCTAAGCAGGGTAAAGACATCGATGTAAGCCAGAATGCGCGACTGTTCGATCATCGTCTGGTACATCTGCCCGGTAGCCAGACTGATGGGATCGCCCACCAGCCCGGTAAAGTCACGAATAGCCTGTGCCGACTGGCGGATAGCCTGCTGAAACTGTTCGTTAAAGGGGCTGGTGTGGTAAGCCAGATGCGCGCTGTGCGCCTGCGCCCGCTCGGTAATCGCGGCTGTAGAAAGCGAGATGCCAACCGATCCCGCCACATTACGGAACATGGTAAACAGCGCCGAGGCATCGGCATTGAGCTGGCGTGGAATGGTAATAAAAGCAATGGTGGTCAGCGGCACAAACAGGAAGCCAAGCCCCAGCGATTGCGCACTGCGGAACAGCACCAGCGTTTCAAAATCAACGTCTGGCGTCAGAGTCCGTGACCAGAAGAACGCGGCCCCCAACAGGAAGAAGCCAAATGCAATGATGTAACGAGTTTGTACCACCGGCATCAGCTTGAGCACCAGCGGGATGGTCAGCACAATCAATATCGCCCCCGGCGAGAGTACCAGCCCTGACCAGGTTGCCGTATAGCCCAGATCCTGCTGCGCCAGCTGCGGGATCACCACCGAACTGCCGTAGAGGATCATCGCCATTCCCGCCATTAGCAGGCTGGAAACGGCGAAGTTTTTATCCGCCATACAGCGCAAATCGACCACCGGTTTGCGGGCGTATATCAGCCAGAATATCGCGCCGATAATGCCGATCAGCGTCAGTACCGCAAAAGTACAGATGAAGTTAGAGTAAAACCAGTCTTCATCCTCCCCACGGTCAAGCATCACCTGTAAGCAGCCCAGCCCCAGCGCAATCAGGCCGATCCCGGTCCAGTCGATAGACAGTTTTTCTTCAGACTTACGCTCCCACGGCGGATCTTCCAGCAATTGATAAATCGCCAGCACGGTCACGATGCCGACCGGAATATTAATAAAAAATACCCAGCGCCAGGAGTAGTTATCCGTGATCCAGCCGCCAAGCGTTGGCCCTAATACCGGGGCGACGATAATGGCAATCGACGACAGACCAAACGCTTTGCCGCGATCTTCTGGTTTAAAATAATCCAGCAGCACCGACTGCTGGGTCGGCTGAAGTCCACCGCCGAAGAACCCTTGCATGATGCGAAACAGGATGATTTGCCATAGTTCGGTTGCGATGCCGCATAAAAAAGAGCAAATCGTAAACATCACAATGCAGATCAAAAAGAACTGCTTGCGGCCAAAAACCCGGCTCAGAAATGCAGAGATAGGCAGTACGATGCCGTTGGCCACCAGGTAGCTGGTCAGCACCCAGGTCGATTCATCATAACTGGCCGACAACGATCCGGCGACGTGCGGCAGCGCCACGTTAACGATGGTGGTATCCAGGATTTCCATAAATACCGCCAGCGTCACCACCATCGCCACCGCCCACGGATTACTGGCCGGACGCCAGTTTTCATGGCTGTGGTCGGTCATTCCAGCGTTACCTTCGGTTCCACAGAGAGGCCAAGCGGCAGCGGATGATTGTCATCCAGACCTTTGTCGATGACGATTTTCACCGGCACGCGCTGGACAATTTTCACAAAGTTGCCGGTGGCGTTTTCCGACGGGAAGGCGGCGAATTTCGAGCCACTGCCCTGCTGGATACTGTCTACATGTCCTTCCAGCTCCATATCACCGAACGCGTCCACCTTAATGCTGACTTTATTGCCCGGACGCAGACGTTCAAGCTGCGACTCTTTGAAGTTCGCCACAACCCAGATATTGGGTGAGACCAGCGAAAAGAGCGCGGTGCCCGCCTGCACGAGGGTACCGTTTTGCACGTTGCGCTTAGTGACAAAGCCATCAAACGGCGCACGTACTTCGGTCCAGGAGAGGTTCAGTTCCGCCGTCTCTAACTGGGCGCGTGCCTGATCCACCTGCCGCTCACGCGCTTCAACGTTGGTTTCCTGCTGACGGATTTGCAATTCGACCTGTTCGGCGACTTCAAGCTGCGCTTTGGCGCTGGCCATCTGGGCCTGCGCGCTGCGTAACTGCGCGTTCGCTGAATCAATATTTTGTTGTGTGGTGGCACGCGGATCGACGCCGCGCTGACGACGATACGCCGCTTCGGCATTGGCCTGATCGGCCTGTGCTTTCAGCACCTGTGCGCGTGCTTCATCACGCTGGGCAGGATACTGAACTTTAGAGAGCGCAAGTTGCGCCTGCGCCTGATGGAGTTGTGCTTCAGCAAGCCCCAGTTGGGCTTTGGCCTGATCGCGCTGGGCGGTTGCATCCCTGGGGTCGATGACCACCAGCAGATCGCCCTTCTTCACGCGCTGGTTATCGTTAACCCGCAAATCAGTCACGTAGCCAGAGACCTTCGGCGCAATAGTCACCGCGTCGCCGTCGGTAAAGGCATCGTCGGTGGTTTCCTGATTACGGGTCATCAGCCACCACACCAGCGCCACGATGATCATCACAATCACCACGATACCGAGAATAATCAGCGGCTTTTTACCCGGACGTTTACGTTCGTCCTTTTTCTTGTCGCCTTCCTGGTTATCCGCTTTCTTATCGCCTTGCTGGCCTTCAGGTTTTTTGTCTTCTTCCTGGTTATCAGGTTTTTGCTCTTGTTCTGCCATAAGTATGCAACGGTCCTGTCAGTTAACGGCGTAAAGGGGCCTGATAACTAAAGTTAGGAGGTTGCTATACATTTTCCAGGAAAAACTGACAAATCAGCACTAACTGACAAGGAATAATCCGTATCCTACCAGCGCGGCCCACAATAATAAGGGTAAAGAATACAGATGAAAGCGCCACCAGATACGGCGGTCGCCTGCCATACGCAGGGCAATAAGATTTGCCAACGATCCGGGTAATAGCCCAAAGCCGCCGACATTAACCGCCCATGCCAGCAATGCGGAAGAAGGCACATAATTCAGCAGCAGAATGGTAGATGGAACATTGCTGATGACCTGTGACAGACCAATGGCTGTCAACCATAGCTGAAGCGGCGACAAATTCCCGACCCGTTCTAACAGGCCCTGCAATACAGGGAGCTGAGTCAGAAGATGAACATCTATGAACATCACAACAAACACCAGCAGTAGCGACCAGTCAACCTTGAGCACCACACCTCTGGCCACGATAAAGAAACCAATAAACAAGATGCCCAGTCCCCATAGCTCCTGCTTTGTTTCCAGCGTCACGAGAAAAACCAGATAAAAAAAGAGACAGCTCCAGACAAGACGTCGCTGCCATTGCGCTGATTTATCGCCATGATGAAAGTGCAGGGGCTGAGGTGGAAAACAGATCCAGCACAGCACCAGTAAGGTGGCCATCATGCTGAGCGCCAGCGGCAACATTTGCTCAATAAACGCTATAAATGACAACCCGGAGCGTCCCCAAAGCAAAATATTTTGCGGATTGCCGATAGGCGTAAGCAGCGATCCGGCATTGACCGCCAGCGCTTCAAAAATGATCAGCCTGTTGACCGGAATTTCACACCACTTTTTCAGGGTTAACGTCAGGGGGACGACGATAAACAGCGCCACGTCGTTGGTTAAAAACGTTGATAACACCGCGGCGGCCAGCACCATAAAAAGTGCCAACTGCCTTATCGTCACAAAGCGGCGGGCCATTTTTCGCCCCAGCACATCAAAACAGCCGCTCTGTTCCACGCCTTTAGTCAGCAGCATCAATCCGCTGAGGGTAATAATAGTGTGCCAGTCAACTGCTGCGGGCCAGCGTGCCGGCATAAAGGGAACAAACAGGCTAATGACGATGGCAATAATAATCAGTAGATGAAGGAAACGATCGCGAGCGAGGGCATGGAAAAACGGCAGGTTCATTCAGCGGATATTCCGTGCGTTTGGCTAAACTGGCGAAACCGCTCCAGCGTCTCTTCACTGACGTGGTGTTCAATACCTTCGGCATCACGGCGCGCGGTATCCGGGCTGACACCCAGTACCAACAGGAAGTTCTCCACGATGTGATGACGCTGACGGCTTTCTTCAGCAAGCTTTTCCCCTTCTGGCGTCAGAAATACCCCACGCCATGGGATCTGCTCAATGAGACCGACCCCGGCCAGACGCTTGAGCATTTTGGCTACCGTCGGCTGCGACACGCCGAGACGGGCCGCCATATCCACCTGACGCGCTTCGCCCACTTCGCGAATGAGATCGGAGATTAACTCAACGTAGTCGTCAATCAACTCCCGGCGATGTGCCTCCCGGACCTGACGGAACCCCTCAACGTGATCCTCAACATTGACTAATTGCGTCACTTTTTTTGTTGTTGGTTTTCCTGTGCGACGGCTCATTGGACTTCCTCGTTCATGCGATACCCCGGGGGTATCAAGTAAAGAACGCTCATTGTATAGGATTGTGATGGGAGTACAAAAAATTAACGTTTTAGCCATAGCTATAAAATATAGCCCGTGCTATATCTGTATGTAATGCAGTCACTCTTCAGGGAGGAAGAGGCAAAACGTCAGGAGGTCCTATGAACGAATTTCAGAGGTGTATACGCGTGTTTAGTCACTCTCCCTTTAAAGTGCGGTTAATGCTGTTGAATATGCTGTGTGAGATGATCAACGGCAAACCCCGCCAGGACGATAAACCTTCTCATTAATGCGGCGTCGCGGTACGCCGCTTCATTTTTATGTCATCTTTTAGCGTTACGCTGGCCGTTTACCGGCTCATTCCTCCTTTTTCTTACGGATTTGCAATCTGCCTCGCAAAACAATTTCTTATGGCTAGTTGACCTTGTATTCACGGCGCTTTATCTTCTTGCAGCCCTGCAACTCTTGCGGCTCGCAGATGCGGACACTCTCCTCCTCTTCACGCACTGACCGGCAGGTTTTGACCCTTGACGCCAGGGTGAGCACATGGCGTTTTTATGACTGTGGCATATGAATTACACCCTGAAAGAATCGCTTGTCTCCCGACGTCAGGCGTTAAGCCCGTGGATGGCTTTCTATTTTCTGCAAGCCTTATTGATAAATCTCGCGCTCGGCTATCCTTTTAGCCTGCTGTACACCGTCGCCTTTACCTGCGTACTTCATCTGCTGTGGCGTACCGTACCCCGAGTACAAAAAGTCGTTGTCGGCCTCTATTCTCTACTTGCCGCCAGCTATTATCCTTTTGGCCAGGCATATGGCTCTCCTAACTTTAATACCTTGTTGGCAATGCATTCGACCAACATGGAAGAATCCACTGAAATCCTGACCATTTTTCCCTGGTACAGCTATGTGATTGGCCTGTTTATTTTCGCTCTCGGCGTCATTGCCGTGCGCCGTAAATCCGTCAGCCGACAGCCATGGGGGAAAATGGATAGCCTGTGCCTGCTGTTTAGTGTAGGAACCTTCTTTGTTCAGCCAATACAGAACCTGGCATGGGGTGGCGTATTCAAACTAAAAGATACCGGTTACCCGGCAGTTCGTTTTGTTAAAGATGTGGTGGTGAATAACCAGGAAGTGCTCGAAGAGCAGGCGCGGATGGCACAACTGGCCAGTATGAAAGATACCTGGCACGTCATCGGGGTTAAACCGAAATATCACTACTACATTGTCGTTATCGGCGAAAGCGCCCGTCGTGATGCGCTGGGCGCATTTGGTGGTCACTGGGACAACACGCCCTTTGCCAGTGCCGTTAATGGTACATTGTTTACTGACTATATTGCCGCCAGCGGCTCGACGCAAAAATCGCTGGGCCTGACGCTAAACCGCGTTGTAGATAACAAACCGCAGTATCAGGATAATTTTGTGACGCTGGCAAACCGCGCAGGTTTTCAGACATGGTGGTTTTCTAATCAGGGGCAAATTGGCGAGTATGACTCGGCAATTGCCAGCATCGCAAAACGTGCTGATGAAGTGCAGTTTCTGAAAAGCGGTGATTTTGAGGCGGATAAAAACACCCAGGATACCGAGCTTTTAAAAATGACCTCGCAGGTTTTTGCAACCCACCGCAGTCAACCGCAGCTTATTGTACTGCATTTAATGGGGTCACATCCGCAGGCGTGCGATCGTACGGGAGGAAAATATACCGTCTTTGTGCAATCGAAAGAGACCTCATGCTATCTCTATACCATGACCCAGACCGACAACTTATTAGCGCAACTTTACACGCAGTTGCAAAACACCGGTGAGAGCTTTTCGCTGGTTTATTTTTCCGACCATGGTCTGGCCTTTAAAGAACGCGGAAAAAAAGTACAGTACCTCGCTCATGATGATAAATACCAGCAAAATTTCCAGGTGCCGTTTATGGTGCTATCCAGCGATGATAAAACGCATCGCCTTATAAAAACGCGCCGCTCGGCCAATGATTTTCTCGCCTTTTTCTCGCAGTGGACCGGTATCACCGCGCAGGAAATTAAAAAGCGCTATGACTTTATCTCGACGCAGAAAGCCGGGCCGACATGGATCACCAATTTCCGCCTGGAGAAAGTGGACTACGACCATCTGGGTAGCGATATTTTTAACATTAAACCAAATCACTAATTACGCCGTGTAACGGCCTTTAACCCACTTTTTACGCCTGCGAGTATTCTTCGCAGGCTTTTTTTTGCCGGTAACGTACTCTACCCTCTCACAACCCTTCACAAAAACATGATCCTCTTCGCATTAATGGTAATTTTTATCAAAAATAATAAATAAAATCGGTAAAAATTTTCACAAACAAAATTGAGAATGTTACTGATAAATAACAAAAAAATAGCCCCCAATAAGGGAGCTATTCAAAATATCTTCTGCTTAACAGCGTAAATTCACGCGGTTATCAGAAACGGTAGCCGACGCCCGCGATCCAGGTGCCAACGTCAACGCTACGGATACGGCTCTGCTCGTAGGAGAAGTCCAGAGCAACGTTTTCCATCGGGTTGAACTGCAGACCAGCGCCGTACGCTACGCCGTAGTCGCTGGTGCTGTGGTTGTCAGGAATATCGTTCGCCTGAACTTTACCGTAACCAAAACCTACAACACCATAGATGCTGGCCCAGTCGTTGATACGGTAAGCCGGACCCGCGGTGAAGCCGTAATACTGCGCTTTGTTGTACAGGCCGTTAGAGGTGTCATCTTTTTCGGTATAGGTGAAGGAACCAATAACGCCCAGCGGAGTATCGTTTTCGTAGCGGTACTTCAGGTTGAAACCGTTAGCTTTGTTAGCCACGCCCTGCATATCGCTTTGGGCATAACCACCGGTAACGGTAGACGTTGCAGCTACGGCAGTACCTGCGGAAACGGCCAGAACTGCGGCCAGTGCTGAAAGACATGCAATTTTTTTCATAACCACCTCAAATGTGCTTCAAGTAAGTCCTAAGTTTTAAATATATCAAAATGCTAAGAAACTTTTTGCGAATTGCGTTGTCGCATGCGTCATTTCCTGTAACGAAACATTTCCTTTGTTGACTATCCCTTTCAAAAAACAGCGCTTTTATCGCAGAGGGCGTCATTATGACTCGCCTGAATGAATGCAATCATCGGATTACTCTCAATCTCCGGGAGATTTTTTTCCGCGCATTCTGATTCATAGCATGAATATTAAGCGTTCTTTTTTCAATGAAGACTAAACCATCGCCATTGATTCCATTACACTGCTGGCTTTACATCGTTTGACAAAATTTGACGGGAGAAAGGATGCCTGGTTCGCAGCATAAAATGCCGGTGTGGTTACCTGTTGTTATTTTACTGGTCGCAATGGCCTCAATTCAAAGCGGCGCGTCGCTGGCGAAATCGCTTTTTCCACTGGTGGGCGCACCCGGTGTCACCGCGCTGCGCCTGGCCCTGGGAACACTTATTCTGATTGCAGTCTTTAAACCCTGGCGGCTGCGTTTTGCCAGAAACCAGCGTTTGCCTTTGCTTTGCTATGGTCTCTCACTTGGGGCAATGAACTATTTGTTTTATCTCGCTATCCAGACCATTCCACTGGGTATTGCGGTAGCGCTGGAATTTACTGGCCCGCTGGCGGTCGCCCTCTTTTCGTCACGCCGCCCGGTGGATTTTGTGTGGGTTGTTCTTGCAGTATTGGGGCTATGGTTCTTGCTGCCATTGGGCCAGGATGTGGCTCATGTAGATCTTACCGGGGCGCTGTTGGCGCTCGGCGCTGGCGCATGCTGGGCCATTTATATTCTCTCAGGGCAACGCGCCGGAGCGGAACATGGCCCGGCAACGGTGGCCATGGGTTCGCTGATTGCCGCCATCATTTTCGTTCCGCTTGGCGCATTGCAGGCAGGTGACGCATTATGGCATTGGTCAGTTCTGCCGCTGGGGCTGGCAATCGCCATACTATCCACGGCACTGCCTTATTCGCTGGAGATGATTGCGCTTACCCGCTTACCTACGCGCACCTTTGGTACGTTAATGAGCATGGAACCCGCACTGGCAGCCATTTCTGGCATTATTTTCCTTGGCGAAACGCTGACCTTAACGCAGACACTGGCGCTGGGGGCTATTATTGCGGCTTCGATGGGGTCAACCCTGACCCTACGCAAAGAGCCAGAAATTAAACGTGTAAAAATCAAAAAATAATAATATACCGCATGGCGTGCATAGCCATGCAGTATATATTCATGACATAAAAAGCATGATGACGAAATAATGAATATGCTGCGAAATAATACATTTATCGCGCTATTCCCAAGAATGAAATTAAGAATCATTTACGGAGAATGCCTGTAACCGTTTGATATAACGCAACATAAATACCGGCAACAGAGTGGCGCTATTAAACCGATAGGTACATCCTGAATAGCAGGTTTAAAAAGTGGTGCTATACTTAATCTCGAAATTTACTTAGGAACCCACATCAAGAGGATATGAGATTATGAGTACCGCTAAACTGGTAAAAACAAAAGCGTCTAATCTGCTTTATACTCGCAACGATGTTTCGGACAGCGAGAAGAAAGCCACCATTGAGCTGTTAAATCGTCAGCTGGTTCAATTTATTGACCTGTCGCTGATCACTAAACAGGCTCACTGGAACATGCGCGGTGCTAACTTCATTGGTGTTCATGAAATGTTGGATGGTTTCCGTACCGCACTTACCGATCATCTGGATACCATTGCAGAACGTGCAGTTCAACTGGGTGGCGTTGCCCTGGGAACCACACAGGTGGTTAACAGTAAAACGGCGCTGAAAAGCTACCCGCTGGATATCCATACCGTTCAGGATCACTTGAAGGAACTGGCCGACCGTTACGCCATTGTGGCGAACGACGTGCGTAAAGGCATTACCGAAGCGAAAGATGAAGATACCGCGGACATTCTGACCGCTGCCTCTCGCGATCTGGATAAATTCCTGTGGTTCATCGAATCGAACATTGAGTAATCCTCAAAACCGCCGTCCCGCCGCTTCAGGCGGGATACAATGCACCTTAAAGGTGCATTTTTTTTGCTTACCCTGCAGAAAAGTTAAACGCGCGTAACAAGCACCTCACAAAATCGTTAATAAAAGATTGTTTTTACCCCAAATTCTGCGATAAAAATCAACATGCGTGCCGACATCATTTTTGTGCACCAAAATAGTGCCCCGATAGAGTGCAAGACGCCGTGAAACGATCAATTTCGTGCACTCGCCTGCCGCGTGGTTACTGAAAAAACAATGAGTTGTAAAATTGGCACGATTTTTTCATACCACCGTCTGTTCTTGCAGGGGATCGCCCCATGAATATAAAAGGAAATGCTATGAAATCTCTCTTTAAAGTTTCCCTGGCTACGCTTGCGCTGGCTTTCGCCGTTTCTTCTCACGCAGCAGATAAAAAACTGGTTGTCGCGACCGACACCGCATTCGTTCCTTTCGAGTTCAAGCAAGGCGATAAATACGTCGGTTTTGATGTCGATTTGTGGGCCGCTATTGCCAAAGAACTGAAGCTGGATTACACCCTTAAACCCATGGATTTCAGCGGCATCATCCCTGCGCTACAAACTAAAAATGTTGATGTGGCGTTGGCGGGCATTACCATTACTGACGAGCGTAAAAAAGCGATCGAATTTTCTGATGGCTATTATAAAAGCGGGCTGCTGGTGATGGTCAAAGCGGATAACAATGACGTGAAATCCGTTAACGATCTGGACGGTAAAGTGCTTGCGGTGAAGAGCGGCACCGGCTCGGTAGACTACGCGAAAGCGAACATCAAAACCAAAGACCTGCGTCAGTTCCCGAATATTGATAACGCCTACATGGAACTGGGCACCAACCGTGCTGACGCGGTACTGCACGATACGCCAAACATCCTTTACTTCATCAAGACGGCAGGCAACGGCAAGTTTAAAGCCGTAGGTGAATCACTTGAAGCACAGCAGTACGGCATCGCCTTCCCGAAAGGCAGTGACGACCTGCGTGAAAAAGTGAACGGCGCCCTGAAAACCCTGCGCGATAACGGCACCTATAACGAAATTTACAAAAAATGGTTCGGTACTGAACCTAAATAATATTTTTAAGCCACACGCTTCAGGGGGCGGCTTTCGCCCCCTGCTCAGTTTAACGCGGTAACAGGAATTTATTATGGAGTTTGACTGGAGTGCCATTTGGCCTGCCATTCCTATTTTGCTGGAAGGGGCCAAAATGACGCTGTGGATCTCGGTCCTCGGCCTTGCAGGCGGTCTGATTATTGGCTTGCTGGCGGGGTTTGCCCGCTCTTTTGGCGGCAGGCTCATCAATTTTATTGCTCTGGTATTTATCGAAATCATCCGCGGCACCCCGATTGTGGTGCAGGTAATGTTTATCTACTTTGCGCTGCCGATGGCCTTTAACGATCTACGAATTGATCCCTTCAGCGCCGCTGTGGTCACGATTATGATCAACTCAGGGGCCTATATTGCCGAGATCACCCGTGGCGCGGTGCTGTCGATTCATAAAGGTTTTCGTGAGGCCGGACTGGCACTTGGGCTATCACGGCGTGAAACCATTCGTCACGTTATTTTACCGCTGGCCCTGCGCCGCATGCTGCCGCCGCTAGGTAACCAATGGATCATCAGTATCAAAGACACGTCCTTGTTTATTGTTATCGGCGTTGCCGAACTGACTCGCCAGGGACAAGAAATTATTGCCGGTAACTTCCGCGCACTGGAAATCTGGAGCGCTGTGGCCGTTATTTATCTGATTATCACCCTGGTTCTGAGCTTCGTTCTGCGCCGTCTTGAAAAAAGGATGAAAATCCTGTGATTGAATTTAAAAACGTTTCCAAGCACTTTGGTCCTACTAAAGTGCTGCACAATATCGACCTGCATATTGCCCAGGGCGAAGTGGTGGTGATTATCGGCCCTTCTGGTTCCGGGAAATCAACATTGCTGCGCTGTATTAATAAGCTCGAAGAGATCACCAGTGGCGAACTGATTGTTGATGGACTTAAAGTAAACGATCCGAAGGTTGACGATCGCTTAATCCGCCAGGAAGCAGGAATGGTGTTTCAGCAGTTTTATCTGTTCCCACATCTGACTGCGCTGGAGAATGTGATGTTCGGCCCACTGCGGGTACGCGGGGCAAAAAAAGCGGAGGCGGAAAAGCTGGCGCTATCGCTGCTGGCGAAAGTCGGCCTCGCTGAGCGTTCACACCATTATCCGTCAGAACTTTCCGGTGGCCAGCAGCAGCGCGTGGCCATTGCCCGCGCGCTGGCGGTTAAGCCAAAGATGATGCTGTTTGATGAGCCTACCTCGGCGCTTGATCCGGAACTGCGCCATGAAGTTCTCAAAGTCATGCAGGATCTGGCCGAGGAAGGTATGACGATGGTTATCGTCACGCATGAAATCGGCTTTGCGGAGAAGGTCGCCTCGCGCCTGATCTTCATTGACCAGGGCCGGATTGCTGAAGATGGTCATCCGCAAACGCTTATCGAAAACCCACCCAGCCTGCGCTTACAGGAATTTTTACAGCACGTTTCCTGAGCCTTCTTCCGCCCCTTTTGGGGCGGATGTCCAGAATGTTCTCATTTCCAGCCGCACCTTCATGGAGTTCTATACTTATCATTTTGCTATAGATTCTCATTGGAGGAGCTCATGCCGTGGATAGTGTTGCTACTTATTAGTCTGCTCAGTGCCCCGCTGCACGCCGCGACGATCCCAGGCGTCACCACCAGCGCCCCACCGGCCAGCGACTCAAAAACCGAGCCCAGTGAACCGGATCTGGCACAGAAAAAAGCGGCCTATGCCGCGCTGGCAGACGTACTGGCTAACGATACTTCACGTGAAGAGCTCATTGAACAACTACGCCAGGTTGCCGCCACGCCGCCACCGGAGCCTGTCCCCACCCTGACTCCTCCGCCGGCGGAAGATGATAAAACCGTGCTGGAGAACGTGACAACCGTCGGACGCTATTATGGCGAACAGCTCTCCTCACGCTTTGCCCAGCTTTATCGTAATATCACCGGCTCCCCGCACAAGGCGTTCAATCCCCACACGTTTACCAATGCCCTGACCCATTTTCTGATGCTGGCGGGGATGGTATTTGCTTTCTATGGCGTAATTCGAATAGCGGCCCTGCCACTGTATCGAAAAATGGGCCGCTGGGGACGCAAAAAGAATCGTGAACATGGTAACTGGCTTCAGCTCCCGGGAATGATTATTGGCGCGTTTATTATCGATTTATTACTGCTGGCCTTAGCGCTTTTCGTCGGGCAAATCCTGATAGATAACTTCAATTCCGGCAGTCAAACTATCGCCTTCCAGCAAAGTCTGTTCCTCAGCGCCTTTGCGCTGATCGAATTTTTCAAAGCGGTCCTGCGGCTGATTTTTTGCCCGCGCGTACCGGAACTGCGTCCGTTCTCCATTAGTGATGAGTCAGCCCGCTACTGGAATTTACGCCTGAGCGCTCTCAGCAGTTTGATCGGTTACGGTCTGATCGTGGCGGTGCCTATTATTTCCAATCAGGTCAACGTGCAGTTTGGGGCTATGGCCAACGTGATAATTATGCTGATCATTACTCTCTGGGCGCTGTACCTGATTTTTCACAATAAACAGCGGATCGCAGAAGATTTATTGCATCTGGCCGAACGTTCACTGTCCTTTTTTAGCCTGTTCATTCGTGCTTTTGCTCTGGTCTGGCATTGGCTGGCGACCGCCTATTTTATTGTGCTATTTTTCTTCTCCCTCTTCGACCCGGGCAATAGCCTGAAATTTATGATGAGTGCTACGGTTCGTAGTCTGGCAATTATCGGCCTGGCGGCATTTGCCTCTGGCATTTTATCGCGCTGGATAGCCAAGCGGATCACCCTCTCTGCTCAAACTCAGCGTAACTATCCGGAGCTGCAAAAACGGCTTAACGGCTGGTTGTCCACGGTGCTGAAAGCGGCGCGTATTCTGGTGGTCTGCGTGGCCATCATGCTACTGCTCAGCGCGTGGGGGCTGTTTGATTTCTGGAACTGGCTGCACAATGGCGCGGGGGAGAAAACCGTCGATATTTTGATCCGCATCGCCCTGATCCTGTTCTTCTCGGCGGTGGGCTGGACGGTGCTGGCCAGCCTGATTGAGAATCGCCTGTCTTCCGATATTCACGGCCGCCCGCTTCCGAGCGCACGTACCCGCACGCTGCTGACGCTGTTTCGCAATGCGCTGGCGGTGGTTATTAGCACCATCACCATTATGATTGTGCTCTCAGAGATTGGTGTGAATATTGCCCCGCTACTGGCGGGTGCAGGTGCGCTGGGGCTGGCTGTCTCTTTCGGTTCGCAAACGTTAGTAAAAGATATTATCACCGGTATTTTTATTCAGTTTGAGAACGGAATGAATACCGGCGATCTGGTGACGATTGGGCCGCTAACCGGCACGGTTGAGCGGATGTCCATTCGGTCGGTCGGGGTGCGTCAGGATACTGGTGCGTATCACATCATTCCATGGTCCTCTATCACAACCTTCGCCAACTTTGTACGCGGCATTGGATCAGTAGTGGCGAATTATGACGTCGATCGCCACGAGGATGCAGATAAAGCCAATCAGGCGCTGAAAGATGCGGTAAGCGAACTAATGGAGATGCCGGATATTCGCGCGCTGGTGATTGGCGAGCCGTCATTTGCGGGGATTGTCGGCCTGACCAATACTGCCTTTACATTGCGCGTGTCGTTTACCACCCAGCCGCTGAAGCAGTGGACCGTCCGCTTCGCGCTGGACAGCCAGGTGAAAAAACACTTCGACCGCGCCGATGTCCGTGCGCCAGTGCAAACCTGGCAAATCCTGCCGCCGCCGGGGACGGCAATGCAACAGCCCGGCGGCGTGGCTCCTCAGCCGCCTGCCGAGCCGACGCTTTAGCGGGCGCGAGCGGCGAAACGACGACGCTGATCGTCGTCGAGGAAGGTCCAGGCGATAAAGCGGCTCTGCTTTTGACCCTGGGCCATCTCTTTTTTCACCACTTTCACCGCGCCTGCCGCTGTCAGGGCGCGGTACAGATCGGGTAGATTCTCACCACGCGATACCAGGGAGCTAAACCACATGACCTGGCGGGCAAATGGCTGACTCTCCGCGATCATCTGCTGAATAAAACGCACTTCGCCACCTTCGCACCACAGTTCCTGCTGCTGACCGCCAAAGTTGCGCGTATCGGTTTGCTTCTGTCCCAGGTTACGCCGCTTACGGGCGTTACCTTCCTGCGCCGCCTCAGCGGAATTATGGAATGGAGGGTTGCAGATAGTCGCATCATACTGCTCGTTTTTGTGGATAATGCCGCGGAAAATGGCGGTATCGTCTTTCTGCCGGCGTAAGCGAATGCTACGGCTCATCCCTGGATTATTGTTCACAATGGCCTGAGCACTGGCAAACGCCGCGGCATTGACCTCAGTGCCAGTAAAACGCCAGCCGTACTCGTAAGCGCCAATCAGCGGATAGATGCAGTTCGCGCCCACGCCAATGTCCAGCACGCTGGCCTGACGCGGGATCTCACCACCGGTTTCCGACAGCAGGTCTGCCAGATGATGAAGATAATCTGCCCTTCCCGGCACCGGCGGGCAGAGAAAGCCTTCCGGGATGTCCCATTGCTGTACGCCATAGAAATGGAACAGCAATGCCTTATTTAGCGCTTTGACGGCCCGCGGATCGGCAAAATTAATAGTCTCTTCACCGGTGGGGGTGGCTGTAATAAATTCCGCAAGTTCCGGACACGCCAGGCATAGCGCGGGAAGATCGTAGCGGTCACGGTGGCGATTACGCGGGTGTAGTCCCGGTTTCTGGGCATTCATAGCTTTCTCCTGTCGATTGCCGCGTAAGATACCCGTTGACGCGGGGCGGGTAAATAAGTGAGTCTGGAGAAATCCGTTTTTTGCTAAGGAAAACTATGTATTTTTATCAGCCATCGCAGGGGCATGGCCTGCCACACGATCCGCTCAATGCCATTATCGGCCCGCGTCCTATCGGCTGGATCGCCTCGCAGGATGGCGAGGGGCGCGCTAATCTGGCCCCGTATAGCTTTTTCAACTGCTTTAATTATCGCCCCCCCATTATCGGTTTTGCCAGCAGCGGCTGGAAAGACAGCGTGCGAAATATCGTCGAAACGAAAGAATTCGTCTGGAACCTGACGACCCTGCCGCTGGCGCGCCAGATGAACGAGACCTCAGCGACACTGCCACACGGTGAAAATGAGTTTTTACGCGCCGGTTTAACCCCTGCCCCCAGCCGTCTTGTCAACGCCCCTCGGGTGGCGGAAAGTCCGGTTAACTTCGAATGCCGCTTGTCGCAGTGTATCCAGCTTACCGGTGCCGACGGCACGGCAGTCGATAGCTGGCTGGTGTTAGGGGAAGTGGTTGCGGTACATATTGATGAGTCACTGCTGGAAGACGGCATTTACCAGACCGCCAAAGCACAGCCGGTACTGCGCGCAGGTGGGCCTTCCGCCTATTACAGCATTGATGAAGCCCGGCGTTTCGATCTGGTTCGCCCTGATGCCCGTCAGGAATGAAGCTCAGCAGCCGTCATGGTAAAAATCAGTTCATGTTGAAGCCGCGCCGATTGTGGCTCCGAAGATTGCAAACATGCTATTACAGCAGGCCTGTACTGAAATGCTGAGTGCGGATGGTGCCTGGGCCAATGCTCATCTTAGCGCCTGGAATGAGGTTTTCCGGGCATCTGGAGCAAAATCAACATGCTCTTTTAATCATACATTACGCTTACAGCCTGTTGTTCTGCTCCAGCCAATCACCTTGCGGCGCGATTGGTCCTAAAACCGTGCGCCGCGCTCTTGCCTGCACAAAATTTGACCCCATTTTGCTATAATAAGATTAACGTCAGGAGGCAAAAATGGCATCAGGTTGGGCAAATGACGGTGCTGTACAAAATCAGATCGACAGCACCATTGAAGATGCGGTAGCACGCGCGCGTCGCGATCTGCCGTCAGGCGAAAGCAACGAATTTTGTGATGAATGTGACGAACCGATCCCGGAGGCGCGCCGTAAGGCTATCCCCGGCGTGCGGTTATGTGTTAACTGCCAGCAGAAGAAAGACCTGAAAAATGCAAAATTTTCAGGATATAACCGCAGAGGTTCAAAGGACAGCCAGCTACGCTGACTGTTCTTTGCCGATCATGACCGAACGTTAAAATAACTTTACGAGCACGGTTTCCGGGATTCAGCGTAGCAATCTGTGCCTTTAACGGCTGGCTGATGGCGTTCCCTCTTCCATACTGATTCACCGCAGAAATAATTTATTAATAATCAATAAATTATTATTTATTCAAATTTTTCGAACAACGCCGTCAATTCTCTTCGATTTTATCTCTCGAAAAAAAGCGTGATACTTATCACATCGACGGAACGCCGTCACATTTACAGAATAACCTGCGAGAGATTACCTATGAAAACCATCAAATATGCTGTTGCTGCCATCGCTCTTTCTACACTTTCCTTTGGCGCTTTCGCTGCCCAGGCCGTAAACCCGGCTCAGGCGCAAAGCATGAATAAAGTTGGCGTGGTCTCCGCGAACGGTGCCACTACGCTGGACGGTCTGGAAGCGCGCCTGGCAGAAAAAGCGGCAGCGGCGGGTGCAAAAGGCTATAGCATTACCTCTACCAACGGGAATAACAAAATGAGCGGTACCGCGGTTATCTACAACTGATCGCCATTTCGTTATGACCTGACCCGCTGGTGACACGCTGGCGGGGCGCATTAACCCTCATTATTGACTCTGTGTTGTTACCCTTTTTGCCCGTCCCTCCCGGACGGGCTTTTTTTGTCTGCTCAGTAGCTCTGCGCCACACGGGCAAGCCCTGACTCAAGGGTGTCAACCTCTCCGCTCGCCAACAGGCAGCAGGCTATCTGCGTTTTTAATGACTGTGGCACCGGCTCGCAACCGCTGATGCAGCGCTCGATCCAGCGCGCGGTGACATCGGGGTCTTTACTCTGTGGCAACGATAATGTAGTGCCGTCTGCGGCGTCCTGACGTTCGTGGATAATCCGCATGCCATGCGCATCCACAAGGCCGATCTGCGGGCAACGCTGTGGGCTGGCATACACTTCGCCTTCCGTGCCGTGCATTAATAGCGCCCGGCCGCTGATGCCGGTAAAGAAGTTTGCCACTTTTGACAAATATTCCGGGTGCGAAACGCTTGAAAGACGCAGCGCCGCGTCTTCTGCAAATGGCGTTGCCAGTTTTGCCAGCGTGTGAGCACTGTTACGCACGCCCATACGCCAGCGCAGCGCCAGCTGTTTTTCCAACGGCGGACAAAAAGCGCTCACCGGCAGGTAAACAGGCTGCGAGCCGTCAAGTTTAGCTTGCGCCTGGCCTGCGTGATGCGTTGCTTCAATGCCAAGCAGGGCAAAAATCGTCTCAGTCAGTACGCGCCCGGGGTCTTCACTCACACCGTGCACCAGCACCGGAAAACCGAACTTATGCAGCAGGATCGCCAGCAGCGGCGTCAGATTAGCCTGCTTGCGTGCACCGTTATAACTCGGGATGACGATGGGCATCGGCTTTGCCACTGGTGGGGTCAGCCGCATAACCTGCTGCTGCATCGCCTGATAGAACCCCAGCATTTCGGCTTCACCTTCTCCCTTGATCCGCAGGGCAATCAGGATGCCACCCATTTCGAGATCGTCAACTTCACCGTTTAGCATGCGGGTATATAATTCACGCGCGGTATCAAGGTCCAGGTCGCGGGCATGATTCTTCCCCCGCCCTACTTCTTTGATGATCTTGCGGTAATCCATCTAACGCCCTCCTGCGGCTCACATCATTAACGTCGCTTACGACGGGTCGGTTTTGTTTTAGTTTTGCTCACTATAACGTCAGGCACCGCAGGTTGGGAAATCGGAAAGACGGGCAGCGCATCCAGCAGCCGCTTGCCATAGTTTTTCGTGAGCAGGCGCTTGTCATAAATCACCACTTCCCCCCAGCAACTATGGCTGCGAATCAGACGCCCGACTTGCTGAATAAGGTTAAACGAGGCGCTGGGCAGACTTTGCACTTCAAAGGGATAGCGTTTCAGGCTTTTCAGCCATTCTCCTTCGGTGATCACCACCGGACTATCGATAGGCGGAAAGGCAATTTTATGAATATGTACCTGACTTAACAGCTCGCCTTTGAGATCCAGGCCTTCGGCAAAAGATTGCAGCCCGACCAGTACGCTGCGCTCGCCTGCCTCCACACGCTTGCGATGCAGCTCAACCAGCCGGTAACGTGGCTGATCGCCCTGCACCAGCAATAACAGCCGCAGATCGGTAACATGTTCCAGAAAACGCTGCATCGCCCGACCGCTGGCAAATAACACCAGCATGCCGCGATGCTTTTTACTCTCCAGCTCCTGACGAAAAAACGCGGCCATTTCCGCAACATGCTGCTCTTCATTGTCGATAAGCGGTTCATACTGCATTTGCGGAATGACGATTTTGCCCTGTTCGACGTGATTAAACGGCGAGTCCAGCGCCACAAAGCGATCGCCGGCCTTTTCTTTCAGGCCGCTCATCTCCTGCAAGCGGGAAAAGCTATTAAGCGAGCGCAGGGTGGCAGAGGTGACGACAATGTGCGGCACGCTGCGCCAGAGCAGCTTTTCCAGCTGATCGCTGACGCGGATGCCGACGCAGTGGAAAAACATATGCACCTTCCCTTCACGAACCTCACGCGTGGCCCATTTTGACACCGGCGCGCCGGAGGCATGCGCCAGCGACGCCAGCCGCCAGAGTTTACTTTGTGCCTCAAACATCCCCAGCGCACGGTTCATTTGCAGGAGCACCCGATGCAGACGGACGATATCGTGCGAGCCGGTTTTCTCAGCCAGATCGTTAAGAAATGCCTCCGCCAGACTGCGCGACAGTTCCGTCAGCTTTGCCAGACGCTGGCAGATGGTCATCACTTCGTCCGGCAGCTCCCCCATGACAAAGCGATGCTCGGCGTCCTGGGTTGCCGGAAGATACAAATTCAGGATCGCGTTCAGGGAGGCAATCAGCTCATACAGCTCTTCACAGTGGGCGTTAAGACGCTCGGGCGTGGCGAGCGGCGGCAGGGTTTTCGGGCGAAACTGTTCAAGGCAGGTCGCGACCAGTTTGGTAAACAGATCGAGCTGAAGGCGATACCACGGCGCGGTAATTTCAGCACTCATCTCCAGCGCATCACGCGCCACATCCGGCAGGTGATGGCCTTCATCCAGCACCAGCAGTAAATTTTTAGCTTCTGGCAACACCGCCTCGCTTTCCATCGCCGCCATCACCAGCGCGTGATTGGCGACCACCACTTCAGCTTCCTGGATTTCACGTCGGGCGACGAAAAATGGGCATTCCCGGTAGTAATGGCAGTTGCGGTTAAGGCAGCTTGCTTTATCGGTACTCAGACGTCGCCACAGGTCGTCACTGATAGCGCGATCGGTATGATCGCGCAGACCATCCCATTTATAGCTGTCGAGATCGCCTTTTAACTTCGCGCAGTGCTGCTGCTCTTCTTTATTGTTCGGCGTCAGATCGTCATCAAGAAACGCCAGTAAATCCTGCTGCGTTTCTTCAGTACTGGCGAGCGCGGTCAAATTGCGCGGGCAGACGTAGCGACCCCGGCCAAATGCGGCAGTGAAGCGCAGCTCTGGTATGATTTTTTTCAGCAGTGGTAAATCTTTACTGTAGATCTGATCCTGAAGGGCGACGTTAGCGGTGCTGATCACCAGCGTTTTCTGATCTTCACGCGCAATAGCAATGCCGGGGATCAGATAAGACAGGGTTTTACCGACGCCGGTCGGTGCCTCAATCGCCAGATGACGCCCTTCCTCTCCGGCAAGGGTTTTTGCCACGTCAGCAATCATCTGCCGCTGCGGCGGACGCGGGATAAAATCCGGTATTTGCTGTTGCAGCGCCTTGTACCAGGCGGCAATTTGCGCTTTCAGCGCGGGAGTAAGGGCCATCGGAAAACCTGAGATACTGTATAAACAGCCACTATTGTGGCATTTTTCAGTCGGCGGGGGTATGGGTTTTTAGGATTGTGGAAGACGGCTCGCAAATAATTCGCTACACCGAATAAGGATTTCCCCTCTCCGGTAAAAGAGAGGGGGAAACCGTTTAACGCAGTTCCGGCCAGTATTCTTTATTGGCCTCAATCAACGCATCCAGCACCCGGCGCGCCTTTTTGGCATCAATGATGGTGCGGTTAAGCGTCAGCGCCTGCAACGCTTTAGTGTAAGAACCTTCAAACCATGCCTCAACGGTCAAGCGTTCATAAGCAAACTGCTGTTCAATCAGCCCCTTATAGAAGGTCGGGATTTTCCCCACGCCATACGGACGCGGCCCATTGCAGCCAATTTCCGCCGTCAATTCGACCATCACGTCATCATCAAGGTTTTCCACCAGCCCGTTATTGGGCACCATGACGATGAATTTTTTCTTCAGGTTAAAGGCAATAGCCTCTGCCAGCTCGACTATCATATCGCCGTGAGCATCATTATGTACCACATGGACGTTGCGCGTGGTGCCTTCGGCCACCGCTGTACGACACTCTTCAAAAACTCGCTTCTCGCGCCCGTTAATCACTTCATTAGCGCGGGTAAAGTTGGGGTCCAGTTTGGCAAATTTATATTCCGGATAAAGGTAATATTGCAGATAGGTGTTGGGCAGATAATCCGGGAAATCACGCAGCATGTCCGCCACGGCGGCATAGGTATCAAGCCAGGACAGGTCACGCTGCTCGGCATCTGCCGGTTTAAAACCGTTGGCGGCGATATAGGCTTTTAGCTCTGGCGCAAGGTCGTGACCGTTTTCATCATAAAGATGGGTAAACCAGCCAAAGTGGTTCAGACCAAAATAAACCGGATCGAAGGTGGCCGGATCGCGATTCAACAGCCGTCCATAGGAGCGCAGCAGGTTCACCGGCTGGTCGCAGATATTGAGAATGCGTTTATCCTGCGGGAAACGCTTGTTCAGGGCGTCTGCCACAATGGCGGCCGGATTGGTGTAGTTTAAAATCCACGCCTCCGGCGAGCGGGCGCGTACTTTTTCGACCAGCGCAATCATATCGCGTATGGAGCGCATGCCATAAGCAAAGCCGCCCGCACCACAGGTTTCCTGACCGATAACGCCAAGGCTCAGCGGGATTTTTTCATCTTTCTCACGCATTGCATAGCCGCCAGTGCGCATCTGGCAGAAAATGAAATCCATATCGCTGAAGGCGACATCTTCATCGGTGGTATAGGTAAATTCCAGTTCCGGATATTCTTCACTGAACAGGACTTTTGCATAGTCGCCAATGACCGCCTGGCGCTCACTATTGACGTCAAACATCACCAGTTTTTTTAATGGCAGACGCGCTTTGAGTTTGCATAACGCTTTTAATAAGCCCGGCGTCCACGTGGAACCTCCACCGACTAATACAATATTAAAATGTTTTTTCATCATCAGTTCTCTTATTGCGTCTGTTGAACGAGTAAATGTTGTTTCACCGCGCTGGCAATACTTTCTACCTGCGGCCCATAAATCACCTGCAAGTCATTATCGGTGGCGCGGATAAATCCGCTGGCACCGCTGCGCTTAAGCGCTGCTTCATCCACTTTTTGCATATCAATTATTTTGACCCGCAGGCGCGTGAAGCAGCAGTCAACGTGTTGAATATTTTCTTTACCGCCGAGGCCGGTGATAATATGCGCGCTGTTTTCATCGATCGTTAATTTCCCATTGCTGAGTGCTGGCGCAGTACTTTCTTCTTCACGGCCTGGTGTTTTGGCGTGGGTGCGCAAAATAATCCACTTAAAGGCGAAGTAATACACCGGTGCCCAGATAGCGCCCAATAACAAACTGAACCACCAGTGGGTTTTCGCGCCGCCCAGAACACCAAAGACAATAAAGTCAATAAATCCGCCCTGAATATTACCAATCATCATGTCGAGCAGTTGCGCGCAGGCAAATGACAGTCCGCTCATTACGGCGTGAAAAATAAACAGCAGCGGTGAGACAAAAATAAAGCTGAATTCCAGCGGCTCGGTAATACCGGTGGTGAAGGAAGCCAACGCGCCCGCCATCATGAGCGCCTTAACCCGCTGTTTGTGTTCCGGTTTCGCGCAGCGGTACATCGCCAGCGCGGCAGCGGGCAGGCCAAACATCATCACCGGAATTTTACCCTGGGCCAGAAAACGCGTGGCTTCCCGGGTAATATCATCAGCTAATGCGCCAGGATGGGCCAGCGCGTAATTAAAGATCGAGAGCGCGCCGATCACACTTTCATTATTGACATTAACCATCCCACCGACCGGTGTAAAACGCACGGTTTCATTAAGAATATGATGCAGTCCGGTAGGAATTAAGATGCGCTCGGTGAAGGCATAAATAAAGGTACCGAATGCGCCGGACTCACCGATAAACTGCCCCAACCGAATAATCGCACTGGCGATAACCGGCCACACCAGCGACATTAAAACGCCGACCAGCGGCAGGACCATGACCGTAATAATCGGAACAAAGCGGCGGCCACCAAAATAGGCGATGGCCGCCGGGAGTGTAATCTTATAAAAACGGTTGTGGAGAATTACGGTTATCAGTCCGGCAATCACCCCACCGAGGACGCTCATTTGATAAGAGAAAATACCCAGGGTATTAGCAAATTCCGCGGAATACATCACCGCTTCGGTCTGGCTGTACCCTTTGGCCATAAAAGCCGCTGCCGAAGTCGTTTCTGGCGTTAGTCCTTGCGCCAGCAGGCTGTAATTAACACCAACATGAAAAGTGATGAAGCCAATTACCGCCGAGAGCGCTGCAGTCGGCTTTTCATCGCGGGCAAGGCCAATGGCACAGGCAATAGCAAATAACAGTGGAAGATTAGCAAATAATGCCCCCGCGACTTTGCGGATAAAACCAATGACTTGCTGCATCACCTCAGCATGAATAATGCTTTCGCCCACAATTGCCGGATTCTGCAATGCCGCCGCGAGGCCAAGAAAAATCCCCGCCGCCGCAATTACCGAGATCGGCATCATTAATGCCTTGCCTAAATCTTGTAAAAACTCACCTGCCCGACTCATATCGCATTCCCTGTAAGGTAGAAGTGGCTTAACAGACTGCACATGGCGGTAAGTATAGCGGGAACACATGTATAGTTGTCTAGCCCACTATTTTAAAAACAAGGTATCGATCACAATTTCACCGGCTAACAGGACTAGGGACGGGCGGCGGTCAGGGTAAAGCGGTAGTGCTGCTGATTGTAATAAATCTCTGAAAGTTCAAAGGGCGTGTTGTTACGTAATATGGCAACCGACGTGGCATGCAGCACCGGTTCATCGCGGTTGATGCCCAGCATATCGCGCACTTCCTGCGAAGGCAGTTCAGCGCGGATTTCTTTTTCCGAGCGCTCAACGGTGAAACCTTTGCGGCTGATATAGGCGTATTTCGACGCATTGAGATCGGCTTCATTTAGATCGTCGAAAGGACCGGTAATCATCCACGACTGCTCAAAAACAAACGGGATGTCCCCGACCAGCCGCAGCCGTTTCATAAACCAGACATCGTCACCCGGAGCAAGCGCAAGCGTTTCGGCAATTTCCGCCGTGGCTTTTTGGCGAAGAAGGCATATCAGCCGGTTAATGACCGGTTCTGCCAGCCCCAGCGTAGCTTCACTGGATGAAAGATGACGATCGAGCGGCAGTGAAATACGCAGATGTTTAGCAGGCTGCACGACAAATGTCCCCTGTCCTCGGCGACGTTCAACCTTGCCCTGGCGCACCAGATAATCAACCGCTTTACGTGCGGTCATGCGGGAAATGGAAAATTGCTGGCAGAGTTCATTTTCGGAAGGGATTGCATCGCCAGGTCGCAGCAGGCCGGCGGTAATTTGCCCGGTAAGATAGTGTTCCAGTTGCAGATAGACCGGCACGGTCGAGTGTTTATCAATCATTCACGATGCTCCCTGTAGAGAATGACATGTTAGCCACCCGGCGGCAAAGTGACAATGTCTGTGCAGGAAAAGCCATACCGGCTGAAAAGAAACAGGCCGGACAATCCGGCCTGTTTTTTATACTGCTGAAGGTTTGCGCGGACGGGAACGACGCGGCTTTTCACCGCCCGGTTTGCCGTCATTGCTGCGCGGGCCTCTGGCTTTCGGCGCACCGCCGTCAGTACGGCGCGGTTGCTGCTGCCCGCGACCGCCGCCTTGTCCGCGGCCACCGCCACGCTGCTGCTGACGGCCATTCTGAATCGGCTCGGCTTTGATCGACGGGTCAGGCTCATAGCCTGCCAGCGCGATGCGCGGGATTTCTTTTTTCAACAGACGTTCGATGTCGCGCAGCAGTTTGTGTTCATCAACGCAAACCAGCGAAAGGGCTTCACCCGTCGCCGCCGCACGTCCGGTACGCCCGATGCGATGTACATAATCTTCCGGCACGTTCGGCAACTCGTAGTTGACCACGTGCGGCAGTTCTTCGATATCCAGACCACGCGCCGCGATGTCGGTGGCCACCAGCACGCGAATCTCACCGGATTTAAAGTCGGCCAGCGCGCGGGTGCGTGCGCCCTGACTTTTATTCCCGTGAATAGCCGCGCTGCGAATACCGTCTTTATTCAGCTGCTCCGCCAGATGGTTAGCGCCGTGTTTGGTGCGCGTGAACACCAGCACCTGCTGCCAGTTTCCTTCACCAATCATCTGCGATAGCAGTTCACGCTTGCGTTTTTTATCCACCAAATGTACGTGCTGAGTGACCTGCTCGGAGGCGGTGTTGCGACGCGCTACTTCAATTTCCAGCGGATTACGTAACAGTTTTTCGGCCAGCGTTTTGATGTCGTCGGAAAACGTGGCGGAGAAAAGCAAATTCTGACGCTTCGCCGGCAGCTTAGCCAGCACGCGGCGAATATCGTGGATAAAGCCCATATCGAGCATGCGGTCGGCTTCATCCAGTACCAGCACTTCCACCTTATCCAGCTTAACAGCGTTCTGATGTTCCAGATCCAGCAGGCGACCCGGCGTGGCAACAAGGATGTCGACGCCGCTGCGCAGTTGCATCATCTGTGGGTTAATGCTCACCCCACCAAAGACCACCATGGAGCGGATGTTGAGGTGTTTACTGTAGTCACGCACGTTTTCGCCGATTTGTGCCGCCAGTTCGCGGGTAGGCGTGAGGATCAACGCGCGGACCGGGCGCTGCCCTTTTACCGGTGCACGTTGAGAAAGTTGCTGAAGCAACGGCAGCGTAAATCCGGCGGTTTTACCCGTACCGGTCTGGGCGCTGGCCATAATATCGCGGCCTTCCAGCACGGCGGGGATCGCCTGCTGCTGAATGGGGGTAGGCTCACGGTATCCCTGCTCTGCAACGGCACGCAGAATTTCAGGGCTCAGGCCAAGGGTATCAAAAGACATAACAACTCCACACCGCCCCGACCGTTACCGGTGTAGTTTTCAGGGAGATAGTAATAAGGCAGATGACAAAAACCACAATGTCATGAAGGGGCGGAGTGTAGCAGTTTTTGTGACGTGGCGCATAAATATCCCTTTCTGAGGCAGACAAAAGCGGGTGAGCTGTCTGCACCACATCATCGAGCAAGATTGAGCAATATCAAACATAAATAAACACAAAATTGCACAAAGCATCATACCCTGTTAGCGTGTTGATGATCCCTGGCGCACGATAACGGATGCCAGCAACTCACATAACAGACTGGAGGTTAACGGATGATTAAGCTCATCATTACTGATTTAGACGGTACTTTCCTGAACAGCCACGGAGAGTATGACCGGGCATTGTTTGCTGACGTCAGGGCATTAATGGCGGAAAAAGGCGTCCATTTTGCCGCCTGCACTGGCAAGCAATGTGAAAGAGTGGAAGAGTTATTCGGCGACTTCAGTCGTGATGTGTGGATCGTCGGCGACAGCGCCACGCGAATAAAATACAACGGTGAGTTTATGTTTCAGTCGCTTATCCGTAATGAAACCGGGCAGCGCATTATTTCTGCTCTCCGGCAGGCCAACGACCACCATGTGATCATCGCCTGTACCCAGGAAGGCGCAGCGATCCGGGCCGATACGCCACAGCATCTGAAAGATATCGTTCGCCGCTCCTATACCCATGTGATCCAGACCGACGACCTCGCCTCGCTAACCTGCGATTTCGTAAAAATCACTGTGTTCGATGAAAAAGGAACCTGTCCGCAAACGCGCCCGTATCTCACCCCCTTTGAGAATGACGCTTATATCGTTGTTTCAGAAGCCGCATGGATCGATATCGCTGACTACGGCATTCATAAAGGCACGACCGTACAAAAGTTGCAGGATTTACTCGGAGTAGGTCGGCATGAAACCATGGCGTTTGGCGATGGCTATAACGATCTCGAACTGCTGGCAGCGGCAGATTACAGTTTTGCGATGCGCAACGCCTTTGAAGAAACCAAAGCAGCAGCACGTTTTATCACTGGCAGCAATAATGAAAGCGCGGTTTGTACCACCATTCAGCAACTACTGGCGCTACAGTCATAACCGCGCGAAGCGGCTTCGTTATGGATGGCTGACAGATGTCATTCCGTGCCGTGATGCCTGGCAGGCCCATGGTTTGCGAATAATCAGTTAATATTGATGATGTTGTAGGCCGGGTACGGCGAAGCTGCCACCCGGCACAACGCATAGCAAAACCAGCTTTTCAGCCGTGAGAAAAAACGCTATTCCGCAATCTCAATACGCATATTTACATGGCTGAAATCCGCGATATTGGTCCCGGCGTTAACGACGACAATGTCGATATCTTCGCAGGAAGCAACTTTATAGCGGGCGACCTGCGGCATTTTATCTGCTGTAGCCGCCGCTATAACTTCACTGCTCTGGCTCAGCACCTCTTTTTTAAAGCAGGCATCTTCATAGTATACGGCGCTAAGCCCCGCCTGCGGGTCCAGTCCGCAAACACCAATAAATGTCTGATCGAAGATCATTCCCTGAATTTGCTTCACCGTATCTGCACTGAGCGTACTGCCCGTGAGCGGATTAATTTTCCCACCGAGCAAAATCACCTCGCCGTTACTGCGGCTACTAAGCGCGGTTGCGATTTGCGGTGAATTGGTCACGATGGTCAGTGTCAGATCGGCGGGAATAAATTCGACCATCGCCAGATACGTTGATCCGGCATCCAGAAAAATACAGCTATCAGCCGCAATAAATTGCGCGCACCGTCTGGCGAGAGTCGATTTTTCAACGGTATTTTGCGCCGCCCGTACTTCAAAAAGCGCGGACTGCTTGATCTGGCTGACGGCACCACCATACACTTTTTTGCAGATTCCTCGCCGGGCAAGCTCCTGAAGATCCCGGCGAATCGTATGCTCGGAAACCCCCAATTTTTGCGCCAGGTCAACACCTATTACGCGCCCCGTGTCGGTTAACATTTGCTGGATCAGAGCCAACCGTTGTTCGGGAAATGCATCATAATCTGCCACGTCAGGTCCTCAAATAATGATAATTCTGCATAATTTACCACAAAGTATCACTGTGAGCCTTCTGCGTTGGTTGTGCATTATATGCCCTCTGCTTTAAGGGGCCTCCCCTCACTAAAATACTCCGCCAATTGGACAAGTTCAAAAAACGACCTTATTATTAATCAATCGATTGATTAATTTTGGACTGTGCAATGACTTTACCCCCTATAACCACCAAAGGCGAACAGGCAAAAGCGCAGTTGATACATGCCGCGCTGGCGCAGTTTGGCGAGTACGGGCTGAACGCCACCACCCGCGACATCGCCGCTCTGGCGGGGCAAAATATTGCGGCTATTCCTTATTATTTTGGATCTAAAGAAGATCTGTATCTTGCCTGCGCGCAGTGGATTGCCGACTTTATCAGCGAGCAATTTCAGCCGCACACCCTTGTGGCAGAACACCTGCTGGCGCAACCGGTAGTGGATAAAGCAGCGATTCGCGGGCTTATCCTCAACGCCTGCGAAAATATGATCGCTCTGCTAACCCACGATGACACCGTCAACCTGAGTAAATTCATCTCCCGTGAACAGCTTTCCCCGACGGCAGGCTACCGGCTAATTCACGATCGGGTGATCGCCCCAATGCATACCCATATGACCCGGCTTATCGCCGCGTATACCGGTCTTGATGCCACGGATACGCGCACGATTTTGCATACTCATGCGCTGCTGGGCGAAATCCTGGCTTTCCGACTGGTGCGGGAAACAATCTTACAGCGGACCGGCTGGTCACAGTTTGATGAAGAGAAAGCGGGGCTGGTTTTCAAGACTATCACCAGTCATATCGATTTTATTCTGCAGGGATTATCGAAAGGAGCCTGACGTCATGAAAAAACCCGTCGTTATTGTGCTGATTGGCGTCATTGTGCTGGCTGCCATCGGCGGCGGCTGGATGTGGTATCACAGCCGGCAGAATCAACCGCTGACCTTATATGGCAATGTCGATATCCGCACGGTAAATATGAGCTTTCGGGTAGGTGGCAGGCTGGCCAGCCTGACGGTGGATGAAGGCGATTCAATTAAGGCGGGTCAGGTGCTGGGCGAATTGGATCGCGCGCCATATCAAAATGCGCTGATGCAGGCCAACGCTAACGTGTCTACCGCACAGGCCAAATACGATTTGGCGATGGCAGGCTATCGGGCGGAAGAGATTGCCCAGGCCAGCGCTGCGGTAAATCAGGCGCAGGCCGCGTATCAGTATGCGCAAAACTTTTATCAGCGCCAGCAAGGGTTGTGGAAAAGCCGAACCATCTCGGCTAACGATCTGGAAAACGCCCGCTCCTCACGCGATCAGGCGCAGGCCAGCCTGAAATCCGCCCAGGACAAGCTCAGTCAGTTCCGCGCCGGTAACCGTCCGCAGGAAATCGCTCAGGCAAAAGCCAGCCTTGAACAGGCCCAGGCGCAACTGGCGCAGGCCCGACTGGATTTGCAGGATACCACTCTTCTCGCCCCTTCCGGCGGTACGCTTCTGACCCGCGCCGTGGAGCCGGGCAGTATGTTAAACGCGGGCAGTACGGTACTCACCCTTTCGCTTACTCGTCCGGTATGGGTCCGCGCCTGGGTCGATGAACGCCATTTACATGAGGCACAGCCGGGACGTGACATCCTGCTTTATACCGACGGCCGCCCGGATAAGCCTTATCACGGCAAGATTGGGTTTATTTCTCCCACCGCCGAGTTTACGCCGAAAACCGTGGAGACCCCGGATCTACGCACCGACCTGGTTTACCGGATGCGCATTATCGTCACTGACGCCGATGATGCCCTGCGTCAGGGGATGCCGGTGACGTTGAGATTCGACCAATGACCGAAGCGCTGATCGCTCTTGACGGGCTGGAAAAACGCTTTGCCGGAATGGATAAACCCGCCGTCGCCCCGCTGGATTGCACCATTCGCGCGGGTTATGTCACCGGGCTGGTTGGCCCTGATGGCGCAGGCAAAACGACGCTAATGCGGATGCTGGCGGGGCTGCTCAAGCCCGATGCTGGCAGTGCCAGAGTTATAGGTTATGACCCGGTAACAGAGAATAACGCATTACATGCAGTGTTAGGTTATATGCCGCAAAAGTTTGGGCTGTATGAAGATCTGACGGTGATGGAGAATCTGTCGCTGTATGCCGATCTGCGCAGCGTTACCGGCGACGTACGTAAAAAAACCTTCGATCGCCTGCTGCAATTTACCTCTCTGGGCCCCTTTACCGCACGGTTGGCGGGGAAACTGTCCGGGGGTATGAAACAAAAACTGGGGCTGGCCTGCACCCTGGTTGGCGAGCCCAAAGTGCTGTTGCTGGATGAGCCGGGGGTCGGCGTCGATCCCATTTCCCGTCGTGAACTGTGGCAGATGGTGCACGAACTGGCGGGCGACGGCATGTTAATCCTCTGGAGCACCTCCTATCTGGATGAAGCGGAGCAGTGTCGCGATGTCCTGTTAATGAATGAGGGCCAGTTGCTTTATCAGGGCGAGCCAAAGGCACTGACCCGGACTATCAGCGGACGCAGTTTTTTGCTGCACAGCCCACAAGAAAATAACCGCCAGCTTCTTCAGCGAACGCTGAAATTGCCGCAGGTCAGCGACGGCATGATTCAGGGGAAATCGGTACGGCTGATCCTCAAAAAAGACGCAGTGGCGGAGGATATCCGTCGCGCCAGGGGGATGCCAGAAATAGAAATAACCAAAACCGCACCGCGGTTTGAAGATGCATTTATCGATCTTCTCGGCGGTGCGGGCGCGTCAGAGTCGCCGCTGGGAGCCATTCTGCATAAGGTAGAAGGTACGCCGGGCGAAACGGTGATTGAAGCGCAGCAACTTACAAAAAAATTTGGCGACTTCGCTGCCACTGATCATGTCAATTTTAGCGTCCGCCGCGGGGAGATTTTTGGTTTGCTGGGGCCAAACGGCGCAGGAAAATCCACCACCTTCAAAATGATGTGCGGCCTGCTGGTGCCGACGTCAGGCAAGGCGCTGGTACTGGATATGGATTTGAAAGTCAGCTCCGGCAAAGCGCGCCAGCATCTGGGCTATATGGCGCAGAAATTTTCACTCTACGGGAATCTGACGGTTGAACAAAATCTGCGCTTTTTTTCCGGCGTGTATGGGCTACGGGGTCGGACACAGAATGAAAAAATCTCCCGTATGAGTGAGGCATTTGGTCTGAAAGATATCGCCAATCACGCCACTGATGCCCTGCCGCTGGGCTTTAAGCAACGGCTGGCGCTGGCCTGCTCGTTAATGCACGAACCGGATATTCTGTTTCTGGATGAGCCGACCTCCGGCGTTGATCCACTCACCCGCCGCGAATTCTGGCTGCACATTAATAGCATGGTGGAGAAAGGGGTGACGGTGATGGTGACGACACACTTTATGGATGAAGCCGAATATTGCGATCGCATCGGCCTGGTGTATCGCGGAAAACTGATTGCCCACGGCACGCCGGACGATCTGAAAGCGCAGGCCGCTGATGATAAACAAAACGATCCGACGATGGAGCAGGCGTTTATCACGCTTATCAATAACTGGGATCAGGAGCATGCTCATGAGCACTAGCACCCTCTCCTTTCGCCGGGTCCGCGCCCTGTGCATCAAAGAGACGCGGCAAATCGTCCGCGATCCCAGCAGTTGGCTGATTGCGGTGCTGATCCCCCTGCTGCTGCTGTTCATCTTTGGCTACGGAATCAATCTCGACTCCAGCAGGCTGCGGGTCGGCATCTTGCTGGAAGAGCATAGTCAGGAGGCGCTGGATTTTACCCACGCCATGACCGGTTCCCCGTACATTGATGCCACTATCAGCGACAGCCGTCAGCAACTGGTGGAAATGATGCAGGCCGGGCGCATTCGCGGCATGGTGGTGATCCCCATTGATTTCGCCCGCAAGATGGCCCGCGACGGCGACGATGCCCCGATTCAGGTGATCACCGACGGCAGCGAGCCAAATACCGCGAATTTTGTGCAGGGTTACGTGGAAGGGATCTGGCAGATCTGGCAAATGCAGCGAGCTGAGGATCGCGGCGAAACCTTCGAGCCGCTGATCGACGTGCAGACCCGCTACTGGTTCAACCCGGCGGCCATTAGCCAGCACTTTATCATTCCAGGCGCGGTAACCATCATTATGACCGTGATTGGCGCGATCCTGACCTCACTGGTGGTGGCGCGGGAATGGGAACGTGGGACGATGGAGGCACTGCTGTCCACCGAAGTGACGCGCAGCGAGCTGCTACTGTGTAAACTTATCCCCTACTATTTTCTCGGCATGCTGGCGATGCTTTTGTGTATGCTGGTATCGGTCTTTATTCTTGGCGTACCGTATCGCGGCTCCCTACTGATACTGTTTCTCACCACTAGTCTGTTTTTACTCAGCACGCTTGGCATGGGCTTGCTGATTTCTACCATCACCCGCAATCAGTTTAACGCCGCCCAGGTAGCGCTTAACGCGGCGTTTTTGCCGTCAATCATGCTGTCCGGTTTTATTTTCCAGATTGAAAGTATGCCAGCGGCTATCCGGGTGGTGACGTACGTTATTCCGGCACGCTATTTCGTCAGCACCCTGCAAAGCCTGTTTCTGGCGGGCAATATTCCCACGGTGCTGGTGGTAAACGTACTGTTTTTGATCGCCTCGGCGGTAATGTTTATTGGGCTGACATGGATGAAAACCAGACGGCGTCTGGATTAGCGCTGGCATTATTTTGCCCGGTGGCGCTGCGCTTACCAGGCCTACAGTACGGGCATCGCTTTGCCCGGTGGCGCTGCGCTTACCAGGCCTACGGTACGGGCATCGCTTTGCCCGGTGGCGCTGCGCTTACCAGGCCTACAGTACGGGCATCGCTTTGCCCTGTGGCGCTGCGCTTACCAGGCCTACAGTACGGGCACCGCTTTGCCCGGTGGCGCTGCGCTTACCAGGCCTACAGTACGGGCATCGCTTTGCCCGGTGGCGCTGCGCTTACCAGGCTGCGGTACTGGCATCGCTTTGTACGGTAACAGTGAGGCGACTATGTCGCCACCCTGGCGGACGGCTCCCTCTCCCTCAGGGAGAGGGCTGGGGTGAGGGTGTTAACAGGAGAAAAGGTATGTTTTATCGCTTATGGACGTTAATTCGCAAAGAACTCCAGTCGCTGCTGCGCGAACCGCAAACGCGTGCCATCCTGATCCTGCCGGTGCTGATTCAGGTGTTTCTGTTTCCGTTCGCCGCCACGCTTGAGGTCAGCAACGCGACTATCGCCATTTATAACGAAGATAACGGTAAACATGCCATTGAATTAACCCAGCGCTTTGCCCGTGCAAAGGCATTTACCCATGTCGTGCTATTACGAAGCTCACAGGAAATCCAGCCAACGCTCGATACGCAAAAAGCGCTGCTGCTGGTACGTTTCCCGGCGGATTTTTCGCGTAATCTTGACGCCCTGCAACCTGCGCCAATGCAGCTGATCCTCGACGGACGCAACTCTAACAGCGCGCAAATCGCCGCAAACTATCTTCAGCAGATCGTGAAAAACTACCAGCTGGAACTGACCGAAAATCAGCCGAAACCTAATAACAGCGAACTGGTGGTGCGCAACTGGTATAACCCGAATCTGGATTACAAATGGTTTATCGTGCCGTCGCTGATAGCGATGATCACCACCATCGGGGTAATGATTGTCACCTCGCTTTCGGTCGCCCGTGAACGTGAACAGGGAACGCTGGATCAGCTTCTGGTATCGCCGCTGGCCACCTGGCAGATTTTTGTCGGAAAAGCGGTCCCGGCGCTGGTCGTGGCTACGTTTCAGGCCTCGGTGGTGCTGGCCGTTGGCATCTGGGCTTACCATATTCCCTTCGCCGGCTCGCTGGGACTGTTTTACTTTACGATGCTGATTTACGGTTTATCGCTGGTCGGCTTTGGGCTGCTGATTTCGTCGCTGTGCTCAACACAGCAGCAGGCATTTATCGGCGTGTTCGTCTTTATGATGCCCGCCATTCTGCTCTCAGGCTATGTATCGCCTGTCGAAAACATGCCGGTGTGGTTACAGAATCTGACGTGGGTGAATCCGATCCGCCACTTTACCGATATTACCAAACAGATCTATCTGAAGGATGCGAGTCTGGAGATTGTCTGGGGAAGTCTGTGGCCGCTACTGGTAATAGCGGCCAGCACAGGATCAGTGGCGTATATGATGTTTCGCCGTAAGATTGCTTAATTTTTTATCTTTTGCCAGAAGTGAGACAACCGCAGGGCCAGCAAGGATCGCCAGCCCAATCAGCGCCAGCAGCAAATTATTGTGCACCACGCGTGAGATCAACCACAGTACAATCAGGGCAGTACCAAAATACCAGGTGGTAGTCAGTTCTTCCAGCACGTCGGCAACATCGCGCCAGCGTCTTTCATGGTGGCGCTGGAGTGCCAGCATCAGTACAACTGTCACGCTATAAACAACGCATAAACCCAGCCCGACGCGCACCAGCGCCCCGCTCATCCAGCCCATGACCAATAGCGCCACAATCAGCAAATGCAACACAATCTGCCAGCAACTAAGACCCGTTGCGACACGAACACGTTGTTGCCACTTCATGGCATTTCTCCTGAAGAATTTTTAACTGATATCTCAGAGTACCGAACTTTACGGAAAATTCCGTAACAACGCATCTTTTTGTGACGCCTACTACACTATTTTAAACAGGACAGTGACGCTGGCAGGAGAACTATGACCCAACACGCGCGACATTTTTCATTAAAAATACTGACGATTAATACACACAAAGGATTCACCGCATTTAACCGACGTTTTATTTTGCCTGAACTCCGTGATGCGGTACGCACCGTAGGTGCAGATATTGTTTGTCTTCAGGAAGTGATGGGCGCGCATGAAGTGCACCCTCTGCATGTGGAAAACTGGCCGGATACCACACATTATGAATTTCTGGCTGATACCATGTGGAGCGATTTTGCCTATGGTCGTAATGCCGTTTACCCGGAAGGTCACCACGGTAATGCAGTATTGTCGCGCTACCCGATTGCGCATTACGAGAATCGTGATGTCTCGGTTGACGGCAGCGAAAAGCGCGGACTGCTGTATTGCCGAATCACCCCACCGGATGTGGACTATCCGATTCATGTTATTTGTGTGCACCTGGGACTGCGGGAAGCCCACCGGCAGGCACAGCTGACAATGCTGGCAGACTGGGTGAACAGTTTCCCCGACGGCGAACCGGTGGTAGTGGCAGGCGATTTCAACGACTGGCGGCAAAAGGCCAATTATCCCCTGAAATCCAGGGCGGGTCTGGAAGAAATTTTTACTCGCGCTAAAGGTCGGCCTGCGCGCACATTTCCTGTGAGTTTTCCTTTATTACGACTTGATCGGATCTACGTAAAGAACGCGCATGCCAGCAGTCCTTCGGCGCTTTTACTGCGTCACTGGCGGCATCTTTCCGATCATGCCCCTCTGAGTGCGGAGATACACTTATGAAATGTGACTGGCGAGAGGGAAACCGCATCCAGTTACTGGAGAACGGCGACCAGTTTTATCCGGCGGTACATGCCGCCATTGATGAGGCCAAAAGCCGGGTTATTCTCGAGAGCTTCATCTGGTTTGAAGATGAAGTGGGTAAGCAACTGCACGCCGTTCTGCTGCGTGCGGCGCGACGCGGTGTGAAAATAGATGTGCTGCTGGACGGTTATGGCTCCCCCGATCTCAGCGATGCTTTTGTCAATGAACTGACATCTGCTGGCGTGATATTTCGTTATTATGATCCGCGTCCGCGGACAATGGGGATGCGTACTAACGTCTTTCGCCGCATGCACCGTAAGATAGTGGTTATCGATACTGACGTTGCCTTTGTTGGTGGCATTAACTACTCAGATGAGCATATGTCCAGCTACGGTCCGCAGGCCAAGCAGGACTATGCTATTCGTATCGAAGGCCCTGTGGTGCTGGACATTTTGCAGTTTGAAGTCGAAAACCTGCCCGGTAACGCCTCAGTTCGTCGCTGGTGGCGACGTCGGCACCGGGCGGTGGAAAACCGCACGCCGGGAGAAGCGCAGGCACTGTTTGTCTGGCGCGACAATGAAGAGCACCGCGATGATATTGAACGTCACTATCTGAAAATGCTGGCCAATGCCCGCAAAGAAGTGATTATTGCCAACGCTTACTTCTTTCCCGGTTATCGTCTGCTGCATGCCATGCGAAACGCCGCCCGCCGTGGCGTGAAGGTGAAGCTGATTGTTCAGGGCGAACCGGACATGCCGATCGTCAAAGTGGGCGCACGTTTGCTGTATAACTATCTGATCAAAGGCGGCGTTGATGTTTACGAGTATTGCCGTCGCCCACTACACGGTAAAGTGGCGCTGATGGACGATCACTGGGCGACGGTCGGCTCCAGCAACCTGGACCCGCTCAGCCTGTCGCTCAACCTTGAAGCCAATCTGATCATTCACGACCGGCAGTTTAACCAGACGCTGCGGGAGAACCTGGACGCGATTATCAGCAAGGACTGCAAGCTGGTGGATGAAACCATGATGCCAAGGCGCACCTGGTGGAATCTGGGTAAAAGCTTGGTGGTGTTCCACTTCCTGCGCCATTTCCCGGCGCTGGTGGGCTGGCTTCCGGCACATACTCCGCTGCTGGCCGAGGTCGATCCGCCCGTACAGCCGGAACTTGAAACGCAGGACCGCGTTGATACCGAAAACTCCGGAGTGAAATCCTGATGGCTAAATCTCATCCTCGCTGGCGGCTGGCGAAAAAAATTCTTACCTGGCTGTTTTTTATTGCCGTTGCGGTCCTGCTGGTGGTGTATGCCAAAAAGGTCAACTGGGAAGATGTCTGGAACGTCATCCGCGACTATAACCGCCTGGCGCTGCTAAGTGCGGTGGCGCTGGTGGTGGTCAGCTATGTTATGTATGGCTTTTATGATCTGCTGGGCCGGGCTTATTGTGGGCATAAGCTGGCAAAACGTCAGGTCATGCTGGTGTCGTTTATTTGTTATGCCTTTAATTTAACGTTAAGTACCTGGGTCGGTGGCATTGGGATGCGTTACCGTCTCTATTCACGGCTCGGCCTGCCGAGCAGCACCATCACGCGGATTTTCTCACTCAGCATTACCACTAACTGGCTGGGCTATATCCTGCTGGGTGGCTTGATCTTTACTTTCGGCGTGGTGCAGCTTCCTTCTCACTGGTATATCGATGAAGGTACGCTGCGGATTGTCGGCATCGTGCTGTTGCTGCTGGTTGCCGTTTATATGTGGGGTTGTGCGTTCGCAAAACGCCGTCATATCACTATTAAGGGCCAGAAGCTGGTACTGCCATCGTGGAAATTTGCCATCGCCCAGATGGTGATTTCCAGTATTAACTGGATGGTGATGGGGCTGATTATCTGGCTGCTGCTGGGACAGGATGTGAATTACTTCTTTGTTCTCGGCGTGCTGCTGGTCAGCAGTATCGCCGGCGTTATCGTGCATATTCCGGCGGGGATCGGCGTACTGGAAGCGGTGTTTATCGCGCTGCTGGCGGGCGAACACACCTCTCAAGGTACCATTATTGCTGCCCTGCTGGCCTACCGAATGCTCTATTATATCGCCCCACTGCTGCTGGCGCTGGTGTGCTATCTGGTGCTGGAAAGCCGGGCGAAGAAGCTGAGAGCAAAAAACGAACGGGCAATGGCGAAATCGTAAGAAGCGGTGGTCTCAACCTGTCCGGCGGCGCTACGCTTGCACGGGCATACGTTAAGCACAACCTGTTGATATCGTTAATTTTGTAGGCCGGGTAAGCGTAGCGCCACCCGGCAGTTACGTCAAAAATGCCAGCAATCAGTTTAACGGCGGTTGCCGAAAATGCGCAGCAGCATCAGGAACAGGTTGATAAAGTCGAGATACAACGTCAGCGCGCCGAGGATAGAATATTTACGCAGCATGCTGCTATCCCGGGTATCAATTTGCTCACCAATGTTTTTCAGCTTCTGCGTGTCATACGCCGTTAGGCCAACGAATATCACCACGCCAATATACGTCACCGCCCACATCAGCGCGTCGCTTTTCAGCCAGAAGTTGACCAGCGAGGCGAGAATAATACCGATAAGCCCCATAAACAGCATATTACCCAGTCCGCTGAGATCGCGCTTCGTGGTGTAACCGTAAAGACTCATGACGCCAAACATCCCCGCCGTTACCACAAAGGTGCTGGCGATCGATGAATAGGTATACACCACAAAAATGCTTGAGAGCGTCAGGCCGGTTAATGCCGAGTAGAGCATGAACAGCGTGGTCGCCATCCCAGCGCTCAACTTGTGCACCAGGCCGGAGAGCACAAAAACCAGCGCCAGTTGCGCAATGATCAAACCAAAGAAGGTAATTTGGCTGGAGAAAACAAACATCAGAACCGCAGGCGTATTGGCTGAATACCAGGCCACAAAGGCAGTGAGTAACAGGCCGCAGGTCATCCAGCCATAGACCTGCGCCATATAGGTTTGCAGGCCGCTGCGGGACTGCTGCACTATTGAATCTGAACGCGGATATCTATCCATGAGTAACTCCTTATAAGTGAATACTTGCTGTAAGATTACTACATCTTACGAAAGTCGCCTTACCAGCGTTGCGCCGCCTGCTTATCGCTGTCGCGTGCTTCCACCCAACGTTCACCTTCCGGCGTGGCTTCGCGCTTCCAGAACGGCGCGCGGGGTTTCAGATAGTCCATAATAAATTCCCCGGCTTCAAAGGCGCTGCTGCGATGCGCGCTGGTGACGCCAACAAAGACGATTTCTTCCCCCGGCCACAGTTCGCCAATTCGGTGGATAACGGTAACGCGGCCTAACGGCCAGCGTGCACGCGCGTCGGCGACGATTTCCGCCAGCGCTTTTTCAGTCATGCCGGGATAGTGCTCAAGGGTCAGCGCTTTTACGCTGTCGCCGAGGTTGTGATTGCGCACTTTGCCGGTAAAGGTGACTACCGCGCCGTCTTCATCGCGCTCAGCCAGCCACGGATATTCATCACCCACGCGAAACGGAGCATGTCCAACACAAATACGGGTTTCCATGTCAGCCTCCTGTTACTGGCGGGAAAAATGCCACTTCATCACCGTCGGCAAGCGGCTGGTCAAAGGCCACCAGCGCCTGGTTAACCGCAGCCAGCAGTTTGCCCGCCTCCAGCGCCAGCGCCCAGCGATCGCCCCGGGCGGCAAGATGCTGACGCAGCGCCTCGACCGTCGCAAACTCAGCCTCCAGCGCCAGACGATCGGTGCTGACCAGTTCACGCACCTGAGCGAAAAAAAGAACGTTAATCATGCGAATCCACCGTAAAATCACCCGATTTGCCGCCGCTTTTCGCCAACAGGCGTACCGGGCCAATCACCATATCTTTCTGCACCGCTTTACACATATCGTAAATGGTCAGCGCCGCCACCGAGGCCGCCGTCAGCGCCTCCATTTCTACACCGGTTTTGCCGCTCAGACGACAACGCGTTTCGATACGCACGCGATGATGTTCGGTTTCAGCCGCAAGCTGAACCTCGACTTTGCTCAGCATCAACGGATGACACAGCGGGATCAGTTCCCAGGTACGCTTAGCCGCCTGAATACCCGCGATGCGGGCCGTAGCAAACACGTCGCCTTTATGATGGCTACCCTCGACGATCATCGCCAGGGTTTCCGGGCGCATGGTGACATAGGCCTCCGCGCGAGCTTCGCGCACCGTGTCCGCTTTGGCGGAGACATCCACCATATGCGCTTCACCGGCGGCGTTGATATGGGTCAGTTGTGACATGATTATTTCTTCAGGTGAGGATGAAAATTACAGGGACGAGTACGCGCATCCAGCTGTGGAGCAATGATGTTCTCCCACGCCGTACGGCAAGCCCTGGTGGAACCAGGCATTGCAAAGATCAGCGTATTATTGGCAATGCCGGCGACCGCACGAGATTGCAGCGTTGCGGTGCCGATCTCTTCAAAAGAAAGCATGCGAAACACTTCGCCAAAGCCTTCAATCTCACGGTCAAACAGCGGCAGCAGCGCTTCCGGAGCCTGATCGCCTGCAGTGAAACCAGTGCCACCGTTGATTAGCACTACCTGCACATCATCACGTGCGATCCAGGCGGAAACCTGCGCGCGAATAGCGTAGCGGTTTTCTTTAACGATGGCTTTGTCTATTACCTGATGCCCCGCCTCGTGGGCAGAATCACGCAGGTAATGACCGGAGGTATCGTCTTCTTCGCCACGGCGACTGGAAACCGTAAGAACGGCGATATTTGTTGGAATAAATTCAGCGCTTACCTGACTCATAGAAATCTCCTTCGCGATTTACCCGCCAATATAAGAAAGGTTCTGAGTAATGCCCGTATTTCCCTGATGGAGGAAGTGGGTCTGTTTTTTATGGGTCAACGCGGCTGCAATACGCGACTCCAGCGCCGCCTGTTGATGGTCATCTGCCAGTAAATCTCGTAACTCGACGCCTCCCTCACCAAATAAGCATAAATGAAGCTTGCCGATTGACGAGACGCGCAGACGGTTGCAACTGGCGCAAAAATCCTTCTCGTACGGCATGATAAGGCCGATTTCACCTTCATAGTCGGGATGGCAGAAAACCTGCGCCGGTCCGTCACTGCGTTGGCGAAGCTGATGCAGCCAGCCGCGCTTTAGCAACTCATCGCGCAGTACCATGCCGGAAATATGATGCTTACGAAACAGCTCGCTCCCCTCACCCGTTTCCATAAGCTCAATAAAACGCAGCTGGATGCGGCGCGGTTTGATCCACGCCAGGAAGGTATCAAGCTGATGATGATTGACGTCGCGCATTAACACGGTATTGACCTTAACGCGCGAAAAACCCGCGTCAAAGGCAGCATCAATACCGCCCATGACCTGATGGAATTTATCCTGGCCGGTGATCGCGTGAAATTGGCGGGCGTCGAGGCTGTCGAGACTGACGTTAATGTTGGTCAGGCCCGCGTCGCGCCAGCTGGCAACGTCGCGCGCCATTCGATAGCCGTTGGTGGTTACTGCAATCTGGCGGATAGCCGGGTTTTCACGCACGGTGGCAATGATGTCGGTAAAATCGCGGCGCAGCGTAGGTTCGCCGCCGGTAAGCCTGACTTTTTCAGTGCCAAGCGCACTGAAAGCGCGGGTAACCCGCCGCACTTCATCGACGGTCAGAAAACCTTTATTGGAAACACCGCTCGGGCGATAGCCGTCTGGCAGACAGTAGGTGCAACGAAAGTTACACACATCGGTGATCGACAAACGCAGATAGTAAAACCTGCGGGCGAACGCATCGGTAAGTTGTGAAGCCATATACACCTTTCCAGTTCGGGAGGCACAGTCATTTCTTTCTGTACCCTGGTGGCAAATGCCACGGCCGAAGCGCCATATCGTTTGACTTAGGCGCAGGGGCTAGAGTGATTATGCCGATAGTAGCGCGTCAAAAGCGTTTTCGCTACTCGCAATACGCTATATAATTACGTATATAGCGACACGTTCGTGCAATTTCACTACACAATACGCGTAATTCAGGCTTTTGCATTGATATGCGTCAGTTTAACGCCGCAAGCCCATCGTCTTTTAGGGGTAGTTAGGCTACTGTTACGCTGAATGATTAAATAAGGGAAAGTTATGCGTAATCGCACGTTTGCGGATCTGGACAGAGTAGTGGCATTGGGTGGCGGGCATGGTCTGGGACGAGTTATGTCTTCACTCTCATCGGTTGGTTCACGGTTGACCGGCATTGTCACCACTACCGATAACGGCGGTTCCACCGGGCGCATCCGGCGTGCGGAAGGCGGCATTGCCTGGGGAGATATGCGTAATTGCCTCAACCAGCTCATCACAGAACCCAGCGTCGCGTCGGCAATGTTTGAGTACCGATTTGGCGGTAATGGCGAACTTTCCGGGCATAATCTGGGAAATTTGATGTTAAAAGCGCTGGATCACCTGAGCGTGCGGCCTCTGGAGGCCATAAATTTAATTCGTAATCTGCTCAAGGTGGACGCATTGCTGATCCCCATGTCTGAAGTGCCGGTAGATTTGATGGCGATCGACAACGAAGGCCATGAAGTTTATGGTGAGGTAAACATTGACCAGTTAAAACGGCCGCCCGTAGAACTGCTGCTCTCACCCAAAGTCCCGGCAACCCGTGAAGCCGTGCAGGCCATTGCCGAGGCCGATCTTATCCTGATTGGACCGGGCAGTTTTTATACCAGCCTGATGCCAATCCTGCTATTAGGCGATATTACTCAGGCGCTGCGACGCGCGCCGGCACCGATGATTTACATTGGCAATTTAGGCCGTGAAGTCAGTCTCCCGGCCGCCGAGTTACAGGTTGTTGATAAACTGGCGCTGATGGAGCGGGCGATTGGTAAGCGGGTTATTGACGCCGTGGTCATTGGTCCGGATACCGATATTCAGGGTATAGAAGACCGGCTGGTTATTCAGCAACCGCTGGAAGCCAGCGATATTCCTTACCTTCACGATCGGCATTTGTTACGCAAGGCACTGGAGCAAGCGGTTCAGGCGCTTGGATAATCTGCTCGCCGTTAGTTCAATCTTAAGGTTAGCTTAAACCTTCTCTGCCAGCATGACGTTCTCTTTACTGGCGAGAACACATCATGCGGGCGTTTCATCTGCGCAGACCAACTCTCGGTCTGCTGACCTTTCTGCTACTTTTTGCATTTTACATCGCGCTTTGCCTGAATCTGGCGTTCTGGCACCAGGCGTTCAGATTGCTGCCGGTAAATTCTCTTCACTCAGCGCTGGTATTCATTTCTATGCCTGTGGTGGCGCTGGCAGTGATGAATATCCTGCTGACAGTGGCATCTTTGCTGCGCCTGCATCGGCTGGTGATAAGCATTTTTGTCATGCTCGGCGCAGCGGTGCAGTATTTTATTCTTAATTTTGCGATCGTAATGGATCGCTCGATGATCGATAACGTCCTTGATACCACCGCTGCGGAAAGTTTCGCACTGCTCTCATCGCGGCTGGTATTATCGTTACTGTTTTCCGGCGTACTGGTGGCCGGGCTTGCGTGGTGGGTGAAAATTCGTTACCCCGCCACACTGACGCGCGGCCTGCTCCTGCGTACCGTTAACATCACACTTTCCATACTGGCGATCCTGCTGGTGGCCCTGCTATTTTACAAAGATTATGCGTCGTTGTTTCGCAATAATAAACAGCTGGTTAAATCACTCAATCCTTCCAACAGTATCGTGGCCAGTTGGTCCTGGTATATTCACAACCGGATGGATAATTTACCGCTGGTACGCATTGGCGAGGATGCAAAGCAAGACCCGGGAAGGCATCAGGGGCCGCGTAAAAACCTGACAATCCTGATTGTGGGCGAAACCTCACGGGCGGCAAATTTTTCTCTCGGCGGTTACTCACGCGAGACCAATCCTCGCCTCCGGCAGGACCACGTTATTTATTTCCCGCAAACCACCTCATGCGGTACGGCAACAGCAGTGTCAGTTCCCTGCATGTTCTCAGGTATGCCGCGCCAGCATTACGACGCCCAGCTGGCACATCATCAGGAGGGACTTCTGGACGTTATTCAGCGCGCGGGGATCAAGGTGCTCTGGAACGAAAATGATGGCGGCTGTAAAGGTGCCTGTGAGCGGGTACCCACCCAGGATATGACCGCTAAGAAACTGGCGGGTCAGTGTATTGATGGCGAATGTTATGACGAGGTGTTATTTGACGATCTCAACCATTACATTGATACGCTTCAGGGCGATGGCGTTATCGTGCTGCATACCATTGGTAGCCACGGCCCAACGTATTTTAACCGTTATCCTTCCCGATTTCGCACGTTTACCCCAACCTGCGACACAAATGAGATCCAGACCTGCAGTCAGCAACAACTGGTGAATACCTATGATAATACGATTCTGTATGTGGATTATATTGTCGATAAAGCGATCAAACTGCTACAGAGCAAGCAGGATAACTTTACTACCAGCCTGGTGTATTTGTCGGATCACGGTGAATCACTGGGGGAAGACGGGGTCTATTTACACGGGTTACCATGGTCGGTAGCCCCACAGATGCAAAAACAAATCCCGTTACTGATTTGGCTCTCAGAGGATTATCAGAAACGCTATCACGTTAGTCAGTCGTGTGTGGAGAAAAAGGCCGACACTCAATCATACTCACAGGATAATCTTTTCTCTACCATGCTGGGTCTGGTGGGCGTCAACACACAGGTTTATCAAGGGAAAGACGATATTTTATCGTCGTGCAGAGGAGCTCGCTAAGTGAAAATATTAGTTATTGAGGATGATGCTTTACTGTTGCAGGGGTTAATACTGGCCATGCAGAACGAGGGATATGTCTGTGATGGCGTGTCGACTGGCCGTGAAGCCAGAATTTGTCTGGCCAACGCACATTACAGTCTGGTGGTACTGGACCTGGGGTTACCGGATCAGGATGGTTTACAGTTACTGGCTAATCTGCGGCGGGAGAAATTCACCCAGCCGGTATTGATCCTCACGGCCCGTGATACCGTTGGCGATCGCATTGCCGGGCTGGATACTGGCGCTGATGACTATTTAATCAAGCCTTTCGCGCTTGACGAATTGAATGCCCGTATCCGCGCGCTGCTGCGCCGCCATCATAACCAGGGCGACAACGAAATCACCATTGAAAATCTGACGTTGAACGTAACCCGTCGTCAGGTCTGGCTGGATGGACAGCTCCTTGAACTCACGCCAAAAGAGTATGCGCTACTCTCAAGATTGATGCTCAAAGCAGGAAGCCCGGTGCATCGTGAAATTCTCTATAATGATATTTATAACTGGGACAATGAGCCCTCAACCAATACGTTGGAAGTGCATATCCATAACCTGCGCGATAAAATTGGTAAAACACGTATTCGTACGGTACGAGGCTTTGGCTATATGATGGTGGGTCCGGATAAATAATGGCGATCTTCAGCGGACGAAAAACCACGATGCGCAGCCAGTTGCTGCTGACCATTGGCGCAATTCTCATTGTGTGCCAGGTGTTCAGCGTTTTCTGGCTGTGGCATGAAAGTAAAGAGCAAATTCAGCTGTTGGTTGAGAGCGCCATTCATAATCACAACAACAGTAAACATATTGAGCACGAAGTTCGCGAAGCGGTCGCCAGCCTGTTGGTCCCCAGCTTGTTGATTATCGGCCTGGCCCTGGTCATTAGCTTCCATGCAGTGAAAAAGATCACCCGCCCGCTGGCTGAGTTGCAGCGCGAGCTGGGTACCCGCACGCCTGATAATCTTCAGCCCATTGCCATTAATGCCTCCGTTAGCGAAGTGGAAGCCGTCACCTTCGCTATCAATCAGCTGGTCGAGCGGCTTACGGTTACGCTTGAGCGTGAGCGACTTTTTACCGCTGATGTCGCCCATGAGCTGCGTACGCCGCTGGCCGGGCTGCGCCTGCATCTGGAGCTGATTGGCCGGGCCGGCACGGCTAACGTGGAGCCACTCCTGCAGCGCCTCGATCAGATGACTACCAGCATTGCTCAGCTTCTTCAACTGGCGCGGGTCGGGCAATCCTTCTCTGCGGGGAGCTATCAGCAGGTGAATCTATACCGGGATGTGCTTTTGCCACTTCAGGGGGAGCTTGAAACTATGCTCTCGCAGCGCCAGCAGTACCTGACGTTGCCGGTGGAAAGTCAGGTCGCGGTATTAGGCGATGCGACGCTGTTGCGTGTTTTGCTCAGAAATCTGGTCGAAAACGCCTATCGTTATAGCCCTGAGGGCTCAGTGATTACCATTAGTATTGATAACACCGACGACCCGGTATTGATCGTCGAGGATGAAGGGCCGGGAATAGACGAAGCTAAGGGCGGCGAGCTCAGTAAGGCGTTTGTGCGTATGGACAGCCGGTATGGCGGGATAGGCCTTGGATTGAGCATCGTTACGCGCATCGCGCAATTGCACGACGCGCAGTTTTTTTTGCACAACCGGCGATCGCAGCCAGGTGCGCGGGCCTGGGTGAAATTCAGACCGCTGCGTGCTTAGCAGCGTCGCTACGGTGACAGGAAGCGCCGGATGGCGCTTATCCTGCCTGCAATCAATGCCCGGCTATATTTGCACCCTGCACGGGCGCACTATGAGGCGGCGATAAACAGGTCACGTAACTGCTGGAGCTGATCGCGCGTCTGTGCCGCTTCTTCGAACTCCAGATCTCGGGCGTGCTGCATCATTTTCGCTTCCAGCTCGTGAATTTTCTGCTGCAGTGCTTTCGGGGTCAGAGCCAGTTCTGCGTCATCCTGTACCGGATGACGTGCTTTACCACGCCCTTTTGCTTTAGTCTTCGCAATGTTTTCACCCAGCGCCAGAATGTCGACCACTTTCTTATTCAGGCCCTGCGGCACAATGCCGTGTTCTTCATTGTATTGCTGCTGTTTTTCGCGGCGGCGCTCGGTTTCGCTGATGGCTTTTTCCATCGACGGCGTGATTTTGTCGCCATACAGGATAGCTTTACCGTTGATATTACGGGCCGCACGCCCGATGGTCTGGATCAGTGAGCGTTCTGAACGCAGGAAGCCCTCTTTGTCTGCATCCAGGATAGCAACCAGAGACACTTCCGGCATATCCAGCCCCTCACGCAGCAGGTTAATCCCCACCAGCACGTCAAACTCGCCGAGGCGCAGATCGCGTATGATTTCCATGCGCTCGACGGTGTCAATGTCCGAGTGGAGATAGCGTACCCGCTCACCGTGCTCGTCAAGATATTCGGTTAAATCTTCTGCCATACGCTTAGTGAGGGTGGTCACCAGCACGCGTTCGTTAATCGCCACGCGTTTGCGGATTTCTGAGAGCAAATCATCAACCTGTGTCGCCACCGGCCGCACTTCAATAATGGGGTCCAGCAGCCCGGTCGGACGGACCACCTGATCCACAACCTCATCACCGGATTTTTCCAGCTCATACTTGCCAGGCGTTGCGGAGACGTAAATCGTCTGTGGCGCAAGCGCTTCAAACTCTTCAAACTTCATTGGGCGGTTATCCAGCGCCGAAGGCAGGCGGAAACCATACTCGACCAGGGTTTCTTTACGCGCCCGGTCGCCGCGATACATGCCGCCAATTTGTGGAATAGTGACGTGGGATTCATCAACTACCAGCAGCCCATCTGCAGGTAAATAATCAAACAGGGTTGGTGGCGCTTCGCCCGGCCCGCGCCCGGAAAGGTAGCGCGAGTAGTTTTCAATGCCCGAGCAGTAGCCCAGCTCGTTCATCATTTCGAGATCGAACTGAGTACGCTGGGTGATGCGCTGTTCTTCTAGTAGCTTATTATTTGCCAGCAGCGTTTTACGACGGTCAGACAGCTCGACTTTAATGTCTTCCATTGCCTGCACAATGCGTTCGCGTGGCGTCACGTAGTGCGTTTTCGGGTACACGGTGAAACGCTGGATGGTGGACTCAATATGCCCGGTCAGCGGGTCGAACAGCGACAAACGCTCGACTTCTTCGTCAAACAGCTCCACGCGCAGCGCCACATCATCAGATTCCGCCGGGAAGATATCAATCACCTCCCCGCGCACGCGGAAGGTACCGCGCTGAAATGCCTGGTCGTTACGGGCGTACTGCAACTCGGCAAGGCGACGCAGAATATCGCGCTGATTGATGATCATACCGATAGTCAGGTGCAGCATCATTTTTAGGTACGAGTCAGGATCGCCAAGACCGTAAATGGCAGAAACGGACGCCACCACTACCACATCCCGACGCTCCAGCAGGGCTTTAGTTGCCGACAGGCGCATCTGTTCAATATGTTCATTGACCGAGGCATCTTTCTCAATAAAGGTGTCCGAGCTGGGGACATAGGCTTCCGGCTGATAGTAGTCGTAATACGAGACGAAATACTCGACGGCGTTATCCGGGAAAAACTCTTTCATCTCGCCATACAGCTGCGCTGCCAGCGTTTTGTTTGGTGCCAGCACCATTGTCGGACGCTGAAGATCGGCAATGACGTTGGCGACGGTAAACGTCTTCCCTGACCCCGTTACGCCAAGAAGCGTCTGATGGGCCAGGCCATCTTCAAGACCTTCTTTAAGACGACGAATCGCCTCCGGCTGATCGCCAGAGGGACGGAATGCGGAATTCAGTTTGAACGCTTTACTCATTAATGGCTACCTGAAAGGAGGAAACGGGCAGGTGTTTAATTTTACGCGTCGTTGATGATTTTGCCAACAGCTAACACTGGATAAAAAACCAGTACAGATAAAATAGTGCTGGTTGCGCGCGAAATCGGTAGCAAAAGCGTAGTGCCAGTACGAAAATTTGCCACCTGAAATCGGTTATCCCCAAAAATAAGCGTTTTTTAACTTTGTCAAGTAACGTCATGACGGATTTGTGGCAGTAGATGACAGATTTCTTGCAGAGCTTGCTTTTATTTAACACGTTGAAATATAAGATATTAACATAAAAGATGCGTTTGCCGTCAATTCAGGCGCAAGCCGCGTATTCTCTCGTTTATCACGCCTTTTCTAACTCTAATACACAAGGTTATCCACAGGAATGGTGGATAACTGACGCCAGCCCTTAGCCACCGCTCTCTGGCAAAAACAGGCCCAGTCGGAAAAAGACGATCAGAAAAAATATTTACCACTATTTTTTGTCTTTTATTAGCTTAAGGGCGCTGGGCAATTCGCTCACCACGGTGGGATTGTTGCACCACTATTTTTCTGCTCTGGCACCGACAAAGGGCATGGGTGTGAGTCGATGTGCGTTATTTTCCTCCTGATTCTCAGCGCTATCCGAAATAAGTGCCTTTTTTGATGATTTCATAACCGCTGGCAAGCCTTTTGCAATACAACAGAATCGAACGCAGGTGCTGAATTGAGAGGTCATCCATGTTGAGTCTACGCGCTGTAAATCAGTTTTACGGAAACCAGCATACGCTGTGGAATATTACGCTGGAGCTTCAGCCGGGAAAATGCACCAGCGTTATTGGCCTGCCCGGGATGGGAAAAACGACCCTAATCCATTGCATCACCGGTTTTTTGCCCATTGAGAGCGGCAGCATTTTCTGGCATGGCGATGATGCACCGCCGTGCGATCTTCTCCCCCTCTCTGCCCCCCACCGTACCGCGCTCGGAATGGGCTATGTCCCGCAGGAAAGGCGGATCTTTTCGCAACTGACGGTAGAGGAGAATCTGCATATTGCTCATGCCGCCAGCGGGGACGGCGCGGTGAAGCGCGGTATATATGATTTTTTCCCCGAACTTTGCGCCCTGCGCCAGCGAAAGGCCGCCACGCTTTCACATGAGCAGCAGTATCAACTGGCCCTGGCCAGCGCGCTGGTTGCAGGCCCGCGCCTGTTGATTCTGGATGAACCAACGCGTGGCGCGGGCCAGGCATTTTTGCATAAGCTCGGGGAGATTATCCTGCGCCTGAAACGCGAACTGGGGCTGACAATCCTGCTGGCGGAGCAGCATTTGTCGTTTATCCATCACGTTTCAGATCGTTTTCTCCTGCTTCATCAGGGGCGTAACGTCGCGCAGGGACAGGTTAATCAGCTCGATCAACAGTTGCTCACACAGTGGATGACACCCGCGCCAGGTCGCTAAGGTCGAGATACTGACCGAGGTCCGCAGTTTCAGGCCCGTGTTCAAGCCACGGGATCTCGCCTAACAGCGGTGCCGGTACGACGCGCCGCAAAGTGGCGAGATATTCCTGGTGGCGACGCCCCGGCGGCGTAATGTCATTCGCAATCCAGCCTGCCAGGGGTAGTCCCGCTTGCCGGACTGCCTGCGCCGTTAACATGGCATGATTAATACATCCTAGTTTCACCCCAACCACGAGGATCACCGGCAGTTGTTCCGTGCCAACCCAGTCGGCAAAAGTTAGCGTCGGGGAGAGCGGCGTGAACCACCCTCCGGCTCCCTCCACCAGCACCCACTCCGCCCGCGCTTCAAGCTCCCTCAACCCCGCAGACAGTACCGCTGCGTCAATTGGTCGCCCTTCATCGGCGCTGGCAATGTGCGGTGAGGTCGGCTCGGCAAAAGTACAGGGATTCACCTGGTGATAATTGAGCAGCAGGCTGCTGTTGCGCTGAAGCGCCAGCGCGTCGCTATTACGCAACCCTTCAGCCGTGCTTTCACTGCCGGACGCAACCGGCTTATAGCCTGCTGTCACAAATCCCTGGCGTCTGGCTGCCTGAAGCAGCGCACAACTGGCGACGGTTTTACCGACTTCAGTGTCGGTTCCGGTGACAAAAAAACGGTTAATCACGTTCAATAATCCCAATAAAAAGATGATACGTCAGGGGACAATGCCCCTGCTGCTGCGGCCAGGCCAGTTGAAGCTGACGTAGCTGGCTGCGGGTCAGCGGGCGATGATTGCGTCCTTCATGCAAATGCGTGGCACCGGTGCCTTTAAGCGAACGCATGGCGCTGAGGGCGTCGGGAAACATCAGGCGAATCGACGGCTGGTAATGGCGATAACGCCAGCCGGACAACGCCGCATGTACAGCCTCAACGGGCATAAAGCGATTGACATGTGGACGTCCATCAACAGCCTGCCACGCCTGCGCAACTTCGGGCAGCGAGCCGGCAATGAGCGTGGTGAACGCCACCCTGCCACCCGGCCTGACAAGCCGGTAAAGCTCAGCAATAGCGACCTGCAAGTTGTCACACCACTGCACGGCCAGATTACTCCAGGCCAGATCGAACTGCGCATCCGCCAGCGGAATCGCCTCAATGTCGGCCAGTAGATAGTGATCCGCCGCCGCCTGGCGCTGCGCCTCTTCCAGCATCGGCGCTGACAGGTCCAGCGCAGTCACCAGGCTTCCCTGCTCACGCCAGTAGCGGCTCATGCCGCCGGGGCCGCATCCGGCATCCAGGACTCGGGGCACAGGCTGTGCCGGCAGTTTACTCAATAATGCCGCAGCGCTTTGCCGTTGCAGACTGTCATGCTGTAAATAGACCGACGCGGCGCGTCCGAACGCGGCTGCAACCGCCTGTTTATCAACTTGCGGCATCCAGCACCTCCAGTAAACGGGCGATATCGTCAGTGGTATGTGCCGCCGTTAAGGTTAAACGCAGGCGGGCGGTGCCTTGCGCCACGGTGGGCGGACGAATGGCCGTTGCCCAACATCCCTGTTCACGTAATGCGCCTGCCATATGCAGGGCGCGGGCATTGTCGCCGACAATGAGCGGCTGAATGGCGCTGGAAGACGCGGTCAGTGCGACATCCAGCGCGGCGGCCCCGGCGCGAAAAAAAGCGATATGCCGGGCCAGCGTTTCGCGCCGCGCACGGCCTTCATCACTGCGGATCACCGCCAGCGCCGCCTGTAATGCTACGGCCTGCGCGGGAGGCATGGCAGTACTGTAGATAAGATGACGGGCAAATTGCAGCAGATAATCCGCGACGGTTTCACTGCATAACACGGCGGCCCCGCTGACACCAAAACCTTTACCGAAGGTCACAATTAACAGATCCGGCTGCACCTGCTGTTGGTGGCAACTGCCACGCCCCTCATCGCCGCTCACCCCGATGCCATGCGCATCATCAACCATCAACCATGCACCAGCGTCTCGCGTGATGCGCCCGATGTCGGCAAGCGGCGCGCTGTCGCCGTCCATGCTAAAAATGCCTTCCGTAACCACCAGTTGTTGTCCGCCGACCGGCTTTGCCAGCAGGCGTTGCAGCTCAGAGGCGTCATTATGCGCAAAGCGCCGTAGCTGCGCCGGGCTGAGGCTGGCGGCCTCCAGCAGTGAGGCGTGGCTCAGACGGTCAGCCACGATGCGATCGTCTTTCATCGCCAGCGCGGCAATCACCGCCTGATTGGCGGCAAAACCGGAAATAAACAAAAGCGCGCGCGGAAAGCCCAGCCACTGCGCCAGTTGATCCTCAAACTGCTGGTGGGCACAACTGTAACCGCTGACATGTCCGGAGCCACCGCTACCAACCCCAAACTGCGCCGCGCCCTGCTGCCAGGCGGCGATCACCTGCGGATGCTGGCTGAGGCCCAGATAGTCATTGCTGGAGAAATTGAGATACCGTTGCCCCTCTGCCATCAGCCAGCGCCCGGCCCCCTGCGCCACCGCCTGGCGACGACGCAGTGCGCTGGCGGCCTGGCGCTGCGCTAAGGCGCTGTCGATTCGCTGCTGCCAGCTCATACCGCCGCCGCGTTATAGTACGCGTCGGTATCCGGCGTGCGCAGCACCTCCTCCAGACGCGCCTGCTGCTCGTTATCCCCCTCCTGCACCCGCGTTTGCTCTGGGTTCAGCCCCAGCTTGCGGAACAACTGGAGATCTTTATCTTCCTCCGGGTTCGGGGTAGTCAGCAGTTTACAGCCATAGAAGATCGAGTTTGCGCCCGCCATAAAGCACATGGCCTGCGTCTGCTCATTCATCTGCTCACGCCCGGCGGAAAGGCGAACCCAGGAGGTTGGCATCATGATGCGCGCCACCGCGATGGTGCGAATAAAGTCGAACGCATCGACGTCTTCGTTATCCGCCAGCGGCGTGCCTTTGACCTTCACCAGCATATTTATCGGCACGCTTTCCGGCGGCGTCGGCAGATTCGCCAGTTGCAGCAACAACCCGGCCCGATCTTTCACCGTTTCGCCCAGCCCGACGATCCCGCCGGAACAGACTTTAATGCCAGCATCGCGGACTTTACCCAACGTATCCAGACGCTCCTGGTAGGTGCGGGTGGTGATAATGTTGCCGTAGAATTCCGGCGAGGTATCAAGGTTATGGTTATAGTAATCAAGGCCCGCCGACGCCAGACGCTGCGCCTGCGTTTCATCAAGCGTACCGAGAGTCATACAGGCTTCAAGCCCCATCGCTTTCACCCCCTGCACCATCTGCTCCAGATACGGCATATCGCGCTCGTGGGGATTTTTCCATGCCGCGCCCATGCAGAAGCGGGTAGAGCCTGCCTGTTTTGCTTTGCGCGCAGACTCCAGCACCTGTTCCACTTCCATCAGGCGCTCGGCTTCCAGCCCGGTTTTGTAGCGCGAGCTTTGCGGGCAATACTTACAATCTTCCGGGCAAGCCCCGGTTTTAATCGACAGCAGCGTGCTGACCTGCACCTGACGCGGATCGAAATGCTGGCGGTGAATTTGCTGAGCCTCAAATAACAGATCCAGCAGCGGTTTATTAAAAAGTTCGGTAACGTGCGACATTGTCCAGCGCGGGTGGTGAGCCATCGGGCTTCTCCAAAGGGTTTAGTTAATTTCTGCTTCAGTGTAAACTCGTAAACCTAAAACTTTTCAAAATGGTTTACAAGTCGATTATGACCCCGGACGATCTTACCTTTGATAAACGCCACATCTGGCACCCCTACACTTCGATGACCTCTCCTCTGCCGGTGTACCCGGTGGTCAGCGCGCAGGGCTGTGAGCTGGAACTTGCCAGCGGCGAACATCTGATTGACGGGATGTCGTCCTGGTGGGCGGCGATCCACGGCTATAATCACCCGCGCCTGAACGCCGCGCTAAAAGCGCAAATCGACAAGGTTTCACACGTGATGTTTGGTGGCATAACGCATCCGGCAGCGGTTGCGTTATGTCGTCAGCTGGTGGCGATGACTCCGGAAGCGCTGGAATGTGTCTTTCTGGCCGATTCCGGCTCGGTGGCAGTGGAAGTGGCGATGAAGATGGCGCTCCAGTACTGGCAGGCCAAAGGCGAACCGCGTCAGCGTTTTCTCACCTTCCGCAACGGCTATCATGGCGATACGTTTGGCGCAATGTCGGTGTGCGATCCAGACAACTCCATGCACAGCCTGTGGCAGGGTTATCTGCCGCAGCATCTGTTTGCGCCCGCGCCGCAAAGCCGCTTCGACGGCGAATGGGATGAGCGCGATATGGTGGCCTTCGCCCGCCTGATGGCCGCGCACCGTCACGAGATTGCCGCGGTGATCCTCGAGCCGATTGTGCAAGGGGCGGGCGGCATGCGGATGTATCATCCTGAATGGCTACGCCGTATCCGCAAAATGTGCGATCGCGAAGGTATTCTGCTGATCGCCGACGAAATCGCCACCGGTTTTGGCCGTACCGGCAAGCTATTTGCCTGCGAACATGCGGACATCAGCGCTGATATTCTGTGTCTCGGAAAAGCGTTGACCGGTGGCACCATGACCCTGTCGGCCACCCTCACAACCCGCGCAGTGGCCGACGCGATTAGTAACGGTGACGCCGGGTGCTTTATGCACGGTCCGACCTTTATGGGCAATCCGCTGGCCTGCGCGGTGGCGACGGAAAGTCTCGCGCTGCTGGCGGAAAACACCTGGCAGGCGCAGGTGGCGGCGATTGAGAAACAACTAAAAGAAGAACTGGCTCCCGCCCGGGCCTCCACGCTGGTTGCCGATGTGCGCGTACTCGGCGCGATTGGCGTGGTCGAGACCACCCGGCCAGTAAATATGGCGGCACTGCAGCGCTTTTTTGTTGAGCACAAGGTCTGGGTCCGGCCTTTTGGCAAACTGATTTATCTGATGCCACCCTATCCCATCAGCCCGGACCAGTTAACGCAACTGACCTACGCGGTCAATTGTGCGGTTCAGGATGAAAGACTTTTTAGCCATTAACCGCGATGCTACACTTCTTCAGAAGCGAACAAGGTATACCGAAGGAGACGTAATGAAATTAATCAGTAAAGATTTCCAGGATGGGGACAAGCTGCATAACCGCCATGTGTTTAATGGCATGGGCTATGAAGGCGATAATATTTCGCCCCATCTGGCGTGGGATGATGTTCCGGCGGGAACCAAAAGCTTTGTTGTCACCTGCTACGATCCTGATGCCCCAACCGGCTCCGGCTGGTGGCACTGGGTGGTTGCTAATCTGCCGGCGGATACCCGCGTGCTGCCTCAGGGTTCCGGCTCAAATCTGGTTGCGTTGCCGGAGGGTGCGGTCCAGACCCGCACCGACTTTGGTAAAACGGGCTACGACGGCGCGGCCCCGCCGAAGGGTGAATCCCATCGCTATATTTTTACCGTACACGCACTTAATGTTGAGCATATTGAGGTGGATGAAGGCGCAAGCGGTGCCATGGTTGGCTTTAACGTCCATTTCCATACCCTCGGCAGCGCCTCGCTGACCGCCTGGTATATCTGATCGTCTGAGATGAAGGACACCAAAAGCGGCGACTGGCTCGACTTTCGTCGCGACAGTGAAAGTGGTATCGAAAGCGTGAGCGCCCATTTTACCGGCCACGCTTACGATCCGCACGACCATGATGAAGTTCTGGTGGGCTTTACGCACCAGGGTGTGCAGCGGTTTCGCTGCCATCGGACACTGCATACCAGCAGACCGGGCCGCGCTATTCTGATCGAACCTGGCGCGGTGCATGACGGCCATGCCCCGGAAACTGGCGGCTTTACCTACTCAATGCTGTATCTGCCGCAAAGTTGGGTTTCCGACCGGCTTGCTCAACGCGGGCTGGCGGATATATCACTCATCGAAGCGGCGTTTCGCCACACGCTTACCGACGACGAAACGCTGTTTTATGCCATCCAGCAGACATTTTTTGCTTTTCATCATCGGGAAGGGAAACTGGCCCGCGATCAAAGCATGGATCGTCTTCTGAGTTTACTTACCCGCCATATTAAAGCCCCGCCTGCCTCATATAAGAGCGATACGATGCTGCTGATGCACCGTATCCGGGAAATTTTGCATGAGCGGATGGCGGACGATATCGGCCTTGATGAATTATCCTCTCTTGCGGGTATTGACCGCTTTCGCCTTAGCAGGCAGTTCTACAAAGCGTTTGGCCAAACACCCCACGCCTGGCTCGTCAGGCTGAGGCTGCGTAGCGCCAGAGCGCTGCTGGCTCACGGGCAAGAGCCTGCGCTTGTTGCAGCCCAGGTTGGGTTTGCCGATCAAAGTCATCTGGGGAGATGGTTTCAACGCGCTTATCGCATGTCGCCCGCCGCGTTTCAGCAACAGTGCACAAACGTTCTATCCCGCTGAGCGTGTTTCTTTAATGATGGCCTTTTTAGTGAGGACGGAGAAGAAATACGCATGTTTGACACAAAAATTGCTCTGGTAGTACGGGACGATCTGGAAAACTGGCAGCGTCTGAATGTGGTGGCATTTCTGGCGACCGGGATTGTTTCTGCCGCGCCTGAAGTGCTGGGCGAAACCTATATTGATGCTGCCAACCGTCATTATTCCCGCCTGTCAGGCCAGCCAATGCTCATTTTTGCCGGCGGGCTTGAGGATCTTCAGCGTACCCATCGTAAGGGGCTTGAGCGAGAGCTGACGCTGGTACCCTATGTGCAGGCAATGTTTGCAACCGGCAATGACGCCGACAATCGCGCCGTATTCTTGCAAGAAGAGGCAAACGCGATGAACCTGGTCGGGATTGCACTACGCGGACCGAAAAAAGCCGTTGATAAAGTGATTAAAGGCTTGTCGTTACACCCCTGATACGAGGTGTTGATCCGGCGGGTCTCCCCCGCCTTTGTAAATCAACACTTTTCGTTGTGTCTTTTACGTAATTTGGCTTCCCGTTTCGTTCAACTTAGTATAAAACAGCAGGCTTTAAAGCACCTTTAACGAATAAACGTCTGGAGCATCCCTTGAACACATTTTCGGTTTCTCGCCTGACTCTGGCATTGGTTCTGGGCGCGACGCTGACCGCATGCAGCTCAACGCCCGCCGATCAACAGCCTTCTTCACAGGCCGCACCCGGCACCACAGCACGCCCTATCCTTTCCGCAGGCGAAGCAAAGAATTTTGTCGCGGATAACTATTTCCTGTCGTTAAATCCGAATGCCGCACCGTGGAAACCCTCGGCGATCGCGCTTCCTGCCCAGCCCGACTTTGTGGTGGGGCCAGCGGGGTCCGCGGGAGTCACCCACACCTCACTTCAGGCGGCCGTTGACGCAGCAATTACGCGCCATACCAGTAAACGCCAATATATTGCGATTATGCCTGGCGAATATGAAGGCACCGTTTACGTGCCCATCGCCTCTGGTAGCCTGACGCTGTACGGCACAGGCGATAAAGCCATTGATGTGAAAATCAGTGCCGCGATTGATTCTGAAATCGATCCGGTCAGCTGGCGTCGGCTGGTCAATCCGTCAGGCAAATATATGCCGGGTAAACCCGCATGGTATATGTTCGATAAATGCCAGAGCAAACGTGCAGCGACCGTTGGGGTGATGTGTTCTGCGGTCTTCTGGTCACAAAATAATGGCCTGCAATTGCAGAACCTGACCATCGAAAACAATCTCGGCGACAGCGTTGATGCGGGTACCCATCAGGCTGTTGCGCTGCGCAGCGATGGCGACCAGGTGCAGATGAATAACGTCAATATCCTCGGCCGTCAGAACACCTTCTTTGTGACCAACAGCGGCGTACAGAACGTGCTGCAAAACGATCGTCAGACTCGCACGCTGGTGACCAACAGCTATATAGAAGGCGATGTCGATCTGGTTTCAGGCCGCGGTAGCGTGGTGTTCGACAATACCGACTTCCGTATTGTTAACTCGCGTACCCAGCAGGAAGGCTATGTTTTCGCCCCTGCAACCCTGTCCAATGTCTATTATGGTTTCCTGGCCACCAACAGCCGCTTTACCGCCGCTGGTGATGGGGTCGCGCAGCTCGGGCGCTCTCTGGACGCCGACAGCAATGTTAACGGCCAGGTGGTGATCCGCGACAGCGTGATCAATCAGGGCTTTAATATGGCGCAGCCGTGGGCAGACGCGGCGATCTCCAAACGTCCATTTAGTGGTAATACCGGTACCCAGGATGAGAAAGGTGAGATCCAGCGTAACCTGAACGACACGCAGTTCAACCGCATGTGGGAGTTTAATAACCGCGGCGTGGGGAGCCAGGTAGCCGCGCAGGCGAAGCAGTAAAAGCTGGACAGCAAAAAGGGGGAATTAATCCCCCTTTTTCAGACTACTGATAAGCGTTATACCGTGGAATGATGCCTGGCGGCGCTTCGCTTGCACAGGCCTACGGGTTACGCATAACGTATTGATGTTGATGGTTTTCACTGGCCGGGTAAGGCGATACCGCCACCCGGCAAAACGGTGAACACAGTAGTAAAACAGATTTGTCATCAGCCTCAAACCTCGCTATCGCGAGGTTTTTTATGCCGATTAAAACGCGTTAATCACCACCCACATCGGGCCTTGCCCTACGGCATAGCGGCCTTTCTCTTCCAGCAGCCCTTGCTGGCCCTGAATTTCATACAGCGCGATATGGTGAGATTTCTGTCCGGCCGCAACCAGATATTTACCACTGTGATCGACGTTAAAGCCACGCGGCTGCGTTTCGGTCGGCTGATGCCCTTCTACCGCCAGAATGCTGCCGTCTTCGGAGATGCTGAAGATAGTGATCGTACTGGCGGTGCGATCGCAGGCGTAAAGATGGCGACCGTCAGGCGTGATATGGATATCGGCGGCCCAGCGCGTATCGGCAAAGCCGGCCGGCATCATATCCAGCGTCTGAATGCATTCAATCTGATCGTGGGCGTTACGTAAATCCCAGACGTCAACCGAGCTGTTAAGCTCATTAACACAGTATGCGTACTGATGGTTAGGATGGAACGCCATATGGCGCGGCCCCGCCCCTTCCACCGTTTTAACATCTTCCGGCGTTTGCGCGACCAGTTTACCGTCATTGCTAAGAGTAAACAGGCAGATACGATCCTGCTTCAGCGTCGGTACCCACAATGTTCGATTGTCCGGGGAAATATTGGCTGAATGGCATCCTTCCAGTCCTTCCACAACGTCTACCGTTTCAACCGGCAAGCCATCCTGCAAACGTACTACGCTAACGCTGCCCGCATTGTAGGAGGCACTGAAAATAAAGCGTCCGCTATGGTCGGTAGAAATGTGCGTCGGGCTGCCCGGCAGCGGCGCTTCTGCCGCGAAAGTGAGCGCACCGTTATCCGGCGCAATGCGCCAGGCCAGCACACGAAACTCAGGACGCACGCCAACATAGAGATAGCGTTTATCCGGGCTGACCACCATCGGCTGCACCTGACCGGGCACATCAACAACCTGGATCAGGGTCAGCGTCCCTTCTGGATTAAGGCCCCAGACGTGGATTTGCTGGCTTTCCGGGCTGGCGGTATAAACGGTTTGTTTCATGAATACTCCTTTCCTTACAACAGAGTGGAAGTAAATAACCAGGATAGTCTTTTTTGACCGTAAATGCTGAATTTATTTGTCCTGTCCGCACGGCGGTGTACCATCGACCAACGCTTTTATATTAACTCTGTGACAGGAAAAACGAATGACCACGCGCGTTATCGCCCTGGATTTAGACGGCACCCTGCTGACCCCGCAAAAAACGTTTCTCCCCTCGTCGCTTGAGGCGCTGATGCGCGCGAAAGAGGCAGGGTATAAATTGATTATTGTCACCGGGCGACATCACGTTGCTATCCATCCTTTTTATCAGGCCCTGGCGCTGGATACACCTGCTATCTGCTGCAATGGTACCTATTTGTATGATTATCATGCAAAAAAAGTGCTTGAGGCCGATCCCATGCCGGTCCCCAAAGCGCTGCAATTAATTGAAATGCTTAATGAGTATGATATCCATGGCCTGATGTACGTGGACGACGCGATGCTGTATGAGCGTCCTACTGGTCACGTGATCCGCATGAGCCAATGGGCACAAACCCTGCCGCAAGCGCAGCGTCCGGTGTTTACGCAGGTCGGCTCGCTGAGCCAGGCGGCGCAGGAGGTGAACGCGGTGTGGAAGTTTGCACTGACCGATGAGAACATCAGCAAACTGCAGGATTTCGCGCTGAACGTCGGCGAGACGCTGGCACTGGAGTGTGAATGGTCCTGGCAGGATCAGGTCGACGTGGCCCGTCACGGCAACAGCAAAGGCAAACGCCTTACGCAATGGGTGGAGTCGCAGGGCTGGTCAATGCAGGACGTGGTGGCCTTTGGTGATAACCAGAACGACATCAGCATGCTGGAAGCCGCTGGCACCGGGGTGGCGATGGGCAACGCTGTCGAAGAAGTCAAAGCGCGCGCCAATGTCGTGATTGGCGAAAATACCGAAGACAGCATCGCGCAGTTTATCTACTCTCACTTGCTGTGATCAGGCGGTTATCGACACGCTTTTGATTTGCGCGTACAGCCACAGGCCAGGCTTGATCGCCAGTTCATCTCTGGCCCACGGGCTGATGCGCGCCCACAATCTGCGGCTGCCAATCTCCAGCTGCACCTCAACCTGACCGTTGTCATCCAGGCACTGCGCCACGCGGGCGCGCAGAACGTTACGAATGCTGGTGTGCTGGGGCGGTTGCAGCACCAGCGAAACGTCCGAGGCCTGGATACGCACGCGCAGCGACGACTGCACCGGGCGATCAATTTTATTTACCCACAGGTGCTGATCGCCCAGCGCCAGCGCGGTCATCGCGTAGTGCGGATGATGCTCCAGCACGCTGACTTTCAGAATGCTGCTTTGCTGATCCTGCGGCAGCCAGGGATGCATCACGCTGCTTCCCCATACCTCTTCAAGCGGACCAAAGGCTTTAACCTGCCCCGCCTCCAGCACCAGCACGTTATCCGCGAGGTGCAGAATTTCATCCAGCGAATGACTGACGTAGAGCATCGGTATATTGATTTCTCGCGCCAGTCGTTGCAGGTACGGCAACAGTTCGCGCTTGCGGGGGATATCCAGCGACGCCAGCGGCTCATCAAGCAGCAGCAGTTCCGGCGCGGTTAATAGCGCCCGGCCAATCGCCACGCGCTGTTTTTCACCGCCGGAAAGGCTTCCCGGCAGGCGATCGAGCAGCGGCGCGATGCCCAGCAGTTCCACCAGCTTATCGAACTGTCCGGCCATACTTTTTGCCATGCCGTAGCGCAAATTGCCGCGCACTTTATAGTGCGGGAACAGCCGCGCATCCTGGAACACATAGCCAACACGGCGTTTGTCCGGCGAAAGGCAAATGCCTTTCTGCGCATCGTTCAGTACCCGGCCGTTTAATACGATGCGTCCCTGCTCAGGGCGCGTCAGGCCACTGATGGCGTTGATCAGCGAGGTTTTTCCGGCACCTGATACGCCAAAAATGGCGGTAATGCCGCTGGCAGGCAGCGTTTCGTTGAGGGAAAGGCAATGACTACCGAGCGTCTGAGTAAAATTGAGTTCCAGCATCATTATTTCCCCGTCCGCACGCGGCTGAGTCGTGCCAGCCATTCCGACACAAGCAGCGAAATCATTGCCAGCACAATGGAAATCACGCACAAACGCGCGGCGGCGCTTTCGCCACCGGGCATCTGGATTAACGTGTACATAGCCGACGGAATGGTACGGGTTTCACCGGGAATATTGGAGACAAAGGTGATAGTTGCGCCAAATTCGCCCAGCGAGCGGGCAAAGGCCAGCACCGTGCCGGCAATAATTCCTGGCAACATCAGCGGCAGCGTAATGGTAAAGAAGACGCGCAAACGCCCTGCGCCAAGCGTGCAGGCGGCCTGCTCCAGCCTGACGTCAACGCCCTCCAGCGCCAGCCGGATGGCACGCACCATCAGCGGAAAGGACATCACCGCCGCTGCCAGCACCGCCCCGCGCCAGCTGAACGCCAGCGTGATGCCGAACCAGTCATACAGCCACGCGCCGATAACCCCGCGCCGCCCCATCGAAATTAACAGCAGGTAACCGACGACCACTGGCGGCAGCACCAGCGGCAGATGCAGCAGGCTGTCGAGCAGCGCTTTGCCTGGAAAGCGGCGACGAACCAGTAACCAGGCAAAGAAGATCCCAAAAGGCAAACTAAAAATGACGGCAAGAGAAGACACTTTAAGGCTCAGCAGCACGGCCTGCCATTCAGGATCGGTCAGTATCATTAGTGGGTTGTAAATCCGTAACGTTTAAAAATCGCAGAAGCCTGCGGTCCTTTCAGATAATCATAAAACGCGCTGACGGTGGCATTTTTATGCCCGTCAATAATCGCCAGCGGGTATTCGACTTTCTGGTGTGAATCTTCCGGGAAGGTGCCAACAACTTTTACGCCTTTGCTGGCAACGGCGTCGGAACCGTAAACAATGCCCAGCGGCGCTTCATTGCGCTCAACCAGCGCCAGCGCACCGCGCACGTCTTCTGCCGGAGCCAGTGTCGGGGAAAGCGTCTCCCATGCGCCTAATTTTTGCAGCGCTTCTTTGGCATAAATGCCTGCCGGAACGTGGTCCGGATCGCCCACCGCCAGACGTCCGCCATCTAACAGGCGCGCCCAATCCGTTTTGCCGTCAATCGTTACCTTATCAAGCTTGCTGGCTTTTGGCGCGACCACAACCAGGCTGTTGCCGAGTAATGTCTCGCGACTGGAGGTATCAATCGCTTTCTTATCGACCGCGTAATCCATCCATTTCTGATCGGCAGAAATAAACAGATCGGCAGGTGCACCGGCTTCAATCTGACGTGCCAGTGTGGATGATGAGGCAAAAGAGGAAACCACCTCAACGTTTTTGGCTTTTTTATAATCCGCGGCAATGTCCTGCATCGCATTAGTGAGTGAAGCCGCCGCGAAAACGGTAATTTTACCTTCATCAGCCAGCGCATGTCCGGCGACGGTCAGCGTTAATGTTGCCCCTGCAAACAAGCGTACCCATGTACGTGCCATCATAAACTCCTGTGAGTGTCGTTATATATCACGTAATATAACGACAAGCTCAGATTTTTCCCAGCATTAAATGCTACCGTGCAATGGGTAGACTATCGGCAATAAAGGGGAAAACTTAAGGCAGAAACGCCCGCGAGTGGCGGGCGTTCAGAGAAATCAGCGGCGTTGTTCGGAGCGGTCTTTGTGACCAATCCCGGAGAAAATGTTAAACACTTCACCCAGCCCGTAGATCAATCCGAGGATGACAGCCATCACCACCGGGACCATGATTACGGCAAAAACCAGACTTTTCAACAACTCTAACATGGTGAACTCCAGACATTGTGAATAAGGTTATTCTAACCGGATTTTACTAAAAGGCACTCCCCTTTTGTGCGGTGCGGTTGGCGTCCCACCCTAATTGCGTCACAATACCCTTTTTGCCAGGACACTGTTATGCAGGCTGAAATTCTTCTTACACTGAAACTCCAGCAGCGCCTTTTTGCCGATCCGCGCCGCATTATGCTGCTTAAGCACATCGCACAAACTGGCTCCATCAGTCAGGGCGCGAAAGAGGCGGGCATCAGCTATAAGAGCGCCTGGGATGCGATCAACGACATGAATCAGCTTAGCGAACAGCCGCTGGTGGATCGCGCGACCGGCGGCAAAGGCGGCGGCGGAGCACTGTTAACACGTTATGGTCAGCGACTCATCGAGCTTTACGATCTGCTGGCGCAAATTCAGCAGAAAGCGTTTGACGTGTTAAGTCTGGATGACGGCCTGCCGCTAAACAGCCTGCTGGCGGCGATTTCTCGTTTTTCTTTGCAAACCAGCGCCCGCAATCAGTGGTTCGGTACAGTGACTGGCCGCGATCGCGATCGCGTACAGCAGCATGTGGACATCCTACTGGCAGACGGTGAAACGCGGTTAAAAGTGGCTATTACCGCCCAGAGTGGCGAGCGTCTCGGTCTGGATGAAGGCAAAGAAGTGCTGGTGCTCCTGAAAGCACCCTGGGTCAATATTACTACCGATCGTGCGCAGGCTGAAACAGCAGATAATCAGCTTACCGGCGTTATCAGTCATATTGAGCGCGGTAGCGAGCAGTGCGAAGTGCTGATGCGGCTGCCGGACGGTCAACATCTTTGCGCCACGCTTCCTCATGAGCGTGCCGTCGCGCTTAACGAAGGCAGCGAAGTCATGGCGTATTTCAATGCCGACCGGGTAATTATCGCCACGCTGTGCTGATGCATTGACAATCTGCTCAGGAAATCGTATCCCTGTTTAAAACACTGCAAGAAACGGGATATATAATGTCATTGTTGCATATTTCGCAAGGCACGTTTCATCTGAGCGATACACGTGTCCTGACCATTAACGCGTTGACCCTGCACGCGGGTGAAAGCTGGGCCTTTATCGGCACCAACGGCAGCGGTAAATCAGCCCTTGCCCGGGCGCTGGCAGGCGAATTACCGATCAGCAAAGGTAGGCGGGAGAGTCAGTTTTCGCGCGTTATTCGCCTCTCCTTTGAACAGTTACAAAAGCTGGTCAGCGATGAATGGCAGCGTAATAACACCGATCTACTGAGTCCGGATGAGGATGATACCGGGCGCACCACGGCAGAAATTATTCAGGATGAGGTGAAAAATCCGCAACGCTGCGCGCAGCTGGCCGCCCGATTTGGCATTACGCCACTGCTCACCCGTCGCTTCAAATACCTTTCCACCGGGGAAACCCGTAAAACCCTGCTGTGCCAGGCGCTGATGTCCGAACCGGATCTGCTGATCTTAGACGAGCCGTTTGACGGGCTGGATGTGACGTCGCGTGAACAACTGGCGGTGCTGCTGGCGACGCTCAATGAGCAGGGCTATACCATTGTGCTGGTGTTAAACCGCTTTGATGAAATCCCTGCTTTCGTGCAGCATGCAGGGGTTCTGGCAGACTGCACCCTGCTTGACACAGGCGAAAAAGAGACGTTATTACAGCAGGCGCTCATTGGCCAGTTGGCCCACAGCGAACGGCTGGAAGGCATCCGTTTACCTGAGCCGGACGAGCCGTCGGTGCGCCTGAGCCTTGCCGCCGACGCCCCGCGAATTATTCTTAACGATGGCGTGGTCTCTTACAATGACCGCCCTGTTCTTAATCATCTGAGCTGGACAGTAAAACCAGGGGAACACTGGCAGATTGTCGGCCCCAACGGCGCGGGAAAATCGACGCTGCTGAGTCTTATCACCGGCGATCATCCTCAGGGCTATAGCAACGATTTGACGCTCTTTGGCCGCCGCCGCGGCAGCGGAGAAACCATCTGGGATATTAAAAAACATATCGGTTACGTCAGCAGCAGCCTGCATCTGGATTATCGCGTCAGCACTAATGTGCGTAATGTCATTCTTTCCGGCTATTTTGACTCAATTGGCATTTATCAGGCGGTTTCCGACCGACAGCACAAACTGGCGCAGCAGTGGCTGGATATTCTGGGAATAGATAATCGCACTGCTGACGCGCCCTTCCACAGTCTTTCCTGGGGCCAGCAGCGGCTGGCGCTGATTGCGCGCGCGCTGGTGAAGCATCCAACGCTGCTGATCCTTGATGAACCCCTTCAGGGGCTTGATCCACTGAACCGCCAGCTGGTTCGCCGCTTTATTGATATTCTGATCGGTGAAGGTGAAACGCAGCTCCTCTTCGTTTCGCATCATGCGGAAGATGCGCCAGCGTGCATCACCCACCGGCTGGCGTTTGTGCCGGAGGGGGAAAGCTATCGTTACGTCCTGGAGGAGCGTTAATGAAACACGCTGGCAAGGATGCCTGCCAGGGCTGACGGATTTTCCCATGACATGGAGTGTCCTGCCTTTTCAATGGTCAGAACCGGAATTCCCCACGCCCGTATCGTTTCGACGTCAGTATCAGGCTCGCTAAGTTCGCCCACAATTAGCGTATGTGGGCAGCGCAGGCTCCGAAAAAGCATCAGCCATGATGGCGTTATCCCGTCAACCAGGCTCTTCGCGCCACGCCAGACGGCCCAGGGCGCATTGCTTTGTAATGACCCGGCCCAGGGAGAGTCTTCGGCAGCTAACAGTGCAGCATAGCCATCATGGACAAATGCTTCTTCGGCCTGCGCGGCAATCTGACGGCTGAACATCCCGCCACCCGCTGAAAAATTGGGTTCAGAGACGGCAAGCGCCAGAAGACGATCGGTCATTAGTGTTGCGACTTCTATTGCAATACTGCCGCCCATACTATGACCGTATAGATAAAAATGCTGTAAATTCAAACTCTCCAGCAATTCCACAACTACCCGCGCCTGGTCGCGGGTATGATAGCTAAACGCCTGTGGGCGTTCACTATAGCCACTGCCCGGCAGATCGATAAGAATGGCCGCTTTTCTGCCAAATTGCGCGTCCATCACCACGCGCGGATATTCATAAGAAGAAGCGCAGCCCAGCCCGTGAATAAAAACCACCGGGTGGCCCTCTCCTGGCAATGCCTGCCAGCGCACCTTTGCGCCCGCAATACGCGAATAAAACGTCTTCATTATTCACTCCTTTTGCATCTCACTTTTTTGCGTGTTTTATTGAGCGTTACGTTATGCCTTTCGTCAACCATTAAGGCGTGAGGGGCAGTAAAAATCAGGAACAGGAAGAAGGGATTTTAGGATTTATCACACATCTTAATAACTATTTGATTTTTATATTTATTTATTAAAAAAACACGCTTCTCACTTTTAGTGTAAGCGATTCCACAAACTTATTCCATGTCACACTTTTCGCATCTTTGTTATGCTATCTTTATCACATATCATAAGCATGATGGAGCGAAAAATGAGAGTTCTGGTTACGGGTGGTAGCGGTTACATTGGCAGTCATACCTGCGTACAGTTACTGAAAAACGGCCACGATGTCATCATTCTGGACAATCTGTGCAATAGCAAGCGCAGCGTAATGCCCGTCATTGAACGTCTCGGCGGCAAGCATCCTACCTTCGTTGAAGGCGATATTCGTAATGAAGCGCTGATGACAGAAATTCTGCACGATCACAGCATTGATACCGTGATTCATTTTGCCGGGTTAAAAGCAGTGGGTGAATCTGTCGCGAAGCCGCTGGAGTACTACGACAATAACGTGAACGGTACCTTACGGCTGATCTCCGCTATGCGTTCGGCAAATGTTAAAAATTTCATTTTCAGCTCCTCTGCTACCGTTTATGGCGATCAACCTAAGATCCCGTATGTTGAAAGCTTCCCGACAGGTACGCCGCAGAGCCCCTACGGCAAAAGTAAACTGATGGTCGAACAAATCCTGACCGACCTGCAAAAAGCCCAGCCGGAATGGAGCATCGCGCTGCTGCGCTATTTCAACCCGGTGGGGGCGCATCCGTCAGGCGATATGGGTGAAGATCCACAGGGCATTCCAAATAACCTGATGCCTTACATCGCACAGGTTGCCGTCGGCCGTCGCGAATCGCTGGCCATTTTTGGCAATGACTACCCCACTGAAGACGGTACCGGCGTGCGCGATTACATCCACGTGATGGACCTGGCTGACGGCCATGTTGCTGCCATGCAGAAACTGGCAGATAAGCCAGGGGTTCATATTTATAACCTGGGTGCAGGCGTCGGTAGCAGCGTGCTGGATGTCGTTAATGCCTTCAGCAAAGCCTGCGGCAAACCGGTCAATTACCATTTTGCCCCGCGTCGTGACGGCGATCTTCCTGCTTACTGGGCCGATGCCAGCAAAGCAGATAAAGAGCTGGATTGGCGCGTTTCCCGCAACCTTGATCAAATGGCGCAGGACACCTGGCACTGGCAGTCCCGCCACCCGCAGGGTTACTCAGACTAAGGAACAGTGATGACGCAATTTAATCCGGTCGATCATCCGCATCGCCGATATAACCCCTTAACCGGGCAATGGATTCTGGTTTCTCCGCATCGCGCTAAGCGTCCCTGGCAGGGCGCGCAGGAAACGCCTTCGCAGCAAAAACTGCCGAAACACGATCCGGATTGCTTTCTTTGCCCCGGCAACACCCGCGTAACCGGTGATAAAAATCCGGACTACAAAGGCACGTACGTTTTTACCAACGATTTTGCCGCGCTGATGACAGATACCCCGGACGCTCCGGAAAGCGATGATCCGCTGATGCGTTGCCAGAGCGCGCGCGGCACCAGCCGGGTGATCTGCTTTTCGCCCGATCACAGCAAAACGCTGCCGGAACTGACCGTGGAGGCGCTGGCGGAAGTGGTCAGCACCTGGCAGCAGCAAACCGCAGAGCTGGGGCAAACCTACCCATGGGTGCAGGTGTTTGAAAATAAAGGCGCAGCGATGGGATGCTCGAATCCGCATCCACACGGTCAGGTATGGGCTAACAGCTTCCTGCCAAACGAGATCGAGCGCGAAGATCGCCTGCAAAAAAGCTATTTTGCTGAGCAGCATTCACCGATGCTGGTGGACTACGTACAACGTGAGCTGGCGGACGGTAGCCGCACGGTGGTCGAGACGGAACACTGGCTGGCGGTGGTACCTTACTGGGCCGCATGGCCGTTTGAAACCCTGCTGCTACCAAAAGCGCATGTGCTGCGGCTCACCGATTTAACCGACGAACAATCTCAGGATCTGGCGCTGGCGCTGAAAAAACTCACCAGCCGCTACGACAACCTGTTCCAGTGCTCCTTCCCCTATTCAATGGGCTGGCACGGCGCGCCGTTTAATGATGACGGCAATCAGCACTGGCAGCTACACGCCCACTTTTACCCGCCGTTGCTGCGCTCAGCCACCGTGCGTAAATTTATGGTTGGCTACGAAATGCTGGCGGAAACCCAGCGCGATCTTACCGCAGAACAAGCCGCGGAGCGCCTGCGTGCGGTCAGCGACGTTCATTTTCGCGAATCCGGAGAATAACAATGAGTCTGAAAGAAAAAACACAATCCCTGTTTGCTGAGACATTCGGCTACCCTGCCACTCATGTGATTCAGGCACCGGGCCGCGTCAATCTGATTGGTGAACACACTGACTATAATGACGGTTTCGTCCTTCCCTGCGCCATCGATTATCAGACAGTGATTAGCTGTGCCGCACGTGACGATCGTACCGTGCGGGTGATGGCAGCGGATTACGACAATCAACTTGATGAATTTTCGCTGGATGCGCCGATCGTTACCCATGACGACCAGCAGTGGTCTAATTACGTGCGCGGCGTAGTGAAACATCTCCAGCAGCGTAATGCCAGCTTTGGCGGCGCGGATTTGGTGATCAGCGGGAATGTACCTCAGGGCGCAGGTCTTAGCTCTTCCGCCTCGCTGGAAGTGGCGGTTGGCACCGTGTTCCAGCAGCTTTATCATCTGCCGCTGGACGGCGCGCAAATTGCGCTTAACGGTCAGGAAGCGGAAAACCAGTTCGTCGGCTGTAACTGCGGCATTATGGATCAGTTGATCTCGGCGCTGGGTAAAAAAGATCATGCCCTGTTGATTGACTGCCGCTCGCTCGGCACCAAAGCGGTTTCCATGCCAAAAGGCGTTGCGGTAGTTATTATTAACAGTAACTTCAAGCGCACGCTGGTTGGCAGTGAATACAACACTCGCCGCGAACAGTGCGAGACTGGAGCGCGTTTCTTCCAGCAACCAGCGCTACGTGACGTCAAACTCGACGAGTTTAACGCGGTGGCAAACGAGCTGGACCCGGTGGTCGCTAAACGCGTGCGCCATGTGTTAACGGAGAATATTCGTACCGTTGAAGCCGCCGATGCGCTGGAAAAAGGCGATCTGCAACGGATGGGAGCACTGATGGCAGAATCTCACGCGTCCATGCGCGATGACTTTGAAATCACCGTCCCGCAAATTGACACACTGGTTGAGATTGTCAAAGGTGTCATTGGTGACAAAGGCGGCGTGCGCATGACCGGCGGCGGCTTTGGCGGCTGCATTGTTGCGCTGATCCCGGAAGCGCTGGTGACTGAAGTTGAAAACGCGGTCGCTGAACAGTACGAAGCTAAAACCGGCATCAAAGAAACCTTCTACGTTTGTAAACCGTCACAAGGAGCAGGTCAGTGTTAAGAAATACACCCGCAGCCGCCCCTGATGGGCTGCCGTTTCGTTTACTCACTCTGCGTAATAACGCAGGGCTGGTCGTCACTCTGATGGACTGGGGAGCAACATTGCTGTCTGTTCGCGTGCCGCACTCAGATGGTAGCGTCCGGGAGGCCATCCTCGGCTGCACCGGCCCGGAGCAGTATCCGCAGCATGAGGCTTTTTTTGGCGCATCGGTGGGTCGCTATGCAAACCGTATTGCCGACAGCCGTTTTGAACTGGACGGTGAAGTCATTAAGGTATTGCCAAGCCAGGGCGTCAACCAGCTTCACGGCGGGCCGGAAGGGTTTGATAAACGCCGCTGGAGTTATCAGAGCCTGAGTGACCATGAGGTGATCTTCTCGCTGCAATCGGCTGACGGCGATCAGGGCTTTCCAGGTAATCTGCAAGCCACGGCGCGTTATACCCTCACCGAAGATAATCGCATTGCCATTGAGTATCGTGCTACGGTAGATAAGCCCTGCCCGGTTAACATGACTAACCATGTCTATTTCAATCTCAACGGTGAACGCTCCGATGTGCGGGATCATAAACTGCAAATCCTTGCTGATGAGTATCTGCCGGTTGATGAGAGCGGTATTCCGCGTAGTGGTTTAAAAGCGGTAGCTGGCACCAGTTTTGATTTCCGTGCGCCGAAACGTATTGCCGATGATTTCTTAAGCGATGACGATCAGAAAAAGGTTAACGGTTACGATCACGCTTTTTTACTTCAGGCGAAAGGCGATGTAAAAACCAAAGCCGCGCACCTGTGGTCGGATGATGAGAAATTGCAGATGGCAGTGTATACCTCTGCTCCGGCGCTGCAATTTTATTCTGGCAACTTCCTTAAAGGCACCTCCTCCCGTGAACCCGGGACCTATGATGCCTGGCAGGGTCTGGCGCTGGAAAGCGAGTTTTTACCCGACTCGCCCAATCACCCGGAATGGCCGCAGCCGGACTGTATTTTACGCCCGGGTGAAGAGTATGTCAGCCTGACGGAATATCAGTTTATTCCAGCATGATCACCGGCCCTCTTCATAGAGGGCTTTTTTTGCCCGTTTTGCTGAAATTAACGCCATTTAAAGACAAAATCATAACTGCAAATTCACAAGCACCTTACACTGACCCACTATTTTCGCTATGGTTAGGGGTAAGCATTGCCGCCGGAGACGTGACGGCAATATAATGAGAATTGTTATCATTCAATAAAGCTTGAGGAGTAAGTGTATGGCTGTAACTAAGCTGGTACTGGTTCGTCACGGTGAAAGTCAGTGGAACAACGAAAACCGCTTTACCGGTTGGTATGATGTTGATCTGTCCGAGAAAGGCGTATCTGAAGCCAAAGCGGCAGGTAAATTACTGAAGGAAGAAGGCTATAGCTTTGACTTCGCTTACACCTCCGTGCTGAAACGCGCTATCCACACTCTGTGGAACATTCTGGACGGTCTGGATCAGGCCTGGTTGCCCGTTGAGAAATCCTGGAAACTGAACGAGCGTCACTACGGTGCGCTGCAGGGCCTGAACAAAGCTGAAACTGCGGAAAAATACGGTGATGAGCAGGTTAAACAGTGGCGTCGCGGTTTTGCCGTTACCCCGCCTGCGTTGACGAAAGAAGATGAGCGTTTCCCGGGCCACGATCCGCGCTACGCAAAACTGACCGAGCAGGAGCTGCCGCTGACGGAAAGCCTGGCGCTGACTATCGACCGCGTGATCCCTTACTGGAATGAAAGCATTCTGCCGCGCCTGAAAAGCGGCGAGCGCGTGATCATCGCCGCGCACGGTAACTCCCTGCGCGCGCTGGTTAAATATCTTGATAACATGGGCGAAGATGAAATCCTCGAACTGAATATCCCGACCGGCGTTCCGCTGGTGTATGAATTCGACGAAAACTTCAAGCCGATTAAACATTACTATCTGGGTAATGCTGACGAAATCGCGGCCAAAGCAGCGGCGGTAGCAAATCAGGGTAAAGCGAAGTAAAAAAATGCCCACTGTTTGGGCATTAAAGCTACAGGTAAGGCCGGGCAACATTGTCCGGCCTTATTTATTCAGCCGCGACGCGCTTTAACCGCATCCGCCAGCTGACGCAACAGCACTTGCGTATCATCCCAGCCAATGCAGGCATCGGTAATACTTTGACCGTAGGTCAGCGGTTCGCCACCGTCGAGATTTTGATTACCTTCAACCAGATGGCTTTCAATCATCACGCCAATAATTGCTTTCTCTCCACCTGCGATCTGCTGACAGACATCAGCACCGACGTCCATCTGCTTTTTAAACTGCTTGCTGGAGTTGGCATGGCTGAAATCAATCATCACTTGCGGCGCAAGATTCGCGTTGGTTAGCCCCTCTTTTACCTCTGCCACATGCTGCGCGCTGTAGTTTGGCGTTTTGCCACCGCGCAGAATGATATGACAATCGCCGTTTCCGCTGGTGTTAACGATGGCAGAATGCCCCCATTTGGTGACGGAGAGGAAACAGTGTGGCGCACCCGCAGCGTTAATGGCATCAATCGCCACTTTGATGGTCCCGTCAGTCCCGTTTTTAAACCCGACCGGGCAGGAGAGCCCTGATGCCAGTTCACGGTGAACCTGGGATTCAGTGGTACGCGCACCAATGGCACCCCAGCTCATGAGATCTGCCAGATATTGCGGGGTGATCATGTCGAGGAACTCACCTGCCGCAGGCAATCCGCTGTCATTAATATCCAGCAGCAGCTTACGGGCAATACGCAGGCCGTCGTTAATCTGATAGCTGCTGTCCATATGCGGGTCGTTGATTAGTCCTTTCCAGCCAACGGTCGTGCGCGGTTTCTCGAAATAAACACGCATCACGACTTCGAGTTCGCCACGCAGTTCTTCACGCAGCGTCAGCAGACGTGAAGCGTATTCTTTGGCAGCGGCCGGATCGTGGATAGAGCATGGGCCAATGATGACCAGCAGGCGGTCATCATTCCCTTTAAGAATTTTGTGAATGGCCTTGCGCGCATGGGCCACGGTATTAGCAGCGTTACCGGTCGCAGGGAATTTTTCCAGCAATGCCACAGGAGGCAGTAATTCATTAATCTCTTTGATACGTAAATCGTCGTTCTGATAATTCATCTTCTTTCCAGTCGTGCCATACTAATGAAGTTGTTTGCAATCCCTTCAATCTATATCCTCAGCCATGCACTGTAAACGGACTTTTACAGTTCAGACAGAATATTCCTGGAATTATTTAAAAAAAGGCCAGAAAGTAGCGTAGAACGAGATCTCATCTACACTTTTTAAATGTAACTACTGTGTTTGTTTTTAATTACCAGATTCTATTCTGACCGATTTATTTGTCACAGAATCTTTCACTACTGAGCAAACGATTTTCAATTGTATTGTTGGATGAAGTTATCTGACACCACGATGAGAACAGGAGCAGCATGATGAAAACGACTAAACTGGCTACAATTTTTCTGGCAGCAACCCTTTCTATGACCAGCGGCGCAGTTTTTGCCGCCAGCAGTCAATCGAATAACGGTACCTCTAACTCTTCTGCCGACGCCGGTCAGGTCGAGCCAGGCGCGAAAGAGAACGTGGCACCGAATAATGTTGATAACAGTAATATCAATACGGGTAGCACCAATACTAATACCACCTCAACGGGTTCTTCTGGCGGTACCATGCTGCATCCTGACAGCTCAAGCTCTACCCAGAGCACTGATGCTGACGGTATGACCAAAGAAGACATCCATAAAAACACCATGTGTAAAGATGGTCGTTGCCCGGATATCAATAAAAAAGTAGAAACTGGCGATGGCGTTAATAATGACGTCGATACCAAAACTGATGGTACTACCCATTAATGTGGTAAATCTCGTCAGAATTAAGGAGAGCTTCGGCTCTCCTTTTTTATGCACAATCGCGCAATATGTCGATATGATGTAATGCGTAACCCTTAAAAATGGTGCAGGACGATATTATGGCGCACTCCCACTCTGCGACGCCTGACAACAGTAATGCTCGCCGTTTGCTGTTAGCCTTTAGCGTAACCGCTGGTTTTATGGCGGTAGAAGTGGCGGGCGGACTTATCGCCAACTCGCTGGCTTTGCTCGCAGATGCAGGTCACATGCTTACCGATGCCGCGGCCCTGCTATTTGCTTTTTTGGCCGTGCAATTTTCACGACGGCCACCCAATGCTCAACATACTTTTGGCTGGTTACGTCTGACAACGCTTGCGGCCTTTGTTAATGCCATCGCGCTGGTCATCATCACTTTTCTGATTGTCTGGGAAGCCATTCAACGTTTTTATCATCCGCGACCGGTTGCGGGCTTCAGCATGCTGATCATTGCTATTGCCGGACTCCTGGCGAATCTGCTGGCCTTCTGGCTGCTGCATCGCGGTGGAGAAGAAAAAAATCTTAACGTCCGTGCGGCCATGCTGCATGTGCTTGGCGATCTGCTCGGATCGGTTGGTGCGATAGCTGCAGCCATTATCATCATGACTACGGGCTGGATGCCTGTTGACCCCATTCTTTCTATTCTGGTGTCATGTCTGGTACTGCGTAGCGCCTGGCGCTTGCTTAAAGAAAGCGTCAATGAACTTCTGGAAGGTGCGCCGGCGACGCTGGATATTGCGGCGCTGAAGAAAACACTACGCCGCGAGATCCCGGAAGTACGTAACGTGCATCATGTCCATGTCTGGCTGGTTGGTGAGAAGCCGCTGATGACATTACATGTGCAGGTGATCCCGCCCCACGATCACGATGCCCTGCTGGAGCGTATTCACCATTTCCTTGAGCATCATTATGATATTGCCCACGCGACGGTGCAGATGGAATATCAACCCTGTAGCGGACCGGAATGCCACCTCAACGAGGCGCACGCCGGTCACACTCACTCCCATCACCATTAATAAGAAAGTGCGTGAGAGCCTCTCTCACGCGCGCTGTTAATCCACATCCGCGTACCGTTTAGCGCGATAAAGGTCAGGATCAAATACTCCAGCGACATGGCATAAACCCCCTGGAGTGCAAAAATAACAACACTTATCACGTTGATAATCACCCATAAGATCCAGTTTTCAACGTATTTGCGAGTCATCAAAATCATTGCGACAATCGATAGCACCATCATGCAGGAATCCCAGAACGGGAAAGCGTCTGGCTGTAGCTCAGGCATAGTTACGTTAAGCCCCAGCGCCGACATCAGGTTTACCGCCACGCGGGTTAAAAATGCAAATACCGGGTTAATAAATATTGTCATCAGCCCAATGGCTACTGCACTGACAACCAGCCACAATATTGCTTTCGGCATTGGTAACCAGCGTATTTGTAATGCAGCTTCATTATGACTGGTTTGTCGCGACCAGGCGTACCAGCCGTAAATATTGGCTGCAAAGAAGAATAACTGGAGCAGCAGGCTGGCATAGAGCTGGATCTGGAAGAAGATGATGGCAAACAACGTAACGTTGATCAGGCCAAAAAAGTAATTAATGATTTTTTCCAGGCTGGCAAGCCAGATGCAGAGCAAACCAGCAATCGTGCCAATGGCTTCTATCCAGGACAAATCATAGCCGCCTTCACCAAATGGAATGTGAACAAGAATGTTTTGTGTACTCAAAAAATCCATCTTTACCCCAGAGCGTGTTGACGCGTTAATGTTGTTATGGACGTAGTGTAGCCGCAAAATCAAGCATACGGTTAAGCGGGATCAGTGCGCCTTTACGCAATTCCTCATCAACGAGAATCTCATGCCTGGCTCCTCCGGTTTCGAGACCATCCGCAATAGCTTTCAGACCGTTCATCGCCATCCATGGACAGTGGGCGCAGTTGCGGCAGGTGGCCCCCTCCCCCGCAGTGGGTGCCTCCAGCAGTATTTTGTCTGGTACTGCCTGCTGCATTTTCCAGAAAATACCCCGGTCGGTCGCCACAATAAGTTGTGCATGTGGCAGGTTTTTTGCGGCGTTGATTAACTGACTGGTCGACCCTACCGCGTCGGCCAGTTCTACAATAGCCTGCGGTGACTCAGGATGAACCAGCACGGCCGCATCGGGATAAAGCCCTTTCATACGCACCAATGATTGCGTCCTGAACTCATCATGCACGATACACGCTCCCTGCCAGCATAAAACATCAGCGCCGGTCTGTTTTTGTACATAATGACCTAAATGACGATCGGGGGCCCAGATGATTTTTTCGCCCAGACTATCAAGATGCTCAATCAATTCAACGGCAATACTTGAGGTTACCACCCAGTCGGCGCGCGCTTTCACTGCGGCGGAGGTATTGGCATAAACCACCACTGTGCGCTCCGGATGGGCATCACAAAAAGCGTTGAATTCATCAATCGGGCAGCCAAGATCCAGAGAACACTCCGCCTGCAGCGTTGGCATCAGAATGGTTTTCTCCGGACTGAGTATTTTGGCAGTCTCGCCCATAAAGCGCACGCCGGCGACCAGCAGCGTGGAAGCCGGGTGTTTAGCACCAAACTTTGCCATCTCCAGAGAATCGGAAATACATCCCCCCGTCTCTTCCGCCAGTTGCTGAATTTCCGGGTCGGTGTAATAGTGGGCCACCATAACCGCATCGCGTGCTTTTAGCAGATGCTTTATTTTCGCGCGGTAATATGATTTCTCTTCTGCGCTGAGCTGCGCAGGTTTTGGCGGGAAAGGGTAAACGGCTGAGAGAGGGTCATAGAATGCGTTCATCGGCTTCTCGTTCTACAGACTTAACATCCTGCCTGTGTTTTAGGTTTTACAAAGCGCTTACACGCCGATTTGTTTTATATACTAAACAAGATAGCCGATAGTGAATCAGATGTCACCGTGAATACGCAATTTTATATTCCGTCACAGCGTATAAAGAATGAAAAGTATGGGCGGGAGACAGAAAGCAAAAAAGCGCCTTTAGGGCGCTTCTTAACATGGATGATGTTCAGGTCGACTTGCCTTTCGGACTGCTACCGGGCAGCGTTATCCTTCACATTTGATAATATTTAGTCTTAACGCATGGTGGGTCGTGCAGGGTTCGAACCTGCGACCAATTGATTAAGAGTCAACTGCTCTACCAGCTGAGCTAACGACCCCTTTCGGGATTTACTAAACTTATCAATCAGTTATCAACATTATTATTGGTGGGTCGTGCAGGATTCGAACCTGCGACCAATTGATTAAAAGTCAACTGCTCTACCAACTGAGCTAACGACCCATCGATGCTGCCTGAACAATGTTAATTCTGAGCCACTTAATGACGGTGGCATTGTGCGCGATAATCTGCTCTACAGATCGTCGCTGTTGCACAGGGTCCTTCACGTTTAACGAGCGTATTCCACTTTACTGATTGGTGGGTCGTGCAGGATTCGAACCTGCGACCAATTGATTAAAAGTCAACTGCTCTACCAACTGAGCTAACGACCCATCGATGCTGCCTGAACAATGTTAATTCTGAGCCACTTAATGACGGTGGCATTGTGCGCGATAATCTGCTCTACAGATCGTCGCTGTTGCACAGGGTCCTTCACGTTTAACGAGCGTATTCCACTTTACTGATTGGTGGGTCGTGCAGGATTCGAACCTGCGACCAATTGATTAAAAGTCAACTGCTCTACCAACTGAGCTAACGACCCAAGTGGTGGGTGATGACGGGATCGAACCGCCGACCCCCTCCTTGTAAGGGAGGTGCTCTCCCAGCTGAGCTAATCAC
>NZ_PQGD01000070.1 GCF_002915575.1 Superficieibacter electus
GCGGTAAACGAGTGAGGGAATTTCAGGTAAGATACTTCGGATGAGGAGCAAAAAGGTGGTTTATACTTCCTATACCCAGTAGTGTTCCCCTGTCGGTTTGGTTGGGGTCGATGCCCCACTTTGGGCGCGGCGTTGGGCGCCGCAAGATGAAAGCTCTGTGTGAAGGCTTGGATATTAAGACCTTGGATGATTTCAATGCCATCACCGAAGAGCAGATCGTTAGCGTCGACAAATTCAGCTACAAAACTGCCGCAAAAGTGCTTGCAGGTATGGCTGAACATGCCGAGCTATTCAACAAGATTCAATCAATCATCGGGTTCAAACAGCAGGTCACTTCGGGGGATCGTTTTACCGGTGAGAAGATCGTGATCACCGGTTTTCGTGACGCGGCCTTGGAGAAGCTGATTGAAGCTGAGGGTGGTGAAGTGCAATCATCAGTCTCGTCGAAGACCACCATGGTGATCGCGGCATCCACTTCCGGATCTTCCGGCAAATTGAAGAAAGTGCACGATCTCAACAACAGCGGAAAGGCAAATATCAAACTGATTGATCTGGCCACCTTCCGTAAGCAATATCTGGAACAACCAGCATCGACTGGTTTGGAGTTTTAATGAGTCACCCACAACTTGAGCTAATAGTCGCTGTGGATTCTAAGTTGGGATTCGGGAAAGGCGGCAAGATTCCATGGAAATGCAAAGAAGACATGGCGCGATTTACGCGGATTTCTAAAGAGATCCGCGTGTGCGTTATGGGGAAACACACGTATACTGACATGCGTGACATGCAGTTAGAAAAGGATGGCGCCGAGGAGCGAATCAAGGAGAAAGGAATTCTCCCCGAACGCGAATCGTTCGTGATCTCCTCGACGTTAAAACAAGAAGATGTCATAGGCGCTACTGTCGTTCCTGATCTTCGTGCTGTGATCAACCTGTATGAGAATACCGATCAACGCATTGCTGTCATTGGTGGGGAGAAGTTGTACATTCAAGCTCTTTCATCAGCAACGAAACTGCACATGACCATAATTCCAAGAGAGTTCGACTGTGATCGATTTATTCCTGTTGATCCGATCCAGAACAATTTTCACATTGATTCCAGTGCCAGCGAGACTGTGGAGGCAACCGTTGATGAGACTCAAGAGCGCATTCACTTTGCTACTTACGTGCGTAACAATCAGTAACGCGCTGGCAGTGGAAGAACAAGAACCAGAAACGAAGCAGACGGTGTTGGCCGTCTGCTTCGAAACATCATTATTGGCTCGAGAACTGATCGAGAATACCATTCTTGCGGACGACATCCAAAACAATACAGAAAAGATAGCTTTGCAGTTGTCGGAGCCCCTCCCCCCAACTTATAATGGGATTATTGCTGGGCTAAACAATGCTGTCGCCATGCGTGGGACAGCAAACGTTGAATCGCCATCAAGAGCATCCACAGATTTACGTGCAGCCGTCATCGGTTTATGGTGTATAAATGACACCATAGCCGCCCTGAATCAGACTGATAATGCAGTCTTACAGGACGGCGAGTTGCAACAAACACTTGTCGATTATTACAACAACTTATTGGCTGACATCGTTTGTCGTTTTCAGAAGACGGCTGCACTGAACGTCAGAAGCCGACTGCACTATAGCAGCGGAGGGGTTGGATCCATCAG
>NZ_PQGD01000071.1 GCF_002915575.1 Superficieibacter electus
GGTAAGCAGAGTTTTTGAAATGTAAGGCCTTTGAATAAGACAAAAGGCTGCCTCATCGCTAACTTTGCAACAGTGCCTTCTGAAACGAAATTACAGATTACGGTTAAAATATAAAAAAAAGCCACCAATCCTGCCGGATACGGTGGCTTAAATACAGAATTAATTAATTTATTTCAGTATGTTATCACACATCAGCTGAAGTGTATTGATAAACCTTGCTGCATGAAAACCATCACAGACTGCATGATGAACCTGTACAGAAACAGGTAATAGTACGCGGTCACCTTCCTGCTGAAACTTTGCCATTGTAAAAACCGGGGAAAAATAATCATCATTTCCGGTGATATTCAGATTAAATCCGTCAAAACTCACCCAGGGTAACGATGATATATTCAGGTGATTCTCCGGTAAATTTCCCTGCGGAAACAACCTGGTATCATGCTGATATTCTGCTGTTACCGCGTTATAACCCGCCATAAACTCACTGAGATCCGGAAAATAACGGCAGGACAGTGCGGAGAATGTTTCGGTTTCTTTATGAAAGACAGTAAAGACCGGGTCTGACTGTTCCCAGTAAATCAGTTCATTATCTTTCATTGCCATCCGGAACTCCGGAAACTGATTAACAGCCCGGGAGATCAGGTAAATCATCAGCGGATAAAACTTATAACCGGTTTTCGCCAGTGCAGTACGCAAAGCGGTAATATCGAGTTTGGTGGTCAGGCTGAATCCGCATTTAATCTGCTGACGATAAAGGGCAAAATGTTCCCTGCGATTCCAGGTATTCAGGTCAATCCGGGTAAAATTCATGGTTATTCCTTCTGATTAATAGTGAAAAATATTAATAATCAGAAGGCAGTCTGGTTGTCTCAATGGGTAACATTCCGTCCTCCGTAAGCTGTCTGGTATTCAGTAATAATACCCGATACGGGCTTAATCTGTATTAAGCCCGGTTTTATTTATTCCGGCCACTCATCCGCAAATACATAGCGGATCAGTTCTGCGGATTCACGGGGCGGTGCTCTCAGCACATCCGCCATTAAATCAATTTCCATCTGACAGGTTTGCAGCTTGTCTTCCGCCAGCACATACGGATCATCCGTCAGGAAACTATCGCCGTATTTATCCACCGACCCCTGTATTTGTGCCGAAAATAATGACTGAATTTCATCAGCGGAATAATGCGCAACCGGAGCCCCTTCACCGGCTGAATTCACCAGATCCAGCAACGCTCTGTTACCGATAATAAAGTCACGGTACCCGGCGGAAGCCTTTTTCATATCCGGCGGGCCAGACACTTCCGGATGCAGCACACGAAAGCAGAAGTCACCGGAGGTATCCTGCGCCAGTGCTTTCTGCAAAAATTCCAGCCGCATTTTCCCGTAATTAATCACCGCGTCATCCCCCGCGAGATAAAGCAGTTTTTTAATATTTTCGGTGGCCCACTGTTGCAGGCGCATATAGTACTCTAAACAGGGCACTGTTGCAAATAGTCGGTGGTGATAAACTTATCATCCCCTTTTGCTGATGGAGCTGCACATGAACCCATTCAA
>NZ_PQGD01000072.1 GCF_002915575.1 Superficieibacter electus
AGCTGATAGAAACAGAAGCCACTGGAGCACCTCAAAAACACCATCATACACTAAATCAGTAAGTTGGCAGCATCACCCGTTGGTCAGATGAATGCCATTCCCTTGACAGTTGAAAATTTATGAGAGAGTTAAAAAAACGCTCCCGGACGGGAGCGTAAGCCAGTGACTTCGGCGTCAAATGAGGGTCTAACAAGTGGAGCTGCGGGTTAATTCTGGGTGATCTGGCTGCGATGCTTTTCAGCCTGCTGCTGATGAATAACGGAAGATTGACCATTATTCGCCTTCTCATGCACAACAGCGGCTTTCTCATGCTCGTTCATTTCGGAAAATGATTTTGCTGTTTCGTTAGAAGCTGCTGGCTTGGATTTCATCATTTTTTTATGCATTTCAGCCATGTCCTGATGGGCAGCAGAATTGCCGTTTTGCATCATTTCATGGGACATTGCGGCCTGATCGTGACCGCTCATATCCATCATTTTCATGCTCTCCCCCTGAACTGCACTTTTTTCAGCGGATGATTGCATCTGATGGGCAGGCGCCTGGGCATTATTTACCTGGTCATGCATGTTCATTGTCTCTGCAGCCCAGGCAGATGAAGCGACAGCCATCATGGCAATAAAGGATACAAGGATCTTTTTCATGGTTGGGTCTCCGGTGTTTTCATACCCGAACAATCAATGCTTATAACAGAGAAAGCATTTGATCTCAGGGCTGGTTGATCATCATGCTAGGAACCGGGCGATTGAATTATCACGCTGTCCTGATTTATGGCTGATTATAAAAAACCGCCTCTGTTTATCGCGTGACTGAACGATGACATTTTTGTCACCTTCCGGGTTTCTCCTGAATAACGGTATTAATCCATTAACAGACGCACACTGAACACAATTTCCCGCCCCTGCTGTTCTGCTGACAGCTCGCCGCCGTGAGCATGAATGATCGACCTTGTAATTGATAATCCCAGCCCCGCGCCTTCCGTGTTGTAGAACCTTGATGAGTCTGCGCGATAGAACCGGTCAAACAAACGTTCCAGATTAGCGGGAACCTGGCCGGATATCGTATTCGTAATCATCACGTTCACACAGTCACTGTCACGCTCAAGGTGTATCGCTGTACAGGTGTTATCGGGAGAATACTTGATTGCATTGGAAAGCAGGTTACTGAAAGCACGTCGGAGCATATCGCTGTCTCCGGCAACAACGCCCTCTCCTTCAACCGTGATTGTCTTTCCTGTTTCGTCTGCCAGGGGCTCGAACAACTCACGTAATTCATTCAGTTCGGCTGCCAGATCCACATCATGTTTATCCAGCCGCAGCAGACCATGCTCTGAACGTGCCAGAAAAAGCATGTCACTGGTCATTCGTGACAACCTTTTCAGTTCTTCCAGGTTAGCGAATAAAATTTCGCGGTAATGCGAAACATCCCTTTCCTTAGCCAGTGCAAACTGCGTCTGCATCATCAGATTACTGACTGCTGT
>NZ_PQGD01000073.1 GCF_002915575.1 Superficieibacter electus
TGTACTGACCCCAAAAAGTTGGACAGTTAAACACGAGGCACATAGGTCTGGGTTCGATATTCAATTGGACTCAGACCTTTTAATTTCAGGCTAATTCTTCTGCTGTTGTAGTAGTCAATATATTCCGTAACAGCATCCTTCAGTTCGCTTATATTACTGAACTCGTCAAGATAAAAACACTCCGACTTTAAGGTTCCAAAGAAACATTCCACGACTGCATTATCCAGACAATTGCCTTTTCTGGACATGCTCTGTGTAATGCCTTGTTCTTTAAGGATGTTTTGATACCTTCTCATACGATACTGCCATCCCTGGTCAGAGTGCAGAATAGGATGCTCGTGAGGCTTAAGCTTTTTGAATGCCTGATCGAGCATATTCTCGACCATGTTCATCACAGGTCTTTCCGACAGGCTGTAAGAAATAACTTCGTTGTTGAAGAGATCTATTACTGGAGACAAATACAGCTTTCGCCCATTGACTGCAAATTCAGTAACGTCGGTAACCCACTTCTCGTTTGGCCGTGTAGCCTTGAAATCCCTTTGGAGAACATTGGGGGCGGTTTGCCCTACCTCTCCTCTGTAGGAGCTGTATCGCTTGACCTTAATCGCTGCCTTAAGCGAGAGGGTTCCCATCAGGCGCTGAACGGCTTTATGGTTAATCCGTTCCCCGTCTCGATGGAGAGACAACGTTACCCTACGGTATCCGTAACGACCTTTATTCTCGTGATAAATCTCACCAATACGCTTTTTAACATCCGCATACTTATCAGGCTTGCTGAGAGCCTTTAGATGGTAATAAAACGTACTGCGCGGTATCTCCGCTGCCTTGAGAAGCTCATCAAGAGGGTAAAACTGCCTTAGCTCGTTGAGTACTTTCACTTTTTCGCGGGATGAGCTAAGGCTTTCAGCTTTTTTAGATACGTAAGCCGCATTTCAAGGAATCGAACTTGTCTTTCAAGATCCTCAATACGTCGGTCTTTCGACAGCTCCAATGCTAACGCCGCTTTTTCTGGATCAACTGACATTGTAATGTTTCTTTTGGTGCCGATCTTGAGTGCGCGTAAACCAGCTTCTCCGTGCTCCTCATAGACTTTCAGCCACTTGGCTACAGAACCACTACCAGCAAGCATAAAGTGAGCAGCAGCCTGATTGAGGGACATCTGCTGCTCGGTCACGGCTTTCACGACCTTAATGCGCAACTCTGGATCAGCACTAACGCCTTTAGGTTTGGGAATTAAACCTTTTTCTCCATGTTTTTCATAGAGGGCAACCCACGTCCTGACCTGGGTTCGAGGCACACCAAAACGTGCAGAGATGATCCTGTAACCATCATCAGTTGTGAAGTAGTGATTCACGACTTCAAGGCGCTTTTCGAAGGGGTATTTTGGCTTTGACATATCAGGGACTATTCCATTTCATCGTCCAACAAAATGGGTGCAGTACA
>NZ_PQGD01000074.1 GCF_002915575.1 Superficieibacter electus
GGGTATAGGAAGTATAAACCACCTTTTTGCTCCTCATCCGAAGTATCTTACCTGAAATTCCCTCACTCGTTTACCGCTCAAGCCCCAATTTTAACTGCCGGTCCAGCCTAAACCGCTCTAATAAGGTTCGATTTGGCGGTAAAATCTCTAGCCTGATAGCTCGAGAGATACAAACTGCCCCACCGCCCCGTTTAAAAGTTGGCAGTGTTGAGCAGTGTTGGATTTGGGGTCGTCAGTCAAAGAGACGACTCTGTGATGGATCGAACAGGCTGGGAGTCAGTGGCGGCGCTCGTTCTGGTGGCAGCTCACGCTGCTTGGCGGCATTCGCCTTGGCTGTTTTCTGTTTCAGATGCTTGAGAATCTGCTCAATGACCTTCGGATCTTCGATGCTGGCAATCACTTTGACGTGACCGCCGCAGTGTTCGCAGACTTCAATATCAATATTGAAGACTCGCTTGAGGCGTTGCATCCAGGTCATGGCGCGGTGGCGCTCTGCAGGACTCTTGTCACGCCAGTTAGTATCGAGACCTTCCGATTTGTCGGGCTTCTTGCCCCGCTTGGCGGGTGTTACTTGAACTCGGTGTTTGCTGTTCGGTGCAAAGACGCCGTGGAAGCGTGTGAGGTTGACTCGCGGCTTAGGTACCAACGCAGCGAGTTTGGCGATGAAGTCCAGCGGCTCGAAGATCACATGGGTGGTGCCATTGCGGTACGGAGTTTTGAGCTCGTAACGCACCTGCCCATTGGCGGTTAATGCCAGACGTTTTTCTGAAACCGCTGGCCGACTAATGTAGCGACACAAGCGCTCAAGCTTATCCCGCTGATGCGCTTCGGCCATCACACCGGCGTGTAGCGAGAAACCAGCATGGTTGGCTACTCGACTGCTTGAGTCGGCTTTATCCTCACGCCCTGGCAAGGTTTGCAGGGTGAAGACTTTGCGCCCTTGCTGGGGGCCGACGGCAATGCGATACGTAACCGAAGCACCATGTAATTGAGTCAGCGTATCGTCTTCGCCCTCTTCCAGTGTCAACCACGTATTCTCGGCATCACGCTCCAAAATCCCACGCTTTTCCATGCAGCGAGCGATGCGATGGCTGAGGGTGTGAGCGAGCGTATTCAGCTCATCGTAAGTGGGTGCCTTGACACGATGGAAGCGTTGCTTGCCATAGTCATCTTCGGCATAGACACCATCGAGAAACAGCATGTGGTAGTGGACATTGAGATTTAGCGCGGAGCCAAAGCGTTGGATAAGAGTCACTGAGCCAGTTTGTGCAGAGGCTTTGGTGTAACCGGCTTTTTTGATCAGATGAGTTGAGAGTGTACGATAGACG
>NZ_PQGD01000075.1 GCF_002915575.1 Superficieibacter electus
GGAAGGTGCGAATAAGCAGGTCATTTCTTCCCAAGCTGACTCGCTGATTAAAATTTCGCGGATCTGGGCCGATTTTTTTCCCGCAAACACATCGAATCAGCCTATTTAGGCTATTTTTTCCACCATTTCTGGCGTTATTTCCGGTTTTTACTGAGATCTCTCCCACTGACGTATCATTTGGTCCACCCGAAACAGGTTGGCCAGGGTGAATAACATCGCCAGTTGGTTATCGTTTTTCAGCAGCCCCTTGTATCTGGCTTTCACGAAGCCGAACTGCCGCTTGATGATGCGAAACGGGTGCTCCACCTTGGCACGGATGCTGGCTTTCATGTATTCGATGTTGATGGCCGTTTTGTTCTTGCGCGGATGCTGCTTCAAGGTTTTTACCTTGCCGGGACGCTCGGCGATCAGCCAGTCCACATCCACCTCGGCCAGCTCCTCGCGCTGTGGCGCTCCTTGGTAGCCGGCATCGGCTGAGACAAATTGCTCCTCTCCATGAAGCAGATTACCCAGCTGATTGAGGTCATGCTCGTTGGCCGCGGTGGTGACTAGGCTGTGGGTCAGGCCACTCTTGGCATCGACACCAATGTGGGCCTTCATGCCAAAGTGCCACTGATTGCCTTTCTTGGTCTGATGCATCTCCGGATCGCGTTGCTGCTCTTTGTTCTTGCTAGAGCTGGGTGCCTCAATGATGGTGGCATCCACCAAAGTGCCTTGGGTCATCATGACGCCTGCTTCGGCCAGCCAGCGATTGATGGTCTTGAACAATTGACGGGCCAGTTGATGCTGCTCGAGCAGGTGGCGGAAATTCATGATGGTGGTGCGATCCGGCAGGGCGCTATCCAGGGATAATCGGGCAAACAGGCGCATGGAGGCGATTTCGTACAGGGCATCTTCCATGGCACCGTCGCTCAGGTTGTACCAATGCTGCATGCAGTGAATACGCAGCATGGTCTCCAGCGGATAGGGCCGTCGGCCATTGCCCGCCTTGGGATAAAACGGCTCGATGACAGCGGTCATATTCTGCCATGGCAGAATCTGCTCCATGCGGGAGAGGAAAATCTCTTTTCGGGTCTGACGGCGCTTAGTGCTGAATTCACTATCGGCGAAGGTGAGTTAATGGCTCATGATGTCCCTCTGGGATGCGCTCCGGATGAATATGATGATCTCATATCAGGAACTTGTTCGCACCTTCC
>NZ_PQGD01000076.1 GCF_002915575.1 Superficieibacter electus
TATTTAATGAGATGGTCACTCCCTCCTTCCCGGTACTATGCTGAGGACAGGCTTTCATTCGGAGAACTATCATGGAAAACATTGCGCTCATTGGTATCGATCTGGGTAAAAACTCTTTCCATATTCATTGCCAGGATCGTCGCGGGAAGGCTGTTTACCGTAAAAAATTTACCCGGCCAAAGTTGATCGAATTTTTGGCGACATGCCCCGCTACAACCATCGCAATGGAAGCCTGTGGCGGTTCTCACTTTATGGCACGCAAGTTGGAAGAGTTGGGGCATTCCCCAAAGCTGATATCACCACAATTTGTCCGCCCGTTCGTTAAAAGCAATAAAAACGACTTTGTCGACGCCGAAGCTATTTGTGAAGCTGCATCGCGTCCGTCTATGCGTTTTGTGCAGCCCAGAACGGAATCTCAGCAGGCAATGCGGGCTCTGCATCGTGTCCGTGAATCCCTGGTTCAGGATAAGGTAAAAACAACCAATCAAATGCATGCTTTTCTGCTGGAATTTGGCATTAGCGTTCCCCGAGGAGCTGCCGTTATTAGCCGACTGAGTACCATTCTTGAGGATAATAGTTTGCCTCTTTACCTCAGCCAGTTATTGCTGAAATTACAACAGCATTATCACTATCTTGTTGAGCAGATTAAAGATTTGGAATCCCAGTTGAAACGAAAGTTGGACGAAGATGAGGTTGGACAGCGCTTGCTGAGCATTCCCTGCGTCGGAACACTGACAGCGAGTACTATTTCAACTGAGATTGGCGACGGGAAGCAGTACGCCAGCAGCCGTGACTTTGCGGCGGCAACAGGGCTTGTACCTCGGCAGTACAGCACGGGAGGTAGGACGACATTGCTGGGAATTAGTAAGCGAGGTAATAAAAAGATCCGAACTTTGTTGGTTCAATGTGCCAGGGTATTCATACAAAAACTGGAACACCAGTCTGGCAAATTGGCCGATTGGGTCAGGGATTTACTGTGCCGGAAAAGCAACTTTGTCGTCACTTGTGCTCTGGCAAACAAGCTGGCCAGAATAGCCTGGGCCCTAACGGCACGACAGCAAACTTATGTAGCATAACGGCAGAAATACACCGGTTTAAAGAATTACTGATCTGGTTTTGCGAATACTGATATTGATGATACTAACGGCCCACCGGCCTGTTGAGGAACCTGTAAAACGGAAAGGC
>NZ_PQGD01000077.1 GCF_002915575.1 Superficieibacter electus
AGAACTTTAGCAACAACGCCCGCGCCAACGGTACGGCCGCCTTCACGGATGGCGAAACGCAGACCGTCATCCATCGCGATCGGGTGGATCAGGGTAACAACCATTTTGATGTTGTCGCCCGGCATTACCATCTCTACGCCTTCCGGCAGTTCGATGGTGCCAGTCACGTCAGTTGTACGGAAGTAGAACTGCGGACGGTAGCCTTTGAAGAACGGAGTATGACGGCCGCCTTCGTCTTTGGACAGAATGTACACTTCAGATTCGAACTTGGTGTGCGGCTTGATTGAGCCCGGCTTAGCCAGTACCTGACCACGTTCGATTTCTTCACGTTTGATACCACGCAGCAGAACACCAACGTTCTCACCCGCACGGCCTTCGTCCAGCAGTTTGCGGAACATTTCAACGCCGGTACAGGTAGACTTGGCAGTGTCTTTGATACCCACGATTTCAACTTCTTCGCCCACTTTGATGATACCGCGTTCTACACGACCGGTAACAACGGTGCCACGACCAGAGATGGAGAATACGTCTTCGATAGGCAGCAGGAACGGCTTGTCAATCGCACGCTCTGGTTCAGGGATGTAAGAATCCAGGAAGCCAGCCAGTTCGATGATTTTCTCTTCCCACTCTGCTTCGCCTTCCAGCGCTTTCAGAGCAGAACCACGAACGATCGGGGTGTCGTCGCCCGGGAAATCGTACTGAGACAGAAGTTCACGAACTTCCATTTCTACCAGTTCCAGCAGCTCTTCGTCATCAACCATGTCACATTTGTTCAGGAACACGATGATGTACGGAACGCCTACCTGACGACCCAGCAGGATGTGCTCACGGGTCTGCGGCATCGGGCCGTCAGTCGCAGCAACAACCAGGATCGCGCCGTCCATCTGCGCAGCACCGGTGATCATGTTTTTAACATAGTCGGCGTGGCCCGGGCAGTCTACGTGCGCGTAGTGGCGAGTCGGGGTGTCATATTCAACGTGAGAGGTGTTGATGGTGATACCACGAGCTTTTTCTTCCGGCGCGTTATCGATCTGGTCGAATGCGCGGGCAGCACCGCCGTAGGTTTTAGCCAGTACGGTAGTGATTGCAGCGGTCAGCGTTGTTTTACCATGGTCAACGTGGCCGATAGTACCGACGTT
>NZ_PQGD01000078.1 GCF_002915575.1 Superficieibacter electus
GTGGAGAAGTTGGCATCGTTGGCTGGGAATGAGTGCAAATGCTACAAATCTGCAAATGACCGCGTTGGTTTTAGAAAGTGGAAAAGCATTGTGCTTCTGTGCTCTGACTTCGCCAGACTTCTGCGCGACGAGGTGAAACCATGAGCGAAATCACCACACTGGCAGCAAAGCTAAAAGCGCCTGCGCTAAATGCGAAAGATAACTTCAACCCGAATCTGCAAGTTGATACTCGTGACCTTCTGATGCTGGTAGAGGCGCTGGAAGGCTACAAAGCCGCATACGAAGAAGAAGTCAGAGACAAAGAGGTTCAACGCTCTGTAATCGATGATGCCTTATGCAAGCTTCTGCCAGGATGCCAGTACATGGACCCGCCAGATGGCGGCAGCGTTACGCCACTTGAGCAGGTTTCTCGAATGGTTGAAGACTATCGGCAGCGCATAGAAGGCATCACTCAAAATCCAGTAGCCTGGCAATTAGTGGATGTAATAACCAGTGAGGTTTTCGTCTGCAGGGATTTAGACAAAGTAAATGCATTCCTGAAAGAAAACCAGTGGTTAGAGGTGAGTAATCTCTACGATCATCCTTCTAAAACGCTCACAGTTCATCCGCCAAAAGACGCAGATAACGGCATCGGCGAGATATGGGATGATGGCTACAACGTCGGGTTAATCGATTACGAGGAGGCATTGCGCGCAGCCTGCGCCGCCGCTGGCATCAAATTGCAGATCGAGGAGTGAGTGATTATGGAACTGAGCAAAGAGCAACAAATAATCGCAGCGGCTGAAAAACTGGTGCGGTGCAAGGGGCGCTATCACAGCGAGCAAAATTACCGGGCGCTGGCGGCGCTGTTTGGCGTCACAGTGCCTGACCTGCCGCCGCTGGAAGAAGAACAGCAGCCGGTGGCTGTAATCGACCAGGCTAACCTTGATTATCTCATTAGCGGCGCAGACGCTGACGTGTGGCCTGCAAATCGAAAAGAAATGGGGGATTTTAACCTCTACCTCCACCCGCAGCAGGGTAAGGCGGCGCAGGTGCCTGATGAAATTACCGCAGACGGAATTATCGATATGCACGAATGCGGATATGTTGAGGGCTGGAACTCCTTCCGCGCCGCCATGCTC
>NZ_PQGD01000079.1 GCF_002915575.1 Superficieibacter electus
TCTGGTTCTGAAATCCATCCCTGTCGGTGTTGCTTATGCAGTCTGGTCGGGACTCGGCGTCGTCATAATTACAGCCATTGCCTGGTTGCTTCATGGGCAAAAGCTTGATGCGTGGGGCTTTGTAGGTATGGGGCTCATAATTGCTGCCTTTTTGCTCGCCCGATCCCCATCGTGGAAGTCGCTGCGGAGGCCGACGCCATGGTGACGGTGTTCGGCATTCTGAATCTCACCGAGGACTCCTTCTTCGATGAGAGCCGGCGGCTAGACCCCGCCGGCGCTGTCACCGCGGCGATCGAAATGCTGCGAGTCGGATCAGACGTCGTGGATGTCGGACCGGCCGCCAGCCATCCGGACGCGAGGCCTGTATCGCCGGCCGATGAGATCAGACGTATTGCGCCGCTCTTAGACGCCCTGTCCGATCAGATGCACCGTGTTTCAATCGACAGCTTCCAACCGGAAACCCAGCGCTATGCGCTCAAGCGCGGCGTGGGCTACCTGAACGATATCCAAGGATTTCCTGACCCTGCGCTCTATCCCGATATTGCTGAGGCGGACTGCAGGCTGGTGGTTATGCACTCAGCGCAGCGGGATGGCATCGCCACCCGCACCGGTCACCTTCGACCCGAAGACGCGCTCGACGAGATTGTGCGGTTCTTCGAGGCGCGGGTTTCCGCCTTGCGACGGAGCGGGGTCGCTGCCGACCGGCTCATCCTCGATCCGGGGATGGGATTTTTCTTGAGCCCCGCACCGGAAACATCGCTGCACGTGCTGTCGAACCTTCAAAAGCTGAAGTCGGCGTTGGGGCTTCCGCTATTGGTCTCGGTGTCGCGGAAATCCTTCTTGGGCGCCACCGTTGGCCTTCCTGTAAAGGATCTGGGTCCAGCGAGCCTTGCGGCGGAACTTCACGCGATCGGCAATGGCGCTGACTACGTCCGCACCCACGCGCCTGGAGATCTGCGAAGCGCAATCACCTTCTCGGAAACCCTCGCGAAATTTCGCAGTCGCGACGCCAGAGACCGAGGGTTAGATCATGCCTAGCATTCACCTTCCGGCCGCCCGCTA
>NZ_PQGD01000007.1 GCF_002915575.1 Superficieibacter electus
TTACCGCAGACGGAATTATCGATATGCACGAATGCGGATATGTTGAGGGCTGGAACTCCTTCCGCGCCGCCATGCTCACCAGTGAACCTGTAAGTAATCGTGATGAGTTGGCTGACGAAGTTACAGAGGGTATGCAGCAAGCCAAAGAAAACCTCTCTCAGTGGCTTCAGGAAGGAAAGCAGATATTCGATCCAGCATACCTGGAAGATAGAAACTCTCCGGTGATTCCGAAAAGATGGATTCCGGTAAGCGAGCGAATGCCGGAAGATAGTCAATGGTGCGCGGTTAATACTGAATACGGATATTACGTTCAATGTTGGTCAGAAGGTCAGGGATGGCTCGGTGATGATATTAGTATCCCTAACATTGATGTAACCCACTGGATGCCACTGCCAGCAGCACCGAAGCCGGAGGTGAAGTGATTTTCATATCCACTGAAATACTGGCAAGATACATTGAAGAATAATTTCTGGTCGAGGTATGGATGGAAAGCAGGAAAAAGTTTGAGGAAGAGGCGATGCGACGCGCTCAGGAATCTGAATATTCACCGTTGGGTAGCGTTCTAAAGCGGGCCGGAGACGGTTACGCCACAACGTGGGTAGACATGATGTGGGAGGGATGGAAAGCGGCAATGAATTCTATCGAGAATCACACACTCAAAGCACCTGAAAAAAAGTAACCTGCCTTTTGATTTATTAGCCTGTATCACTCATAATCAACGTGCCGGAGCTTGAACACCTCCGGTACCCGCTGCGTCTTAAATTGGGAAATTTAAGATGCGAAACACAAAGAGTACGCTACACCTCTCATCACAGATGCTGAAAAGCACCTGCGATTTTCTGCATTCTGCGCTGCCTGTTCGGGGTGGCGTATGAAACAGCAATTTCTTCTCCGCAACACCAACATCCGAACCAATGCCATTAACGCGATCAACCAACTTGGTATCGACGAGAAGCGCCCGGTCGTCATTGAGATAAAAGAGATGACCCGCTCAATCGACCAGAATGCGAAGCTTTGGTGCTGCCTGAGTGATGTCAGCAGCCAGGTCGAATGGCATGGTCGTAAGCTAACTCCGGAATCCTGGAAGAATATTTTCACCGCCGCGCTGATTAAGCAGGATGTAGTCCCTAACCTGGCTGGCGATGGCTTCGTTGTGCTCGGTCAATCTACCAGCCGAATGACCGTTTCGCAGATGCGCGACCTGATAGAACTCATTCACGCCTTCGGTGCCGAGCGCAATGTCCGCTGGGGTGATGAGTCACGCCTTGCTATGGAATGGTCTTCCCGCTTCGGAGGTGCACATGCATAGCCCTCTCGCCAAAGTCATAGAGCGCAACATATTCCGTATGCCCAAGCGCCGCCGCAAAGCTGCACCTGCGCCATCAGATATCCCAACCCTGAAGGGCTACACCGCCCGTCTTGTCGATCAAAAATGGCTGCGACTGGCGGCCCGGAGGAAGAGTCATGGCTGATTTACGCAAAGCTGCTCGCGGTCGTGAATGTCAGGTTAATGATATTGCAGGTTTTGAGGGGAGATATCAGATAACCGATCATGGCGATGTCATATCTCTTATTACTGGAAAAATCCTTTCTCCAGGAATTAAGCCGGGTGGGTATAAGTTTGTTGGTTTAAGTCCAGGTAAAGGGTGTAAGCCAAGTTACAAAATGGTCCATCGTCTGGTTGCTGATTCATTCATCCCTAACCCACTAAACAAGCCGGAGGTTAACCATATTGATGGCGATAAGAAAAACAACAGGGCTGAAAATCTTGAGTGGGTAACGCGACAAGAAAATGCCGTTCACGGCTTCAATACCGGATTGATGACGCATGGGTTTGAGCATCATTTCTGCAAGTTGACACCTCATCAGGTTATTTCCATCTATGCAGCCGAAGGAAAGTACCGAGATATCGGAAAGCTTTTCGGAGTTTCTGCGCAGACCGTTTGTAACATCAAGAAAAAAACAGCCTACCGCAGGTTTTTGGAGGTTGCGAATGTATAGAAGCAAAAAGTGGCTAGCAGCTGTAGGTCAGATAGAACAGTGCGTCCTGTGTGGTGCATGGGGTGTGCAGGTCGCACATCGAAACGAGGGGAAGGGGATGGGGATGAAAACAGACGACTGCGCAACCGCTGCAATCTGCGTGACCTGTCATTCACAGATTGATAACGGGAAAGTCCTCTCTCGCGACGAGCGTCGCCAGCTTATGGATCGCGCCATCGTCTTAACCGTTATTCAGATGGCCCGCCGCGGCTTGGTGGTGCCTGTATGAATACCTACAAAATCACATTACCCTGGCCGCCGAGCAATAACCGCTACTACCGGCACAACCGCGGGCGCACTCACATAAGCTCAGAAGGGCAGAAATACCGCGATAGCGTCGGCAGAATCATCAAAGACTCAATGCTGGACATCGGCATCACTGCGTCGGCGAAGATCCGCATTGAGTGCCACATGCCTGACCGCCGCCGCCGTGATCTGGACAATTTACAGAAGGCCGCATTCGATGCGCTGACTAAAGCCGGGTTCTGGCAGGACGACCAGCAGGTTGACGATTACCGAGTGAAGCGGATGCCGATTTTCAAAGGCGGCAAGCTGGAATTAACCATCACCGAACTGGAGGGTGCAGCATGACCCGCAGCCAGGCAGATAAATACGAATACGAAAGCATCCTCCGCGCCTTCGGTCCATACCGGCACCGCGGCAATCAGGAAACACAACGCCAGCCGGCGCAGCAGAAATCACAGGAGCCAGCATGAATACTCAGTACCTTGAATTTGTCAGGCAACAACTGATTATCGCTACTGCCGATCTGAGCGGCGCGACTAAGGGTCAACTTATGGCATGGCTGGAGAATGCACAATTCGATACCGGCACCTTCAAGCGCAAGAAGCCGCGTGTGATGGACTCAGTAACCGGAAAGATGATAACGCTTGATAATCCACCGATTCCCGGCAAGGAGTCCCGCGCTAAAGGCTCACATATCCCTTTGGTTCAGCCGGTAGAATACTCCACCGCATCATGGCGTCGGGCGGTCCTGTCACTGGATGAGCACCAGAAAGCATGGCTTCTCTGGAACTACAGCGAGAACGCGCGCTGGGAAAATCAGGTGGCAATAACTCAGTGGGCATGGTCAGAGTTCAGTTCGCAGCTGGCAGGGAAAAAGGTGGCCGGTAAAACGATGGACAGGCTGAAGGCGTTAATCTGGCTGGCGGCTCAGGATGTGCAAGCGGAACTGGCCGGGCGAGATATACACGAATATCAGGTGCTGGCTAATTTGCTTGGAGTGGCTAAATCAACATGGACGGAAACTTACTTACCACACTGGCTTGCAATGCGTAACAGCTTTAAGCGCCTTGATAGCGATGCTCTTATCGCAACGACGAGATCACGTTCACAACAAAAGGCGACAAATTACCAACAAGATATTGCAAAACCGAACTGAAAAGCCTATATTTCATGTAAATCAGATATTCTGCCGAAATTACATTAACCCGCCATTGAGCGGGTTTTTTCGTATCTGGGCCGGAAGCTCATGAGGTATGAGCGGTCCCCTCATAAGGGAAGGGTAGGAAGGTTCGAATCCTCCGCGGCTCATCACCTTAGCGTCATTAGCTCAACCGGACAGAGCAATAGCCTTCTAAGCTATCGGTTTCAGGTTCGAGTCCTGAATGATGCACCAAACCCGCTACCGGGACTTTAAGAGCGCCTTGCTCTACGGAAACACACCTCGCCCGTTCATCGCGGGCTTTTTTTATTCACACGCGCAGCCGGAAACACCCCAATGGAGAACAGCTTAATAGCGAGCATAGGCGCGGTTGTCTTTGGCGGCGGCGCGGTAGCTATCTTCTGGAGACCAGTAAGTGCAGCACTGGCTTCTCTGGTCACTAATAACCGCGCCGGTGGGGAGATCATCACCTACTACAAAGAGCAGGTCGTTCTGCTGAAGCAGACAAACGACGAGCTACGTGCGGAAAACAACTTACTGAGAGAAAGAAGGGAAGCAGACCTTCAACGGATATCTCACCTTGAGAGTGATATCCGCATTATTAAGAACTCTCTTCGTATTCTGATTGCCATGACCCAGGCGGAACCAGACGGCCAGCTGCGAGGGCAAGTTAACAGCATGCTGGAAAAGCTGGAAGGTGGTAACCATGAAAGTTAAAGGCTTTATCCAGAGCCATAAGCGACGAATAACAGTGGGGGCGCTGCTCCTGTTCTTCTGCGCGATTTGCAGTCTGATGACGGTGCTTTTCATTTACTCGAATAATCAGGTTCGCAACGAATACCGCTCAATCGCCGATAAGCGCGATGAGAAGGTTGAAAAGTTAGGCGAGCAGGTAGGCGAGTTACAGAAGAAGCTTGATCACCTGCCTGAACAGACAGCGGAGAAGACTGCTGACAAAGTTAAACCCCTGGTCGAGGAAGAGAAGGAATGAGCCAGATAATCTCAATCCTCAACTTTGAGGAAGGTTACAAAGAGAAGCCCTATATCGACACTGAAGGGTTTCCTACTGTGGCATGTGGTATCAAAATTGGTCCGAAAGGTGCCAGTCTAAGCAATTACACCTTCTCTGTACCACGGGCAGTTGGCGATGTCTGGCTTCAGGTATTCGTTACCGGCGTACAAAACCAGTGCCAGAACAATCCATCAATTTACGCGGCTCTGCAAAAATGCAATGCCGCCAGATCTGATGTCATCTATTCGATGGCTTACCAGATGGGGGTAAATGGGCTGGCGGGGTTCAAGAACACGCTTGCTCTTATCGCCTCTGGTAAATTCGATGAAGCAGCAAGCGGTATGCTCAACAGCCTTTGGGCGCGTCAGACGCCTAATCGCGCCCGCCGCCACGCTGAAGTCATGAAGACCGGAACGTATGACATCTACAAAGGCGTCATATGATGGACATTTCCAGTATCATTCGCGGATCGCAGGGTCAGATTTCCCTGAGCCGCACCCAGGCACTTCTCGGCTTCCTCGTTTGCAGCGGCGTGGTCATCTGGCAGGCATACAACGGCACGCTATCAGATGTCACGTTTGGACTTTTCTTCGGCTTCTCGACCGCCGGTTATATTGGCGCGAAAAAGATCGCCACCGACAAGGATCTGACTGAGCAAAAGATTGATGCCGGTATCAACCCGGAGGAAAAGCCATGAGTATTGAGTTAATTCTCGGATTCATCGCTGCTGCCGTCGCTGCCATTACCGCCGCTTTCGGTCTCGGTCATTCACGCGGAAAGAACAAGGCAGAGCAGGCCGCCACCGAACGCGAGAATAAGCAGGAAATAGAAGCGTCTCAGGCCGCCTCCCGTCGGCAGGGAGAAATCACAAAAGAGGCATCAGATGTTCAGGACAATATTACCCGTATGCCTGATCGCGCTGTTGACGACGAGCTGCGCAATGACTGGCTCAACAAATAAGCCACCTGTTGTTATCGACTCAGCCTGTCTGTGGGTTAAGCCAATCCTGGTTACTGAAGCCGATATCCTGACCATGGATGATCGGACCAAGCGCGCCATTCTAGCCCACAACAAAAAATGGAAAGCTAACTGCAAACCGGGACCGTCTGAATGAGCGCATACAACATCTACAACATCCTCTCCGGTATGTGCATCGGCGCGCTGATAATGACCTGGCTTGGCTTCTTCTTTTACTTTCGCCAGGAGCGCCGGCACCGTGATGATGTTCGCAGGATGCAGCAGCAGGTTGTCACCGAGATAAAAAACGCCCATCGCGATATGAAATAAAACCGTAACCCTGCCGGAGGAATCATGGCAACCACTGAATTAACCGCATCACAAAAACTACGCATTGATCTGCTTGCCGCGCTGAACCTTGATACCGCCGCGGCTGCGAAAGCGATTGAGTTTGTGCAGGACGATCCGCTGAAATATCAGCTCTTCATTCAGCAGTACAACCGCGTGTACACCGAAAGTGAACCGGTGGCTAAAGCCATTAAGGCGATCCAGGAAGCTACTGAAGCGCTGGCGCTTTTTGATAGTGCCGCCAAGTAGTCATTACAAAGCTCATCCCATCGGTGGGCTTGATAATGACAGTGCCAGATAAGGAGCAAGAAGTGGCTACGCAAGAAAAACGGCTAACTACCGAATGGACTCAAATCACTGACGGCACGCAGGACGCTACTATCCAGGTGCTTGGCGGTGTGATTTATCTCCGGGACTCCCCCACTAAGCCGCTTGATACCGAAAAGGGCCATGTCATTGATGATTGGGTGAGTGTGTCTCCTCCCCAGCAGGCATGGGTCAGATCGACATGGGGAATAACAAACATCGTCGTTACGTGAGGTGAGAAATGGCACTGCATATGCCGGGAGGGTTTCAACTTCCACGAAGGATTGAGTCTGAACCGGGGCAGGACGGTCACAGCCCTGAGATGATCGCCGACGATGAAGCGATTAAGTGGAAGCTGGATAACGAAACTGCCTGGCGGATGTTGATAGCCCGATCGGAAATAGAAGGCCGAGATGGCCGGTCATTCGAAATGCGCGTAGCGGGTGGTTATTTTCAGGGTCGCTATGAAGGCGACACCACCTGGAATAACCTGCTCCAGGTTTCCACACTGAACGGTAAAGACGGCGCATCGGTTCGCAGCGGCACAGCTGACCCGACAGCGGCAACCGGTTCAGATGGCGACTTCTACATCAATACTGCCACTCTGACCATGTTCGGACCAAAAACTTCAGGTGCCTGGCCTGCTGGCGTAAGCATGAAGGGAACCAACGCAACCACTACCGCCGAAGCCACTCAGACCGCAAAAGGTCTGATGTCTGCCTCCGACAAGAAAAAGCTCGACGGAATTAATGAGCAGACAGTAACTACTGTCGCATCCGGCGGTCGACCAATCGGCACGGCATTCACCGTCAGTGCTACGCGAAACGCCAGAGTTAGCTACACCTTCACCTATACCCTGACGGCAACTCTGACTGTAGGGCAGAGCATCACCATCGTCGCCACGGTGGATGGTGTAGAAGTTGGCCGGGTTGCAGACGCTATTCTTCTTGGTCTGGCTGGCTCAAACGTCATTAACCGATCAATGTCTTTCTCTGTGCCGGCGGGCAAGCAGGTTCTCTTTACGAAGACGGGCACCGCATCGGTAACAGCAACCATCGTTTCCGGTCAGGAGACGATTTTATAAAATTCTGCAAAAGGCGTTTCAGTAGCTCCTTTAACAGAGCTTTGTATAAGTTTTAAACGCCTCATGTATCGCCTGATGCCGGGAATATATTTCACAATCCAGCAGGAAATTCTGTATGGAAGAAAAAAATACTAACCTCAGGCCATTGCCGAAAGAGGTATTTGTAGAGGATTTCAATCCATACATAAATCTGCAACCTGCTGATGGCGTCTATGAATGGGTGCAATCACAGATAATCTCTGAATCAGGGCATCTTCATAACCCCGACCATTCTCATCTTGCTGATGCTGACATCTGCTTTCTTTGGGCTGCGCAAGGGTTCACTAAAAAAGGGCGTACTGTTCTCGGCCAGGCAGAAGAAGTGATGTTCCGCGCCGGAGGATGGCAGAAAGCAAGAATGGAGCAGCAGCTTTACGAATGGTTCGGACATAAGCCTGATTACCTCATCACACTTGCGGCTGACTTTTGCCTGCAATGCTCTGATCTTGAATTCTGCGCATTAGTAGAGCATGAGCTTTATCACATTGCTCAGGAGGTAGATGAGTTTGGCGCACCAAAGTTTTACAAAGAAAGCGGACTACCAAAGCTCTGCATGCGTGGTCATGACGTTGAAGAGTTCATTGGAGTGGTTCGCAGATACGGCGCAAGCGCTGATGTGCAGGAGATGGTCGACGCTGCAAAAAAGCCCGCCGAAGTGGCGAAAATCAACATAGCCAGAGCGTGTGGAACATGCCTCATGAAATTGGCTTAATTTTTATACTCATCTATACGGATGGTGAATCATGGCTGCATTAAAGCCAGAAGTGAAAGCCTTCATCGTCCAGCAGCTTGCGTGCTTCGATACGCCCTCTCAGATAGTCGAGGCCGTACAAAATGAATTCTCTATTCAGATAACCCGCCAGCATGTGGCATCACACGATCCAACAAAAGCTGCTGGCGTTAGCCTAGCGAAGAAATGGGTAGATTTATTCAACGAAACCCGTAAGCGCTTCCAGACCGAATTAAGCGACATCCCTATCGCCAACAAGGCTTATCGTCTCCGCGCGCTTGACCGGATGATGGCGAAAGCAGAGAACATGCGAAATATGGCGCTGGCTGCCTCGCTGATGGAGCAGGCGGCTAAAGAAGTTGGCGATGCTTATACCAATAAACATAAGCTGGAACACTCCGGGCCGAACGGCGGCGTCATTCAGTCAATCACTATGAGCAAAGAAGATTACCAGGCTGCCCGGCGGGAGATGATGGAGGATGACGACTGCTGAGCAAAAAACGTTAGCACGCCGTATCGAATGTGAGGAAGAGGGGCTGTACTTTGCCCGTTACTTCTTCAAACAGCGCACAGGCGGAAAAATGATCGTCGCGCCACACCATGAAGTCATACAGCGGACACTGGACCGGGTAGTAAGCGGCGAGATAACCCGACTGATTATCAACGTGCCGCCCGGCTACACTAAAACCGAACTGGCAACCATCAACATGATGGGCCGAGGGTTGGCGCTGAACCAGCGCGCCCGCTTCATGCATCTCTCTTATTCCCATAATCTCGCGTTGCTTAACTCCTCGACTGCGCGTGGGATGATTAAATCAAAAGCGTATCAGGCTATGTGGCCGATGGAACTGCGCGACGACGCAGACAGTAAAGCGATGTGGTGGAATGAGTTCGGCGGTGGAGTTTACGCATCGTCCGCCGCCGGGCAGGTTACTGGTTTTCGTGCCGGACACATGGAGCCTGGCTGGCAGGGCGCACTGATTATTGATGATCCGGTGAAACCAGACGATGCCTACAGCGAGACTGTGCGCGATGGCGTGAATAACCGCTTTAATGAAACCATCAAATCCCGTCTTGCTATCGAGACGACGCCAATGATCGTCATCATGCAGCGTATTCATTATCACGATCTTAGTGGCTACCTGCTGCGTGGCGGTTCCGGTGAAAAGTGGCACCATCTTAATCTGCCGGTGATTATCGATAACAGCCAGGCTTATTCGGCGCAGTACCCGGAGAATACCCACGCCATCCCGATTGATCATGGCCTGCCCGATGGCTGGCTCTGGCCGTTCAAGCACAACGAGACTCACCGCGTTTCCCTGTTCTCGCACAGGCGCACCGCTGAGGCGCAGTACATGCAGAAGCCGCGACGTTTTAATGCCGAAGGCGCGCTGTGGACTGAGACGATGATAAGCGCCGCGCATGACCTGGAGATTAATGCCGATAAAGTACGCACTGTAATCGCTATTGACCCGCAGGCAACGAACAGCGAAGAGAGCGATGAATCGGGCATTGTGGCCGCGAGTGCCTATGGCGCTGGTGATAAGAAGCGGTTCTCGGTCGATGGTGACTACAGCGGTAAGTATTCCCCGGCTGGCTGGGCTAAAAAGGCCATGTGGGCTTACGAAGAGCATGAAGCCGACGCGATCGTTATCGAAACGAACCAGGGCGGAGATATGGCCGAGGACACTATGCGTAACGCCGGGTTCAAAGGCCGCATTATTCGTGTACATGCCAGTAAGGGTAAATATGCCCGCGCTGAGCCAATATCCGCGCTTTATGAACAGGGCCGGGTCGCGCACAACGGCAACCTCTATGTACTGGAAAATCAGCTTATGGAATATGTGCCAGCCACCGCTAAAAAATCGCCGGACCGGCTTGATGCGATGGTTTACGCGCTTACTGAACTCGGCGGAACACAGCCTATGGGGATGATGATCCCTAAACGCCTGCAAGGCAGATAACTCACCAACGGACAAACCATGACTGACAAAATAACACTAGCCGTCAATCACGCGCTGAATGACGTCAGGCTTGCCCGTGCGCGTGCTCTGGCCTTTAACCCCGGAATGGGGCTTGACGCCAAGCGTGAAAGCGCATGGTGCGAATATGGATTCAAACAAGAACTGACATTTGATGATCTGCACAAACTCTATCGTCGCGGCGGTATTGCTCACGGTGCAGTGAATAAGCTTGTTGCAAACTGCTGGAGAACAAACCCGCAGGTGATAGAGGGGGAGCAGTCCGATGAGTCAGAAGACATTACCTCATGGGAAAGCGAAATAAACCAGGTTTTCACGCACCGTTTCTGGAGGTCATTCGCTAAAGCTGATACCCGTCGCTTAGTAGGGCGCTGGTCAGGCATCCTGCTGCACATTAAAGACAGCAGGGGATGGGATCAGCCAGTTATTAAGGGGAAAGCTTTACAGAAGATCACTCCGGTATGGGCAAGTGCTCTGACAGTCGGCAGCAGAGATAACGCTGGTGCCATTACGATGTGGCAATACACCGAATCCCTCTCCGACGGCAGCACTGCACAGCGAAAAATACACCCTGACCGCGTGCTGATAATTGGCGACATGTCAGATGATGAGATCGGCTTTCTTGAGCCGGGCTACAACGCCTGCGTCAGCCTTGAGAAAGTGGAGGGTGGGTCTGGTGAATCATTCCTGAAGAACGCTGCAAATAAGCAAAACATCAATTTTGACGCGGGAGTTGATTTCAGCAACCTGGCTTCAATGTATGGCGTATCGGTTGATGAGTTGCAGGAGCGCTACAACGAAGCAGCGCGGGAGTTGAATATCGGTAACGATGTTCTTCTGATTACCCAGGGTGCTCAGGTGACCTCGATGGTCAACGCGGTTTCTGACCCGTCACCGACCTATGACGTTAACCTGAAGACGTTCAGTGCCTCGGTAGATATCCCTTCGCGCATCATTGTTGGCAATCAGTCAGGCGAGCGCGCCAGTACAGAAGACCAGATTTACTTTAACAGCCGCTGCCAGTCCCGGCGCGGTGATCTGTCTTTCGATGTTGAAGATATGGTCGACAAGCTTATCTACCTGCAAATCATAAAGCCTGTCGCGAAATTCAGCATTATATGGGATGAGCTAAACGAACAGTCATCGTCTGACAAGCTCGAAAGTGCTGTGAAAATGAGCAGCATTAATCAGACGTCACTGGCTTCAGGTCAGGCGGTATTTACAGTGGCTGAAATTCGGGTGGCGGCTGGCTATGAGCCTGATGGCATCTATCCCCTGACGGAATTAGAAGATGATGAGGAAGAAGACGAAGGCAACGCCTAAGCCCGCGATATTGCCTGGCAATAATAAGGACCCGACAGGCATAGACAGCCTGGAACGCAGGGCGATAAAAGATTTCGCAAGGCGTATGAAAAAGATTAGCCGCTTCTATATTTCTGCACTCGACAGAATACCGGCCCGACTGGCAGTAAACGCATATTACGAATACCAGCTCGATCCACTACTGCTAAGCATGGTTCTTGATGATGCCAGCTTACTTGTTGACTCCGTACTTCTTGAGGGCGGGCAGAACAGTAACTGGTTCGCCCAGACGTATGTGGAAGTGGCGGTAATCAGAGGCACCGCTCAAGCCTTTGCCAACCTTTCACAGCAATCTCCGGCCTACCTTGCCGACAGGGAATCTCTTCAGGAACTGCTTTTAAGCGATCCGTATCAGCGCCGCATGGCGCTGGTGTATGCGCGAACGTTTGAGGAGATGAAAGGATTATCCGCAGAAACCAAAAGAAATATGGCCCGCATTCTTACCGAGGGTATTGGTCGCGGTCTTAATCCAAAAGTTGTTGCAGTTAATCTTCGTAAGCAGGCGGGTATAGAGATCCGGCGCGCCAGCACGATTGCCCGTACCGAGATGACCATGGCGCTGAGACGTGCCAGATGGGACGAAGCGGATGAGGCGATGAAAACGCTTGGCCTCAATATAAGGCTGCTTCATTTCTCGGCACTCAGCCCCACAACCAGACAGACGCATGCAGCACGCCATGCACATATCTATACCGTGGAAGAAGTCAGGACATGGTATGCGACCGGCGCGAACGCAATCAATTGCAAATGCTCGCAGGTTGAGGTGCTCGTTGACAGCAAAGGCATACCTCTCAATCCCAAAGTCGTGGAACTGGCGAGAAAAGAATATCAACAGTGGAAAGGTCTTGCCGCCAATAGCCTCTGCTGTCACCAGCACTCACATGCCGCATGAAATCAGGAAAAAAACTATGCCAATGCAAATCAACGTCACCACGCGGGTGAACAGCCAGGCCATTCGACGTGAGAACTATAACGGGCGACCGCATCTGGTTCTTCCGAGCTATACGTTACCTGCGAACGTTGTAATGAACGGCGGCCTGTATACAGCCGCTGAGATCGACGCTCACTATCAGGGGCTGGAAGGAACGCTGGCACCACTAGGTCATCCTACTGTAAACGGGCAGTTTGTCTCTGCATTTTCCCCCGAAGGTATCAACGTAGGTCACATTGGCGCGTGGAATCGCAATGTCAAGAAGTCAGGAAACCGCGTTTATGCTGAAAAGTGGGTAGATACCACCGTTGCGAATCAGACCGAAGGCGGGCGCGAATTGCTTGAACGCGTGGCCGCGATCGAACGCGGTGAAGATGTTCCTCCAATCCATACCAGCGTTGCTGTTTTCCTTGATCAACTGGAAGCAAGCGCAGAGCAGAAAGCTCAGGGCATTGAGTGGGTCGCGAAGATTAACGCGATGGATCATGACGCCATCCTTCTCTATGAGGTAGGTGCGGCTCAGCCGGAGCAGGGTGTTGGCCTGATGGTCAACGCTGACAGCGCTACACCAATCAAAGCAAATTCTGGCGCGCTGGTAGGTGAATCGTATCGCGAGCGGGAACAGCGACTTGATCGCGCCGCAAAGGCCAGATTTGCGCCTGGTGAGAACGAGTATGCCTGGGTGGCAGACTTCACCGACTCACAGGTAGTCATTATCCGTAACGGCGGTAACGCCCAGATTTATGGCTACAACGCTGAAGGTGGAAAAATCACCTTTGATGACACCGGAACACCGGTAGCCCGCCAAGAATCGTGGGTAACGGTTGTTGCCAACAAAGTTAAATCCCTTTTTACGCCGCAGGAACAGCCTGCATTAAACCACCAAACGGAGGGCGACATGCCTTTAACCACTGAAGAAAAACAAGAGTTGATTACTGAGATCGGTAAAGGCCTGGCCGCTAACCTCGCTGACGCGCTCAAGCCTATTACCGAAAAGGTAGATACATTGCAGTCAAACCACCAACAGCTCGCCGAGACGCTGACTGCCAACTCGCGCGCTGAAGAGAAAACCAAACGTGACGCAGTGGCTGCGAAGCACGGCGAAGTCGTTGCGAACGCTCTGTCAGGTGAAGCGCTGGATGCGATGTTTAAAACTCTGGGGGAGGCAACGGAAATCGGTGCTAACTCTGCCAACAACAAACCACAGACCGGCGCACCAGATCCGGCCGCTTACTTCGGAGGTGCTGCATAATGCCACGTTATCGCCGCGTCAATATCGACGGTCACTCTCTCTATAAAACTGAAACCCGCGCCACTGCCACAGCACTGCTGCCCGGCACTGCTGCTGTAATCAACGATGACAACGAGTTTGCTCAGGCTACTGCGCTGGCCGGTCGTCTCTATATCATTGATGTGGCTTACCATCAGGGCCTGAATATCACTGAGGCTGTTCCTGCTGGCGATTCTGCCGTAGGTAACTACGTCGAAGAAGGGCGTGAACTCGCGCTGCTGTGTGTTCCTGGTGCGTATGCTAAAGACGACCCTATTAAGCTGGGCACAAATGGGCGATTCACCAAAGCTACCGCAGACACCGATTCGGTGATCGGCTACAGCCAGGATGACGCGACTATTGCCGCCAGCACTACCGATTTTATCCGCGTGCGTATGCGCGTCGGCACCGTTGCCGCTGGCGCTTAATCAGGAGAATAAGAATGTATTTTACCGCTGAAACACTGGCTGCTAACAGCCGACTGCGCGGACACTGGAATGAGCTGTGGGCGAACCGTGACATCTTCAATGCTCAGCACGACATGATGGTTAACGCGTTTCGTGCGCGTATGACCCATGAGATGCTGGCCGCGAATGCCATCGGTGGCTTTACCCGCGAATTCTGGGCCGAGATTGACCGCCAGATTATCCAGATGCGCGATCAGGAAATTGGCATGGAAATCGTCAACGACCTGATGGGCGTCCAGACCGTGCTGCCGATCGGCAAGACCGCGAAACTGTATAACGTGTCTGGCGATATCGCCGATGACGTATCAATCAGTATCGACGGTCAGGCTCCATACTCTTTCGACCACGCTGAATTTGGTTCTGATGGCGACCCGATCCCGGTATTCACTGCCGGTTACGGCGTTAACTGGCGTCATGCGGCAGGTCTGAGCACGGTCGGTATCGATCTGGCTCTGGAATCGCAGTCTGCAAAGATGCGCAAGTTCCATAAAAAACGCGTCAATTTTTATCTGAACGGCGATTCCAGCATTGTGGTTGATGGCCTGCCGGCTCAGGGCATGAAAAACCACCGCAACACTCAGAAAATCAATCTGGGTAGTGGTGCCGGCGGGGCCAACATTGATCTTACAACTGCCACCCCTGCGCAATTGCTCGCATTCTTCGGCCCGACCGGCCCGTTTGGTCTGACTGCCCGTCGCAATAAGGTAACGGCATACGATAAGCTGTGGGTCAGCCCTGAATTGTGGGCGAACATGGCTAAGCCTTACCTGGTGGACATCAACACCGGTACTAACGCTATTCTGAGCGGCACTGTACTGGATGCGATCAGCAAGTTCATCCCGGCGAAGTCCATTCAGATGACCTATGCGCTGTCAGGAAATGAGTTCCTTGCCTATGAGCGTCGTCAGGATGTGATCTCTCCGCTGGTGGGTATGGCTGTTGGTGTTGTACCGCTGCCGCGTCCGCTCCCTCAGTCGAATTATAATTTCCAAATTATGAGCGCAGAGGGCTTGCAGATTAAGAAAGATGGTGAGGGTTTAAGCGGCGTTGTTTATGGCGCGAACTTGGCCTAATGATTCATTTCCGCGCAGATGATGATAAAATAGGCGAGCCGATGCATGCGCTAACATGACACCGGCTCTAACCAATCATTACCTGTTCGGAGGTAAATCATGGCAACACCAATTCTATCTGACTTGATTGCAGTGGATCCATCATCTTCAACTGGTTTGCGGTGGGTTGTCGCTAGAGGTAGACAGAAAGCTGGTAGCGAAGCTGGTTGCTTATTTAACAGCGGTACAAACCAATATTATGTTGTCCGCATCAACAAAGTTCTCTATTACGCTCACAGAATCGTTTGGGAATTGACCAGCGGAAAGATTTCTGAAGACCTTACAGTTGATCACATTGATGGCAATGGCCTAAACAATGCGATCGAAAACCTGAGGGTGGTTTCATTCGCCTTAAACTTGAGAAATAGACGCAGAAGCGACTCCACAGAGTCAGTTTCTGTCGGCGTAAGTTTAAATAAAAGAGATCGCGACAGAGGCTACAAAGCTCATTGTCGTGGCCTTGATGGAAAGAACCACTTTAAGTTCTTCGGGTTCTCAACTCATGGCGAGAAAAGAGCGCTTGAACTCGCAATCGAGTGGAGAAAGGAAAGAATGCTTGAGCTAAATGAGGCTGGAGCGGGATACACGTCGCGGCATCTTTCCGGTAAATAATCCAACAATCAAATAAAGTCCGCTTCGGCGGATTTTTTTATGAGAGAAATATATGGCTGAGAAATATGAAGTGATTAAGCCGTGGCACGGTGTCGCGCTGGGTGATGTGGTACAGCTTGAGAAGCTGCATCCTTCGCTTAAGTCTCACGTTCGCAAGCTTTCTGATAAAGCATCTGCTGAACTGACTCCTGCAACTCCCGGCGCAACGACTGAGAAACAGTCGCGAAAAGAGGTGATCGTCAAACGGCTGGATGAACTCGGCATTGAGCACAAAGGCAACCTGGGCGCTGACAAGCTGGCAGAACTGTTGCCGGACGGTGAGCTGGAAAAGCTTTTCCCTGCTGAATAACAGCCGCCGCGATGGCGGTTTTTTTATGCCCTCTCCGGAGGGCTGATTGTTGAGGTGCGCATGATAACCACGGTTCAGGCGAAAGAATATCTGGAGTCTGTCGGTATTAAGCTGCCTTCATTCATTCTGGATGCTCTGGTAGAGCAAGCTAACAGCATTGATGAATGCCTTTCAGCACACTATTCCCCAGCAACGGCGCTTTTAATTCAGATGTACCTGCTGGGAATGATGGGACTGGGTCAGGGCGATAAATACATCAGTTCGGAATCAGCTCCATCCGGCGCGTCACGGTCTTTCAGGTATGGTTCTTTTGCCGATCGCTGGAAAGGTTCTTTAAACCTGTTACGGGGCCTCGATAAATTCGGTTGTGCGACTTCGTTGATCCCCGCAGACCCTACGGCTACTCCTGCATTTGCTGGCATCTGGATCGGCAAGGGCGGATGCATGAAGAAAGGGAGGCTTTAATGGCACAGATCAGGTCAATTACCTGTATCAGTCTTCACATCGAAGTTACCTACTCAGATTCATCGGGTGAACATGTCTACAAAGCATTTCTTGATGGGGAAAAAAACCGATATCGGCTAGGACGATACATGTCTTTTGATCCAGAAAACCCGCCGGAATTCCTTGTCCTTGATGATGGTGATTTTATTCGCACCTCACAGGTAACACGACTGAAGATAAAGCGAAACTCCAATAACGGTGCTCCGGATCAATATCTGGAGTATGCGCTATGAGTTCGGCAGCCAATTGGTCATACACCGCCTTCGCTACCGTCTGGAAAGCCTTGGGTAACGACGAAAGAGGTGACCCGCTCGGTTATTCCCTGCCAGTAACCATTCTCTGTGATTACCAGGGCGGCCTGAGTAAACGCATTGGAAGCATTGGTTCAGAGATTGTGGTGAAGAACACTATCTGGAGTGAGTACGCTGATGCCGGGTCGGGAGACTGGATACTGATCGGTGTCTCAGATAATCCCGACCCGGTGGAGGCCGGTGCTGATGAGATTCGTCAGGTCATCCGCTACGCCGACACTTTTTACCGGCTGGCGGACGATTTCGCGATTATTACCGGAGTCTGATATGGGCGTCAAAGTAAGAGGCGTGCAGCAGGTATCGAAGAATATCAATCGCATCCTGGGTGATATTCAGGGGCGAAGAGTTATCCGGGCGCTCCAGTCTGCAATGTTGATTGGCAGCGTCAGGGCAGCGCTGTACACGCCCATCGATACGTCTGCTCTGATCAACAGTCAATTCCGGGAAATCACCACCAATGGCGCTGTAGTCACTGGCCGCGTGGGTTATTCGACCAGTTACGCTGTGTACGTGCATGACCCGGCTAATCCGCAGCGCTTCCGTCGCTCCACTGCGAAGAAAGAATTTCTCACCGCTGGCTTTGAGGAAGAACGCAGCGCCATTGATGAAGCTGTACGCAGGGAGCTTTCTCTATGACTCCGATGATGCACGAAAGGGTGAGGAACCTGTTTGGTAACGCCGGTTTAACCGACGGATTTACCGTTCAGAAATTGATGTACGAAGATCCAAAAAACCTGAAAGTTGCAGTGATTGTGTTCAGGCCAGCGGGCGGTACGGCTATCAGGACGGATTTAGGCGCAGAGCATTACGTCATGGTTGACATTGTTGGTGCTAAAGAAGACCGTGGCGGCGCGGCATCTGCTGCGCAACGAATTATCGATTATGTACAACTTCACCCAATGGATGATCCATGTGTCGGATATATCCAGAATATGGGCGGATTTCCGCCACCAGTTTTAACAGAGGAAGGGCGGATCGTATTTCGCCTCCAATTCTCATGCAATTATGGAGAGTAATCCGTATAATTAACTAGTGGCTAGGCTGATCCCCGAAAGCCCGGTTTCGTCGCCGGGTTGCCACACCCATCAAACGACGAGCAACTTTGACGAGGTTGTAATGAGAGATTTGGCTGCAAAGGGAATCACGCTTGGGTTTTTAAAAGAGTGCTTTTACTGCAATCCAGTAAATGGAACTCTTCTCTGGAAATGCAGGCCGCTAAGCCACTTTAAAACTAAGGCGGCACAGGTAAGCGTAAATAACCGATTCGCGAACAAGATCGCTGGATTCGAAAGGCCAGACTCATCAATGTCAGTCAAGATAGGGTGCGACTGGTATTATTTACACGACATAATTTTCACCATTTGCCATGGAAGGTTTGCGACCTCTAGGGTTTATCACTTAAATGGAGATAAGCGTGATAATAGAGTCATTAACCTTTCTGAATACATTCCGCAATCATTGTCAGAAAGTCACATTGAAAATCCTGAAATGGCGCAAGATAGTTTTTCTCCATTGGATAATTTAGACGTCAAATATCTAAAAGAATGCCTGCACTACAATCCCGATACTGGCGATCTTACATGGAAAAAAAGACCAAGAAGCCACTTCAAGGGCGGAGCTGGATTTGAGAATTATCACAGGCAGTTTTTTGGTAAGTCAGCAGGCTCTGTAAGCAAACAGGGCTACCTGAAGGTGATGCTAAATGGCAAGCAATACCCAGCTCATCGAATTTGTTTTGCAATCATGACTGGATTTTATCCTGATGGAATGATTGACCATGTCAACGGATGTAGGGCAGACAACAGATTTAACAATCTTAGAGTTACTGACCGCGTTCAGAATATGAGAAACATGATCACTTACTCGAGCAACACTAGTGGTCATATAGGTGTTGTTCAGAGAAAGGACACAGGGAAGTTCAGGGCGTACATAAACAGCGATAAAAACAAGAGAAAATATCTTGGTAATTTTGACACATTTGAAGATGCTGTGCAGGCCAGAAAGAAAGCCGAAATAAAGTATGAATATCATGAAAACCATGGCAGATAGCGATGGTTTAACAAACGAACCCGCCTGGTGCGGGTTTTTTATTGCCTAAAGACAGAGGAACAACAGTTATGGCTATCTGCCCAACTGATAACACAAAACTATTCGGAAGAGCCATCGTTCTTGAAGTAGCGGACGGTTGCCCGGACGTCATCCCCCAAGAGTCAGAATGGAAGGCACTCGCTGCAGGGACTACAAAATCGTTCGATATGTCCCCAAATTCTGTCACCTCTGACGCAGATGACACGAAAGGATATGTTGAGAGCATTGTAACGAACGCTGACCTGACGATTTCTTTTGAAGGCGAAGTGCGCCAAAACGATAAAATCGACCAGTATGGTGTATATCGCCTCATTAAATACTTCAACACTGAAATCCAGGCGTCGCGTCAGCCAACACTCTGGGTTCGAATGGGGTTCGGCGCGGTAACTCTACAGGGTTATATGCTCATCAATGCATTGAGCTCAGATGGTGGAAGCAATGACATCGTAACTTTTTCAACGGAGTTTAAAGTAGCCGATGCCAGCACTTTCAGGGTATTCGATACTGAGGCCAGTGTTCCAGCTACCGGTGTAACTGTTACCCCGGCCACGACTTCGGTTGCTGTCGGTGCGACGCGTCAGTTGACTGCAAACGTATCGCCGTCCGATGCCACGAATAAATCGGGTGTGTGGGCGTCATCTGACACAAGCAAAGCCACGGTAAATCAGAATGGCCTGATCACTGGCGTTGCGGCTGGCAGCGTCAACATCACCTTCACCACCAATGACGGTAGCTTTGTCGGCACCACGGCGACAACCGTCACTGCTTAACAGTTGTCATTTCAGGGGCTTCCAACTGGTAGCCCCGAAAATGACCATTGCAGGGTATAACAATGAAGCCACTGAAAGAAATTGGTGAGTGTCTGATCACCGCCGGTGAGAAAGAGTTCTTTTTCCGTCCGTCGTTCATCAATATGACGAGCATCGGCAGCCCTGAAGAGATTGTGCAGACCTTTTACGATCTGCATAACGATGAGGTGTCTGGCCTTATTCAGCGCGCTGTAGACGCTTATGGTTACGTTCCTGCATGGGTAGTAGAGCATGTGAAGAACAGTAGTTATGGCCGGAAAGCTTTTCTCGCATCAATAACCGTGATTGAAGCCTGCTGCGACGAAGATGTCTCACCACTTACAGGCGTTATCCAGCCTGCTAAGGCAGCCGGAAAGCCATTCAAGTATCGCCGTGGCGCGATGGACGAGTTCGAAATGCTTGTCATCGCTCAGTCGCTGATCACCCATGGGGTGATCGGTAAGGCGAAGGTCAGGAAACTGCAAAGGCATGAAACCACGGAATACACCAAATCTTTTAACGCCTTTGAGTACATCAGCGCCGCCAGGAACCATCTCAGCCTTAGCCGGGCAGAAGCTGAAAATCTGACAATGACCGAGCTTGCTTTGTTAATCGATGCCAAGTACCCGAATCAAAAAGGCTTTACTGCCGAAGAGTACGAGGAGGTTGTAGACGATTACATGGCCCGCAAAGCTCAGCGGCTGGCAAAAGAAAAAATGCACTAAATACGTCTATCTCCAAATATTTGATGTTAAGATTTATCCTAACTACTTCTAAGGGGTTGGGATATGAAAAAAATTGTTTTGGCTGTTCTGCTTTTAGCATCATACAGCGCACTTGCTAACGAGAGTTTCTTATGTGAATACTCTAAGGCTCCAGTTAATAATGGAGTAATGGGTACACTTAATATCTTAGGTAATGCTCGCGTGGTATTTAATGGTAATTCTTTCAAGGCTTTTAGGCCCGACGGCTCATATATCATTACTCCGGTCCTTGCTGAAAAAAAGGAAGGAATGATTTTTCTTGATGACAAAACTAAAATATTTGCTGCAAGCTTAGATAAATCAAACTTTGCTGTCTCAGACAGAATAATGAAAACAACAGAACAATGGGCTAAGTGTGAAATTGACCAAGAGTCGATGCGCCGTAAAAAAATTGATTCAGATGTTAAAGAACAAATGAGACGCATTTCTGAAATACCATGGGATGGACAACCTGCCAGAAAATTCTTTTTGAAAGAAACTCATTTTTTTATGCTATTAAAGTGTGGATGGGCTGGTAGCGTAGGTTTTTCGACAGGAACTAAGCCACTTGTTTTACTTGGTAGTTCTTATTTCCCAAGTGATAAATCCGCATTTAAAGATGGTGAGTACTCTATAGAATTTAATGGCGGAACAATGTCTGTAAACTATAATCCTAAAAAAGTAAGTGGTTATATATCGGATAATCATAGTTTTACCCCTTGTGAGGCCGTGCGTCTTGGGGAAGATTGATTCCAACTTAACTATTTGTTTGCAACCCGCCCCGGCGGGTTTTTTTATGCCCGGAGGAAATCAATGGCTGGTTCCGTTAATGCTGGTAGCGTCATTTATGAAGTTGATATCGATACTTCTCGACTTTTGCAGGGCCGCAGGGAAATAGACGCCGCACTTAATGGGCTTGGCGGCAGTATGGGACGCCTTGAGGCAAGTGTTACCAGAACAGAGCGCTCTTTAGGCAGTATGCAAAGAACGATGTCCGGGTTATCTGGTGTTGCTAAGGGTTTACTGGCTGCGTTATCCCTTCAACAGGTTGCACAATGGGGCAATGAGTGGGTAACTGTAAGTAACAAACTATCAAACGCGGTAAGAGCTAATGAGAATTTAGCTGATGTTACGCAGCGCGTTTTCGACATTTCTCAGAATACTATGAGTGATTTGTCTTCCACTGCAACGCTCTATTCTCGCCTTGAGAGATCTACCAGAAGCGCCGGAACAAGTACCGCTGACCTTATTACTCTGACATCAACCATAAACAAAGGTCTTGCTGTATCTGGTGCTACAACTCAGGAAGCTAGCTCGACTATGATCCAGTTGTCACAGGCTTTGGCTTCGGGAGTTTTGCGCGGCGAAGAATTTAACTCAATTTCTGAGAACGGAAGCCGATTAGCTGTCGCTCTTGCTGATTCCTTAGGTGTGACAATTGGTCAACTAAGAGGCATGGCCGCACAGGGAAAATTAACCACGGATGTGGTAGTAAAAGGATTATTAAAACAAAGTGATGCTATTGCTAAAGAATTCAGCAATACAGTCATGACAATGGGTCAAGCTTTTACTGTTGCCGGAAATAGCGTCACTAAATTCGTTGGTGAAAACTCCAGCGCTAACGCCACAATAAATGTTTTCAATAAAGGCCTAATAACATTAAGCGACAATATTGATATTGTTGCCAATGCCGTTGGTGCGGCAGCTTTAGTATTTGGCGGAAGGTTTGTTGGTGCTCTGGCTATGGCTACAGCTGCGCAGGCAACAAAATTAAAAACAACCATTCAGAGTGTTGCAGCTTCAAGGCAGGAGGCGCAGCAGGAGTTGGCCACATCTCTTGCGCTGCAAAGAAAAATTGTACTCGACAAAGAGGCCTCTTTGGCCACATTGAAAAGGGTTGAAGAACAGTATCTACTGGCAAAGGGAACGGCCGCCGAAGCTATTGCTTATGAGAATCTTATAAGAGTTAGAAGTATTTATATTGGTATCGCAGCTGAAGAGATTGCTGTTAACAATGCCGTTGCTGCCTCGCAAGCAAAGTTAGCCGCAACGGGTGTAACCGTATCTAATTCAATGAAGTTAATAAATACTGTTACAGCTCCTTTAGGTGGTCCTCTCGGTGCTATAGCTATAGTTGCTGCTGGTTGGTATCTGTATGCCCAACGGCAAGAAGAGGCAAGAAAAAAAGCAATAGCTTTTGCGGATACAGTGCCGGAAGTTATAAAGAAACTCAAGGATATGAATCTTGTGCAGGCTCAAGGTGTAAGAGCTGACACCGTAACTTCAATAAAAGCACAAGAAGAAGCTTTGAAAGAACTCAACAACGAAATATCAGATCTGGCGGGAAGGTATAAGGATGCAAATATTGCTGCAAGTGCAAATGAGAAGGGAACATGGCTAAACAATGATGCGACCGAAGCCGCTGCAAATCTTGAGATCGAATTAGCTCAAAAAATAAGAGATAGGGACTCGGCTCAGCTGAAGTTAAAGGATACTCAATCTGCTCTTCATTTGGTTAATATTCAGGTCAATCAGGGTATCGTTGACCAGATGAAAGCCGCGAGGGATAACGCTATTGCGTTAAAAGATGCTGAAAAGGAAGCATCATTTCTTGGTGGCACCCAAAGCTTTCTCGCGCAGAAGTTCGGACAAACAACTGAGGCTATAAAGGAATTTAATTCAGAGTCCCTGAAAATGAACTGGGGTGGTTCTGATGGCGAGAAGCTTATCAAGCAAGCCAAAAGACGACTTGCCCTTGCAAAAGTTGAAGGAGATGCTCGCGCCAAGTTACAAGCAACTTACGATGCAGAAGATGCCGGGGTAACTGGTGATAAGGAAATCAAAGAACTCCAAGGTGTATATGTAAAAACAAACCAGGCAACTGAAGCACGAAAAGAGCAGAAAAAAGAGGACAAAGCAGCTGCCTCAGAGGCCAAAAAGTTGGAGAACCAGCAGGAGTCTATTGCGCAGAAGCTTGAAAACCTGCGCCGCCAGACGGAATCATCTGCTGAATCAACACAGGATTTAAGCCGGGAACAGGCAATACTGGCAGCTCAGCAATCACTCGGTAAAGGCGCAACACAGGAGCAAATAGCGCTGGCCGGTAAGTATCGCGCAGAAGTATGGGATACAGCCAACGCGTTAAAAGCACAGGCTGCCGCCGAGAAGCTCCTTCCTGAAAATAAGGAAAATGCCTCTTACAAGCAGGATATGAAGGATCTGCAAACGGCGCTTAGTGCGAAGAAAATCAGCCAGGAGCAGTATAACCAGACCGCTGAAAGGCTTGAGCAGCAGCATCAGGTAAACCTTGCCAAAATACGCGCAGAGGGCGTGGTAAGCCCCACTGCACAGGCCAAAGGGGAGATTGATCCTGTTCAGCAACTGGCTAACCAGCATGCTCAAGAGCTGGCTATGATCCAGCAGTTTGAGACGCAGAAGGGACAGATAACTCAGCGCGGACTTGAGTTGATGAATGCTGCCAACGAGCAGTATGAGCAACAGCGTATCGCCGCGCAGTGGGAAATCTGGCGTCAGCAGGGGACAGGATACGAAGTGGCTGCTGCCGCATTTGACTCGTTTGCTGGCAATGCCTCTAACGCTTTGACCGGCATCATCACAGGGAGCATGACTGTTAGCGAGGCGATGCGATCACTCGGTTCTACTGTCCTCAACAGCGTCATCAACTCGTTTGTGCAGATGGGGGTTGAGTGGGCCAAGTCCGTCATTATGGGACAGATAGGGATGTCGGCGGCATCAGCAGCCACTATCGCCCAGGGTCAACTTATTGCCGCTTCAATGGCACCGGCCGCCGCTATGACATCTCTCGCAACCGCAGGCGCTAACGCCGTACCAGCGCAGGCTGGCATAGCGTCAACCGTTGGAGTCGCTCAGGCGTTATCAATCGCAGGTATGCGTAAGAATGGTGGGCCTGTTACTGCTGGTTCGATGTACCAGGTAGGTGAGGGCGGGATGCCTGAGATTTACCAGTCTAACAGCGGCAAGCAATACATGATCCCCGGCGATAACGGCTCAGTGATAAGCAACAAGGATATGCAGGGCGGGTCGGTTCAGGTCAATGTTAAGTTTTACGACCAGACGTCTGGCGGACAGCATTCCTTTGAGGCTCAGGCAATGCAAGACGGTGGTGTTGTGACCGTAGAGGCATTCCTGAACGACATGGATCGCGGCGGTCCGATGTCCAGCGGTATGCAGCAACACTTCGGCCTGAGCAGGAAAGCAAACGGAGATTTCTAACCACATAACCCGCTTCGGCGGGTTTTTTATTACCTCCACCACCGCGCTTCACACGCGCACGTTATAATCCTAGAGCCTACAGAAAGCGAGCCTGAGAGTCAGTTGTACTCTGGGGCGGCTGACTCTGTGTGACAGGCTCACTTTCTATAGGTAAATCTCATGAAATATCCAACCGTATCAGTAAACGGTGTATCCGTCCGTGTTGATGACGAAGGACGTTACAGTCTCAATGATTTACACGCCGCAGCAGTAGCTAACGGTGAAGCAACTGAATCTCAGAGACCCAGCGTCTTTCTAAGAAGCGCCCAGATCAAACGCTTCGTAAAAGCGCTAAAATCCAAAGCACTAAAAAGTGCTTCGGAACAAAATCAACCACTTAAGGTGATAAAAGGTGGTGATCAAAGTGGTGCGTGGGGTATTGAGTTACTGGCAATACGCTATGCGGCATGGATTAAGCCTGAGTTTGAGATTGAAGTATATGAGGTGTTCAGAACCGTGGTTCGCCTAGGCATCAGCGCCATGTCCCGCCTGAATAAAATAGATCACATCATTAACACTGAGACTAAAGCGATAAGCCAGTGCGCCAGCCAGATGGCGAAATGGGGTGTTGGGGGCAGAAAGAAAATCCTCCTTTCAGCGCGTGAGCGGGTGGTTGACGAAGTGCAGATGTATTTACCAGGCATTAATTAAACACATCGCCGCTCAGCGGTTTGATCTCATATTTACCGCTGCGGCGGTTTTTTTATGCCCGGAGGATTTGTGGTTACAGTGAATTACCCGGCATTCCTGCCGCTTCCGCAGCGTGCGGATCAGAACATGACCCAGGACACGGGCTGGTTAACTTCTCAGCCCGCCGTCGGCCCGGTCATCATCACGCCAGTCACTACAGACATCAAAGCGACGTGGACGCTTCAGTGGATATTCACGCTCGCTCAGGCCGAGCGATTTAAGTCATGGCTGCGCTCACCAAACTATCTGGATAAAGGCCGTAACTGGTTTGTGATGCCCATCGACCTTGGCGACATGCAGGGCGTCCAGCCTCAGACACTTCATTTTATCGATATGCCGGTGCAGACCAGCAAAAACGGCAGCAGTGTGACATGGACAGCGACGGTAGTTGCTAATGAGGTCGATGACATAACCGAAGATTATGACGACTGGATTGTTGATGCGCAGCCGGGTTACGGATACCTGCTGGATCTGCTTGTTACCGACATACTGCCGAGGCCATAAGAATGCCAACGTTGAGAGAATGGAAGGAACGCAGGCCGGCCAGTGACATCAAACAGACGGTTGAGTTTTATCACCCGGCCTTTGGTTATTACCGGGTCGTCAATAACCTTTTCCGTAACGCCACCTTCGGTGGCAATGAATTCGAACCGGCACGTTTCAGCGTTACTGAGCCAGCGCAGGACGGAACAGCGGTGATCGAAATGACGATAACGTTTCTGGCCGCGTCGGAAAAGGTAAGGGACAAGCTGAAGGTGTGGCGCGGCGGCGGACGCATGCAGCCTATAACCTGTCGTTACCAGCAATGGGACGCTATTGGTGATGCATCACCGATGAAAACCTGGTCGCGTTTTTTGTAGGAAGTCAGTGCAGACGGCAGCAACGTCACCATTAAGGCCGGGAAAACTAATACACATACGCTGGCTAACCCGAACATCTACACCACCAAAGACTACCCCGGACTGGTGACGGTATGATCAAAGAAGAATTTATCAGAAAGGTCAACGGAAATCCCTGGGCGGATCGTGCCTGCGGATTTGACTCTATGGATTGCTGGGGACTGGTGGTGCTTTATTACCGGCATGTCCTGGGGCTGGAACTACATCACATGGCTGGCTATGAGTCTGGCAGCGACTTTGTGACCTGTTACGAACAGGAATCCTCCTGCTGGCGTGCGGTGCCTGTGCCGATCGACGGTTGCGTTGCGGTATTTTACCGCGGCGAGAAGCCGTCTCACATCGGCGTAATGGTCAGCCCGGTTAAGTGTCTGCACAGCCGCGGGGAAATGGGGTTTGTGCGCTGTGACAGCCCTCTGGCGCTGCTGAAAGTATACAACCGCGTGGAGTACATGGTTCATGGTTCGATTTGAAATTCAGCGCCTGCCCGGTGCGCCAAAAGAGCGCGGCGTGATAACGGAAGGGGTGAGGCTGGTTGACTGGCTGAATAGCCAAAAGCTGCATAACTCTGTCATCGTGAAGCTGAACGGTCGCGATCTGCCTGATGATTTCGATATTGATATTCCGCTCAGAAAAGGCGACATGGTCTGCGTGTTCGATCAGCCGGAAGGCGGGATCGGCAAACTGGTGACGACTATTCTGAAGCCGGTATCAAAAATCCTCCAGGGCGCGCTAAAAGTGTTTGGCCTTTCTGCCAAAACGCCCGGGTCGGTTTCTGTTGCGACGGGTGAATCACCAAACAACGATCTGACAGGTCAGACTAACCGGGCCAGACTCTACAAAGGGAAGCCAAACATCTACGGTCAGTGCCGCGTGTTCCCTGACCTGATTCAGGAGGCGCTTTTTGAGTTTATCGATAACAACAAATATCTGACTGAATGGTTTGAGGTAGGAGTAGGCAGGTACACGATATCTTCGGTCCGTTATTCCGAGTCTAACCTCGGCAGCCTGGCCGGTGCCAGTTACCAGATATTCAATCCCGGCGTTCCAATCGGTGATATTGAGGTCGGTTATCAGTTTGATGACGTAGATAATGAAGGTGTGCCGGGCCTGAATGAGTCTGATGATTTCCCGGCGCAGACAGCCACTACAACATCGCCGACGTCTGTCAGTGTTGTGAGCAACCAGGTAAAAGCAACTGTACCCACTGACGCAGATAACTTCGCATACTTCGAAGCTCTTACGCTGCCTCATCCGGTAACCTTCTCAATCAATGCAACATGGAATCAGGGCGGTCAAAGCGTCACGCAGGATGTTATTGGAAGCGGTAATATCGTTGCCGTCGACAATTACATTGGGGATGACACGCTCTCTTACACCACGTTTTATATAGGCGATCTGAGCGGGGAAATTACCGGCATCCCGGCAGATGCTGTCATTAACCAGACTTTGTTCACCATTAACGATCAGGCCGCGCTGGTAATCGGGCCGTCCATTTCTCCTGTTGAGTCTGATCAGGTGTGGGTGCATGTTCTGGTTCAGCTCGGCCCTCTGGCCGGGACGACAAAATACCGTATTAAATTCTGGAAGCTGGACGAAGAAAACAATCAGGTTCCCGGCACGCAGGAGCAGTACGACTACTTCTTCGACAACAATACCAAGCAGACAACCAAATATTTCCGCAATACCTACAAATACACCCCTGGAGGCGGATTTGGCAGGTACGCGGTAACCATTGAGCGTACCGACAACGCCAATGACCAGAACGTTGTTACTCTGATGGCGATCCACGCCGTTAACGTGCGCCAGGGTGTGGTTTACCCTGATGACACAATTGCACGGGTAACCATCAAAGGTGCCAACGACAGCAACAGTAACCGCGAGCAGAAATACAATATGCTGGCGCAGCGTCACACGATCACTTATGACCGGGCATCTGGTCAGGTTGACTACACGCTGCGCCCCAGCAGGTCATTCGCAGACGCTGTATTGCATGAATGGGTCGTTATCGGAAAGCAGGAAGTCAGTAGCCTGGACGTTGCTGCGCTGTACGCAATTGCCGATTCAATAACCGATCCGCAGCTTGCGTATTTCGATTACACCTTCTCAGATGAGAAATTGTCGTTGCGTGAAAGGCTGGCAACCATCTGCGACGTGGCGCGTGTTGACGGAAACAACATTGGCGACGTTCTGACGTTCTGGCGCGATGAGAAGGTTTACTACCCTGATGCGGTTTTCTCCCGGAGTAATATGTTCTGGGACGACTACAAGCTCAACTGGTCGATGTCTCTGCCTGGGGGTTACGACGGCGTTACGCTGGATTACGTCGATCCATCCACCAACAAGAAATTTTACATTTACCTTCAGGTTGACGAGAACGGCATAACTGAGGTGTTGGACGCAACCATTAACGCCCTGCAAATCACGCTGGACGGATGCCGAAACTATGTCCAGGCATTAGACAGGGCATATCTTGAGGCGCGTAAAATCCTTTATTCTCGGGTCACTATGACAGTTAAGGTCCTGGAATCTACGCAGGTGGTGCGTGGCTCGGTTGTCCAGTGTCCTGATATGTACGACAACGCACAGCAGACGGGCTATCTGAAGGGGCGTAGCGGTGACGTATTCCTGACGTCAGAGCGTATTGATTTCTCTGCCGGTGAGATGTGGGTAGTAATGACCGACAGCAATGGCGATTATCGTGGCCGCTGGCGTGCGCTGCCGGTTGATGGTAATGCCAAAGCGTTCAGCGCTGCCGCCGATACGTTCGATCTGAACATATACGACCGTCAATCCGTTCAGTCACCCAGCCGCTACTTTATCGCCACAGACAGCGAACTCAACTCAACCGTGTGGCGGGTAGAAAGCGCGCGTCCAAACGGCGATGAAACTCAGACGCTTTCCCTGACAGAATATTCAGACGCAATTTACCAGTAGTAAACCAAAAAAATCCAACTTAGCGCACGTCCATCAGGTTAATTTCTGAGGGTTTCGTGCGCCCATAACAGGGCGACAACATGGCAATTCCGTTACCAAAACCTACTCAGAACCCGGTTCCAAGCACCGACATAAGAGATCATGTTTTTGCTGGGGCAAAGCTTGACGAATTTATTCACTCACTGGCAGAACAATTTATTGATCGTTTCGGTAACGGACATTATACGCTCGAAGGCATTAAGAATATTACCCTTCAGACGATTTACAACCTTGGATTTAATCCCAAGGGTTCGTTTCAGTCAGGAGCTTTACTTACTGCGGCCGGAGACATCATTCAGGACGAAACGAATCTTGTTTGGTATCGATGGGATGGTATTGCTACGTTACCGAAGAAAGTTGAACCAGGCTCAACTCCGTCAACTACAGGGGGTATCTCTAAAGGAGCATGGCAACCCGTAGATGTTAGCGATGTGTTAAGAAGGGAGCTGTTAGGTAATTCAGGAGCAAGTAAAATTGGGGTAATGCCTCAAGGTACTCTTGCGGAGATGCAATACTATGTCACACCTGATCAGTTTTCCTCATTATCTCCTGCTGGTAAATATGTTGATGAAAATACAGATTTTACTCTTCCTGTTAGAGCCGCAATTCGCTACGCATCAGAAAATCCTGGAATTTACGTCAGAGGAACTGATAAGGTATATTTAATCTCTCAGGCAGAGATCTTCGTTGGGGTGAAAAAGATTACGGGGCTAAAACTAAAATGCTCATCTAAAAATGGAGTCATGCTTTACTCACAGATTGACTCTGGACACGAAGGCTTAGAAATTAGTGACTGCGAATTTAATGCCAATGGTAACGCCAGAGGTGCCATATTGCTTTCTGGGGTTAATAATGGAATTGTAACAAGAAATAAGGTTTATGGGTTTAATGCCGATGGAACTGAGAGATATGGCATAAGGATTGGAACGACCAGTACAACCTCATTAAACTCCTATAATACTATCAGTGAAAACCACATTGTCATGCCTGTGGATCCAGATGGCGGCAAAGGTACAATTGGGATAGCTGGGATTTATGTTGTATCTCCAGTATTTACTGGGCAGGACGGAATGGTTGACTGGGATCAGTCTTACAAGACAGTCCAGTACACAAACATTTTTAGAAATATTTGTGAGGGTGGCACGCACAATATTCTTACTATAGGGCTATTCTCGGCTGATATATCAGAGAACTACTTGATCGGTGGAACCCACAGGAATATAAATTTAAGTAATGGTTCTGAGAGGGTATCCGTAAGAAACAATAACCTTATAAATACAGGAAGCGCAGGTGTTATATTTGGTGATTGCAGGTTTATTCAAATTATTGGTAACTATATTCAATCATCACTAACAGCAGCTTACACATCTGATGATGCAGCAATACAGTTTGCTCAAAGCTCTTATAATGTTGACGTGTTTAACAATACAATACTTGGCGACTGGAAATATGGTATTCATATTTTTAACAGCAAGTATGTCAACATCAAGGGTAACAGCATCGTTGCCTCAATAGCAGGCATAGCAATTGAGTCTTCACAATCTTTGACATTACCAAATGATGCAATCTACTCACAGCGTAGAAACATATCAACAGGCACAACCGGAGAGACATCTTTCTTTTCTATATCTGGCAACACTTTTACTCTTGGCCCTAATGCGTGCTCACACTATCTTTGTCAATTTGCTAACGTGGTCCTTGCTAATATATTTATCTCTGATGAGACTATAAATAATGCGGGGAACTCAAGGCATGTGATTTACTTATGCAACGCAAATAGCCTTATAAGTGGAATCCAGCTCTCATCAGTGAGGGCATACGATGCATCTGAGACAAAATACTACAGTGCAGCAGGTAGAATCCCATTTAAAAGCATTGACAATGTAACCGGCCTTGAAGATAACACTAGAGAGGTATCTTTTTCAGGTGATCAGTCTCCTTCGGTCTTATCTGGACCGAATATATACATCTCATCTGGAACCATCACCACATTTGATGATGGTATCAACGGGCAACATATAAGTATAAGAATGGCTGCAGGCGTGGTTATCTTAAACAACGCATCCTATATAAGATTAAAAGGAGAGTCTAACATAACGAGCACGTCTTCCAATTCTATACTTAACCTTGAAAGGCGTGCCGGGGTTTGGTTTGAAGTTTCGAGAAACTTTTGAAGAAAGCGCCTAAGCGGCGCTTCTTTAAGCAACCCTGAATTTTAATTTATACCCATTAAGCTTATATAGTAGATAAGAAAAAAACACTATCCATAATATGTATTTAGACGAAGCATATTGGTCATCCATTATTTGGAATATTAAAGGAAAGTATAATACTGAGCTTATGATGATACACATTTTATTTAAGGAGTTTCTAGCCAGCTGATGGACGGCGTTGTGAATTAACCCAATGAAGAAATTAAAAACGGCATATGCTATTATTCCATAATCTATAAAATGATACATGATAGTATATACATTGGTCTTAAAAATGTACTTTACATAAAATGGAAGAGGGGAGCACAAAGACTGATCTGTTGAGCACCAGTAATTGTCATAGCTTTTAAATTGCAGGCTATCGAATGAGAATATATTTGCGAACGTGTAGTTACCAATCGCGGCAGTAATTGAGTTTGTAAAAGTATTACTTTCCGACAGCTTGTCAAGGGCGAAAAGAGATGCAAACATAGCTATCATGAAAGTTGTGAAGACGATAATTACAAGCTTTACACTTGTTGGCTTGTAATATGTTCTTATGAATAATACAGGCAAAACAACTAACAGTATTTTTATTTTTGCCGTGGTAAAAATCGAGTACATTACAGCTAAAGCAAAATGAGTCGCAAACCTTTTTTTACTTTCCTTAGATGGGTTTAAATAGTACGCTATAGCTGAAATAAAAACAATCGGATAGATTATATAGTAAAGATAGCCAAAAATCCTGAATATAAAGTCAGGTGACCCATAGTTAATTATGGCTCTGATACCTATGTACCAGTTTGAGGATTGAGACAGCCCAACAGAATACATGTGAAACATTGCGTAAAACATTAGTAAGTACAATGGCAATGCTTTTTTTATACCTATTGAATTAACATTAATGTCTCTGGTGCTTCTGTTTGATAAAATCTTACCCAGCATGCCGCCTAAGAAAAACAAAGAACATCCAATCATAATCCAAAAAAGAGTCTGATCTGATATATCTCCAAGGTAACTTTCAAAGAAAGAGCATACCACAATATTAACTAACCAAATAGAAGTTATAATAATTGTTGGGGAGAGCTTTCTTTTGGTGAGTATTATCTCTACAAATAGAATCAACATCAGGAATACGATTGTAATATAAATCATATCGTTATACCTTAAATAAATTATCAAATACGTAACTTATGCTTATTAGCATAATTATAAATAATAATAATTCTCTAAAGCCCATGACAGTACCCTGCGAATAATTTAATAACATTATCATAGCATCGCAACGTCAAGCATGTTAAGAGTTATCTTACTCAAATCAGCTAGGTTTTTGTAATCCCATTACTGTAATAAGCCTAACAACACCAAAGACCGCATAGACGCTGAAGATTTACAAACGAGCCAGTTGATTTATCCCAGCCTTAAAACTACTGTATGCATACACAGTAATTATAAGAAGGAGAAAATCATGGCTCGCAGAAGTGACATTGAAGGTGAGTTTTTAAAAGCGATCAGCCGTGCCAGGGATGGCCTGGTTATCGTAACCACAGCCGATTTTATCCGTGAACTGGCCGCCGTTAACTGGCACTGGTCTTATGAAGAGGCTAACTGCTGGGTGAAAGTCCACACGGTGACGTTCCGGGATATAACAGCCGATCACGGTGAGAACAAGCTCTGGTTCCAGTTCAACCCGAACGGAGGGCTGTGATATGGGATTTCCTTCACCGGCTCAGGATTACGTTGAACGTAGAATGACGCCAGAGGCATATTGCCAGATCGACAACAACAGCCTGGTGATTGAGACATCATCTGGCTATGCCGTTATCAACCGGGCGTTACGCTGCCAGCAGAGCAATACCGTGCTGATTCAGTTCCACGGTCATTCACAGTTCGCAAAGTTGCTGGGTCAGGCATTCATCACCGATGACGGCGACGCGATTGAAGGTGAAGCGCTGGATGAGGTAAGGGTCGTTGGCGTGGTGACGTTTTTCATTCACCGCGCCGGAGAGGACGACTGCCCGGTGATGTGATAAAGAGGCGCAAGCCGATGCCCTGAGCATTGGCTTGAGTTCTCTGTGTCGTATTTGTGTCATACATGGAAAGCACTGCATGAACTTTGAGGTAATGAGATGACACGTAATGACACAAACCAGTTGCGAGCGCGGTTTTATCTTTGTCATTACAGTGACTTAGAGAGCGGTCTACGTTCTTCTAAGCCGTAGGTCGTAGGTTCGAATCCTACAGGGCGTACCATTAAAATCAACGAGTTGTATTAACCCACCTTGCTAATAATGCTTTAATTTTTGTCACCATATGGTGATAATTTCCGTTTATACTCACTTTTCTTATCACAAGGTTCAGGCAATCCTATGTCCAAAGAAGCGATCATTTTTCTGTTAATCGCCATTATTGCTGAAGTGGTCGCGACAACCGCGTTAAAACTCTCTGACAGTTTTACCCGCCTGGTTCCGGGCGTCGTAGCGGTTGTGGGATACTGCATTGCATTCTGGTGCCTGACCATCGCCATGCGTACCATACCCACCGGCGTTATTTATGCCATCTGGTCTGGTGTTGGCATCGTTCTGATTGGCATTGTCGGCTGGCTTTTTCTTGGGCAAAAGCTGGATTTACCGGCGATGCTGGGGATGGGGTTGATCATTGCGGGTGTCATGGTCATCAATCTTTTTTCAAAAAGCATCGGCCATTAATGTTCTCCTGTACGCGGGAAGGCTGATACTACGTTTTATGCCTCTTGCCAGCCCCGCTGGCTCTTCACCTTCCTGCCATATTTAGCAGGGGGCACCGCGCGATTACCCCGTGTGTTATGTGTTAAGGTCATTGTCCTTAAAAATCTCAGTGGTGTGACAATGAAAGACGCTTTAAATAACGTAAAATCCCGTTATCCGAACGCCCATGTATGGTCATTTGGCGATTCCGCTGAGATGGCGGACGAGCTGGCGCAGTTAGTCATCGCGGGCCATAAAAAAGCAAGCTGTGGGTCTCTGGCTGCGTGGCAGCAGGAGGAAGAGAAGGTTTCGCCTGGTGATTATCATATCGTTCTTGATGGCCAGCAAAAGCCGGTCTGTGTGATAAGAACCACCAGCCTGAAATTGATCCGCTTTGATGAGGTGTCAGCAGAGGATGCCGCCATGGAAGGTGAGGGCGATAAGAGTCTGGGCTACTGGCGTCAAAGCCATCAGGCATTCTTTGAGCGCGAGGGAACGTTCAGCGACGATATGGAGCTAATCTTCGAAACATTTTCGCTGGTCGATGTGTCTGAGGAGATGTAAGCGCACATTTTGTGGCGGGTTTTCCTCTAATAACTTTACGCACGCGTGCCCGATAAACGCCTGCTTTATTCTGAGTCATGGATGGCAGTGTTTAATTCTCCTTTAGTTACAACATACTAATAATTCTATTTAAATACAAACATATTGGCCTTTGTCTGAAAATAATGCTTTTTATGTTGGTATCAATTGTTCTTTATTAAGAACAATTAGTCTTTAACTTAAAACAATAAAGTGATATCCAATTGCATTTTGTATGCCGGATAAAAATAATTCTTAGTAAATAATATTTTTAGATGAATGCTTTAATTTCAATAAAAACAAGGAGTTAAATTAATTTTATTGAGATTTTTTATTCTCGCCATCTGGCATCTAATGTGACCTGGTTCATAAAATCATTTTCTTGTGATAGACGCTGTTCGTTAATTTCTCCTATTGTATATGTATTGTATACAACCCAATTTATTTTATTCACGCCCTAACTGTACGCGTATTCCTTTGTCATCAATACCGTTTCACATTACCGAATTATCAGGCTGTAAATTCACATAAAAAACATGGTTTTTATTTCGATAATTAACGAGGTCAGCTGCAATGCAACTGGAAAATTCAAAAACGATAGGTGCGCAAAGCGAAACCAGTATCAAAAGAACCAACGTGCGCTGGCTGGTGGTTGCCATGCTGTTCTTTATGACACTCATCAACTATGCCGACCGTTCATCCATTTCGCTGGCCGGGCCGCAAATGGCTAAAGATCTGGGTCTCAGCCCGGTCGATATGGGCATTATATTCTCCGCCTTTGGCTGGGCGTATGTCATGTTCCAGCTACCCGGCGGATGGCTGCTGGACAAGTTTGGCTCCCGGCTTATCTACAGCTTAAGCATTTTCTTTTGGTCGTTATTTACATTAATGACAGGTCTGGCCGGTTTTGTGAGTGGCGCGACGGCGGTGGCGTTTATCTTTGCAATGCGTTTTATGGTCGGCACCTCGGAAGCGCCATCTTTCCCGGCGAACAGTCGTATCGTCGCTTCATGGTTCCCGGCGTCCGAACGCGGCACGGCGGCGGCGATTTTTAATTCGGCACAATATGGCTCGACGGTGTTCTTTGCTCCCCTCATGGGATGGCTCGCCCACACCTGGGGATGGCACTCCGTATTTACTGTGCTCGGCTTACTGGGGATCGCCTTCCTGCCGCTGTTCCGTAAAATTGTTAAAAGCCCGAAGGAGCATCCGCAGGTCAATGAAGCGGAAATTGACTATATCTCCGCTGGCGGCGCGCTGATTTCGCTGGATGAAAGTAATGCTACGCAGAAAAAACCGGAAGGGCCGAAGTTACGTTATCTGAAACAACTCCTCAGTAGTCGGATGATGCTCGGCACTTACCTGGCGCAATATTGCCTTAATGCGATCGGCTTCTTCTTTATTACCTGGTTTCCGATCTATCTGGTGCAGGAAAAGAATATGTCGATCATGAAAGCGGGCATGGTAGCGGCAATCCCGGCTATCTGCGGTTTTCTTGGCGGGTTACTCGGCGGCTTCTTCTCGGATTTCCTGATCAAAAAAGGCGTCTCAGTGTCGGTAGCCCGCAAGATCCCCATCATCAGCGGGATGATGCTGTGCTGTGTCATGGTGCTGTGCAACTACACCGATTCCGAAACGGCAGTAATTGCCATTATGGCGATGTCCTTCCTCGGTAAAGGCATTGGCGGCATGGGCTGGACCATCAACACAGATACCGCTCCGCGTGAAATTGCGGGTTTATCGGGCAGTATGTTAAATACCTTTAGTAATGCCTCAAGTATCACCACACCGATTATTACTGGTTACATTCTGGATATTACCGGTTCGTTCCATGCCGTCCTCTGGTTTGTTATCTCCCATGCGGTAATGGTGATTTTCTTCTATTTATTTGTGGTCGGAAAAATTCAGCGTCTGGTTCTCAAGTAAACCCTGTAGCAGAAAGGTGGATATCCATTATGGTGATAGCAGATACCCCTGAAATTAAAAGATCGTTGAGTCTGGTAGCCTATGACGAAATTAAAACAATGATCCTTAATTTGCATCTTAAACCCGGCGCGTCAATTACCGAAATGTGGCTTATTGAAAGGCTACAAATGAGCCGCACGCCTATCCGCGAAGCGCTGTATCGACTTCAGCAGGAACATTTTGTCGAGCTGGCACCGCGTAAAGGCTGGTTTGTCAGCGAGATAAAACTTAACGATATTAAAGAGCTGTATGTCATTCGTGAAGCGCTTGAGGGGATCTCTGCCCGTCATGCGGCAGAGCGAATCAGTGACGAAGAGCTGCTAAAAATGGAGCGCTACCTGGACTCATTACAGGTACTGCTGGAGCAGGATGAAGAGTCAGTAGACGATCCAGGCGATTCTATTCATAGCTTGATCTTCCGCTTTTCCGGTAATGACTTAATAAACGAAGTGATGTGTATTCACCTTGAGCGCCTGCAAATGTTTCATTTGATCACCAGCAGTCTGCCGGGCAGAAAATATCAGTCGTGGGTTGAACACCGGGAAATATTTTTTGCGCTAAAAGCGCGTGATGGCGAACGGGCTGAAAGTGTTATGCGCCAGCATATTCGCAGCAGTCTGGAAAGCCTGTTACAGAGCTTAATTGAAAATAAAATCGACTATCAAAAGGCAATCAGTCAGTCACGCCCTGCTCAGTTGAAATAGCGAACACGACGAAGGAGTCAGAAATGAAAAAAGTTATTCTTTTCGGTGTAGATGGGTTATCGATGCCCTTGCTGCAACGTTACGCCGGGGAAGGCGCATTACCGCATATTGCACAAATGCTCAGGCAGGGCGCGGCGACTGAACTGCTGCCCTTTATCTCCGCCTGGGGCGACATCAACTTTGTGACCTTTCTGAGCGGTCAGGCGGTTGGCACGTCGTGGACAGGGCAGGGGATGGCGCAGGACAACGCACGCACCGGCAATTTGCTTGCGCAGATGAGTAAGAAGGATTTACGCGCCGCGCTGGTGCACTTCCCGGAAACCGTTAGCGCCGGTACTGCGCATTTTAGCTACGCGCCTTACTGGGGACGTAGCGAAGCCTGGCCGGCGGAAATCTTTAAGCCTATGGGTTACACCACCCATTACGCGGCGCGGACGGCTGACAAGCAGGTGAAAATGCAAAAACTCGGCTGGCCGCCGAACGGCGCGCTGGCCTATCACGACAAAGGCGCATGGCAGCCGTTAACCAAAACAACGGAAGGCTATCAGTTTACGTTGCGCGGTAATCAGGGCGAAACCCTGGACGCGACGCTGATTTCAGGTACACAACCTGTATTACGGATAGCCGATGGTACGCTGGAACTGAAGCCGCAATGCTGGAGCGACTGGATCAACATTGATGCCGCGGGTACCCCCTGCCGGGTGCGCTTTTATGTTGGCGCGTTCGATCCGCAAAAGGAGGATGTTGAAATCCTGCAAAGCCAGGTCACGCATCCCGAACGGCTGTCGGCATCCCCGCAGGCAGATGCTCTGGTAAGTGCTTCTGCGCCGTTTTACAGCAAATGGGTCGTTAAAGCCTCGCCGGAAGAAGCCTATTTGCCCGCCACGCTTCAGGAGGCGGAAGAGCAGTCGCTGTGGCTGGTCGATAACGCGCTGGAGTTGACCCAGCGGCAGAATTATTCCCTGTGGGCGACCGTTCACCGCCTTGTGGACGAGTCTCACCATAACTGCCTTGGGCAGTGCGATCCGGCCTCGCCGTTTTACGATCCCACACAGGCGGCGCGTTACGATGATGTCATGCGCCAGTGCTATCAGGTGCTCGACCGCTCCATCGGCAAACTGATGCAGGAGATGGATGACGAGACGGTACTGATGCTGGCTTCCGATCACGGCGCGGTACCTAACAGTTATATGTGCGATATCTATCGCTATCTGGAAAAACATCAGCTGGTGGTGCTCAACGAGGATGGTCTGCCGGACATGGCGAAAAGCCAGCTGTACCTGAAAGATGAGCGCGGCGGTCTGGAAATTTTCGTTAATCTCGCCGGACGAGAAGCCTCTGGCATCGTCAGCGAGCAGGACTACGAGGCGGTATGCGCCCGCACGCTGCTGGCGCTGGGCAACTGGCAGGTGGAAGACAACGGCGTGATGCGTAACGCCGTCAGCCTTGCGCTGTTAAAAGACGATGCCGTGGGTATCGGCTTCTGGGGCGACTGTGCGGGCGATATTGTCTTCGCCTATAACACTGGCTTCGTCTGGGGTGTTAGTCAGGGTAAAGAGGACATTTGCCCGGTGGAAGTGCCGGGAGCGAATCATGGCCCGCAAAAACCGACCGCTGCAACCACGCTCTCTAATAACTATGGCGCGCTTCTGATGTATGGCGCGGGCGTGCGTCAGGGGTATTACCGCGATCGTAAAACGCTGGGACCGCACACTATGACCGACCCGGCCGCCACCATTGCGCATCTGCTCGGGCTGCCGCTGGCGACGCTGGATGGACGCGTTATGCACGATATGATCTTGTCACCGAACGAAGGCGCGTGAGGACACTATGAAAATTACTGCGGTAAAAACACATCTGCTGTCAGCAACGTTAAAAGAACCCTTTTCGTACTCGCGCGCCCGTTACGGCACACGTACCGCCATGCTGGTGGAAATTGAAACCGACGAGGGCATTTGCGGCTGGGGCGAATGCTACGGCCCGGCGCGGATCACCCAGGCTGTGGTCGATGAACTGGGCAGCATGATTATCGGCAGCGATCCGCTAAACAGCGAGTTCATCTGGCAGGATCTGTATGCCCGCCTTCGCGATCACGGGCAGAAAGGACTGCTGATTGAAGGGCTGAGCGGCATTGATATTGCTCTGTGGGACATTCGCGGCAAATATTTTGACGTTCCGGCGTATACCTTACTCGGCGGCCAGCTGCGCAGCGAAGTACAGGCCTATGCGACCGGGCTTTACCGCCGGGATAGCGGCAACGCGACGGAGTACCTTGCCGAAGAAGCCGCCAGCTACGTTGAACAGGGCTTCCGGGCAATGAAGCTGAAAGTGGGCTTTGGCGTGGAGGAGGATTATCACATTACCCGTACCATCCGCGAGACCATTGGTGACAATGTAGCGCTGATGATCGATGCCAACCATGCCTATGATGCGGTCGCTGCCATTGCGCTGGCGCGTAAAGTTGAACCGCTGGATATCGCCTGCTTTGAAGAGCCAGTGCCGCCGGAAGATCTCGACGGCTACTGTCGGGTTAAAGCGGCGACATCCATTCCCATTGCCGGTGGCGAGTGCGAGTTTACCCGCTACGGATTTAAAAATGTGATCGCCGCGCAGGCGATGGACATCCTCCAGCCCGATATTTGCGCCGCAGGCGGGCTTAGCGAGTGCAAAAAAATTGCCGATATGGCGCAGGCATTTGGTATTCGCACCAATCCACACGTCTGGGGCAGCGGCGTGGGAATTGCTGCCTCTTTGCAATGGATGGCGCTGGTGCCAACCCATACTCCCGTATCCCTTAACCCTGCGCAGCCGCTGCTTGAATTCGACCAGACCGAGCACCCGATCCGCCAGGCGATTCTGCAAAGCCCGATTACCCACGATCGGGGCGTGGTGCAGATCCCGTCCGCGCCAGGATTAGGCATCGACATCAACCGTGACGCGCTGGCGTTTTTTAAACGGTAAACCGGAATGGCGTTTCGCTACATTACGCTGGCGAAACGCGCTTCATCAGGAGCGGTCAGTACACATGACAGAGAATTATATTGCGGTTGACTGGGGATCGACGCACCTGCGCGCCTGGCATGTCCGTGAGGGCATCTGCGTCGACAGTCGCCAGAAGGAAGCCGGGATCACGCGGCTGGCGGGCCGGCATCCGGGTGAGATCCTCAATGAGATCACCGACGGCTGGCAAGCATCGCCGACGCCGGTGGTTATGGCGGGCATGATAGGCAGCCAGCAGGGCTGGAAAAATGTGCCGTATTTGCCCTGTCCGTTGCCGCTGGGCAATCTTGCTCACCACCTGTGCCCGGTGGGGGACGATGTATGGATTGTCCCCGGCGTGAGCATCGACAACGAAGACGGGTGCAATATCATGCGTGGTGAGGAGACTCAGCTTGCAGGGGCGTGGCAGCTGGCTCCGGCGTCGTTGTATATCCTGCCCGGCACCCACTGCAAATGGGCGCAGGTGGATCACGGCTGCCTGACGGGCTTTAAGACCGTCATGACGGGAGAGCTGCATCATTTACTGATGACTCACTCGCTGATTAGCAAGGCGCTGCCGCCACAAATGACCGACCGACACGCCTTTATGGCGGGACTGGAGCACGGCCTTAATGATACGGAACTCCTGCCGCATTTATTCGACATTCGTGCCGCGTGGGTGTTGGGAAAACTGGCTCAGGAGGTGGTTAGCGAACGGCTATCCGGTCTGCTCATCGGGGCGGAAATTGCGCAAATGCAACGAATTTATCGCACTGACAGCGGTCAGCGTATCGTGATCGTGGGTGGCGAACAACTGGCTATGCGCTACCACACGGCGCTCAGTCAAATCGATATTGATGCTGAAATCGTCTCCGGCGAGGCGGCTTTTCAGCAGGGCATAAGGAGCATCATCAATGCACGACGCAGTTAACCCGGCGCTAATCGCTATTCTGCGTGGGATTGAGCCTGAAACGGTATTGAACCATGTAGAGGCGCTACTGGACGCTGGTTTTACAGCCATTGAAATCCCCACAAACTCTCCGCGCTGGCAGGATAGCGTGGCCAGCGTGGTGAACGCCTTTCCCGGACGTGGGGTATTTGGCGCAGGGACGGTACTTACTGTAGGCCAGGTTGATGAACTGGCGTCGCTGGGAGGGCAGATGGTGGTGACGCCGAACGTCAACCCGGCGGTCATTCGCCGCAGCAGAGAACACGGCATGAACGTTTATGCAGGCTGCGCCACCGCCTCGGAGGCGTTTGTCGCTCTTGAGAACGGCGCGCAGGCGCTAAAAATTTTTCCCGCCGCGTGCTTTGGCCCGGCGTATATTTGCGCATTGAAAGCGGTGTTACCTGCCAGCGTGCCAGTACTGGCCGTGGGCGGCGTCACCCCGGAAAATCTGCATGACTGGTTAAAAGCCGGCTGTGCCGGAGCAGGATTAGGCAGCGATCTCTATCGTGCCGGGCAATCGGTCGAAGAAACCCGTGCCAGAGCACAGGCGTTTATCACTGCCTGGCATCAGCAGCGATAAAGGGCGCGGCCGTGCCGCCCCCTTCAACATTATTTCTCCTCAACCTCCGGGTGATTCAACCCTTCTTCAATCACAATCTCATCGATTTCATCCGCATTACCCGGATGGTCTCGCCCGGAGAGCAGGTTCCAGCAGGCGATAAACAGCGCGGCGATCAGCGGCCCGATAACAAAGCCATTAATGCCGTAGACCTCCAGCCCGCCCAGCGTAGTGATTAAAATCAGGTAATCCGGCATTTTGGTATCTTTACCCACCAGCAGCGGGCGCAGGATGTTGTCCGCCAGGCCGACAATCACCACGAAGAAGCCAATCATGAAAAATCCCTGCCATAACTGGCCGGTAGCAAAGAGATAAATCGTGGCAGGCACCCAGATGATGGCCGAACCGACGGCGGGCACCAGCGACAAAAATGCCATCAGCGCGCCCCACAAAATGCTGCCGTCAATGCCGACGATATAAAACGCCAGTCCGCCAAGTACACCCTGGACGATAGCTACCACCACCGTGCCTTTAACGGTAGCGCGCGATACGGCGGCAAATTTGGCAAACAGATGATGCTTCATGTATTTCGACAAGGGCAGTGCTTCCAGCGTCAGGCGTACCAGATACGGGCCATCCTTGAGCAGGAAAAACAGCAGATACAGCATGATGCCGAAACTGATGGTAAAGCCAAACGTCCCTTTACCAATCAGAAACGCGCTGCCTGCCAGATACTGACCCCCTTTAAGCGCGACGCCGGACAGCTTTTGCTGGATCTGGGTGGCGTTATCCAGATCATGCTCGGCGAGGAAATGACGCGCCCACGCGGGCAGATGTTCAAACAGACCGGCAATGACCACCGGAAATTGGGTGTTATGCTGCTGCAACTTGCCATAAACCAGATTAATTTCAATCGCTAGCGATGAAAGGATCACCGCCAGTGGGGTGAAAACGATCAGGCAAATGATGACCAGAGTCAGGAGGGAAGCCAGTACGTTTCTGTCGGCGAGTTTATCGCGCAGTTTGTTTTTAAGCGGATAAAAAATAATCGCCAGAATAGCGGCCCATAAAATGGCTGAATAGTAGGGAGCAAGGACATCGAAGAAAGCCCAGGTGACGATAACCAGTATCAGAATGAAAAAGCCTTTGGTCAGACCCTTGAATCGCATAAGTACGTCCTGTAAGTACCATCGTTAACAATGGGTAAAGTATAGATACAAACCTGTCATATGCCTGAAATCTGGCGGTTTGAGTGCGCTACCAGTAAGGCGTCAAAAAAGAGAAAGGGTGCATTTTATTATCTTTTTACATTTTAAAACCAGTGACAGGCTAACCGTTTGATTCCTCGTTATTAACGTCCAATAAAGTGTTAATAAAACCAGAAATACTCAAAAAGGTTATTTGTAAATGATTATTCTGCCGCTTCGTCCAGGTTACTGGCAGGCTTATCTTTTTTGCGTCAAGCTAAGATTGCTCTGAGACTAAACCCTGTTTTTCTCACCTTGCGAAGTTATCCGCAGCGGCTAGTATTAACTCTGCATTCGCAAGGGCACCGGCCCTGATTTATTAACCATAAACATGTAATGAGGTAATTATTATGACTCAACATCGTGGCGGTTCAGGTAATTTCGCAGAAGACAAAAACCGTGCAGCAGAAGCCGGACGTAAAGGCGGTCAGCAGAGCGGTGGTAACTTCAAAAACGACCCACAGCGCGCGTCTGAAGCGGGCAAGAAGGGTGGTAAGAATAGCCATAGCGGCGGTCGTTCGTCCTCATAGCATAAATAGTTTTATATAGTACCTTAATCAATCCAGCAGGTTATGGTTTAAAAGTAGCAACACTGCTGTACTGATTAACTGGCTATAAATTGTTAATAATAGTGGCACCTCTCTCTTTATCAGGGGTGCCATTTTATCTGTTATTTACGACGAGGTAATAATTATGCCAGCGGTAAAAAGTCTAAATGATTTATTCATTCACGAATTGTCAGATATTTACAGCGCCGAAAAACAAATTACCCGTGCCCTGCCCAAAATGGCAAGAGCGGCCACCTCGCCGAAATTAGTCGCTGCTTTTGAAGCGCACCTTGAAGAAACGCGGGGCCAAATTGAAAGAATCGATCAACTGGTGGAAGTCACCGAAGGTGTGCGCATCAAACGTATGAAGTGTCATGCGCTTGAAGGGCTGGCAGAAGAAGCGCAGGAAATTATCGAATCCGTTGAGGCAGGCGAGCTGCGCGACGCTGGTCTGATTGGGGCCGCCCAGAAAGTTGAACACTATGAAATCGCTTCTTACGGTACGCTGAGAACGCTGGCGCTTAAACTGGGCTATAAAGAAGCGGCAAAGCTGCTTGACGAAACCCTGAAAGAAGAGAAAGACACCGACAGCAAACTGACCGTGATTGCCGAAGGCGGCAAATAAATCCCTTCCTCCGGCAGCGCGTCGCTGCCGGTTACTCCTTGTTTTATCGCCTTTATCCCTTTCAAAATATTTCCTGCCGTTAATCCCTGTAACAATTAGGCTTGATAATACAAAGAGAATGAGTATAGTTCTCATTCTCTTTGTTATTCGCAGGCGCGATATGGACCTTCCTGCACAACAGTGAACGCTTTCACAGGGAAACACTGAGGCACACGGTGGAGCGCGCACGAATGACCGGAACGAAAAATCATAATCCGGGAATGCCTCCACGTTTTTGCGTATTTCGAAGGTGAAGGATTTCCCTGATGAAAATGAAAATCTCCGCCCTGGCGCTACTGATGACCGTCGCGCTAAGCGGCTGCACGGCTCAACAGACCTCAGCCACCAACCCCGCTGCTGAACCCCAGAACACGACTGCCGCCGCACAGCCCGCTAATGTGCAGAAACGCGATCTGGCGGATGGCCTGTATGAAATGGCCCTCAGCCCGAAAGGCGACGCGCTGTACGTTGCCAGTTCTGAAGGCTTCAAGGATGTGCAGGGTGGCGTGGTTTATAAACTCGATCCGCGCACGCTGAAAACCATCGGTGCCAGCCATACCGACCTGAAAAACTTCGCGCTTGCTCTGTCCGACGACGGACAAACTCTGTATGTCACCAATTCGCTGGACGGCGGCGTCAGTGCCATCAATACCGCCGACGGTAAAGTCAAAAATCGCATTCTGTTCCCGGAGCGTAATGACGAAGGTTTCCCTTACGGCGCGCGTCAGATCCTGCTGCATAACAACACGCTGTACGTTGGCGCAGTGGCCGATCCGGCCATCATCTGGGTGGTTGATGCGAAAACGCTGAAGCTGAAAACCCGCATCAAAAACACCGGTAAATGGATGACCGGTCTGCACTATTCTGAAAAAACCGATCGTCTGTATGCGGCCAACGGCGGCGGCGAGATCCTGGTCATTAACCCGCGTACCAATCGCGTTGAACACCGCTGGAAACCGCTGGGCGACAAACCGGCGCTGCTGCTGAATATCGCGGAAGACAGCGAAACCGGCCGTCTGTTCGTCACCGATAACTCGAAAGCTAAAACGACGCTGGTGCTCAATATCCAGACTGGTGAAGTCATCAAGCAGCTTGATATCGGGGATTCGCTGTCGGTCAAATTTAATGCCAAACGTAACGAAATTTACGTCTCCCGTCGCGACGGCGGCAAGGTGCTCAGCCTGGACGGCACATCGTATGCCGTTAAGCAGTCTTGGGATCTGCCACCTAACCCGAACAGCCTGGAGCTTTCTGCCGATGGACAAACGCTGTTTGTCACCGTCAAGCAGAAGTTCAACAAAGACCATTCAACCAGCGGACCCGATAGCGTTGTCCGTATTGATTTGAATAAATAAACATCCGGCCCGGAAGCGGGCCTTTTTTTCACTTTTCCTTTTTTTAGAGTGAGTTATGCACAACACCAACGTTTCATTCCCGCTGCGTAAAACGCTGCTTGCCCTGGCCATCGGCGCGGCAAGCCATACTGCGATGGCTGCCACCGCAGATACCAGCAACGCTAAAGAAGACACCATTGTGGTTCAGGCGACGCCGCAGGCGGATTTCACGCCAGGCGGCAACGATCTGGTTCCCGCTTACCTCGACGGACAAATTGCCCACGGCGGACGTCTGGGGATACTCGGCGAGCAAAAAGCAATGGATGTGCCGTTTAACGTCATCGGCTACACCTCGAAGCTGGTTCAGGATCAGCAGGCGAAAACCATTGCTGATGTGGTCAGCAATGATGCAGGGGTTCAGGCGGTGCAGGGTTACGGTAACTATGCTGAAACCTATCGTATTCGCGGCTTTAAGCTGGACGGCGATGACATGACCTTCGGCGGCCTGCCGGGCGTGGTCCCGCGTCAGGTGATGGATACGCAAATGCTGGAACGCATTGAGATCTTTAAAGGTGCTAACTCACTGGTTAATGGCGCGGCGACCAGCGGCGTGGGTGGGATGATCAACCTTGAACCGAAGCGTGCGCAGGATACGCCGAACGCGACCGTAGGCGTGGATTATACCTCAGACTCCCAGGTTGGCGGTACGGTCGATGCCGGACGTCGCTTTGGTGACAACAACCAGTTTGGCGCGCGCGTCAACCTCGTGCATCGTGAAGGCGAAACGGCAGTCGAAGATGATAAACACCGCACCACGCTTGCTGCCATCGGCCTCGATTACCGTGGTGACCGCCTGCGCTCCTCGCTGGACTTTGGTTACCAGAAAAAAACTTTCCACGGCGGTGAAACCGGTCTGAACATCAGCGGCGTCGATTTCATTCCGCGCGTACCCGATCCGACCAAAAACTACAGCCAGAAATGGGCCTTCAGCGATATCGAAAACGAATTCGGGATGGCAAAAAGCGAATACGATCTGACCGACAACTGGACGGCCTATGCCGCGCTTGGCATGCAGCACGCGCATGAAACCGGCGTTTACAGCGGACCAAAACTGCTTAACGCCAACGGCGATGCCACTGCCGGTCGTCTGGATACCAACCGTATTACCGATGCCTACAGCGGCATGGGCGGCCTGCGCGGTGATTTCGACACCGGCTTTGTTTCCCATAAGGTTAACGTCGGTTACTCGGCGCAAATCGAAAAAGATAAAACCGCGTGGACGATGTCGTCCGTAAACCCGACCACTAATATCTATGACAATCATCCGGTGCCGATCCCGGAAAATACAAGCTTTGGCGGCAACTACTCCGATCCGCTGACCACCACCCGTAACCGCACCCAGGGCTGGCTGCTGAGCGATACCCTTGGCGTGCTGGACGATCAATTGCTGTTTACCGTTGGCGCACGTCATCAGAAAGTCGTGGTACGTAACTACAGCAATGCTGATGGTTCAGAAGACACCGCCAGCCGCTACACCGAGAGCCGCTGGATGCCGACCTATGGCGTGGTGTACAAACCGTGGGAAGAGCTTTCCCTGTATGCTAACCATACCGAAGCGCTCCAGCCGGGGACCGTGGCACCGAAAACCGCCGCTAACTATGGCAAAAGCACCGGCATCGCGCACTCGAAACAAAACGAAGTGGGCGTGAAAGTCGATTTCGACCGCGTTGGTGGCTCGCTGTCGCTGTTTGAGATTAAAAAGCCCTCTGCGCTTCAGGACACTGTCACTAACATCTACGCGCTGGACGGCGAGCAACGTAACCGTGGCGTTGAGCTGAACGTGTTTGGCGAGCCGACGCTGGGGTTGCGTCTGAACGGCAGCACCGTCTGGCTGGACCCGGAAATGACCAAAACCAAAGGCGGCGTGAATAACGGTAAAGACGCCATTGGCGTGCCGCGCTTCTACATGGTGCTCGGCGCGGAATATGACATCAAACCGGTGGACGGCCTGACGGCGACCGCGAGAGTCAACCATTCCGGTTCGCAGTATGCGAATGCCACCAATACCAAAAAGCTGGACGACTATACCACCCTGGATCTCGGCGTGCGCTACCGTATGCACCTGAACCAGGAGAAGAACGACATGGTGTTACGTGTCGGCGTGGATAACGTCACCAACGAGAAATACTGGTCAGGCGTGGAAGATAACGGTACCTACATTTTTGAAGGCGAACCGCGCACGGTCAAAGTCTCCATGAGCTACGACTTCTGATCCTCAGAGCACCTCGTAAGGCGGGCAGGGATGCCCGTTCTTGCCATGTAACTTGAAGTATGATGTCTATCAGTGTTAAAAGATGCGCCTTATTACAAATAGCACAGGGGTAGGGCGTGAAAAACGCGTCACTGACATCCGCGCATTCTGCGGATGCGTCTTCGGAAAATAATCCAGCATTACACCGGGGTTTACAAAACCGACATATTCAATTGATCGCGCTGGGCGGCGCTATCGGCACCGGCCTGTTCCTTGGCATTGGTCCGGCGATCCAGATGGCAGGACCGGCGGTGGTGCTGGGCTACGCTATCGCCGGGATTATCGCTTTCCTCATTATGCGCCAGCTTGGCGAGATGGTGGTTGAAGAACCGGTCTCCGGCTCCTTCGCCCATTTTGCTTACAAATACTGGGGGCCGTTTGCTGGCTTCCTCTCCGGCTGGAACTACTGGGTCATGTTTGTGCTGGTCGGCATGGCGGAACTGACGGCAGCGGGCATCTACATGCAATACTGGCTGCCGGACGTACCGACCTGGATTTGGGCCGCCGCATTCTTCATCATCATTAATGCCATTAACCTGGTGAACGTGCGTCTCTACGGCGAGACCGAGTTCTGGTTTGCACTGATTAAGGTCCTTGCCATTATCGGGATGATTGGCTTTGGCATCTGGATGCTGGTTTCCGGTCACGGCGGCGCGCGCGCCAGCCTCAATAACCTGTGGGTGCACGGCGGTTTTCTGGCCACTGGCTGGCATGGTCTGATCCTGTCGCTGGCGGTGATTATGTTCTCTTTCGGCGGTCTGGAGCTTATAGGTATTACCGCCGCGGAAGCGCGCGACCCGGAAAAATCGATTCCCAAAGCGGTGAACCAGGTGGTTTATCGTATTTTGCTTTTCTATATTGGCTCGCTGGTGGTGTTGCTGGCGCTTTATCCGTGGATGGATATCAAATCCAACAGCAGCCCGTTTGTGATGATTTTTCACGATCTGGACAGTAACTTGGTCGCCTCTGCGCTGAACATGGTTATCCTCGTGGCGTCACTATCGGTGTATAACAGCGGTGTTTATTCCAACAGCCGGATGCTGTTCGGCCTCTCCGTACAGGGCAACGCGCCGAAATTCCTGACCCGCATCAGCCGCCGCGGCGTGCCGGTCAACTCCCTGCTGCTTTCAGGCGGCATTACCTCGCTGGTGGTGCTGATCAATTACCTGTTACCAAAACAGGCTTTTGGCCTGCTGATGGCGCTGGTGGTGGCGACGCTGCTGCTGAACTGGATAATGATCTGCCTGGCGCACCTTAAATTCCGCGCCGCCATGCGCCGTAAAGGGCGGCTGCCGAAGTTTAAAGCGCTGCTTTCTCCCGCCAGCAACTATATCTGCATTGCCTTTCTGCTGATGATCCTCGGGTTGATGTGTACGATGGAAGAGATGCGTTTGTCGGCGATTCTGCTGCCGATTTGGGTGGTATTCCTGTTTATTGCTTTCAAGTGCCTGCGTCGTAAAGCGAATTAATTCTCCCCGTCTCGCTGCCTGCCAGCGAGACAATCTCCTCTTCCATTATTACTGTGAGCCAGTTCGCGGATCTGTTATCTATCGCAGGATCTTTATTTTGTAATCGATTACTTTTGTCTTAATGGTCTTTGTAATCGATTACTTTTAAAGGTGGAGCGAAAAAATGGTCACTACAACGGAAACCAACGGCAGAGGAGGCGTGCACTATCGCCTGCTGGTGCCGCGTCTGTCATTAATGATGTTTTTACAATTCTTTATCTGGGGAAGCTGGTCGGTAACGCTTGGGCTGGTGATGACGCAGCACAACATGTCGCTATTGATTGGCGATGCATTCTCCGCCGGACCGATTGCCTCTATTCTCTCACCGTTCGTGCTGGGCATGCTGGTAGATCGCTTCTTTGCCTCGCAGAAGGTGATGGCGGTAATGCACGTGCTCGGGGCGATCATCCTGTGGTTCGTGCCGCAGGCGCTGGTAGCCCAGAACGGCGCATTGCTGATTGGCCTGCTATTTGGTTATACGCTGTGCTACATGCCGACGCTGGCGTTGACGAATAACATTGCGTTTCACAGCCTGGCGAATATCGATAAAACCTTCCCGGTGGTTCGCGTTTTCGGCACCATCGGCTGGATTGTGGCGGGGATTTTTATCGGCGTGACGGGCATCTCCGACACCACCGGCATCTTTACGCTGGCGGCAGTGTGCTCGGTCGTATTGGCGCTGTATAGCCTTACGCTGCCGCACACCCCCGCTCCGGCGAAAGGGCTGCCGATCAAGGTGCGCGATCTGTTTTGCGCCGACGCCTTCGCGCTGCTCAAAACGCGCCACTTCTTTATCTTCTCGCTGTGCGCCACGCTGATCTCCGTGCCGCTCGGTACCTATTATGCCTACACCGCGTCATACCTTTCCGATGCCGGCGTCGCCGATGTCAGTACCGCCATGTCGTTCGGGCAGATGTCGGAAATCTTCTTTATGCTGGTGATCCCGCTGCTGTTCCGTCGTCTTGGCGTTAAATACATGCTGCTGATCGGCATGCTCGCGTGGTTCGTGCGCTATGCGCTGTTTGCGCTGGGTGTCAGTGAGGAAGGGCGCATGCTGCTGTATCTCGGCATCCTGCTGCACGGCGTTTGCTACGATTTCTTCTTCGTCGTTGGCTTTATTTATACCGACCGCGTAGCGGGCGAAAAAGTCAAAGGCCAGGCACAAAGCATGATTGTCATGTTCACCTACGGTATCGGGATGCTGCTCGGCTCGCAGATTTCCGGTGCGCTCTATAACCGGCTGGTCGCCGGGCAAACCGTGCCGCAGGCATGGGTGACGTTCTGGTGGATACCGGCGATTGCCGCCGCGGTTATTGCATTCATTTTCCTTTTCTCTTTCCGCTATAACGAGAAAGAGTCTGCGTAATTTCTGGAGGGGTTTATGAGAACCATTAAGGGACCGGGTATTTTTTTATCGCAGTTTCTCGGTGAACAGCCGCCGTTCAATACCCTGGAAGGTCTGGCAGGCTGGGCGGCAGGACTGGGCTACAAAGCGCTACAGATCCCGTGTCATAACCAGGCTATTTTTGATTTGCCGCGGGCAGCAGAAAGCCAGACCTACTGCGATGAGATCGCCGGGAAACTGGCGGAGCATGGGCTGGTTATCAGCGAACTGTCCACTCATCTGGAAGGGCAACTGGTGGCGGTGCATCCTGCTTATGATGCCGCGTTTGACGGTTTCGCGCCGCCGGAGGTGCACGGCAACGCGCAGGCTCGCCAGAGCTGGGCGACGGCGACGCTTAAACAGGCCGCCGCCGCCTCGGCGCGCCTCGGCCTGACAGCCCACGCCACCTTCTCCGGCGCGCTGGCGTGGCCGTATTTTTATCCGTGGCCGCCGCATAATGCGCAACTGCTGGAACAGGCGTTTGACGAGCTGGCCCGTCGCTGGCGACCCATCCTCGACTGTTTTGATGAGCACGGTGTGGATGTATGCTATGAAATCCATCCGGGGGAAGATCTGCACGATGGCGTGACGTTCGAGCGTTTTCTGCAAAAAGTCGATAACCATCCGCGCTGCAATATGCTCTACGATCCGAGTCATTTATTGTTGCAACACATCGACTACCTGACGTGGATCGATATTTATCATTCCCGGATCAAAGCTTTTCACGTCAAAGACGCCGAGTACCGCCAGAATGGCCGCAGCGGTGTCTATGGCGGCTACCAGCCGTGGCTTGCGCGGGCAGGACGTTTCCGTTCGCTGGGCGACGGGCAGGTCGATTTCAAAACTATTTTTAGCAAACTGACGCAGTATGATTATCCCGGATGGGCGGTGCTGGAATGGGAATGCTGCCTGAAAGAGAGCGAAACGGGCGCTCGCGAGGGCAGTGAGTTTATTCGACGCCATATTATTCCGGTGTCTGCCCATGCTTTTGATGATTTCGCCGCGGGTAACGAGGTGCGTAAATGATCAAGGTCGGTATTATCGGTAGCGGTTTTATTGGCCCGGCACATCTCGAAGCGTTGCGTCGGTTGGGGGATGTTGAGGTGGTGGCGTTGTGCGACAGTACCCTTGACGCCGCGCAGCAGAAAGCACGGGCGCTGAATGTGCCCCATGCTTATGACAGTGTGGCAGCGCTACTGGCGCATCCGGGGCTGCAGGTGGTACATAATTGTACGCCGAATCATCTGCACGCCGCGATTAACCGGCAGATCCTGCAGGCCGGGAAGCACGTTTTCTCTGAGAAACCGCTGTGCATGACCGGCGAAGAAGCGCGGGAACTGGTGCAACTGGCGGAGCAGGCTGGTGTGGTGCATGGCGTCAGCTTTGTCTATCGCCAGTTTGCCATGGTGCAGCAGGCGGCCAGTATGCGCCGTGCGGGAAGTGTCGGGAGCATTTTTTCGGCCCACGGTAGCTATTTACAGGACTGGATGCTGCTGGAAACTGACTATAACTGGCGGGTAGACGCTAAGCAGGGCGGCGCATCGCGCACAGTAGCAGATATCGGCTCTCACTGGTGCGATACCATCCAGTTTGTTACAGGCAAGCAGATTGTTGAGGTAATGGCCGACCTGTCGATTGTCTGGCCGACACGCAAGGCGAGTGTGACGGGCGCAGCAACGTTCAATCAGGATAGCGGCAACGCCCGCTATGAAGACCGTCCGGTATCTACCGAAGATATGGGGTCTATCCTGTTTCGTTTTGAGGACGGGAGTAAGGGCTGTTTTCACGTTTCGCAAGTCAGCGCGGGGCGCAAAAACCGGCTTAATTTTGAGATTAACGGCAGCGCCTGCTCGCTGGCGTGGGATCAGGAAATACCGCAGCACTTGTGGGTAGGCCAGCGTTCACAGCCGAATCAGTTGCTCAGCGACGATCCGGGACTGATGAACGCCGACGTTGCCGCCAGTGCGCATTTCCCCGGCGGTCATATCGAAGGCTGGCCGGATGCTTTTAAAAATATGCTCGGGCAGTTTTATCAGGCGGTAAGGGAAGGGCGTAAGCCCGTACGTTCTGATACTTTTGCCTCGTTTTATGATGGCGCAAACGTAATGTATTTGATTGAGGCGATTGTTAAAAGTCATCAACAACAGCGCTGGGTACGCGTTGAGCCGTGAATCATTGCCCGGTTCGCCGGGCAATACATTTATGATAACCTGCCATTATCAACGCTAATGCAGGGTTTGCCGTCACTATGTCCATCCAAAAAATAGCCCGTCTCGCCGGCGTCTCGGTGGCGACGGTATCGCGCGTGCTCAACAACAGCGATACTGTCAAAGCGAAAAACCGTGAGCGCGTGCTGGCGGCAATTGCGGAAAGTAATTACCAGCCCAATCTGCTGGCGCGGCAATTGCGTACCGCGCGCAGTTACATGATTCTGGTGATGGTCTCCAACATTGCTAACCCCTTTTGTGCGGCGGTGGTGAAAGGCATTGAAGAAGAGGCGGAGAAAAACGGCTATCGTATTCTGCTGTGTAACTCCGGTTCAGACATTGAACGCTCGCGCTCGGGCCTGACGCTGCTTTCCGGTAAAATCGTTGACGGTATCATTACGATGGATGCCTTCTCTAAGCTGCCGGAGCTGGCAACGCTGATTGGTGACGCGCCGTGGGTTCAGTGCGCGGAATATGCCGACAGCGGCGCGGTTTCCTGCGTGGGTATTAACGATGTCGATGCCGCACAGCATGTGGTTTCCTGGCTGGCTGACAAAGGCCGACAGCGTATCGCCCTGATTAACCACGATCTACATTATAAATATGCCCGCCTGCGCGAGCGCGGCTATAAAAGTGTGATCCATACGCGTGAGCTGGTGTATCAGTCGGTCGAATATGCCAGCGAACTTAGTGCCGCAGCAGGGAAAGCCGCCGCCGAAAGGCTGCTGGCAGCAGAAACGCGCCCCGACGCGATCTTTGCGGTTTCTGATACGCTTGCCGCCGGTGCTATCAGGGCGATTGAGCAGGCCGGGTTACGGGTGCCGGAGGATGTTGCGGTAGTCGGTTTCGACGGTACCGATCTGGCCGAGATGATCACCCCGCAGCTCACGACCATCGAGCAACCCTCGCATGAGATTGGCCGTAAGGCGGTCGGGCTGCTGCTGACTAAAATCGATAATCCCGACTCCAGCACCGAACGGGTTATGATGGCGTGGCAATTAACCCCGCGCGCCAGCGCCTAGAAGCGTTTATCCAGGGTTAAATACACGTTCCTCTGGGTATAGTCATAGAAATCGATGTTGCTGCTCACCTTCTTATAGACAAAATTCAGCTTTGGCATCACCGACATAAAATGCAGGTCGCGATGCCAGAGTGACAGCATGCCAATCTGCTCGTTATCCTGGCGGCGAACGCCAAAAATGTCGTTATCGGCATCGTAATGCCGTCTGGCAAGTGCGCCCATCAGCCCGGCGGAAATCCCCCATGGCAGATCGGCTTCCAGCCCGCTGCGCAAGCTATAGCGCTGGTTCGTTTCGCTGTCAGTGGTGGTATTTTGCCAGGCAACGTCGCCGCCTGCGAACACTGACAGTCGCGCGTTAACCACGTGCGACAGCGTGGTCGAGACGTAGCGATTATCACCAGCTAAAAAATCATACTGCGAATTATCGTAATGCAGCTTCTGGTATTCCAGTACCTGACTAATTTGCCACGCCGGGGAGAGTAAATAGCTGTACTCCATGCGCATGCCCGGTCCGGACGAATAGTCCTCGGTACCGTACCAGCGTTTCTCATAAAACGGCAGCACAGAGAGCTGCTGGCGAAAATCCTGCCAGCGATAACCGGCGTACAGGCGGCTGGTAATATCGTCAAAGCGATGGTTATTCCAGTAGCTTTTACCCGTCACTGTACCAAGAAAACGCAGCGAATGCCGGTCATAAAGAGGCACATCTTTTTGCAGCGCACCGTTAAACCAGAAGCCTTCGCCGCGCTGCGGGTACGCCTCTTTATTGCGGATAAACAGCCTGTCGCCGATGCGAATATATTTACCGGTCGAGGCATTATTGACGTTGCTGTCATTGAGATAGCTCACGCTAAGGTTGCCGGTCAGGCGATCCTGTGACTGGATACGCTGAAGGTAAGCGTTGATCCGTTGCGTGACTTCCGGCGGCGGGCTGGTGCTTTTTACCCGCTCAAAGTTATATTCCGCCGCATCAAACTGCCGGTCCTCGTACAGCGCACGGGCCAGATCGAGACGCACGGCGGCAAAATCAGGATGCTCACCGAGAATTGCGCGATAGTTTTCGATTGCCTCGCCGTAGTGACCTTCACTGCGTGCTAATCCGGCTTTCGCATAGTGGATAAGCACGCTATCCGGCGAAGCAGAGCGTTCATAGACCGGGAGAATACTTTTGACGATCGGCCACGCTTCATCGCGTACTGCCTGGTCCAGCAGTGCTTTTGCCAACGCGGGCTGTGCCGCAAGCTGTTGATTAGACACGTGCAGCATGTTGCCGGAAACCTTTTCGCTCGCGGCTTTTGGCGTTAAACGTTCAAAATTCGGCGACGCCGGGATCATGGTGTTGTCGTCAGGAGCCGCCGTGGCGACGCCCGGTAAACAGAGCGTGAATAGCAGGGAGCGCAGGCGCAGGGAGGACATACCGCAGATTACCATCATCAGGAAAACCGGCCAGTTATGCTGGCCGGTAAAGTATTATTGTTTTGTTGCGCCAAACGACGCGCTTTTGCTGGTATCCGCAAATTCTGCGATGCCGCCCAGCTCTTCAGCGGCAGGGCCATTAAAGTGACCGACGAAAGTACCGTTCTCACCGCCGGACTGCGCATTACCATTAAAGCCACCGTCGACGATATTCCCTTGCATGGCCACCGCTGAACCAAAGTCGTCGTTGCCGGTGATATTACCGTTAATGGTTTTCGCTGCGAAATCAACGTTGAAGCTGGCATCGGTACGCACGCCGTCGCGCATCCCGGAACCTACATAGGTCGCGCTGCCCTGCGTCGGCACGTTAGCGGCGGCGGTGCCTTCGCCGCTGTAGAATACGCCGTGCTCGCCTTTTTCCTGCGATGTCCAGCTACCGAACAGGGTGTAGCTCATGGGTCCGCAACACCAACTGGTACTAGAGACTTTCGTGTCGTCTGCTTTGACCAGGCTTTCCGTCCAGGTACCGCCAAAAGTAATACCGTCACGGCGCATCTGATATTCATTACCATCTGGCGTAGTGTAAGTGACACCGGAGACACTCCCCAGCGTGGCTTTACTTTCCGGTGGCGATTGCGGCTGCTCCGGTGCAGGCGTCGTTCCGTTATCAGGCTGAGTCGGCGTAGTCGTTTGCGGTGGGGTCGAGTCGTTATCATGGTGACCGCCGCCACCGCCTCCTCCACAGGCAGCAAGTACAAGAACGGAAAGTAAAATCGCAGGTTTAAGGTGAGTCATAATAAACATCCTGTTTCAGAGGAAATGTGCCGACGAGGAAAAGGAATTTGTGGACATATTAAGACATATTTTTTTACATAAATTATAGGAATTATCCTGGATGGCGGGCGTGGTGGCGGAGTGTGTAAAGGGAAACGTAAAGGTGGAATTATAACTCAATGAAATTAATAACTTTTATAAAAATATGGTAGAGCAGGATTATCCGCGCACCCTAATAATTGGTAGGGAAAATAACCCCGCGAAGATATTATTTTTCCGCGCGGGGCAAGCTCTTATCCTTTAATTTGCATACACCGATTATCCACAGCAATAAAAAGTCGCTGGCGGTACAGCACGGCAACAATCGCTAATATCACCATCATCACCACTTCTACACCAAGGAATCCAGCCATTGCCTGCGGGTAGTGTCCATTTCCCTGGCGCGCTATTGCCAGATACAGTGACCCAAGAACAGCTGGCCCTAACCCGAGCGTCGCCTGTTGCAACGTGCTCAGGATCGCGCTGCCTGCTCCGGCGTCGCAGGCGCTGATATCTTTCATCCCAACCCGATAAAAACTGTTTACTATCAATGCCTGCCCGTAACCAATTAACACGGTGGATGGCACCAGCAATAGCGTGGTGGTGGCGCTGTCAAAACGCCAGAAGGTGAACATCAGCGCCAGTAGCCCCAATATCTGCACCGTCAGACCCGTCAGCAGAATGCGCCCGGTGCTGTAGCGGGCAATCAAGCGCGGGGCATACAGTGCGGAAACAAAATAGGCGATACCCAGTGCGATAAAACTGTTGCCGGACTGCCAGGGAGCCATACCCAGCCCTTTTTGCATCGTCAGCGCCATGCAGAACATAAACCCCGACCAGGCGCTGAAGAACAGCAGAGCGATAACCATCCCAAAGCGGATACTGGCAAGCTGAAGCAGGCGCGGCGGCAGAAGAGGTTGCCTGCCCTGCGATTCCTGACGACGTGCGCTGGCCCGCATCCACAGCCCCAGCGGTATCATCGCTAATAGCGCGGCCTGTGTTGGCCATGGCCAGTGTAGTTCTGGCCCGAGCGCCAGGGGGAACAGCAGACAGCAAAGGATCGCCGCCAGTAAAAAGGTACCCTGCCAGTCAATACGCGACGCTTGTTCTCGACGCGTCTCCGGGACATAACGTCGGGTCAGCGCCAGCACGACCAGGCAAATCGGGACATTAATAAAGAAGGCGTTACGCCAGCCCAGCCCGGCAATATCCGCAGACACCAGCCAGCCGCCGCCCATCTGCCCAACGATAAAAGCAATCCCGCCGATCCCACCATACAGACTGATTGCCCGCGCATGAGCTGGACCTTTGAGGGTAACGTGCAGGGTGGCAAGGATCTGCGGCACAATCAGCGCCGCGCCTGCGCCCTGTATAATACGTGCGCCCAGCAGTTGCGTAATCGTCGTTGCCATTCCGCACAGCAATGAGGCCACGCCAAAGGCCGCCACGCCCCACATAAACAGGCGGCGTCGACCATAGTTGTCGCCAAGTTTACTGCCCATCGCCAGACATACGGCGAAGGCTACGCCGTAGAGCGCGACAATGAGTTCAAGCTGGGTCGCGCTGGCATGTAACGATTCGGTAATCGACTCCAGCGCTACGTTGGTAATTGAGGTGTCAATCAGCGGCAGCATCTGGCCGGTTAACAGTAGAATCAGGGCCGCCCGGCCCGGTGAAACAGCAGACGTATTCATGGTCACTCCATTGCGTCATACAACGATGGGGCGTAGCATCGCTGAATTAAAAAACCGGTACCAGTTCTTGCTTATACTGGTACTGGCACTACCCGGCTGGAGAAACCATGAGCCTGATGAGCGACCGTGAAACGTCAGAGATTCTGCAAAATGACACGCGTAAGCAGCTCGGCGCATTTTTGCGCGCGAGGCGGGAAAGTCTCGACCCGCAGCGGCTGGGTATGCCGCGTAGCGGACGGCGGCGTACGCCAGGGCTAAGGCGTGAAGAAGTGGCGATGCTGGCGGATGTTGGCGTCACCTGGTACACCTGGCTGGAGCAGGGGCGAGATGTCAATCCATCCCCGGTGGTACTGAATGCCATTGCTGCCGCCTTACAGTGCTCGCCGCTGGAGACGCGCCACCTGTTTGTGCTGGCGGGATTAACGCCGCAAGAATCATTTCAGCAGCCACCCTGTGAACGTATTAATGCGGGTACCCGGCGGATACTCGACAGCCTGATGCCCCAGCCCGCCAGCATTCAGAAACCCAATTTTGATATTGTGGCGTGGAACGACAGCTTTTGCCGTCTGATGGGCATTGATTTCAGTGCCATGCCGGAGGCTGACCGCAACTGTATTTATCTTTATCTCACTCATCCAGGCTGGCGAAGCCGACTGGGCGATCAAAATATATTATGTAATTACGTATCTTATTTTCGTGCCGCCATGGTGGATCACCGTGGTGATGCCGCATGGGAAAATAAACTGGCGCGCTTTTTTGCCGCCTCGTCGGAGTTTGAAGCAATGTGGCATCAGCGCCATGAAGTACGTGGTGTGGAAAATCAGATCAAAAATTTTACTCATCCGCAAGTGGGATGCTTTAGCTTGCAGCAGATGTACTGGTACTCCGCGCCGCGCAATGGTGCACGACTGCTGGTATATCTGCCGGTCGACGAGGTCGGGGAGAAAGCGCTGGCACGACTGGATGCAGAGGGAGGGTAGCCAATAGCGTTAGTTGATAAGATAAACCTGCCTGATGGCGCTGCGCTTATCAGGCCTACGCTTGCCTTTCATTAAATCACTACGCTTTAAACCTGCATGGCGCGCGATATCGCGCGCCAGAGCATTAGCACTCGGTCAGCGTGGTGCTGAGCGGCAGACGAGATTTCGGCAACGCGGCATTGAAATCCTCCACGCTGTGCTGGCCTACCGGCACGATCACCAGGCTGGTGAAGCCTTTCTCGCGCAGGCCAAATTCCTCATCAAGAATGGCGGCATCAAACCCTTCAATCGGCACGGCGTCCAGGCCCATTGCCGCAACGCCCAGCAGAAAATTACCCACGTTCAGGTAAACCTGTTTCGCCATCCAGTGATGATCGTCTTTTAAATCTTTACGGTGCATATCGGCAAAGAAAGTACGTCCTTTGTGGTTGGCGGCTTTTGCTTCCGGGGTGGCAAAACGGCCATCGGCTTCTTCCTGATCGACCACGCGTTCCAGCCAGGCATCATCCATTGCGGTTTTCGCACAGAAAACCACCACGTGCGAGGCATCAAGCATTTTACGCTCGTTAAAGACGAAGGTGCCGGCAGCGGATTTAGCCACGCGTGCTTTGCCTGCATCGGTCGAGGCCACAATAAAGTGCCACGGCTGAGAATTGGTGCTCGACGGGCTATAGCGCAGCAGCGTTTTCAAATGTTCAGCCTGTTCGGCGGTCAGTTTTTTGCTCGCATCGAATGCCTTGGTGGAATAACGCTTTAAGGCAATTGAAACAATATCCATAATGACTCCTGGTAGTGAAAATGCGCACCGCACCGGTACGCCCGACGCGCAGCAGAGTAGCGCTTGCGGACGGAAAAAATAAAGTGACTTATCTCGATAACTATTATCTTTTTGTGCGACAAATCTCAGAGCAACAGGGGGCCTTCTCAGGCCTTGCTGGTCGAGAGGGCGCGCCACATGGTTTCAAAACCAATCGCTTTGAATTCGCTGGCACGGGCCGGTTCACGCATGGCAAATTCCATCGTCGTTTCGGCCAGCGCGAGGAAACAGGCATCGCCGAAGGCGTTGAATTCTTCCGTTTTAAATACCGGCAGGATCGAACTGCGACAGAGCGTTTGCATTTCCGGAAACATGTCTTCAACTTGCTGTTTGGTTTGTCTGGTGATTTTCTCGCTCACCGCCAGCTGACGGACAGTGCGATTGCCCAGCGGGTTTTGCACGCCCCAGTCGATGTAGTTATTCCAGATATAACGGGTATTTTCCATCGGGTCGATCATCGCCGGATCGCGATTGGCCAGCATAGCCCGACAGAGCTGCTGTTTAAGGTGCAGATAAAGGGCGTTAAGCAAATCGTCCTTAGTGGCAAAGTAGCGGAACAGCGTACCCTCGGCAACCCCCGCGCTGCGGGCTATCGTGGCGGTTGATGCGGTGATCCCTGACTGAGCAAACGCGATAGTTGCCGCTTCCAGTAACGCCTGTTTTTTATCTTCACTCTTCGGACGAGCCACACCATTTTACCTTTTTGTTTGTAAAAACCACGATTGAAACATGCCCTTAAGAGCACTTCAACGGCGAATGTCAAAAAATGAAAAACGTCTTGACGATATTCGGCCTCTTTCTATAATGAGTGCTTACTCACTCATAATCAAGTTTCATGATACCGTTTCTATGGACAGAACGTGGTTCAGGTCAGGATATGAAACGTCTAACAATAAGTGTGGTTGTCGTTATGTTAATCGCCTGCGCAGCTGGTTTACCGTTTATATGCAATGCCGGATTTGGCCAGGCCCCGCAGGGGACGGAGCTGACAGAAGTGGAAAGATCGCCGCACTATCGCGACGGCAAGTTTCATAATCAGCTCCCCACGCCGGGTTTTACCGGCAAGAAAAACATGCTGGCGGCGTGGTGGGAATTTCTGACCACCCGGCGGGAAAATGCCCGACCTGCTAAGCCGCTGCCGCTGGTGAAGACCGGACTGGCGAGCCTGCCATTGAATGAGGATGTCGCGATCTGGTTAGGGCACTCTTCCTGGTATCTGCAACTGGGCGGAAAACGCATCCTGATCGACCCGGTATTCAGTGCCTACGCCGCGCCATTTTCATTTTTAAATAAAGCGTTTGATGGCGATTATCCGTGGACGGCGCAAGCCATGCCGGAGATTGACCTGCTGATCATCTCGCACGATCACTACGATCATCTCGACTACGCCACCATCAGGGCGCTGATGCCTAAAATTCACCGGGTGATCACGCCACTTGGTGTGGGTTCGCATTTGCGCTACTGGGGGATGAACCCGGACATCATCACCGAGGCCGACTGGAATCGGGCGATTACCGTTGATGAGCAGCTGACCGTGCACGTTCTGCCTGCACGCCATTTCTCCGGACGCGGTTTAAAACGTAACCAGACACTGTGGGCCAGCTTTATGTTTGTCACGCCGGCGGAGAACGTTTATTACAGCGGCGATACGGGCTATGGACCGCATTTCAAAGCCATCGGCGAGCAGTTCGGCACGGTGGATCTGGCGATTATGGAAAATGGCCAGTATGACGAAGACTGGAAATACATTCACATGATGCCTGAGCAGACGGCACAGGCGGCGGTCGATCTTAACGCCAGCGCGATTTTACCCGGCCATTCGGGGCGTTTTGTCCTGGCGAAACACACCTGGGACGACCCCTATAAACGGCTGGCGCAGGCCAGTGAAAATAAGCCATACCGGCTGTTAACACCACAGCTTGGTGAACCGGTAAACATTCACGATCGTTTGCAACACTTTAGCGCCTGGTGGGAATAAACCACCGTTACAGTAGAGAGGGGGAGCCATATGACTATTTCCGCTCAGGTAATCGACACCATCGTCGAGTGGATAGATGACAACTTGCATCAGCCGCTGCGTATTGAAGAAATTGCCCGCCATTCCGGGTATTCGAAATGGCATTTGCAGCGTCTTTTTTTGCAATATAAAGGGGAGAGTCTGGGACGCTATATTCGCGAGCGTAAGCTTTTGCTGGCGGCGCGCGACCTGCGTGATACCGATCAGCGCGTGTATGATATCTGCCTGAAATACGGCTACGAATCCCAGCAAACCTTTACCCGCGTGTTCACCCGCACCTTTAATCAGCCGCCGGGTGCCTACCGTAAAGAAAATCACAGTCGCACGCATTGAGGTGTCGGGCCTGTTAATCGGGCTACCTTTTTGCCGGGTGGCGCTGCGCTTACCCAGCCTACATGATATTAACTATCAAAAAGTTAAGTTGATAACGTAGGCCCGGCAAGCGAAGCGCCGCCGGGCGTTACCGGCAAGATGCTACGCCTGTTTTTACCAGGAATAACCGAACGTGGCCGTCATGGTCCGGCCAATACCGTAGAAACAGGCGGTATCGCTGGCACATGAGGCGACATATTTGGTATTCGCCACGTTATTGACGTTAAACTTAACACTCGCGCCCTTCAGGCTGCTGTTCAGTTCACCGAGTTCATAGCTTACCATCGCATCGTACAGATCCACGGACGGCACTTTAAAAGTGTTCTTCGCATCGCCGTAACTGGTGCCAATGTAACGCATGCCGACACCGGCGGTCAGGCTTTTCAGCGGGCCACCGGGGAAGGTATAGCTGGCAAACGCGGAGGCCATATGCGTTGGAATACGCGCCGGGGTTTTCCCTTCGGTGCCGGCCACGGTAGTGCTGGCAACCTCAGCATCGGTATAAGTGTAAGAGCCGATCAGATTCACCGTCTCATCCCACAGCGCAGAATGGATCTCCGTCTCCACGCCTTTCGAGCGCACTTCACCGGCATTTTCAAACCAGCCCAGCGAGCTGTTATACGTCGGCACGTTATTCTGACGCAGATCGTAGAGTGCCACGCTCATCAACGTATTTTGTGCTGGCTGATATTTCAGACCCACTTCCGTCTGCTTGCCGGTAGTTGGCGCGAACGGTGCCACGCCCGGCGCACGGTTGGTTTGCAGGTTCGGCTCAAACGAGGTGCTATAGCTCACATAAGGCGACAGACCGAAATCAAAGGCGTAAAGCAGGCCGGTACGCCAGGTAAACTTGTCGTCGTTTTGCTGGACTTTGTCCGCCGCGGTGAAATCGGTCGTCCGTACTTCTGACCAGTCGTAGCGCCCGGAGAGCAGCAGCTCCCAGTTATTCCAGCTCATCTGATCCTGAAGATAAATCCCCATCTGATCGAGGTTTTGCTGTTCGTCAGTCATGGTACTAAACGTGCTTTCATCGACGTTCACGCCATAAACCGGATGCGTCCAGTCCAGATCGTACTGGCTACCGGCACCGCGACCGAGGTACTGCTTATCGTGGCTGGATTTGTAATCAAGCCCGCCGAGCAGGGTATGCTCAAGCATCCCGGTCGCCAGATGAGCTTCAAGCTGGTTATCCAGACCAAACTCGTCGGTCTGGCGCTCCTCATGCTGCGCCCGGCGCGTTAACAGCGTACTGTTTGCCGCGCTATTGGCGTATACCAGATAGCGGTATTTTTGCTTGATGGTGGCGTAGCGGGCGTTCTGACGGAAGGTAAAAATGTCATTGAACTGATGTTCAAATTCATAGCCTACCATCGTCTGTTCGCGCCATGACTGGTCGTAATTCGGATCGCTGACGTTAAAATCCCATGGAATATACTGGCCGTTAGCGCTCACCACCGTGCCGTAGTAGGGCAGGAAGTTACGGTAACCAGCATCGGGATCTTTCTGGTAGCTGGTCAGCAGCGTGAAGCGGGTCTGATCGTTGGGAAACCAGGTAATCGCCGGGGCAATCGCCATGCGCGTCTCTTTATAATCATCCACCTGATTATGTTGGGTGCGGGCGATACCATTCAGGCGGTACAATACGCGCCCGTCGTCGCTCAGCGGACCGCCAAAATCAAAGGCACCTTCCGCCAGATCGTGATTACCGGTACGGAACTGGACCTCATGAACCGGCTCACTGGTGGGACGCTTACTGGTCATGCTGATAAGTCCCCCAGGATTCACCTGGCCGAATAAAACGGAGGCCGGACCGCGTACCAGTTCAACCCGCTCCAGCAGCCATGGATCGACAGTGCCGGTTTGCGATGATGCGGTAGCCCCAAAACTTAATCCGTCGAGGAATTTCGGCACATAGCTAAAGCCACGCACGAACACTTCATCGTTACGGTTGGATGAACCGCGATACTCGGTAAATGCCCCTGCGCTGTAGCGCAGCGCTTCTGATACCGACGTCACGTCCAGCGCGTTCATTTGATCGCGGGTAACGACAGAAACTGATTGCGGCGTCTTTACCAGATCCGCCGACGTTTTAGTCGCCGACAGCGTTTTGGTTGCCACCATACCTTTCAGCGGAGCGGTAGGATCTTCGCTGTTCCCCTGCGTGACGACCATGGTTTCTTCGGCAGCCTGTGCCTGAACACTGGCGGCTGCGGTGGCTATACTCATTAACCAGAAGTGCATTATCTTATTATTTTTAAACATATTTTAAATAAAACCCCGTGAACGATGCCATTGAAAATCCCCTGTTCTTGGAGGGAATAGCGGGAGAGGAAAACGTAAACGGCGCTAATGATATTGCAAATTGTTATCATTTGCATTAGCGTTGTAACAAATTTCACGGGGAAGATGGCTGTCATGAAAATGGCGTGGAGTGGTGTGTTAATTGGGCTAAGCGCGACGCCTGCGCTGGCCGCCAGCTGTGACGCAATGTCGGTGCAGGGCGAGCAGCAGGGGAAATTTGATGCCAGCGGCGAAGTGTGTTTTGTGCTCCCCGCGCTGGGTGAAAATTATGTCTCCGCAACGCTACGTGGTGTCACCGATGCACGCCTGCTCGATCAACAAAACCGCCGTTTGCGCACGCTGGTGGAGGGGGAACCTGCCGACAGCGAGCAGTCGCTGCTGTTTTCGCTTCCGTTTAATCAGCCTTCTTCACTGGTATTGCATGGCGAGGAGGGTACCCGCTGGCGCTTTAGCTGGCGGATCAAAGAAACCGCGTCTCTCGCCAGAACCCAGGTGCTCGATCCGGTAAGCCCGCTGTTACAACAATTAGCCCGCGAGCTTCAGGCAGGCGGCAGCACTGAGGCATTCTGGCAGGCGCGACGTCAGGAAGGAACCCCGCTGGTGGAGCCGGTGGATGCGACGCATAAGCGCGTAACCTTTTTGTGGCGCGGCGCGCGCAATAACGTGTTTATTCTCGGATCGCCTGCAGGCGATCACGATCCGCTGTTTCGTCTTGGTGACTCCGACATCTGGTTTCGCAGCTATGTCGTACCGGCCGATACGCTGATGCAGTACAAGCTGGCCCCCGACGTGCCAGTGGTCCAGGGCACGGCGCGCGATCAGCGACGGGCAATCCTGGTCAGCGCCCAGGCCGATCCGCTTAATCCGGCTACCTTGAGCACCGATCGCACCGACCGCTGGAATCGCTATTCGCTGCTGGCACTGACATCCGCCCGCTACTGCACCCCTCAGCGTATGACGCAGCCAGTGACGCATGGCACGCTGACGCGACAATCTCTTTACAGTCACCTACTCAATAACCAGCGCGATATTATTATCTACCGTCCCCGCGTGGCGCAGCCTGCGCGCTGGACGCTGATATTGTTTGACGGGCAGGTGTACCAGGATGAGTATCGCTTCGCCAGCGTGATGGACGATTTGATCGCCCGCCACGTCGTACCGCCGTTCAACATTGTCTTTATCGACAGCCTCGATCACGTCCGGCGCGGAAAAGAATTGCCGCCGAATCCGGCATTCGCTGATTTTATGGCGCATGAACTGGTGCCGTGGCTGCGTCAAAACGGCTTGCCGGTGCAGCGCCAGAAAACGGTGCTGGCAGGCTCCAGCTACGGTGGGCTGGCCTCATCGTGGGTAGCGCTGCGCTATCCACGCATTTTTGGCAACGTGTTGAGTTTATCAGGCTCTTACTGGTGGGCACCGCAGGGCGAAGCGCCGGGCTGGCTGACGCGACAGTATCAACAGTCGCCGCAGTATCCGATCCGCTTCTGGCTCCAGGCCGGACGCTTTGAAAGTCAGGGGCCGGACGGCGGGATCTATCGTAATACTGAAGCGTTTGCTCAGGTGCTGCGTGATAAAGGCTACCGCGCCAGTTTCCACCCGTGGTCCAGCGGCCATGACTATGCCGCCTGGTGTGAAGCGCTGGTGGCGGGGATGCGTGACTTTACCGGCTTAACCCGCCAGCGAAAACCAGCGACGCCAGATAAAGCGAATAATCAGATACTCGATAACACCCAGCGCCAGAAACCACAGGCAGAACAGCAGGGTATATAGCTGGCCGAGATCCATCAGATGAAACACGGCGACCAGTTTCTGCGCCAGCACCAGTCCAAGCGAAGGGGCCGGGAGCAGCAGACAGGAAAGAAACGCCAGCAGTAAAATGCTGCCAGCGATGGTCAGGGATTCAAGCGGGTGTTTCATGTACCGTTAATCTTCTGTTAAAAATCGTATGGCGCATTGTAAAGCCTGGCAAGAAGGGCGGCTAGCCTGCCGCCCAGATTTCGACGTGCTTTTGCACCAGTCCGATAAGCGATCCGCCGTCGGCGATAAACTCCCGCATGTTCTGCGCCTCACTTTTACCCGCTTTAAGCATCATGCCGATATCGTCGAGTGCGCTGCCTGCGCCGAGTTTATCAGCATAAGGCGTCAGCCGCTCAAGCAACCGCGTGAGATCATCAGCAATGGTACACTGTTCACCGGTGTGGACGTCCGTCAGCACGCCTTTCAGTCCGTAACGGCAGGCCTGAAAGCGGTTAAATTTATATAATAAATAGTCCCGCTCCTGATGTTTAAACGGCCGCTCCGTCAACAGCCAGCAGGCAAGCGCCTGGATAAATCCTGCCGTATTCACCGCGTGCGTTAACGTCAGCGGGGTATCCATTACCCGGACTTCCACCGTGCCGAAACCCGGACTCGGGCGAATATCCCAGTGCAAATCTTTAATGCTGTCGATCATACTGGTATAGCTCAGGCGGCGGAACAGCCCTTCGAACGCCTGCCAGTTGCTCACCCACGGCATCGGGCCGTTATCCGGAAAGGAAGAGAAAATATTCAGCCGCGAGCAGGCAAACTTACTGTCCGACCCCTGAAGGTACGGTGAGGCGGCATTCAGGGCGATGACGTGCGGCACAAAACGCGACAAGCCATGCACAAGATAAATTGCATCATCCCCACTCTGACAGCCGACGTGAACATGCTGACCAAACACCGTCGCCTGCTGGGTTAAATAGCCGTAGTACTCCAGTGTCTGCGCATAGCGCTCGCTCTTGCTGACCTCCTGACGCTGCCACGTCTGGAACGGGTGTGTTCCACCGCCGCAAATTTGCAGGTGATGCTTTTCGCCAGCACGCAGGATGACCTGCTGCATAGCCGAAAACTCCGCCGCCGCCTGATGAATGTCGCGGCACACCCCGGTCGCAATCTCCAGCATACTTTCCGTAATATCGTGCTTCACTTCGCCAGCGTTGACATCGGCGTTGACCGCCTCAATCAGCGTGGAAGAATCCTGGCTGAGATCGTAGCCCGGCGGGTTCACCACCTGTAGCTCCAGTTCAATGCCAAGCGTAAAGGGATCGGAGGTGTGGAAATCGGGTAAGGGCATAAAAGACCTCATAAAGTTGTGTTTCACAAAGTATAGAAGGGAGAGGCTTGTTCGTCGTGCGGGGCGCGGGGTCAGGGTAATAAGTACGATTCCGGAAAGACTATGATTTCAAAAGAAGAAACTGCGGTACGTCATATTTAGCTGCCGGGCGCATGGATAAAATCGACCAGGGCAGATGGCAGACGATCAGGGCGGGGCGGTAGCATGTGCACCACCGTTGGGCCATTTTATAAGTTTATTGTTGAGGCCCGGATGTGAGTTAATAATTCAATAAGATATCAATTACACGGAAGATCATATAACCTAATCCTTACGTTTTTTAAGTTTAGTTAGAAATATCAGATGCATACATAAAAACATAGTCTAATTGATTGAACAAAGTTGGACCTCTGTCGAAAACATGATTTTGTAGAAGTTCATATTTAATAAAACTTTATTTAATGAATAAGGGTAATGCAATGAATAATAAATTATTAATTGAAGTTGATGAGGCAATGTCTGCCCCGAAATTTTTTGACTTCCTTAAATCACTGAATGTCGATAATGCTTTAGATTCAAGGGATCAACCTGACTTTGATGAACGCTGGATGAACGAGTTTAATGCACTTGAAATTATAAGATTAAAAAATAGTGATGCTGTTTTTATTGATTTGCTGAGAGAAAAAGCATTTAAGTTATCGTTTAAAGTTATCAATAACTCGGAAATATCTTCATGCATATCTGATGACGTTGACCTGATCGCTAAAAGCTTAGCTTCTGGCAATAATGAGAGTTGGGCGTTAAATTATTTATGGATATCATATAAAAATGGCATTTTTCCTGATTAACTAATGGTTAATTTGGTATGCGAGTATAAAAAATTTCTGGATGTTGTTGTTCCGACAATGTTATATTAAAGTTTATTTTAGTTATTTGAGAGCAAGATAAGTTTTTTGCCATTATAATTTTTTATGTTAATAGGTATTATATTTATAGATAAGATGGATGCCTTTGTAAGCATTGTTTTTGTTCCCTGAGTTTACGATTAGTATTTGTTCCTTGAATCATTTTTTAATATTTTAATTATTTTTTTTTTTGGCGCTTTTATAATACGGACTGATGAATGAACTGAGCACCTTTGTAAGGTTATGGGATTACGGATTTTTGGTAAAGATTAAGATGGGATTACAATGACTGATTTTTTCTTTTCAGTAAGAAAAAATATACTGTAAATAAATGTATCATTAAAAAATGACCGGGCATTAAATATGAGATATTTGATAGCACTTTTATTCATTTTTTGCCTGAACGCTCAGGCCGAAACAGAGCGTTGTTCGCAGAAGGATTTTGATAAAGCGGATGTCGCTATGGATTATCTGACATCATGGAGAGCGGTTGCCGATTTTTTCTCGCGATATCATGGCTGTGACGAGGGGTACATTATGGAGGGAACCTCTGAGGCGGTCATTCGGCTGCTGGTGGATAAATGGGAACGGCTGGATGAGTTGTCTGTTCTGGTGAAAAACAGACCTGCATTGTTGAATGAGGTGACCGCCCATATTAATGAAACGTTAAATGAAGACGATGTTGAAAAGGTACTTCACTATACCCAGTCAAACTGTTTTATTAAAAATAAGTCATTGTGTAAAACGCTGGAGGAGGCTGCATCGCTCACGTTGAAGTGGATGAAAACGCCCTATGAGGACCCGGGAGAGCAGCAACCTCCCGTACAAAAAACACCTGAAATCAGGAACTATCAGGCGATATTGTCACAGCATATCTGACAAGCGTCATGTTTGACGTTAATGAAAACGGATATACCTGACAGCATGGCTAAAGCGTGTTTTCAGCCTGCGCAGCGCCTGATTTTTGGAGAGAGAAAAAGAGCTATTTAACAGAATTTAATTCATGTTTTTTCCTGCCATAATGTTAAACAGCAAGCGTCATTAACAGGTGAAAGGTTATGGCAACCATACGAATAGAAGATATAATTAGAAAACTTGATAATTTTGAATGCCCATATCTATGGGTAAATATTAATAATATCATCGGGATAGATAAACAAGCTGAAAAAGATAAAAACCGCAAAAATTGGTATGCAGAGAAAGAGTTATTCGATATGACATTTTCGAATGGTGATTATCTCACTGAGTATTATAGTGAGTGCTTAAAAGAACCAGGTTTGATAATATCACTTAAGCAATTTCTTGATGTAATTTATTTCATGATCGTTGAGTTGGGATGCCATGCCCCGGCAACTTTTTTAATCGATATAAATGGTGTTGTGATAAATAGGGGAAATGCTTCGAAAGTGTTAAATAAATTATGGGGATGGTACTTATCCCAACGGAATGATTTTGTGGCTGATATTTTGAGGGATTATATACTTGAACTATTTCAGATAGGTTCTTTATGGGGTATGAATGGGCGGGGGCGGTTTTTTAATTGTCTTTCCAAAGAGGAAAATGACAAATTGAATAAATTATATACTCGTAATCATTGAAGGGGCCTGACGCCCTATGAAGACCTGGGAGAGCAGCAACCTCCCGTACAAAAAACATCTGAAATCAGGAACTATCAGGCGATATTGTCACAGCATATCTGACAGCATGGCTAAAGAGTGCTTGCAGCCTGCGCAACACCTGATTTTTGGAGAGAGAAAGAGCGATTTAATAGAAATTTAATTCATGTTTTTTGCCTGCTGAAGTGCGAAAATGGCGGCGTGGATACCAAACTCAGTCCTGAGAAAATGCCTTTTTAGTGAGCAGATTATGCAGGCGCTAAGATGAATTTTGAAAAGCTAAATAAACTAAATTTTGAAGCAAAAAATAATGAAAATCATCATGTCTGTTGGGATGTTGACCATACACCAACCGCCCCACGCCTGTGTTATACAAATATTTCTGAAAAGGAAATCTCCATCCTTGATCCCCTTCTTGAGCGGGCAGTATACCAAACTGTCCTTGATTATCTGAATGAGGAGGCGTTGTGTAACGCTGATCCAGATATGTTTCCCTGTCGCAGTCGCCTGACGGGTAATTATTACATTGCAGAAAAATGCTGTGTGAAACAAGAAAATCGGTTTCATGGCTCCGTATTAACCCATTTCACCGAGTTGTTCACTGGTGGTGTGATCGTTGCTCCCATTGAGCAAGATTACCTGGCACTTGAAATTTATTTTTCGTTCCAGAATGGTGAGGTTGAGATAACAGGAATTGATTCAGCTTCTATCTAAATTGTTTGCTGAAGACCACTACAGCGTTCACTGCTTAATTAAGATTGTTGCATTATATCAAAAATCTGCATGTGCTCTACATTTGAATGTAACTCAAACATAATATTGAAGCTATCTAACATTATGAATGCATTAAACAATTAAATACTGCATGACCTTCATGGTGCTTATGGTGACTTTATGAATCCTCATTTTAATTTTGTACTCGAAAATTATAATTCACTGGTGCGAAGAGGGTAGTTAACTGATGTGGATGAGTTTTCTGATAGCAGAGGTTTTACCGATTTTAATTACGCCCCCTTTTGGTGTGAAAAGTGAAAAAGCGACGGTTTTATGTTTACTCTTTTCATTTGCGTTATCTATTGTCGAGGACTGAAATGTATTTCCCCACGCTCTTTAATATTGTTATGGTGTTTTGTCTGACATCGGCAACCTGCAATCAGCATGATAAATATGTAACACAAAGAAATTATTTATTATCTCCAGTTGCCAGTTTTACGCAGGATACAGATGAATTAAAAAAACGCTGGTTTTATTGTGAGCACTGTTTAAAGAGTAATAGCTGCTCTTCACAGGTCAGCAACCAATGTAAAACTGTTACCCTGCCGGACAGGGCAGAGGCCTTAAACAATGCGATTACTCAGGCTAATGCCGATGCGGTGCATTTCCTGGTGGATGTTGCAAAAACGGATGTCAATTCCATGACTGGAAGATATAAGGAAACACCGTTGATGGTGGCTGCGTATTATGGTTCGCAACGTCATCAGGATATTGCTGACTATTTAATTGCCCGTGGCGCAGAGATTAATGCCACTAATGGCCTGCCTGGAAATCATTCTGCATTATTAATTGCAATCTGGAAGAATAATATTAGCTTCGCCGCGCATCTCCTGTCTCGAGGCGCAAATCCTTCACTGGCTTACGAAGGCGAAGCCTGCAACGCGGCGATAGCCAGGCAGCGGCTCAATTTTATTCCACTTATTCCGGGATGTTGTTCTATTGTCAAAATTAAGCAACAACCAGCAGAGGCCCTTTATCTTTGCCCGTAGTTTCCGCCTTATTCTTCATTCATCTATAGCAATTTATCCGCTCTCATTTCCAGCCCATCATATTCAGGGGTAGTCACCAGGTTTTTCGCGGCGTATCATACCTTTAAAGATTGTCATCCACGATAAGGATATAAATATTGGATAATCAAGAAATTACCTGTCCACACTGCCGCAGCGATATTCCGTATGGCGCAAATGTTTGTCGCGGGTGCCGGGCAGAAATTAAGTATGGCACACCCAAATTTTTCATCTGGCTGGGCCTGTTGTTACCGGTCGTTGTGGGGTATTTTATCGCACGTTTTTTACACCTTACAATTGGCGCAGGAGAAACCATAGCCTGGGTCGTCTGGGGCATTGTCACTCTGGCGGGCTGGTATGGCTGCATCCGCGTATGCAAACGACTATTCAGAAATCACGTCTCTTTTACCCGGCAGACCAACCGTTAACCCTCTTTGTGAAGCATCAGGCGCATTATCGCGCTTGACAGCAAGTTTTATCTTATCCTTATACCCTTCCTCTCATTATTAAAGATATTAATAATATCCGCGCAGCGAGAATAGTTCCGTGGCAGAATTTTATTTTCGTACACTTCATGGTGCATTTCCGCAACATATTTCCCATCAGCAGTGCAGCAGAATGTTAAACAATAAGAGCAGGTGATAGGTCATCGGCTATTTTGCCCGCCTGCCATAATTAATTCTGATTTTATCGGTCTGTTCACCGTTAATGCAGGTCGCCGCGCGACTGATGCAGGACGTGGTGGCCATTGCGCGGCGCAGCGAGCACGGACGCGGGACCGTGGGGATGGTGCAGGTGAATCCCAATAGCCGTAACGTGGTGCCCGGTGAGGTCAAATTTTCCATTGATATGCGCAATATCAGCGACGATGAAGTTGCGAAGATGGATGCCGCGCTGCGGGCAACTATTGCGACGGTTAGAGAGCAGACGGGAATGGCGATAACGCTGGAAGAGGTGAGTCATTATCCCGCCGCGCCGTTCCATCCTGACTGTCAGGCGGCGATTAGCAGAGCGGCAACCGGGCTTGGCTATCCGTCGCGGCCGATTGTGTCAGGCGCGGGCCATAACGCGGTTTATATGAGTTATCTCGCACCTGCCGGCATGATTTTTATTCCCTGTAAGGACGGCATCAGCCATAACGAAATTGAGTATGCCGCGCCGCAGCACGTCACCGCAGGCGCAAATGTGCTGCTGAAGGTGATGCTGGACTATGCAAAGGTAGCGTCGGGCGAGGATTGATGCATTCATGATATGAATCAAATAACCCCCCCCCACTCAATTGAGAATGGAAATCCATCTCATTTGCATTTAGTATTGTTGCGCGCGTTTTCGCCAGCGGTCTCTGCCCTGAGGACGCTGGCACACCATAACAACACAACAATACTTATGGGGTTAACAGATGGCTTTTCACCACAGGAATCCTTCGCCCTGGATGGCTGGCTTTACGTCCGGGGATCGTAATCGCTTTTCGTTTTCACTGATGGCGCTGTGTATTAGCAGTGCGGTTTATGCTGCCCCGGCGGGGGCTGAAGATACCATCGTGGTCAATGCGGTGGAGGAGAATGCGGCCCAGGCAGCAACGTCGTATACCGTACCTGCGACTCGCGCCGGGACAAAACTGAATCTCACCCAGCGCGATATTCCGCAGTCGGTCAGCGTCGTGACCGAAGAAAGAATAAAAGACCAGAATATGCGCGATGTTAAAGACATTCTGGATAACGTGACCGGCGTGTCGGCCACGCAATATGACTCAGAGCGGTTCGATTATTTCTCTCGCGGGTTCTATATCAATAATTACACCTATGATGATATTCCCTCGACGCAATACGGCGCATGGAATTTTGGTGAAACCGACGGCGACGCCGCGATTTACCAGCGGGTCGATATTGTCCGCGGCTCTACCGGGTTGATGACCGGCACCGGTAATCCTGGCGCGGCCATTAATTTCGTGCGTAAGAAAGCTGACAGCAAAACCTTTGCCGGCGATCTGTCCGCCAGCTACGGTAGCTGGGATACCCAGCGCTATGTGGCTGACCTTTCCGGGCCGTTGAACGACGCCGGAACGCTGCGCGGCCGCGTCGTCACTGGCTATCAGGACGGTGATAGCTGGCTGGATCGCTACCATAAAACCAAAAAATTCCTCTATGCCACCGTGCAGGCCGATCTGAGCGACAATACGGTGCTGGATCTCGGCTACGATTACCAGTCGCGCGATACCGATGGCGCAACCTGGGGCGGGTTGCCGACCTGGTATTCAAACGGCAACCGCGTCGATTACGATCGCAGCGACAGCCTGGCACCCGACTGGACGTATTTTAATACCCTGTCGCGTAAAGTGTTCGCGGCGCTCACCACCCAGTTTGCCAACGGCTGGCAGACGCGCCTGAATGCGACGCATGGCGAAGCGAATTTCGACAGTAAACTGTTCTATCCCAGCGGTTTCCCGGATCAAAACACCGGTATTCTGGCGGCGGGCGGTTATGGTTTTGCCGGCTGGTATCACGGCCTGCGTACTCAGACCGCAGTAGACGCATACGCCAGCGGGCCGTTTACGCTGCTGGGCCGCCAGCATGAGCTGGTGGCGGGCGTGGATTACAGCCGCCAGCGCAACCGTTATCTTTACTCGTCATCGATGGTTTCTGCGGCGGATATCGGCAATATAATCAATTTTGACGGCAACCTTGCCGAGCCGGACTGGCCGGCATGGGGGCTTTCCGCCGAAGATACCATCCGCCAGAAAGCCGCTTATACTGCCGCGCGTTTCTCACTCGCCGATCCGCTCTCGCTGATCCTCGGCATGCGTTACACCCAGTACAGCACCAATGGCACTTCCGCCAATATGGACAAAAATAACCTGACCCCTTATGGCGGGCTGGTTTACGACATCAACGAGAACTACTCGGCGTTCCTGAGCTATACCTCTATTTTCCAGCCGCAAACCTACCGCGATCGTCAGGGGAACTATCTCAAGCCGGTAACGGGCCGGGATTACGAAGCCGGGATTAAATCTGACTGGTACAATGGCCGTCTGACCACCACGCTTTCGATTTTCCGTATTGAGCAGGATAATCTGGGACAGATTGACGGCGATAACTATGTGAATAACAGCAGCGAGCAGGCTTACGTAGCGGCCAAAGGGGTGGTAAGCCGCGGCGTGGATTTCGAAATTAATGGTGCCGTGACCGACAACCTGAGTCTCACCTTTGGTGCCACGCGCTATGTGGCGAAGGATGCCAGCGGCTCGCGTACCAATCCCCAGTTGCCGCAAACCGATCTGAAATTGTTTACCCGCTACAACGTGCCGGTGATGCCTGCGCTGACCGTCGGCGGTGGGGTGAACTGGCAAAACCGGACTTACAAGGATGCAGCTGGTCCTTCCGGCGCGACGCAGCGGGTGTATCAGGGCAGCTATCCGCTGGCGAATCTGTTCGCACGTTATGAGGTCAATAAGAATCTCTCGGTGCAGGCCAACGTCAAAAACCTGTTTGACCGGGAGTATACGTCCAGCGTCGGCAGCGGCGTGGTATATGGCGAACCGCGCAACTTCTCGGTGAGTGTGGGATATAGCTTCTGATCTTTGGCTATACCAGTCTAATGCGTCGTTCTCCTCACAGAAGAGGAGAACGACGTCATCCCATCTGCATCAACTGCCCCTTCAATACATCAACGCCCGGCGCAATTGCCTGCGGATCAATGGCGTGAAAGCCCATACGGAAAAAGTGATCCGGCGGGGCATCGCCGAGAAAATGACGGGCACCCGGCTCAATCAATACGCCCGCATGAGCCGCGCGCCAGGTCAGTTGCCGGGTGCTGATATGTTCCGGCGTGCTGAGCCAGAAAGCGTTCGCATGTTCGCTGCCGGGCATGAGTGTGCACTCCGGCAGTGACGTTCTTAACGCTTCGTGCAGGCGATCCCAGCGGCGGGCTGAATCATCATGATAACGGCGCAAATGCGTTTCATAATGGCCCTGCGCCAGAAAATGCGCCATCTGATACTGAATATTGGCAGGCGGATGGCGATACATCAGGCGACGCAAGGCGCGAGCTTCATCAATGACATCCGGATCGGCCACCATAAAGCCCAACCGTAGCCCTGGCGACAGCGCTTTAGACAGGCTGCTGACATAAATCACCCGACCGCTGCGGTCGCAGGCCTTCAGGGCGGGCAGCGGATTGCGTGTGAAATTACTCTCTGAATCATAATCATCTTCAATGATCACCGCATCATGGCGAACGGCATGATCCAGTAGCTGCTGACGGCGCGCCGGGCTCATGGTAACGCCGGTCGGCACCTGATGACCGGGGGTGACATAATAATAATCACAGGCGGTTTCCTCGTTAAGCATTATGCCTTCGCTGTCAACCGGGTGCGGCACGATGCCGGTTTCGCTGAGCATAAAGGTATTAATCGCTTCGCGAAATCCAGGATCTTCCACCGCTACCCGCGTTTGTCGGTCCATCAGCAGGCGGGTCAACAGATAAAGGGCGTTTTGTGAACCGAGCGTGATTAAGATTTCATCTGCCGAGGCGGCGATACCGCGTTTGGGCAATACCCGGGTACGGATCTGTTCAATCAGCATCGGCACATCCTGATCGATATGATCGACCACCCATGCCGGATCGCGCACGCCACCGTGCAGCCAGTTAGCGGTCGAGCGCCAGCTGGCAAGCGGAAACTGACGCGTATCCGGCTGACCATAGATAAACGGGTAGCGGTAATTCATCCAGCCTGCGGGTTTGAGGATCGACTCCTGCTGGCTGGGCATCATTTTCATTCGTCTGCTCCAGGATGGTGCAGTTTCATCATGGATGAGCAGCTCCTGCGCTGCCGGAGACGGTGAGGTATGGTAATCCGGATGCAGGTAATATCCGCTGCGCGGACGGCTGACGAGATAACCCTCGCTGACCAGGCTCTCAAAAACCAGCGCGGTGGTATTGCGCGACACGTGAAGCTGGCTGGCAAGCTGGCGGCAGGAGGGAAGCGGCGTATCAACCGGAAACAGTCCGCTCAGGATCGCCCGTACCAGCGATTCACGGACCTGCTCCTGTAAACCGCGCTGGCGGTCGAATTCCACATGCATCAGGTGTCGGATCATCGCACTCTCCTCGAAATCTGCCCGTATTCAATCCAGCAAATTCCGTACCAGCCTTTGACATACTGACACATCCACGCAACGCAACTGGCTCTATTCAGATTGCAAAAAGGCTCCCTACAGTAAAAACGAATTCAACCGACGCGTGGATCGCTGATATCGGCATGTGATTTGCAACGCATCAGCGGCTGGCGCGTTTCCGGCAAGGCAACAGAGGGCGGAAAAATGAAAAAAGTATGTAGCGCATATTATCTGGCAGCGGCGATGACGATGGCGTTTTCCTGCCATGCCATCGCTGATTTAGCGGAAATAGAAAAAGCTGGCACCCTGAAAGTGGCAACGGAGGACGATTACGCGCCGTTTAATTTTATGACCAACGGTCAGGCTGACGGCTTTAATAAAGACATGCTGGAGGAGCTGCGCAAATATGCCAAATTCAACGTTGATCAAAGTATTTTGCCGTGGACAGGCTTATTAGCGGCGGTGTCGACCGGGCAATATGATATGGCCCTCACCGGCGCGGTCATTACCGATGAACGACTCAATGTGTTTAATTTCACCCCGCCGTGGGCTTCCGCCCAGCACTATTTTGTTAAGCGCGCAGGCGATGACTCCTTAAACACTATCGCGGCGCTAAATGGCAAAAAGGTGGGGTTGCAGGCGGGAAGCGCGTTGCTGGCGCGATTGCCGGAACTGAAAGCGATGCTGGAAAAAACCGGCGGCAAACTGGGGCCGGTAGTGGAATATCCTTCCTATCCTGAAGCCTACGCGGATTTAGCCAATAAGCGTCTGGACTATGTAATTAACGTGGTGATCTCAGTAAATGATTTGGTAAAAGCCAAACCGAAAGTCTTTGCCAAAGGGCTGGCGGTGTCTGGCCCTGGCTATATGGCCTGGCCAATTCCTAAAAATTCACCAGAGCTGCTGGCCTATATGACCAAATTTATGGATCACCTGCGTGAAACTGGCAGGCTCGCCGAGCTTCAGAAAAAATGGTTTGGCGAAACTTATGACAATTTACCCACTGAGCCGATTACCAGTGCCGATCAGTTCCATAAATTAGCTGGCCTGTAATGTATTGCGGCGGGTAACCGCCGCCCATTGAAGGGGGGAGCACCATGGACGCAATGGCGTGGCAGTTATTAATTGAAGGTGCATGGACGACGCTCTGGATTTCAGGGCTGGCGATTGTTTTTGGCGTGGTGATTGGGCTGTTCATCGCGTTTATTCGCATGATGCGATTGCCCGTTATCGATCAGATTCTGGTGGTTTATATCAGCCTTGCCCGCGCCACGCCGCTGGTGACGCTGGTTTTGTTTTTATTCCTTTCGCTGCCAACGGTCGGGATTAACCTTGATAAAACCGTGGCGGCTATTGTGGCGTTAACCCTAAATACCTCGGCCTTTAATGCTGAGATCTGGCGTAACGCCTTTCGCAATTTCCCACGCGAACAGCGGGAAGCGGCAGAGTCGGTTGGCATGCGGCGCTGGACCTGGTTTCGCCATATTATGCTGCCGCAAATGTGGATTGAAAGTTTGCCCGCGCTGGTCAACGAAATGTCCTTTTTAATTAAAGGCAGCCCGGCAATAGCGGTAATAGGCGTGGTGGATTTAACTCGCGTGACGAATCGAATTTCGTCGGTGACCTATGAGCCATTATCGCCAATTCTGGCAGCGGCACTGCTGTACATCATTATTATTGGCTTATTGCTGCGTCTGCAGGGGATGGCGGAGCGCAAAGCAAAACGTCTGGCACGCTAGGGGCGGGAGGAGTTATGAACCAATGGGCGATTATCTGGAGTGCGCGGGAAAGCTTTTTCAACGGCCTGCTGGCGACGCTTGAGTTATTTATTATTGCCGCCGTGGCAGGCATGATGATTGGCGTTAGTTTGTGTTATGTGATGGAGTATCAAAATAAGGCCATTAATCGGCTCATTATTGCTTTTGTCAGCCTGATGCGCGCGATCCCCTTTTTGATTCTGGCGTATCTGCTGTATTACGGTTTACCGGAAGTCGACATTAGCCTTGAACCCTGGACCGCCGGACTGCTGGCGCTAATTATTTACCACGGTGCCTATTTTTTTGAGATCCTCCGCAGTCAGCGGCGGCTATTTTCAGGCGGTTACATTGAAGCCGCAACCTCGCAAGGATTTTCGCGCTATAACACCTTCCGACGGATTATTTTGCCCAATATTGTTTCATCAGCGCTACCGCTAATGGGCAATCAACTGATTATTTGTCTGAAAGATACCGCATTTTTATCTATTATCACGGTACAGGAAATTACCGCCGCCGCCAACAGCGTACAGGCGACCTGGTTTATTCCGTTCAACGCCTTTATTGTTGCCATTGCGCTTTATTGGGGGATTAGCATTCTGCTGGAATTACTGATTAAACGGCTAAGTATTTACGGAGCCAGAAGAGGATTAACCCATGCCTGATATCACAGCGGTAAGTGTAAAAAATGTCTCGAAGCAGTTCGATAATATTGAGGTGCTGCGCGACATTAATTTGATGGTAGAAAAGGGAACGGTGGTCAGTATTCTGGGCTCGTCAGGGTCCGGTAAATCGACGCTGCTGCGCTGTATGAACTGGCTGGAGCAGCCGGACCGGGGCGAAATCCGTATTAGCGGTCAGCGCATTGGTATTGATGAAGCCTCCGGCAAAAAGATGTCGCATCGCGAACTGTCCCGTATTCGCGAGCGGGTCGGGATGGTATTCCAGAGTTTTAATCTGTGGCCGCATTTGACGGTACAGCAAAACGTCAGCGAAGCGCTGCTCCATGTTAAAGGTATGAAACGCGCCGAGGCCCACGATATCGCCCGTCATCAGCTGGAAAAAGTAGGCATGATGCATAAAGCGGATGCGTACCCGATCACACTCTCCGGCGGCCAGAAACAGCGTGTTGCCATCGCCCGTTCGCTGGCGATGTCGCCGGAGGTGATCCTCTTTGATGAACCGACGTCGGCGCTCGATCCGGAGCTGGTCAACGAAGTGCTGGGGGTGATGAAGGCGCTGGCGGCGGAAGGTTATACGATGGTGGTCGTGACACACGAGATGGAATTTGCCCGTCAGGTTTCCGATGAAGTGGTGTTTCTGGAAAAAGGGCTGCTGATTGAAAAAGCGCCGCCGGAGACGTTTTTTACCCGCCCGGATTCAGAACGGGTAAGACGATTTTTGCAGAACAGCCGTTAGGTATTAGCGTTGCGCTTACGGTGTAAGCGCAACGCCGCTGAATGACGGGAGGCTTCAACCATTAATCGCGATCGATGGCAAAGGGCTGCCAGGCCTGGCGCACCGGCATCACCTCAATGTGGTTAATATTCATATGGTCCGGCAAGGTCGCAATATAAAACATCTGTTCGGCAATGTCCTGCGCACTTAGCGGAGTCGTGCCGCGATAAAGCGTATCGGATGCGGCACGATCGCCTTTGGTGCGTACCAGCGTAAACTCGGTTTCCGCAATGCCGGGAGCCAGATCGGTGACCCGCACCCCGGTGCCGAGTAAATCACAGCGCAGGTTATAGCTGAACTGCTTCACAAAGGCTTTACTGGCTCCGTAAACGTGGCTGCCGGGATAAGGCCACTGCCCGGCAATCGAGCCGATGTTGATCATCGTCGCGCCCGCACCGTGGCGTAACAGCGCAGGCAGCACGGCATGGGTGACGTTGACCAGCCCACTAACGTTGGTGTCGATCATCGTCTGCCAGTCGGCAAGATCCACCTGCTGAGCGGGCTGCGGAGCCAGTGCCAACCCGGCATTATTGATAAGGGTCGTGATATCCGCAACGTCCGCGGGCAGATCCTCGATCGCCTGTTTAACCGCCGCGCTATTACGAACGTCCATTTCAATAATATGTACCGCTACCTGTTGCCCCAGCGTCTCTTTCAGGGTTTCCAGACGTGATAAGCGTCTGCCGCACAGGATCAGCGACCAGCCCGCGGCGGCAAACACCTTTGCCGCCGCCTCGCCAAATCCGGATGTTGCGCCGGTAATTAGCACTACGTTATTTGCCTTCATTTTCTTCTCTCGTGTTGGTAGCCAGCCTTCACTATAAAAATCCTTATTTGGGCAGAACAGGGACAGACCTCCTGTGGCGATGTGACACAGGTGTCACAGCTTTTTAACAAAACTGGCACTACCTCGTGATGGCCGGGCGGCAGATGATGCGCATATCAACCATCACCAAAGAGGGGCAGAGAATGAAACTGGCACTTCAGGACGATATGGCAATCACGAATAACGATGTACGCCAGCTGGACCGCAATTATGTATTTCATTCATGGTCGATGCAGGGCAACCTGAATCCGCTGGTCATCGCCGGTGCGCAGGGCTGTGAACTGTGGGACTACGAAGGCAATAGCTGGCTGGATTTCAGTAGTCAGCTGGTGAATGTTAATCTTGGCTATCAGCACCCGCGCGTGCTGGCGGCGATGAAAGCGCAAATTGACGAGCTGGTGACGATTGCTCCAGCCACCGCCAACTTGACGCGTGGCGAGGCGGCGCGGCGGATTATCGAGCTGGCCCCGGCGGGGTTCAGCAAAGTCTTTTTCACCAATGCGGGCGCGGATGCCAATGAAAACGCCATCCGCATGGCACGGCTTTATACCGGGCGCGATAAAGTGCTGTCGGCCTATCGTTCCTATCATGGCAATACCGGCAGTGCGATTGCCGCCACCGGTGACTGGCGGCGCGTGCCGAACGAGTTTTCACGCGGGCACGTTCATTTTTTTAACCCGTATTTGTATCGCAGCGAGTTTAGCGCCAGCAATGAGCAGGAAGAGTGCGCTCGGGCGCTGGCCCATCTGCGGCGGATCATTGAATGTGAAGGGCCTGGCGCGATCGCAGCGATTTTACTGGAGTCGATTCCTGGCACGGCCGGTATTCTGGTGCCGCCCGCGGGCTATATGCAGGGGGTTCGCGCGCTGGCTGACGAGTTCGGTATTATTCTGATCCTCGATGAAGTGATGGCCGGTTTTGGCCGTACCGGGAGCTGGTTTGCTTTCGAGCAGGACGGGATTGTGCCGGACCTGATCACTTTCGCAAAAGGCGTGAATGCCGGTTATGTTCCGGCGGGAGGGGTGATCATCAGCGAGCCGATTGCCCACTATTTTGACGATCATTTCTTTGCCGGTGGCCTGACCTATTCCGGGCATCCGCTGGCGATGGCGGCGATTGTCGCAACGCTTGACGCGATGAAAGAAGAAAAGGTTGTGGAAAATGCTGCTTACATTGGTGACAACGTACTGCGACCGGGGCTGGAGACGCTGGCGGCAAAACACCCGTTGATCGGCGAGGTGCGCGGACGCGGCGTGTTTCAGGCCATGGAGCTGGTGACAAATTCGCAAACCAAAACGCCCGTCGGCGCGGCGGAGATGGCAAGTATTAAATTCGCCCTCACCGAAGCGGGGCTATTAAGTTTTGTGGTGGAAAACCGTATTCATGTTGTGCCGCCGTGCACCATCAGCGCGGAGCAGGTGGAGAAAGGATTGGCGATTTTTGACAGCGTGTTATCGCGGTTTGGCGGGCTGGTGCGGTAAATATTGTTAAACGTATGCCGGGCGGAAAACCTGCCCGGCGGCGCTGGCGCTTGCACGGGCCTACGGGGGAGCAACAGCGTTACCGTTTTGGTTTACCTGCCCGGCGGCGCTGACGCTGGCACGGGGCTACGGGGGAGCAATAGCGTTACCGTTTTGGTTTACCTGCCCGGCGGCGCTGGCGCTTGCACGGGCCTACAGGGAGCAACAGCGTCACCGTTTTGGTTTACCTGTCCGGCGGCGCTGGTGCGGGCCTACGGGCAATATCTAACGCTTTGATATTGTTGAGGTAGGCCGGGTAAGCGCAGCGCCACCCGGCAGAGTTTGCTCCGCGGCTGCGTATTACACCGCCACCCCGTGCTTATGACTGCGCACTATTTCCACCGCGCCCTGCCATTCATGCCAGCGCTTTTGCAAACGGCCATGACGCGTCATATCGGGTTCAAAGATCGCGTGCTCCGGCAGATAATGACGTAGCGCCTCAACCCCGACCTTCAGCAGCGCCTTGCGCGCCAGCAGCGCCGCGCCGATGGCGGATAGCTCTGCAACATCGCTGCGCATCACCGGACACCCCAGCAAATCAGCCTGATACTGCATTAGCCAGTCATTGCGGGTTGGCCCGCCGTCCACCATTAACGCTTTCAGCGCAAAATCGCTATGCTGGCGCATGGCGACCGCGACATCCGCAATCTGATAGGTAATCGACTCCAGCGCGGCGCGGATCAAATGCGCCCGTTTCACCCCGCGGCTCAGACCATGAATTAACCCGCGCGCCTGCTCATCCCACCACGGCGCGCCGAGGCCGGTGAACGCCGGAACAAAATACACGCCGAGCGTGGAATCAACCGAGGCGGGCAGGGCATTCAACTGCTGCGCCAGCTCTGCGACGGGAAGCTCGCTCAGCCCGGTACTGTCGGCCATCCACGCTACCGCGTCGCCAGTGTGCGGAATATTGCCTTCCAGACCATAAATCAAATTTTCGCCATCGTGCCAGGCCACGGTGGTCGCCAGCGTATTAACCCCGCTTTGGGCAGAAGAGACCGGGGCCATCACCGACGATCCGGTGCCGTAAGTCGCTTTCACCCGGCCTTCAGCACCCAGACTGTGCGCAAACAGCGCCGCATGAGAGTCGCCAATCATCGCGAGGATCGGGATACCATCCGGGATTGTTTTCAGCCCTTTCGTGCGGCCAAACTCGCCGCGCGACGGGCGGATCTCCGGCAGCGCGGCGCGGGGAATGCCGAACAGCGCCAGCATCTCGTCATCCCACGCAGCGGTTTGCAGGTTAAAAAGCTGGGTGCGCGAGGCATTTGAATAATCGCAGCAAAACGCCTCTCCACCGGTAAAATGCCACAACAGCCAGCTGTCCACGGTCCCGAGGCAGATCTCTGCATCGGCTGCCAGCGCCTGTCCGTCAGGGATCGCGTCCAGCAGCCAGCGCATTTTAGAGGCGGAAAACAGCGGCGCGACGGGCAGGCCGGTAATCGCCTTGATCCGCTCTTCATGACCCTGCTGACGAAGACTCTGACAAAACGCCGCCGTGCGTGAGCACTGCCAGGTGAGCGCGGACGCGATGGCCCGGCCATTGCGCCGGTACCAGCCAACTGCCGTTTCACGCTGATTGCTGATGGCCAGTGCCGCCACCCGTTCGGCACCGACCGCCGCTATCGCCTGCGAAACCACATCAAGAGAAGCCTCAATCAGCAGATCCGCTGACTGTTCCACCCAGCCTTCACGCGGCGTCTGAATCGAAAGCGCGCGGGAAAAGGTCGCCACGACCTTACCTGCCGCATCAATCGCCACGGCCTTGGCGTTGGTGGTACCCTCATCGAGCGCAATAACGATCTCTTTACTCACCGACATAATGTGCTCCGCCATCCTTTACTGGTGCAGGTAGGTACTGACGCCGAGATAGCGCGTAAAGGCTTCGTGTAACACGTGCGCGCTGGCAGAGTGGTTCATGGCCACATGGTGTTCAAAGCCGTTGCGACAGATCCAGTTCAGCAGGTTTTCCAGATGCGGCACTTCAATCACCGCCCGGCAGCCAACCGTATCCAGCGGATCGTCGACCGATTTGCCCGCGCCGACGTAGGCTTTAATTTCGCCGGTTAAATCGTCAGTGCTGAGGCGGAAATAGGTCAGATCGCCGCTGCGAAAACGCCCGTGCACAGCCCCGCAGGTATTCTCTTTACCGACGGTGGTGCCAATAATATCTGCCGTGCCCATATGTGGGTTGTCGAGGCTGGCGGCGGCAAAGTTACCGCAGTGAAACAGCACACATTTGTTGCGATCGTCGCCGAAGTTATTGTTCCAGTCGGCGATTGAGGCTGGACTCATATTGCTGCTTGCCAGCGCGTACATCGACAGCGCGCCCATCACGTCAACCTCACAGGCGCTGGGCATCAGTTGCCCGGACATCACGCTCATGATTGAGCAAACGTTAATGCCGAGGTTTTCCTGAAGCGAGGTCCAGCACTGAATGGCAGTCGTGTCGATATCATTAGCGATCACCCATTCGCTGATCACCACAAACAGCTTCGCCATCGTCACCAGTTTGTCCGCCGGAATGCCGCTGGTGTCAGCGTTGTCCAGCAGCAGACGACGTTTTTCATCGACGCGAATATCGTCATCGCGCAGCAGCTTAATGCGGGTAAATACTTCGGAGAGGTCGAGTGTTTCCACCGCGATGCCGAGACGTTCCAGCAATTTTTCGCTGTAGCGCACGGTATTGAAACCGGCAGGACGGGCACCGATAGCGCCGACACGCACGCCACGCATACTGCTCACCACGCGACAGACCTGCTCAAAACGCTGCAGATCCTGTGCGAAGATGTCACCGTCCAGCGCGCAAACGTGCTGGGTGGTCAGAGTGAAAGGAATGCCGTACTGGCGCAGGTTATTACACAGTGAGATTTTTCCGCAGAAGCTGTCGCGACGGGTGGCAAGGCCCATTTTATCAAGATTGTCTTCCTGCGCCTGCACCAGCACTGGCACGTTCAGACCGGAAAGGCGTAGCGTCTCTGCCACGGCTTTTTCATCACCGAAGTTCGGCAGTAATACCACAACGCCATGAATTTCATCGCGGTGCGCACGAAACAGTTCCGCACAGATTTTGGCATCCTGGCGGGTTTCGACGCCGCCCAGTTCCGTCTGCGTTTCATCCACCATAATGGTGTTGATACCAAGACGGGCAAAAAGCGCCACCGCCTGTTCACGCGCTTCCGCCACCAGGTAGCTGGGGAAAAATCCCCGGTTACCGATGATCACCGCCATGGTTAATTGTTGAGGGATTCGGGACATTGCATTATCTCCAGTAAGGTTCAGCGTTATTATTGTTATCGTTGTGCCTGATACAGTGCGGTGGCGTTTTTCACTACCCCTGCCGCGTCAATCTCATGCCGTGCGCGGGTAGCGGCACGGTCGGCGGCGATGGCGTATTGCCCGTCAGGAATGCCAAGCCGACGCAGCGGGATGCCGCAGCCCGCTTCGGCCAGTACTTCGGCCACCAGGCTACCGACGCCGCCGTTAACGTTGTGCTCTTCTACACTTACCACCGCGTTGTGTGCTTTCAGCAGTTCCAGAAGGCGGGAGGTATCACACGGACGAATAGAAGGTACACTGATTACGCTGGCCTCAATACCGGCTTGCGCCAGTTGTGTGGCGGCTTCGACAATTTCATGTACCGTCGAACCCATCGCTACCAGTGCGATATCCGTACCTTTACGCAGGACGTCAATCGCGCCCGGCGCAAAGCGGTAGTCGTCGTCATGCAGTTCTGGCAGGGCTTTGCCGTCGAGACGAATATAAACCGGACCAATATGTTCCAGCGCGTAATCGATGATCTGCCGACATTCCAGCGGGCTGGAAGGGGCGTAAATTTCGATGTTGCCAAAACCGCGCAGCACCGCAATGTCGTCAATACTGTGGTGGGTGCTGGCGAGCGGGCCATAGCTTGCCCCGGCGTTCAGACCGAACAGTTTGACGTTCGTGTTGTTGTAGCAAATATCGACTTTGATCTGTTCATTAGCGCGGGATATCAAAAACGGTGCGGCGTTGCAGGTTACAGCCACTTTGCCGCCAATCGCCAGCCCGGCAGCCGCGCCCACCAGCGTTTGTTCGGCAATACCGACGTTAACCAGCCGGTCAGGGAATTTTTTAATAAACGGGGAAATTTTGGCGGTGGATGTGGAGTCCGCCACCACCGGCACCAGATCCACGCCGCGATCGACGGCATCAATAAAGGCATTCACCATTACTGTGGCGAGATGTTCGCTATTACTCATCTTTCAGTTCCTCCAGCGCCAGTTCAATTTCTTCACCTTTCGGTACCCGGTGATGCCATTCAGGGCGTCCCTGAATAAAGGAAATTCCCGCGCCTTTGGTGGTATTGGCAATGACCACATGCGGCTTACCGTTAGGTTGTAGCCCTTCGAGGGTGGCGACCACATCCGCCATGTCGTTACCGCGGCATTCGGTCACTTCCATGCCGAACGCACGCCATTTCTCATCCAGCGGGTCGGTGTTCATGATCTCTTTGGTCGATCCGGCCAGTTGCAGATTGTTCTTGTCGTTAATGATGATCAGGTTATCAAGCTGGTAATGAGCGGCCACCAGCGCGGCTTCCCAGTTGCTACCTTCCGCCAGTTCACCGTCGCCGGTGATAGCAAAAACGCGACGTTTGCTGTTACTGCGTTTAGCGGCAAGCGCAATCCCTACCGCCACGGGCAGGCCGTGACCGAGCGCACCGGTATTGAGCTCAATGCCCGGCGTTTTGTGTTTCACCGGATGACCTGGTAGATGCGAGTCCGCATGCTGGTAGGTAGAAAGCCATTCCACAGGTATAAACCCGGCTTCGGCGAGCACGCAGTAATAGCCGCCGACAGCGTGGCCTTTGGACTGGATATAAATATCGCGCTCGTCGCTCTCTTGCAGCGCGGGCGAACAGTTCAGGATGCGAAAGTAGAGAGCGGTCAGCAGTTCTACCTGCGACAAATCAGCCCCGGTATGACCCCCTGCCGGACTTTCCGCATTGAGGACGATAATGCGACGACGGACGGCACGCGCTTTTTTCTCAAGCTCCTCAACGGAGAGCGAAAACGGATTCATAAAGCACCTCTTGAATGTATAATCTGTTATGAATAAATATTCCAGCAGGGTAAAAATGCACTCCGAACGTGGCGTAAGCGGGTGGGTTACACTGCCTTTTTTTACCGCTCGGAATATATATTCACTACTGATTTATTATTCATGCTCTAAAGATATGCCTTGTTGAACGCTTTGTCTACGACAACAATCGCGCGGCTTTACAGAAAAGCGAGTACGATCACAAATGATCGTGCGGGTAAGCGGCGGCTGGCTTGTTAAATATTCAACAATGCATAAAAATAACAGGCAGTAAATCAAGGGGAACCCTATGTCTAAGCAGGATGAGCAGCGCTTGCTGGTGAAAATTGCCACGCTTTATTACAGTGAAAATAAAAAACAGTCCGAGATAGCCTCGCTGCTTCACCTTTCCCAGTCTTTTGTCTCGCGGGCGCTGACGCGTTGCCAGAAAGAAGGGCTGGTGAAAATCACTGTGGTACAGCCGACCAATATCTTTGTCTCGCTGGAGAAAGCCATCGAAGAGCAATATGGTATTCGTCAGGCGATTGTGGTGGATACCGGAGACACGCCCGGCAATGCACAAATCAAACATGCCATTGGCAGCGCGGCGGCGCATTACGTTGAGACCCGTCTGCGCCCGGAAGACCTAGTGGGGATTTCCTCCTGGAGTAGCACCATCCGCTGTATGGTTGATGAGATGCACCCGCAAAACATCCGCGCCGCCGGGGTGATCCAGCTTTTAGGCGGCGTCGGCCCGAACGGTAACGTACAGGCGACGATCCTGACCCAGCAGTTAGCCGCGCATCTGGGTTGCCCGGCGTGGTTGCTGCCCTCGCAGAGTATTGAACACTCGGTTGAAGAGCGCACGCGTCTGGTGAGCAGCCCGGACGTGGCGGCCGTGGTCGAAAAATTCGCCCAGGTCGATGTGGCTATCGTTGGCATTGGCGAGCTGGAACCGTCTCAACTGCTGAAAAATTCCGGCAACTATTACAATGAACAGATGTTGAAATTGCTCTCCGAACGCGGTGCGGTGGGGGATATTTGCCTGCATTACTACGATGCGGCGGGGGAACCGGTACTGAGTCATGAGGAAGACCCGGTTATTGGTATGGAGCTTACGCAGATCCGCGCATGCCCGCATGTTATCGCCCTGGCGGGTGGTCCGGAAAAAAGTAACGCCATTCGTGGCGCGTTGCAGGGCAATTATATTGATGTGTTGATTACCGATTACCCGACGGCGCGCAGTCTGGTGAACGTTTAAAAATACATCCATAAGGTTTTTATCAGTATGGAAAAACAGATAACTGAAGCCAGTAAGTTTTTAAGCTTTGTGTTGCGCCATCAGCCTGAGGCCATTGGTCTGATGCTGGATGCCGAAGGCTGGGCGAATGTCGATGAACTGATTGACCGCGCTGCCCGTGACGGCAGGGTATTAACTTATGAGCTAATAGCGACCGTCGTTAAAACCAGTGACAAAAAGCGTTTTACGCTTTCTGAAGATGGCCAGTATATTCGTGCCGCGCAAGGGCATTCAACGCCGCAAGTCGCAATACGCTATGCAGAAAAAATGCCGCCAGAGTTTTTATATCACGGCACGGCGAGCCGCTTTCTTGAATCTATTAACACGCAGGGGCTGGTTCCCGGTTCGCGTCACTATGTGCATTTATCCGCAGATGTCGAGACCGCCAGAGCGGTGGGACGCCGTCATGGGAAGCCGGTAGTGATAACGGTTAAGGCGATGGAGATGTATCAACGCGGCATAACGTTTTATCAGGCGGAGAACGGCGTGTGGCTGGTGGCAGAGGTGGGGAGGGCGTTTTTGGTTAGGTGCAAAATGGTATAATACAATTATTATTAGATGATTACTTTTTATGTTCTGCAATGACACGGAAACGATAACTGATTGTTCGAAGTAAGGGCTGGGTTTTCTGTCCTTTTTAGCGACAGGTCATTCAGCATATCAATCTTGTGATGTTGCAGTGTAATATCTATTCGAATTTCTTCTGACCCCCTCAGCCAGACGGCAGATTGCGGGGTTATCCTATATTGGCATATAGTTAGCAGCAGATGATGATATTTGAACCCTGAATATGTATGATGCCAGGAAGTAAGGTGTTTATTTTCGAGGTTTAATTAATATATCGCTAAAAAATACCCTGAGTTATATAGGGTTTATTGAATGTAAAATAAATATTCAATAATTTTATTTGCAGGGTGTAAATATTTCTGTATAGGTGAGGATGTTTTTTTGAAATATTTAAGTTTTATCGTTGTAGTATTCGTATTTATAATTTCAGGTTGCACGCACCACGTGCCAAGCCAATACGATGGTGCACAAATCAAATATATGGATGGTGTAGCGACTAAGGCTTCAGTAATTGCCGACTGGGGAGTTCCGAATGTATCTTTCCCGGTAGATAAAACGAGTACTGCTTATCAATGGAACTCTGATAATGGTTCATCTTCTGTTGGTGCTTTCGATAGCAGTACTGTTAGCTCTGGTGCTGCGACGTCGGGAACAGATTGTCTGGGATGCGGTGTAAATACCTTTGGCTTAGGCAGTAGCCAAACTTCTGGAGCGACAGTCCAAAATATTGAAACACACACTTGTGCCCTTTCAATCATTGCGGATAACAAAACAGATAAAATAAAAGCGGCACACTTAGTCGGAACTGTTGACGACAAATGCTATGCTCATTTTTACAACGCATTAACACTTAACCAAAAATCCGTGAATGCTCACAATGCAGAGGTTAGCCACAATAAAAATGTTGCTACTACAAAAGCAATAATTGGTATTCTGGCTGTCATTGGCGGTGGTGCAGCAGTCTACAATGCTAACCATTAAATAAAAAGGGAGTATGATGCTCCCGCTTAACAGCCTGCTTCACTTACGTCAGATCTTGCAATGTATCATATACAATATTCGCAATTCTCCTAATATAAAGAGGTATAACGCATCTTTCTGGTTGAAGTGCTGAGATTTATATCACCATTTATTAACGTTTTTAACTGGATAGAGCCTAAACAATATTCAAAGCCTCTCAAGCTATAGTTACGTTTTGCGCAAGTGTCATCCCTGACAGTTTCTCCGGCCGGTACACGCTTGCGCGCGACCGATGAGGTCATCTCTCGCTGTCGTCTTCCGGCCGGAGCCGGACTACGTCCATTGGCGCTAGTTCTTTTCTTCGTTAAGGCCTGCCAGTGTATGCAGGTATGGCACATGTTGCGCAGCAACTTCCGGTGTTTCCATCGCTTTAAGCCAGCTTCTGGCTTCATGGATTTCTACAAGCCGCTCGTCGCTGGCTTCCATCCTGGCCATGTAACTTAGCTCGTTGATGAGAGAGTAAACGCTAATCTCTTTTTCGCTGAGCGCCAGGCTAAGTGCCGCTTCGCCAATAATGACGTGGCCTATCTCGTCTTCTGGAAATAACACTATAAAACCTCCTTTGGCACGAGTTAATGACAACCTCATTACACACTGTAGACCCTTACAGCCTTCATCACGCAAAATTAAGGCCAGTGAAGCTAATTAAAAGGATATTCAGATAAATCGCCACAGAAATGGAAGTGAGGCCAGGCCAGAAAACAAGTTTCTGTAAGAGGTATCGTTCAGGGGGAAACAGGTGTTATACTGTACATATATCCAACAGTTGGAGGGGCTTTGAAAAAAGATGACACCAGAAGTAACGTTGATTTTAGTGAGCTCATCGGGCACGTTGTTGTTGACCTGCTAGCGCCAGCCAGGATCATCACTATCCATGACATTATCGATTCACTGCACAGCGTAATGGAGCTTACAGAAAACAACACCACGCGCCAGAACTGCAAAATATTGATTGAGATGCTTGCGCGTAAAATGCACTGATAAACGGTCACCACAGGGTTTTTTGCTAAGAATGAAACAACAACTCGTATTGAGCAGAGGCGCTTCCCGCTGGATCAGACTCTGCTCAACTCAATGTGCCTGTCTGGCGCTGGCTGAACGAGGGCAGAAGTAGTCTTCATCTTCTGTTTTACGACCTACCACAATTTCAAGGCAATTGCGTAGAATATCAAGCTGTACAACATCGGAGGATTGTTCAAGCTCACCGATTAAGCAAAGAATAATCGCTTTGTTGGATAAGGTAATATTGCCTGCAATTAGCTTTTTTATGATGCTATCAAGAACACGCTGTTCGGCGGCGTACATATCCCCGGTATCGAGAAAGTACGCATGAAGGGCAGGATTATTTATTGTCTGACGCATATTCTTTTCTTCCTGTAATAAATTCACTGGCGGATAGGGGCTGGTTTAATTGACGTCATCTGTGGGCATTAACTTTGCCCGGACCTGAGAAATAGCGCTACCAACGGTCTGGATATGGGTGTCATCACGGCCTTCTTTTAAAGCCGTTTCCAGCTTATGCAGCACGGCGTCTGCTGTGATGGACCTGGTTTCATACAGTAAGTCCATCGCAATCTCCCCGATAACGACAAGGGATGAATTCTGCGTTTTACTCTCGTTCATTGCATCTCTTCAGAATTATGCTCACCCTGCTGGCTAAATTCCGCTTCCCTGTCCGAACCTTGTTTTAGTTGCGAAAAAGTAAACCTATTAATTCCTGATAATGCTGCTCTTCTTCGCGGGTTGCCGCTTGTTCCAGACGCGCCAGTAGTTTGAGACAAATTGCTTTACGATTGAGCGTCCGGCCAGAGCATAAAACGTCTACGACGATAGCGCCGAGCGTCTGCTGCTGGGAAGGCAGCGCTGCGTGTGTAAACAAGGCGGTAAGATGGCTTGATGTCACTTGCGGCGGCGTAATCTGTTGCATAGGATGCCTTATTGTCTGTTTACTGTACTTACGGTGTAAAGCAAAGTTATACAATAAATCTTTCCTTGTACAGGTTTTTATGGGTAAAAATTTCCAAATGGCGTCTGTTTTTTTAAAAAACATTACAATACAGTAAGTTAACAGATTGTACAGTTTGTGTGATACGGCATTGGCAAAATTGTACAAAGGGAGTGATGGTAGTGGATAGCTGATACTGGCGTTGTGTTAAAAACATCTGTCAGGCGGGTTATCACTGAAAGCGGAGATGAGAGGAAAGTTGCAAAAAACTGCCCGCATCACCAATACTGCGCGGGCAGGGAGCGTTAACAGGGATTATTTCGGCAGTATACCGTAGCCTGCAAAATTACCGGTTTGTTCAACAAACGCATTATAATATTTATTATCTTCAACTGAATTTTTTGCTGCTACCTTCACGTCCGCTGAGACCAGATCGCTGGTCGCCTGGAAGAGTGCCTTTCTGACATCTTCATGAACATCAGGGTCGGTAGAGTCGTTGATTTGTTTCAGCAGTGCCACTATTTTTTCTGCCTGTTTCTGCGTTTCAGCATCCTTAAATTTTGGCTCCGGAATCCGATAATCAAAGGCGGTATTGACAGAATCTTCCGTGCTGCCATTCTCTGCGGAGGGTGGCAGTTTTTGGTCGTATTCTTTCTCGAAATAGGTCAGCAGTTCCGTCTTATCAAAACATTTATTAAAAATATTACCTTCGGTATTCTTATCAAGCGTAGTGACGTTATCCGGGAAGGGTTCACCTAACTGATATTTGCAGGCAAAAAAATTGTGGTCAATGATCGCGGCATTGGCACTGAGGAGCGGCATTTTGAGATTATGGCCGTTGATCGTGACCGCGTATTCTGCGGGTCTGAAACGCTTTTCATGTCCTTTCACTGCGTAGACTTCAGAGAGCATATAGTACATCTGGCGCTCAGGGTTAATAATCCCGCCGGTGTTATTTTCAAACACCATAAACTGATTTTTTTCACCCTTTGCGTTCACCATCGTGTGCATACCCGGTGACAGGCTCAGTTGTCCGGTTGCACCAGGTTCCACCGTGTAATCCTTATCATCAACCTTAAAGGCGATGGCGGTAGTGGTAGGATTACTGTAATGAAATTCCCCTTTGGTACTGGTAGGATCTAAACTATCACACGCCGTAAGGGCGAGAATAATTGCGCCTGATAACCCTGCTTTTACTGCCAATTTCATCAATGTCATCCTTTTATGCGATGTCTTATTCGAACAACTCATCATAATGACTGGTGAGCGAAATGCTATGTTTTTACTAAAAAAATACGTCGGTCAGTGTGTCCTGGCGCCTTACTCTGGCGCTCAACCGATAAGTTGTAAAATGCTATTGATGCTGGCGCGTTTTTTAACAGGGAGAGGACTTCTCATCACCTCTTTGAATTCTGACTACAGGTTGGTTGATGAAGGCATTCAGTTAACAGTAGTGCGCCTGAGGCGTTACCACATTTAATGGTTTAAATATTATAACTGGACAGTAAGCGAAGGATATCATTGTTATCTGAATATTTTTTCTTTAAAAGTGGTAACGATTTCTCTGCCTGAGGGCAGTATTCATTGAGGCCTTTTTCAATGTCTTTTTTGTTCTCCTCTGGCAACGTCGGGTCCCATTCCCCGGCGAAATGCTGGCACATCTCGGCGTTATCTATAAAGCGTTGTACCTCCCCGGGCAAAGGCGTATCGCCCCATGCGCTCAGGCTAATACAGCCGAATAAAGACAGGCAAAACAGATAGCGATTGACCATATTTTTCCAGACTCGATTACTTTTACCGGTGAAAACACGCGATACCGCCTTTTCGCCCGAACCACATACTTTAAAACAATGCCTTTGTCGTCCAGACTCGGCTGCGCCAGCGGCGGTACATTAGCATCGCGCGTATGCCCTCATCAATAATATAAGCCAGCCATACGCCGACAAGTCCGAGACCGAACGAAATACCTAACATATAGGAGAAAGGCAGGCTGACAATCCACATGACAATAATGCCGCAAATAAAAGGAAAACGGACGTCGCCGGTTGAGTTGAGGCTGCTGATAACGATGATATTCGTGGCGCGGCCCATTTCCAGTAGTATTGCGAGCAGGAAGAGCTGTTTTGTCATCGCAATTATGGTGTGATTAGGGGTGAATAACTGCATGATCGGTTGCGCGAAAAGATAAATCACTATGCTTATCAGGCAGGCAATTGCCAGGCCTATTTTCCAGCTTCTGATGCCCTGACGATAAGCGCGGTCAAGTTCACCTGCCCCCGTTGCCCGTCCGATGATAATCTGTGAGGCCTGGCCGATGGCGATAGCGAACATGGCGACAAACTGGCTGATGCTCGATGCATAGACTTTGGTCGTCAGCGCTTCTGTGCCCAGATAAGCAATGATGGCCGTTACGACCAGTTGCGATCCCGCATAAGAAAGGTTTTCGCCCGCAGAGGGTAAACCATAGCGTAATATCGACCCGAGCATTTTCTTCGAGCAGTGCTTCAATTTTTGCCAGCGGAAGCGGTAGCCGATGTATTTTTTTATCATCCAGACCGTGATGACCATCCCAACGATATTGGCAAAACTGGTTGCAATGCCGACCCCGGTGACGCCTGAATTAAGGTCGCTGAGAGGACCGTATAAAAATAAGTAGTTAAAAATAACGTTTATCACGCCAACCGTGATCGGCACTATCATCGCCTGACGCACGTAGCCATGGGTGCGAAGGATGGGTAACAGAGAAGAATAAATGGCGATAATCACCGAGCTGCCGCCAATTATTTTAATAAACGGCGAGCCAACGGTGACCAGTTGTTCGCTCAATCCGAGCAGCCGCAGGAAGGTATCGCCAAGAAGAATAAAAATCGCGCTCATTGCGATGCCGATGATAAACGCCACCACCAGCCCGTTGGTGATTACTTTTTTAACCAGATGCTTTTTCTTCGCACCGAGCAACTGGGCGATAACAATTTGTACGCCGACGGTTAAAAAGCCATAAAAAATTACGGAGAGTGTCAGTATTTGGCTTGCCACCCCGGTTGCCGCCACGGCCTCATCTGAGTAATGCCCAAGCATAAATACGCTGACATAGTTCATCAGCAGACGCAGCAATTGTTCGATAAAAATGGGCCATGCAAGCGTGTATAACCCGAGTTGTAATGGCGTAATTGTTCCTGACATAACTCTCCTTGTTACTTATTTTTTACAAACTTTATCCCATGTCGATTTCCGCATCGCTACCGAAATCGCATCTTTACCTTCAGGAATAAACTGAGAGGAACGCCGTAGCTGACGGTGATTACCGGTATCGCTGTAGGTCAGATAAACGATAAATCTCTGCCTGGCATTTTGCGTTAACGCCATCCCACAAACAATACTGTCGACTTTTACATCGGTTCTTTCGCGTTCGATATAGATAATATCGCTATAGGTGACCGGGTGAGGGGAAGCAAGTTCTTTTTCAATGGCTTCTTTGGCGTAATTTACCATTGCGGATTCTGAGGGGGCGCGCATATAAATTTTATAACCTATAAACGCACAAATTATAATTGCTGTGAATAATATCAACTTCCGGTGTTTCATTATCAGCGTCCTGCTAAATGTTCAGATGCCAATAATAATCCTGCTGGTCATTATTCTCCATAATTTAATCATTGCGGCAGGCGGAGATCTTTCCGCCTGCCGTGTGGATTACTTGCCTTCAATCACCGCCTTTTGCGCAACCACCGCCGCCTTCTGCTGCATCCGGTTTTGCATCTGGTCGATAATGACCGCGACAATAATCACAATCCCTTTAATCACCATCTGCCAGAACTCGCTGACGCCCATCATTACCAGTCCGTCGGCGAGAAAGCCGATAACAAACGCGCCAATCAGCGTGCCGAGAATGGTGCCGCGTCCGCCTGCCAGTGACGTACCGCCCAGCACCACGGCAGCAATCGCGTTCATCTCAAACGCCGTCCCGTTGGCCGGGTGGCTGGCGAGCAACTGCGCGGAAACCACGATCCCGGCGATGGCCGCACACAGCCCGGAGAGCATATACACCAGCACTTTAATCTGTTTCACCCGCACGCCGGACAGTTCTGCCGCCCGTTCGTTATCGCCAATGGCATAGACATGGCGGCCAAACGGCAGACGACGCGCGATGTAAGCGATAATCAGCGCCAGTACGATCATCATCCAGATAGCCCATGGAATGCCCAGCAGCGAACCTGCGCCAATCTCATCAAAGCCGGTATTACCCAGTTGTGGATTACCCGACAGGCCGGGGAAGGTCTGACCATCTGAGGTGAGCATCGCCGCCCCGCGCAGGACGTACATCGTACCGAGGGTACAGATAAACGGCGCGACGTTATAGCGGGTGATGATCCAGCCGTTAACCCCGCCGATAAGCGCGCCAATGAGCAGGACAATCGGCACAATCACCCAGACGCTGGGGAAGATAGCGATGCCGAACATCGGCAGCACAATGCCTTTGGTGATAAGCCATCCGGCAATCATCCCGCATAGGCCAAGCGTGGCACCAATCGACAGGTCGATCCCGGCGGTGATAATGACAAAGGTGATCCCCAGCGCCAGGAAGGCGTTAATGGCGATATGCTTAATCATAATCACCATACTGCCTGCCGACAGAAAACCCGGCACGGTCATGGTGAAGAAGCCGACGATCAGAAACAGCGCAATAAAAGTGCGCAGTTTCAGCAGCATAAGAAGGATGTTTTCCCGCGACAGCGATGTTCCGCTACCCGGCACTGCTGCGACAGATTGTGTTGTTTTCATCTTAGAACCCCTGAGCACTTGCCGTTACCAGTGCCGATTCTTCGGCCCGATCGCGGACGATGTCGGCGGTCAGCTTGCCGCCGGACATCACCAGAATGCGGTCCGATACCGCCATAATTTCTTTCAGATCTGACGTTGAGAAGACCACCGCGATCCCCTGTTCTGAAAGCTGGACCATCATGCGGAACACGTCCGCTTTGGCCCCGACGTCGATACCGCGCGTCGGCTCGTCAAGAAACAGGATTTTCGGATTGGTCAGCAGCGAACGTCCAATCACCACTTTTTGCTGATTACCGCCGCTGAGCGCCTGGATTTCCACCTCCGGCGAGGAGACTTTAATCGACAGGCTGCCAATAGTGCTGGCAACCACTTTTTCCTCATCCTTCTGTGCAATGGCGAAACCGCGCTGCAAGCGCCGCCACAGGCTGGCAATGGTGAGGTTGGTGGCGACAGAGGAGATGGGAAATATCCCGGTGCGCTTGCGATCTTCCGGGACCAGGCTCATCCCCATTTTGATCCGATCGGCAGGTGTCAACCGCTGCGGAACGGGTTTACTGTCCAGCCAGAGTTTGCCGAGATAGCTGCGTTGTGTTCCGAGCAGGCACTCAAACAGCTCGGTACGTCCCGCACCCATGAGCCCATAAATGCCGACGATTTCCCCGGCGTGGACGTTAAACGAGACGTCATTAACTACGGCGTTACCGCTGGCGTTAACGCAGGTGATATGCTCCGCTTCCAGCACCGGTGCGCCGAACGTGCGTCCCGGCGTCAGGAAGTTCGTCACCGGATCGCTGCCGAGCATTTCGCGCACAATCCACGGTACGTCGATGTCACTGACCTTTGCTTCAGACTGAAACTTACCGTCGCGCAGGATAGTGATCACATCGCCAATCGCCATCAACTCTTCCAGACGGTGCGAAATGTAGATAATCGACACGCCCTGGCGGGTCAGCTCGCGGATCACCCGAAACAGAATTTCCACTTCGGTTTTACTCAGCGCCGACGTAGGTTCGTCAAGGATCAGGATGTCCGCATCTTCTGCCAGCGCTTTGGCGATCTCGATCAGCTGCTGCTGTCCGACCTTCAGATTGCCCACCAGCTCACGAGGGGAAATCGGCTGATCGAGACGCTTAAGCAGTTCGGCCGCGCGTTTTTCCTGTTCGGCCTCGTTAATCGGCGTGATGCCTTTCTGTAGCTCGCGGCCCAGAAAGATATTTTCCGCCACGGTGAGGTTCTCAAACAGATTAAGCTCCTGATGCACCATGCCGATACCGTGAGCCGCGGCAGCGCGGGTGTTGGGGAAATGCACCTGCTTACCGTTAAGCCACATTTCGCCGAGGCTTGGCTGCTGAACGCCGGCGAGAATTTTCATCAGCGTCGATTTCCCCGCGCCGTTCTCGCCGATGATCACATTTACCTTGCCGCGCCAGACGTTGTAATCGACATTGTCCAGCGCAATGGTGCCGGGAAAAAGCATTGATATACCGCGCGTGCGCAGGATGATGTCGTCCACAGGGCTATCGCTCATTACTGTGCCTCCTGTTTCAGCTCCAGCGCGGCGGCGTTTTCCGCTTTGCCGCCGTTAAGCGTTACCGCCATCAGCACGGTGGCGGTTTTACCCGTCCAGCTCTCGTCGATTTTAGGCAGATTTTTTACCGCTTCCCGGTTATAAGCGCGCGAAAGCTGGGCAAACTGTACCTGGTTCGTAAAGTCTTCAAATTTAAAACCGGTCGCATCGCGGATCGCATTGCCGCGTATCACCGGGCCGGTCTGTACCTCAAGCGGTTGACCGTTAAATGTCATGATCAGTTTTTGTTCACGCGCGTTGCTGAGATCCACGCGCTCCACTTTGCTGGTAAGGCGTACGAAGACGCTTTCCGCATCGGGCGACGGCGTTTTTAACTGCGTTGAGAGCGCGGTGGCATCGAGCGCCTTCTTATGCGCGGCATCAATAACGCGTTCCTGCCAGGTTTGTTGCGCGATCTGCTGTGGGGTCTGGTTGTCAAAGTTGGCTTTGGCATTGGGATCGGCAGGCATAATCGGCTTGCCGTTCTCATCCAGATCCACCACTGTGCAGGCCGTCAGCAACAGGGTGGCACAACCCAACAGCGCGGCACCCCATTGTTTTAACGACATAACGCCTCCGCTTACTTACTGAGGTTAAACATGTTCAGCTTGCTGGCGTTGGTTTCATCAATCAGCACGCAGTCCATCAGCTGTTTTTCTTCCTTCTGGGCTTTGCCGTTTTTCAGGAAGTAGTCAGCCTGTTCAACCGCCATTTGTGCCTGCTGCCAGCCAGGTTGCAGGACGGTGGCTTTGATATTGCCTTTGTTGATGATAGAGTCGCGGGTGTAGTCACTGCCGTCGAAACCCACCACCACAACGTCTTTTTTACCGGCGGCTTTCAGTGCGGCTTCTGCTCCGAGCGCCATGGTGTCGTTGCCGGAGATAACGCCGACGATATCCGGGTTGGTTTGCAGCATCGCTTCCATACGGGTAAAGGCTTCAGTCTGACTCCAGTTGGCGGTCTGCTGGGCGACCATTTTCATATCCGGGTAGTCATCCAGCACATCGTGATAGCCCTGCGAACGCACTTTAGCGTTGGTGTCCGACTGACGGCCCAGCAGCTCAACGTATTTGCCTTTGCCGTTCAGCAACGTGGCAAATTTCTCCGCGCCTAACTGTGCGCCCTGATAGTTGTTAGAGACGATTTGCGCGACGGCGATGCCGGTTTTATTAATCTCACGATCGATGAGGAAGGCCGGAACGCCCGCCGCTTTCGCTTTTTCCAGCGGGCCGACGGTAGCGTCCGCGCCGGCGTTGTCGAGAATAATCGCCTTCGCTTTACGGGCGATGGCGGTTTCGATGAGCTGGTTTTGTTTGTTCACATCATCGTCGTGAGACGCCACCAGCGTGGTATAACCCAGCTCTTTGGCTTTAGCGGCGGCACCGTCGGCTTCGGCTTTGAAGAACGGATTGTCATGTGAGGGGGTAATAATGGCGATCAGACCGCCGTCAGCGGCAAACAGCGAGCCGGACGCGGCGAGGGTGGAAGCCAGTAATACGGATTTTGCAAAGGTCATGTTCATCTTTTTCTCCACATTGAATATTTATTCAATAATGATTTATTATTCAAGTTAACGATAAAGCGACTCAATGAAACTGTCTACGGTTTACGCAGGTAATTTCTTAAAAGGAGAAAAGGATCACGATCCTGAGGGGGATTACTGGCTCACGGTAACAATTTTTTGCGCAATATGCGTCCAGTGGACCGTCATACATTGGCCTGCCAGAGAGGGAGAAAATGTCGGGTTAAGCTGTAGCGCCAGGGTGTCTGTGGTAAACGCCATCAGCCTGGCGCTGTGAAAACCGGGAAGCGGTAAGGCGAGAGTGGACCTGGCTTTAAACAGGCTCTCTTTGGCAGAGAAAGCGACGGTTAACGCCAGCGGGAAGGGGAGAGACGTGGCGCGCAGCAGGGCCTGTTCATCCGCATCAACAATGCTGTCGGCAAGCTCGTCGCTGAGTCGGGCGGTAAAAAGCGTTTCGAGATCCACGCCAACAGGACGAGGGGAAACGACGGCCAGCGCGGTCGTTTCGCTGTGGCTGATACTGCCATAAAGCCCCGCGGGCCACAGCGGCTGGCGCTGTTCGCCGATCCCCGGTACCCGTTTTTCGCCATATTCACCTAATGCATACATCGCGGCAATACGTCCGGCGAGATGTTCGGCTTTACGTTTACGTCCGGCGTGGGTGAACTGGTGGTGATGCGGCAGCCAGAGGAGATCGTGCTCGCGAAAGGTGTCGGGCAGAAAATCGACGCGATGTAGTCGATGAGATGCGAGGCGGAACGTTGTGCTGGTAGTGTGCATTATTCAGGACAAACGACGTGCGTTATGAAGGGGCGGCGGCGTGGGCAACAGGTATGTTGTTTTTGCAAGGTATGGAGTCTGTGGTTCATGTCATGGCCTTTTTCACCCTCACCCTAACCCTCTCCCTGAGGGAGAGGGGACGAAAACCGCATAACTCAGGCTCCCTGCCAGCGCAACAAACCAGTACCCGGCACGCCTTATCAGCCCCCCACCGTAAGAGCCGGTTAAGGGCCCTTTCTCCCTCTCCCTCAGGGAGCGGGCCGGGGTGAGGGTGGTTTAACCCCCCACGCCTTATCAGCCCCCCACCGTGAAAGCCGGTTAAGGGCACCTTTCTCCCTCTCCCTCAGGGTGAGGGTGGTTTCCACCCGCCCCCTCACGCTATCAGAAATGCGTATTCACACTCATATACCAGGTACGGCCTGACTCGTTATAGGTCTCAGCGCCCGCGCCGTACATATAACCGGTCGTGCCGCCGGTAGTCTGGGCATTACCTGCGCGCCAGTGACGTTTATCGAAAACGTTATCCACGCCGCCGGTCAGGCTGACGTTTTTGGTCGCATCCCAGGTCGCGCTCAGGCCAACGATGCTGTACGGACTGACCTCGTTGGTTTCTGAACCGGTCGCCGGTTTGCCCTGGTAGTTATATTTCTTCGGCTGTTGTTTGCCGTACCAGGTCAGGGTGGACTGGACAGAGAAGTCCTGTTGTACCTGCCAGCTCAGGGTTGAGTTGACGGTGTACTCCGGGATAATGGACAAGCGCTCGCCGGTCTCTTTGTTCTTACTCTGCAACATGTAGGTCATGTTATTGGTCCAGTTAACGGTGTCGCTGACCGGCACGTTAATGGTCCCTTCAAGCCCTTCCACCACCGCTTTAGGAATGTTTTCCCACTGGTAGATATCGGTCTTCACTTTACCGTTGCCCGTCTGGCTTACCGGCGCGTAGCCCGCTTCAATCTTGTCGCGGTAATCGTTGCGGAACCAGGTCAGCCCGGCCAGCCAGCCGTCGCGTTTAAACTCCAGCCCAATTTCTTTGTTGATGCTGGTTTCCGCCTTCAGGTCGTCGTTACCCATCATGTAGCAGCCGACGCCGGTGCCGCTGGCGTAGCAGCCCTGGCCTTTACTGTACAGGATGTAGTTCGGGTTGGTCTGATACAGGCTGGGGGCTTTATAGGCGCGGGCGATACCCATTTTCAGGGTAAAGTCATCGCCCAGACCCTGCGACAGGTTCAGCGACGGACTCCAGTTGTTGCCTACGATGCTGTGATGATCAAAACGCAGACCCGGCGTCAGCATGGTGGTGTCGGTCAGCTCGATATTATCCTCGGTAAACAGCGAGAAAATTTCGGCTTTCGAGTACGGGCTGCGGTTGGTGCTGTCATAACCAGGAATGTCGCCGCCCATAAAGGTCTGACTGTTGGAGGTCATGTCCTTCATGCGCTGCTGATTCCATTCGCTGCCCAGCGTCAGGTTTTGATTGACGAGGAAGTCGAAGGGCAGGTTGACCTCGCTGTGTAACAGCACGTCGTCCAGATCGATATCGGCGAATTTCTGTGAGGCATTCGGATCAAAAATCCCTTCCGTGCCGCCCGCCAGACCTTCCGGCGTGCGCGAGTTACGGGTATGTTCGTACTGTGCCCAGTTGCTGGTGGTAATGCCGTTATCCCAGCCGCCGTTCCAGGTGACGGAATAGGTTTGGCGATACAACCGGTTGGTTTCTTTGCCGTAGTTTTTCTTCACCAGCGCGTTGGTATTGGTGTTTTGCGTGTCACCCGCATAGAGATTGTTCTGGCGACTGTAGCCGGATTCAAACTCCAGCGACTGCATTGGCGCGAAATCCCAGCGTAATACGCCGTTGATATCTTTGTTCTCCACGCCTTCACGACCGGCGGGAAGCGTATCGGCATAAATACCGGTGCGTTCGGACTGGTGGCCCTGGTTGATATCCCAGGCGTCGGCCTGCGTTTTATCGAGGTTGCCGTACAGACGGAAGCTAACGTCGCCGCCCAGCGGGCCGGTCAGGTTGAAGTTAGTACGCTTCGTAGAGCCTTCGTCCTTGTGTTCCGGCGCGTCCAGATAGGTATCCCACGAGCCGTGCCATTCGCCGTCGCTTTTTTTGGTGATGATATTCACCACGCCACCCGCCGCGCCGTTGCCATAACGGGCCGCCGCCGGGCCACGGATCACTTCAATGCGTTCAATAAGCTCCGGCGGTACCCAGCCGGTATCACCACGGGTATCGCGCTCACCGCGCCAGCCGAGACGCACCGAGTTACGGCTGGTCACCGGCTTACCGTCGATCAGTATTAACGTGTTTTCTGGTCCCATACCGCGAATATCAATCTGACGGTTATTTCCGCGCTGGCCGCTGGTGGAGTTACCTGTCAGGTTAACGCCGGGCATGGTGCGGATAATTTCAGAAACGTCACGGGCGGGAGGGTTTTTGCGGATCTCGTCGGCGGTAATGGTTGAAACGCCGGGAGCCTGAAGATTCTGCTGTGCGGCGGTAACGACCATCGTTTCTCCATCGGAAGAGGTCTGCGTTTGCGCAGTCTCCTCCGCATGCAGCGGAAGCGCTACCCCGTAAATTCCCAGATTGACCAGCAAGGCCAGGGAGTGAATTTTGTTATTCATTGTAAGTCCTGCTTTTCGTTGCCGCTTCCCTGTTGAGCCCTTCCCGGTATTCAGGGTGCTGGCATTGTCATTGCCTGGTGCTGTGGACGTTTCATTCCGCTGAATCACTCAGCCCATAGACTATTTTTAAGATTTTGCGCTGCCACCGCGCGCCATTACGCTATTGCAAATGCAAATAGTTATCAATAATATTATCAATAAATTTTAACGATTAAAAAAAACGCTCCGGTAAACATAGGGTTATTAATGTGGTGAGTTTATCTACGGGTAGCGATGCCTGGTGGGCGACCAAAACGGGTCCGCAAATTACGCGGGAAGGGGATGGCTATCGGGTTACCTTTTTCTGGCGTGACCCTGCAGGCGTGGCGTCTTCGCTGCGCAGGGTGTGGATTTATATCACTGGCGTCACCGATCATCACCAGAATGCCGTCCCACAAACTCTGCAACGCCTTCCTGACACTGATGTCTGGCAGTGGCAAACCCTGCTCGCACCTGACTGGCGAGGCAGCTACTGTTTTATTCCGTCTGAACATGACGGCGATTTTGCGCCCGGGGTATTTATCGACGGCGCGCCAGACCGCATGGCGCTGCGTGAAGGCTGGCGCAAACTGCTGCCGCACGCGGTGGCCGATCCGCTGAATGCGCAGAGCTGGAAAGGGGGGCGCGGCCACGCGGTGTCCGCGCTGGAAATGCCTGACGCGCCGGTTCAGCCCGGCTGGAACGCCCCCGCGAAAGCATGGTCGCCTGCGCATCTGGTGCAGTGGCGTAGCGCCCGCCTCGGAAATTCACGCCGGGTATGGGTGTTTACCACGGGCGATGATGACAATACCGATCGCCCGCTGGTGGTTTTGCTGGACGGTCAGTTCTGGGCCGAAAGTATGCCGGTCTGGCCGGCGTTGACCGCGCTGACCCGTGACGGTCAGCTTCCTGGGGCTGTTTATGTGCTGATTGACGTCATTGATACCGCGCACCGCAGCGTCGAACTGCCGTGCAATCCTGATTTCTGGTTGGCGGTTCAGGAAGAGTTGTTGCCGCAGGCTCACGCGCTCGCGCCGTTTAGTGACCGTGGCGAAAAAACGGTGGTCGCCGGACAGAGTTTTGGCGGCCTGTCATCACTGTATGCCGCGCTGTACTGGCCGCAGCGTTTTGGTTGCGTATTAAGTCAGTCAGGTTCGTACTGGTGGCCGCATCGCGGCGGCAAGCATACCGGCGAGCTTGAGGAGAAAATCGCCTGCGGCGAACTCACGCCGAACGGGCTGAAGCTGGTGCTGGAGGCAGGCGTGCGCGAACCCATTATTCTGCGCGCCAATCAGGCGATGCGAGAACAGCTTCAGCAGGCCGGGCAGGCCGTGGAATGGCGGCAGGTGGAGGGCGGTCACGATGCGCTGTGCTGGCGCGGCGGGCTGACCTCGGGCCTGATTTATCTTTTGCAGCCGCAGTCATAACAGGAGCTGACAATGCAATTCAGTAACCCTTTCGATAATCCGCAGGGCCAATTTTATATTCTGCAAAATGCGCAGCAACAGTTCAGCCTCTGGCCGCAGCACTGCGCGCTGCCGGAAGGCTGGGCCGTTATTGGCGAGCCTCAGCCGCAACAGGCGTGTAATGACTGGCTGGCAGCCCACTGGACCACACTGACCCCCGCGCATTTTGCCCGTTAAGGAAGCTGTTATGACCACTCGTCTGCCGCTGGTAGCCGCTCAGCCTGGGATCTGGATGGCTGAAAAACTTTCCACGCTGCCTAACGCCTGGAGCGTGGCGCACTATGTTGAACTTCACGGTGAGCTGGACGCCGCCCTGCTGCAAAAGGCGATTATCACCGGCATGATGCAGGCCGACACGCTGCGGATGCGCTTTACGCAAGAGGACGGCGAGGTCTGGCAATGGGTGGATGAGCAGGCTGACTTTTCGTTCCCTGCAGTCGTCGATCTGCGCGGACATGCCGATCCGCAGCAGGCCGCGCTGGCACGGATGCACGCCGATTTACACCAAACTCTGCGCGTTGACAGCGGTGTTCCGCTGGTCTGCCATCAGCTTATTCAGGTAGATGATGCCTGCTGGTACTGGTATCAGCGCTATCATCATCTGCTGGTCGATGGCTTCAGTTTCCCGGCCATTACCCGCCAGATCGCCGCCATTTATCGCGCCTGGCAGTCCGGCGAGCCGACGCCAGTTTCACCCTTTACGCCGTTTGCTGAGGTTGTTGAAGAGTATCAGCGCTATCGCAACAGCGCCACCTGGACGCGCGATGCTGAATTCTGGGCGCAGCAGCGGCGTGAGCTTCCTGAACCGGCCTCGTTGTCGGCAGCGCCGCTGGCGGGAAGGGCGACCAGCAGTAATATTCTGCGCCTGAAATTAAGTGCCAGTCGCGTGGCGTTTAATCAACTTGCCGCCGCCGCGCCTGACTGTCAGCGCGCGGATCTGGCGTTGGCGCTGGCGGCGCTGTGGCTGGGGCGGCTGTGCGGGCGTAACGAGTATGCTGCCGGGTTTATCTTCATGCGCCGGATGGGATCGGCAGCGCTCACCGCCACTGGCCCGGTACTGAACGTACTGCCGCTGGCGATAACCATCAACCCGCTTGAGACGTTGCCTGAACTGACGGCACGCCTTGCCGGGCAGCTTAAAAAAATGCGTCGCCATCAACGTTATGACGCTGAACAAATCGTGCGTGACAGCGGCCGCGCGGTGGGCGACGAACCGCTGTTTGGCCCGGTCTTTAATATCAAAGTTTTTGAGTATCAACTGGATCTCAACGGCATTACCGCCACCACGCATACCCTGGCGACCGGCCCGGTAAACGATCTGGAGCTGGCGCTGTTCCCGGACGAAGAGGGCGGATTGTCGCTGGAGGTCCTGGCGAATCAACAGCGCTATGACGAGGCAAGCCTGACTGCTCACGTCGCCCGGCTTGATGCATTGCTCACTCAGTTCGCCATCTCGCCGCAGCTACGCTGTGGTGAAGCGGAATTAATTTCGCCTGAAGAGCGCCATCTGATTGCCGATGTTAACCATACTGCGCAGGATGTGCCGCTCACCACGTTAAGCGCGCTGGTGGCGGAGCAGGCGGATAAAACGCCGGACGCGCTCGCGCTTAGCGACGCGCAGTACCGGTTTACCTACCGCGAGATGCGCCAGCAGGTCACGGCGCTGGCGCTGATGCTGCGCGAGAAAGGCGTGAGGCCCGGCGACAGCGTGGCGGTGGCGCTGCCGCGCTCGGTGTTTCTGACCCTTGCATTGCACGCCATCGTTGAAGCCGGTGCGGCCTGGCTGCCGCTGGATACCGGCTACCCGGATGACCGGCTGCGGATGATGCTGGAGGACGCCCGCCCGTCACTGCTGCTGACCTCGGACGATCAGCGCCAGCGCTTCAGCGATCTGCCGGACCTGGATATTATCTGCTACAGCGCGCCGCTACCGCCGACGGACGCGCCGCCGCTACACCTTTCCCGCCCTGAGCATGCCGCTTATATTATCTTTACCTCCGGCTCGACCGGCCGCCCGAAAGGCGTGATGGTAGGGCAGACCGCGATTGTTAACCGTCTGCTGTGGATGCAGAACCAGTATCCGCTGGGGGCTGACGATGTGGTGGCGCAAAAAACGCCGTGCAGTTTTGATGTCTCAGTATGGGAGTTCTTCTGGCCGTTTATCACGGGCGCAAGCCTGGTGATGGCGGAGCCGGACGCGCATCGCGATCCGCTCGCCATGCAGCGTTTCTTTGCCCATTACGGCGTCACGACCACCCACTTTGTGCCTTCGATGCTGGCGGCGTTTATCGCCTCGCTCGATCCCGGTGATGCGCGTGGCGCTTGCCGCACGCTTAAACGCGTTTTCTGTAGCGGGGAAGCGCTTCCCACCCTGCTTTGCCGCGAGTGGGAACAACTTACCGGCGTGGCGCTGCATAACCTTTATGGCCCTACCGAGGCGGCGGTGGATGTGAGCTGGTATCCGGCTTATGGCCCGGAACTGGCGGCGGTGAAGGGCAGCAGCGTGCCGATTGGTTTCCCGGTGTGGAATACCGGGCTGCGGATTCTGGATACGATGATGCACCCGGTGCCGCCGGGCGTGGCGGGCGATCTTTACCTTACCGGCATCCAACTGGCGCAGGGCTATCTGAGCCGTCCGGATCTCACGGCCAGCCGCTTTATTGCCGATCCGTTTGCCCCCGGCGAGCGCATGTACCGTACCGGCGACGTCGCCCGCTGGCTGGACAGCGGCGCGGTAGAATACCTCGGGCGCAGCGACGATCAGCTTAAAATTCGTGGGCAGCGCATCGAACTGGGCGAAATCGACCGCGCGATGCAGTCACTGCCGGACGTCGCGCAGGCCGTGGCGCACGCCTGTGTCTTCAACGAGGCGGCTGCCGTGGGCGGCGATGCCCGTCAGCTTGTCGGCTATCTGGTTTTTGAATCAGGTTTGCCGCAGGATACCGACGCGCTTCTTGAACTGTTGCGTGCACGTCTGACGCCGCATATGGTGCCCGCCGTGCTGATCCCCTTGAGTGAACTGCCGCTGAGTGCTAACGGCAAGCTGGATCGCAAGGCATTGCCGCTGCCGACACTGGCAACGAGAAATCCAGGGCGTGCGCCGCGTTCCGGCACGGAGACGGCGGTGGCTGAGGCGTTTTCAGGGCTGTTAGGATGTACGGTAAAGGATGTGGATGCGGATTTCTTCGCCCTGGGCGGTCACTCATTGCTGGCGATGCGGCTGGCCGCACAGCTAAGCCGTCAATTTGCCCGCGAGGTCACGCCGGGGCAGATTATGGTTGCTTCAAGCGTGGGTAAACTGAGTGCACTGCTTGATTCAGTGTCAGGGGATCAACAAAACGCACGGCTGGGCTACGAGCCGCTGCTGCCGCTGCGAGAAAGCCACGGCCCGACGCTGTTTTGTTTCCATCCGGCCTCCGGCTTTGCGTGGCAGTTCAGCGTGCTGTCGCGCTATCTTCCGGCGCGCTGGTCGATCGTTGGTATTCAGTCCCCGCGTCCGCACGGCCCAATGGAAACAGCGGCGACGCTGGATGAGGTTTGTGAGCATCATCTCGCCACGCTGATTGAACAGCAGCCGCACGGCCCGTACTACCTGTTCGGCTACTCGCTCGGCGGCACGCTGGCGCAGGGCATTGCCGCGCGCCTGCAGGCAAAGGGAGAGGAGGTCGCTTTCCTTGGCCTGCTCGATACCTGGCCGCCGGAAACGCAGAACTGGGCCGATAAAGAGGCCAACGGCCTGGACCCGGAAGTACTGGCGGAAATTGCCCGCGAGCGCGAGGCATTTATTGCCGCTCAGCAGGGGCAAGGCTCCGGCGAACTGTTTACCGCCATCGAAGGCAACTATGCCGACGCGGTACGATTGCTTACCACCGCGCACAGCGCACGCTTTGAGGGCAAAGCCACGCTGTTTGTGGCCGAACGCACGCTGGCAAAAGGCATGGACCCGCACCGCGCCTGGTCGCCGTGGGTTGGGGAGCTGGAGGTATATCGCCAGGACTGCGCCCATGTTGAGATCATTTCGCCGCAGGCGTTTGAATCGATAGGTCCGGTTCTGAGGGAGATTCTGGGGTAAAAGCGGTTGCCGCCATCATTAGGATGGCGGCACTATTCTGGCGCAGAGGAAAAGGCGCTGACAAACGCCATGAGCTGCTCTGATACATAACCTGCCGGGAGGAAGGCTTCCCTCGGACGGGCGTCATTAAATGGCCTCCAGACGATCCGGTCATGCTCAGCGGAGGGCAGCAAAATAAAAATTTCACCGTCGAAGCAGGGAGTGAGATCAAGCGTGATCCAGGCTGAACTCAATTTTAGCACCTCAGTTCGGTCTTCGGCGGTTTCATAACCTTCAACGATGTACGCTATCACCTGGCGCTTATTAAACGTCATTAATTCATTCGCTAATGACTTATTAAGACCGAAAATTTTGTTATTAAGCAAGGCAATCAGCGTATCGAGGTCGTCAAATTCATCGTCATTGCCTAATTTTTCTGATTCACAGAAAAAGACAGCGTGGGCGATATTATTTTCGATCGAGACTTTGATAGCGAAAAGACTGCGGTCACCAAATTCGAAGGTTTTCATATCGGGTCGTTACTGAGATGTAATATAACGGGAATCACAATGTTCTAAAAATATATGGAACAAATCTACTAGTCCATCAAGGCCAACGTAATTTTCTATTTTATCCATTATGTAGACCCCCGTTTCAATGAGGATTACCTCGGAAAAGCAACTCCCGTCATCCCAGGCGGTAAATCTCGCGATATATTTTTCGTTGTCGATATCAATGACGATACTTTCTGTCAGGTGGTTGGCGTTATACAAAAAAGGGCAGGAGGCGTTGATTTTTAGCCAGTGTTCGAATTGTCTTAGCATGGTTTGTGATGCCTGTACTAAAAGAGCCATTAAGGGTGACCGTTCACGTTCTCAAAGGGCAGGAGTGAGGGTGTGTTTTAACCGCGCCTCAAACCTTTTCTTGCCCCAGCCAACCACCAGCGGCGTTCCCGCCGTGACGATCGCCATACCCTGATAACGTTGTGTTTGCGCCTGGCAGATTTTACCTGCGCTGGGATGTACCTCAAGTGAAAGTGTGGGAACGGGTAAAACCACCCTCACCCCAACCCTCTCCCTGAGGGAGAGGGAGCCGCCCGTGCTTGTTGTTGGGTCAGGGGACTAACATATACCTGCCATTAAGGGGTGGCCGTTCACGTTCTCAGGAGGCAAATACACCCTCTCCCTGAGGGAGAGGGTGCCGCCCGCGCTTGTTGTTGAGTCAGGGGACTAACATAAACCTGTAATGAAGGAGCCATGAAGGAGTGACCTTTCATGTTCTCAGGAGGCAAATACTCCCTCTCCCTGAGGGAGAGGGAGTCGCCCGCGCTTGTTGTTGGGGCAGGGGACTAACATATACCTGTACTGAAGGAGCCATGAAGGAGTGACCTTTCATGTTCTCAGGAGGCAAATACTCCCTCTCCCTCAGGGAGAGGGCAGGGGTGAGGGTGGTTTTAACAGCGCCTCAAACCTTTTCTTACCCCCGCGCACTCCTTCGCCCCAGCGGCACCACCAGCGGCGTTCCCGCTACTGGATCGTCGATAATCACGCACTTCATGCCGTAAATTTTCTCAATCAACTCAGCGCTAACAATCTCCTTCGGCGCGCCCTCGGCAACAATTTTTCCCTCGCGCAGGGCAATCAGATGCGTGGCGTAGCGGCAAGCCTGATTCAGATCGTGCAGCACCGCCGCGAGGGTGTAGCCTTTCTCGCGGTTCAGCTCGCTGAGCAGTTCCAGCAGTTCGATTTGATGGCTGATGTCCAGCCAGGTGGTGGGCTCGTCCAGCAGCATGATGGCCGTTTCCTGAGCCAGTACCATCGCAATCCATGCCCGCTGGCGCTGGCCGCCGGAGAGAGTGTCAACATTTTGCCCGGCTAAATCGGTAATCCGGGTGGCCTGCATTGCGCGGCTGACCGCCTGCTCATCTTCCTGCCGCCAGCGGGTAAACAGCGGCTGATGCGGGTAGCGTCCGCGCGCCACCAGCTCCTGTACCGTGATATCGCCGGGCGTGGTGGCATTTTGCGCCAACAGACCGATGCGTTTCGCGACCTCTTTACTGGCGTAGCGCTGGATCTGCTCGCCGTCGAGATACACCTGGCCGTGGGTTGGCGTCATCAGACGGCTCAACGTGCGCAGCAGTGTGGATTTGCCGCAGCCGTTAGGGCCGATAATCGCAGTAAAATGGCCGTCGGGGATCGCCACGCTCAGCGATTCGGCGATGGTTTTGCTGCCATACGCCAGCGTCAACTGGTCGCCGTGCAGGCGGGTTACGGTGTCGGTCATCTTTTACGTGACTCCTGAATAAGCAACGCGATGAGATAGATACCGCCAAGGCTGACGGTAACGACGCCTACCGGAAGCTGGTAAGGCAGGAAAAATTTCTGTGCGCAGAAATCTGCGGCCAGCAGCAGCAGCGCGCCACACAGCGCCGACTGGGTTAAGCCCCAGCGTGCGGTGCCGCTGATGCGCCGGGCGATGTGCGGTGCCACCAGCGCAATAAAAGATATTGGCCCGGCAAGGGCGGTAGAGGCGGCGGTCAGCAACACCGCAACCAGCATCAGCAGCAGGCGTGAGCGCTCAACGCTAACCCCCAGCGCACAGGCGGTATCGTCACCCATCTCCAGCAGACGCAGCCGGCGCACCAGCAGGGCCGCGCCAGTCAGCATAATGAAAATCAGCGGTGTGGCGGGCCAGGTTTTCGCCCAGGTCAGCCCGTTAAGTGAACCGGCGTACCACAGTCCGGCAGACAGCGCAGTCTCCAGCGATGCCTTTAACAGCAACCAGGTATTAAAGGCCATCAGCATGGCACGAATGCCAATGCCGATGATAATCAGGCGGAAAGTCTCGATGCCGTTGCGCCATGCCAGTGCCCACACGATAAGCGCCGTGAGAATGCCGCCCACCATCGCCGCCAGCGTAATGGCGGTCAGATGCTGACCAAAAAGAACCATCGCCACCAGCACGCCGCTCCACGCGCCGGTGTTCAGGCCCATCACATCCGGGCTGCCGAGCGGGTTACGCATCAGCGACTGGAAAATCGCGCCGCTGACACCAAGCGCGGCCCCGGTGACCAGCGCCATTAGCACCCGCGGCAGACGCCATTCGTTGACCACCAGTGAAATGTTGCGCGGCGCGTCGCCCAGCAGGGCAGCAATAACCTGACCGGGTGCCAGCGTGACTGCGCCGCTGCGCAGACCCCAGAGAGCCAGCAGCAGACTTCCCGCGCTAAGGATAACAACGCAGAGGATTAGGCGTCGTGAAGGTGCGTTCATCGCAGGCCTCCCGACTGGCGGCGGCGAACCAGCCAGATCAGTACCGGCGCGCCGATAAAAGCGCTGACCACTGACACGCGCAGTTCGCCCGGTACCAGCAGCCGTCCCAGTACATCTGCCAATAGCAGCAGGGAGGGCGTTGCCAGCAGCGTGGCGGGCAGGGACCAGCGATGATCGGCTCCCATCAGCCAGCGCGATAAATGTGGCATCATCAGGCCAATGAAGGCGATTGGTCCAACCACCGCCGTCGCGCTACCGCACAGCACGGTGATGGTCAGTAAACCGGTGATCTGCACGCGGGCGACGTTATTACCCAGCGCGGTGGCAGTATCGCTGCCGAGGCTCAGGCTGTTAAGACTGCGGCTGAGTAATAAGGCGATGGCCGCGGCAATGGTCACCGGAATAACAACCACTTTCAGGGTTTGCAGGGTGCGAATGTCCAGCGAACCCGCCTGCCAGAAGCGTAGCTGATCGTAAACGTCAGGATTAAGCAGCGCGATGCCGCTGGAAAGCCCCTCCAGCACTGCACTCAGCGCCACGCCCGCCAGCGTCAGGCGAACCGGGCTGAGCTGGCCGCCGCCCTGACTGCCGGTAAAGGCGACCAGCAATGTCGCCGCCAGCGCGCCGCAAAATGCCATCAATAACTGTTCCTGCGGCGAGGCGATGCCGAGCAGCGCGGCACCCAGCACGATGGCAAAACTGGCCCCGGCGTTAACGCCAAGAATGCCGGGGTCCGCCAGCGGATTACGGGTCAGGGTCTGCATTAGTGCACCTGCCAGCCCGAGAGCCGCGCCAGCCAGCAGTCCCGCCAGGGTGCGCGGTAAACGTGCATCAAGCACAATCGTGCAGTCAGCGCTCTGGCAGTGACCCGTCAGGGCATCAACAACCACGGTGAAAGGCAGAGGTTTTGCGCCAACCAACAAACTGAGTGCGGCGGTGGCCAGCAGCAATATCAAGAGTCCCGGTAGCGCAATGGCCCGAACCCGGGAAGGGGAGTGCGACATAACAGCTTCCATTGCATGATAATGATAGTAATTATCGTTATCGATCTTATTTGATTATGGTAGCATGTGCGGCCACCGAATGGGTATATCCAAAATCAATCGCAACGCATTCTGCCAGTGAATATGTTGCGTAAAGGCACTGTAATGAACCGACAATCCTGGCTGCTGAATGTGAGCCTGCTGAAGACACATCCCGCGTTTCGCGCTGTTTTTCTCGCCCGCTTTATTTCTATTCTTTCTCTTGGTCTGTTGGGCGTGGCAATCCCTGTGCAAATCCAGATGATGACCCACTCTACCTGGCAGGTCGGGCTGTCCGTCACCTTAACCGGCAGCGCGATGTTTGTCGGGCTGATGGCAGGCGGCGTGCTGGCCGACCGCTATGAACGTAAAAAAGTGATCCTGCTGGCGCGGGGTACCTGCGGTATCGGCTTTATCGGCTTATGTCTGAACGCACTGTTGCCGGAGCCGTCACTGATCGCGATCTATTTATTAGGTTTATGGGATGGCTTCTTTGCGTCGCTTGGCGTGACGGCGCTGCTGGCGGCGACGCCCACGCTGGTCGGGCGCGAGAATCTGATGCAGGCCGGCGCGATTACCATGCTCACCGTGCGCCTGGGATCGGTGATTTCGCCGATGCTCGGCGGCATCTTACTGGCGGGCGGTGGCGTGGCGTGGAACTACGGACTGGCGGCGGCAGGCACTTTTATTACCCTGCTGCCGCTGCTGAGTCTGCCTGCGCTGCCGCCGCCGCCGCAGCCGCGTGAACACCCGCTGACCTCGCTGGTTGCCGGTTTTCAGTTTTTGCTGCGCAGCCCGCTCATCGGCGGTATTGCGCTGCTCGGCGGATTGTTAACGATGGCAAGCGCGGTACGAGTGTTGTACCCGGCGCTGGCTATCAACTGGCACATGTCTGCCACCCAGATTGGGATACTGTATGCCGCCATTCCGCTCGGTGCGGCGCTGGGGGCGCTGACCAGCGGTCGGCTGGCGCAGCGTGAACGACCGGGACTGATTATGCTCGCCACCACCGTCGGATCGTTTTTCGCTATCGGACTGTTTGCCCTGATGCCGATCTGGATAGCAGGTGCTTTATGTCTGGCGCTGTTTGGCTGGCTAAGTGCCATCAGTTCGCTGCTGCAATATACCCTGATCCAGACCCAGACGCCGGAAGCTATGCTGGGACGCATCAACGGATTGTGGACGGCGCAAAACGTCACCGGGGATGCGATTGGCGCGGCATTACTCGGGGGACTGGGAGCGGTTATGACGCCGGTAACGTCGGCCAGCGTCAGCGGATTTACGCTGGTGGCGGTGGGGGGCGTGCTGATGCTGGCGCTGAACGAACTGCGGCGCTTTCGCCAGCCGCCTCCTTCCGTGGAAGCGTGCGAAAACTAGCCGTTATTTGAACTGTGACGCCAGCCGTTGCAGGACCAGCATGGCGCTGTAGTAGTCGAGTCGGAAGGTTTCCGTGCCCAGCGCCCAGACCTGCTTATGCTGTACCGCTGGCAGGTGGGACAGTAGCGGATTGGCGTAGATCGCTTCAACATCGTTCTGGTCGCCGGCAAACAGGAACAGCGACTGACCGTTAAGCCCGGCTGCAAGGTTTTCACCGCCGAGCTGGATAATATCGTGGCGCTTACCCTGGCTCTGACTGGTGTGCAGCCCGGCAGGCAATGTTGCCAGGGTAAAGCCGAGTTGCTCCAGCAGCTTGCCTTGCGCTGAGTCGGCGGTCCACAGGTTAGCGCTGTGGGCGGCGGACGTATAAACCAGCGCGCTGACCGGTTGCGGCGGCAGTGTCATCTGCTGCTTCACGGTCGCAAGCTGGCGATCGAAGTCGGCAATGCGTGCCGCCGCCTGTTTTTCCTGACCGGTAATGTTGCCGAGTTCAGTTAACAGCGCCTGCCAGCTTTTATCGTCGTAATTAATGACCAGCGTCGGGGCAATGGCCGAGAGCTGATCGTAAAGTGCCAGCGCCGAGTCGCCGCCGGTCGCGCTGATCAAAATGAGATCCGGCATTTGCGCCGCGACGGCTTCAGCGCTGGGTTCACCAATATACAGCCGGGCGAGCTGGCGTTGTTTTGCTATCTCGCCCCACTGGCGCAGGAATCCCTGGCCGTCGGCGACGCGGTTATTCGGGGTGGTGGCTCCGCTGGCAATCACCGGCGCGTCGATCGCCAGCAGTGAGCCGGTGAGGGTGACGCTGGTAGACACAATACGCAGCGGTTTGTGATCCAGCGTCTGCGTGCCGTGACTGTCGGTTACCTGGCGTGGCCAGTCTGCCGCCAGCGCTGAGGTTACTCCGAAAAGAAAAAGGCACAGCGTCAGAAGCGCGTTGCGGCGTAAAGAGAGAAAATTCACGGAGTGGTATCCTGTATTATTGTGGTGAATGCTTCTCATTTTCAGCTTTGCATCACGTGGATGCAAGCCTTACCCGCACAAGATGCTATCCCCGGCGGTTGACACAGGGCAGTTTTGCTTTTAGGTTAGCGAGCCAAAATATAATGATAATTATTATCTTTATGGTTTTTGGAGAGGAATATGGAAACGTCACTGGCTGAAGAGCTTCAGCAGGAAAAGGCAACGCTGAGTGCCGATCGCTTTCTTTTTATGTCGCCGTTCCGCAGCTTTACGACGGCAGGCTGTGTTGCGCGGGTAAGTGAGCCTGCCGACGGGGGCGACCAGCCAGACAGCGCATTTCAGCAGGCGCTGAAGGACGCGTTTGCCAGTGCTAAGACGGCGGGAATTGAAAAACCGGTACTGGTCGGGGCGATCCCGTTTGATACCACGCAGCCGAGCGAGTTGTTCATTCCCGAGCGATACGAGAGTTTCTCCCGCAAAGAGAAACAGCACTCCGCGCGTTACGTGACGCCGCAGCAGGCGCTGAACGTGACCGATCGCCGTGAGATCCCGGAGCAGGAGGCATTTATGGCGATGGTGGCCCGCGCCGCCGCCCTGACCGCCACGCCGGAGGTGGATAAAGTCGTCTTATCCCGCCTGATTGACATTGCCACCGACGCGCCGGTGGACAGCGGCGAATTACTGGAGCGACTGATCGCCCAGAATCCGGCCAGCTATAACTTCCACCTGCCGTTGAGCGATGGCGGCGTATTGTTAGGTGCCAGTCCGGAACTGCTGCTGCGTAAAGAAGGCACGCAGTTCAGCTCGCTGCCGCTGGCGGGGTCGGCGCGCCGCCAGCCGGATGACGTGCTGGATCGCGAAGCGGGCAACAAACTGCTGGCCTCGGAAAAAGATCGCCATGAGCATGATCTGGTAACGCAGGCGATGAAAACCGTGCTGGCACCGCGCAGTCGCCATTTGACGCTCCCGGGGTCCCCGCAACTGATCACTACGCCGACGCTATGGCATCTGGGCACACCGATTACCGGCGAGTGCGACACCCGGGAAAATGCGCTGTCGCTGGCCTGTCTGCTACACCCGACTCCTGCGCTGAGCGGGTTCCCGCATCAGGTAGCAAAAAAAATCATTGCTGAGCTTGAGCCATTTAACCGTGAACTGTTTGGCGGCATCGTCGGCTGGTGTGACGATGAGGGCAACGGCGAGTGGGTCGTCACTATTCGCTGCGCCCGCCTGCATCAAAATCATATCCGTTTGTTTGCCGGGGCCGGTATTGTTCCCGCCTCGTCTCCCGTGGCGGAGTGGCGTGAAACCGGCACCAAACTGTCCACCATGCTGAACGTCTTTGGCTTACAGTAAGGAGCGATGATGAGCATTCCCTTTACCCGCTGGCCTGAAGATTTCGCCCGCCGCTATCGCGAGAAAGGCTACTGGCAGGATCTGCCGCTGACCGACATTCTGACCCGCCATGCGCACAGCGATCGCATTGCGGTCATCGACGGCGAGCGTCATGTCAGCTATCGCGAACTGAATCAGGCTTCCGATAATCTGGCCGCAGCACTCCAGGAGCAGGGGATCAAGCCGGGAGAAACCGCGCTGGTGCAGCTTGGCAACGTGGTGGAACTTTATATCACCTTCTTTGCGCTACTGAAGCTGGGCGTGGCACCGGTCATGGCCCTGTTCAGCCATCAGCGTTCGGAACTGACCGCTTACGCCGCGCAAATCAAACCGGCACTGATCGTGGCCGACCGCGAGCATGCGCTGTTTGCCAGCGAGGAATTTCTCAATCAGTTTGTAGCCGCACACGGCTCGGTTCGCGTCGTGCTGCTGCGTCAGCATCAGGGTGAGCACGATCTTAACGCGGCGATTTCTCGCCAGGCGGAAGGATTTATCGCCACGCCATCGCCTGCCGATGAGGTAGCGTATTTCCAGCTCTCCGGCGGCACCACCGGTACGCCGAAACTCATTCCGCGCACTCATAACGACTACTACTACAGCGTGCGACGCAGTAATGAGATTTGTCAGTTTAGCGAACGCACCCGCTTTTTGTGCGCGCTTCCGGCCGCGCATAACTACGCCATCAGCTCTCCTGGCGCGCTTGGCGTGTTTCTGGCGCAGGGGACCGTGGTGCTTGCCGCCGATCCCAGCGCCACGCTGTGTTTTCCGCTGATTGAAAAGCATCAGGTAACGGTTGCGCCGCTGGTGCCGCCAGCGGTGAGCCTGTGGCTACAGGCGCTTCAGGAAGGCGGCAGTAAAGCGCAGCTTGCCTCGCTGGAACTGCTTCAGGTCGGCGGCGCACGTCTGCCTTCAACCCTTGCTGCGCGCATTCCTCAGGAAATCGGCTGTCAGCTCCAGCAGGTTTTCGGCATGGCGGAAGGACTGGTCAATTATACCCGGCTGGACGATCCGCTGGATCGCATTCTTCACACCCAGGGCCGCCCGATGTGCCCGGATGACGAAGTATGGGTGGCGGATGCCGACGGCAACCCGTTGCCGCGTGGCGAAGTGGGACGGCTGATGACGCGCGGCCCGTATACCTTTCGCGGCTATTTTAACAGCCCGGAGCACAATGCCAGCGCGTTTGATGAGAACGGCTTTTACTGTTCAGGCGATTTAATCACCATTGATGATCAGGGCTACATTACCGTGCAGGGCCGGGAAAAAGATCAGATCAATCGTGGCGGTGAAAAAATCGCGGCGGAAGAGATTGAGAACCTGTTGCTGCGCCACGAGTCGGTGATCCAGGCGGCGCTGGTCAGTATGGAAGACGAATTGATGGGCGAAAAAAGCTGCGCGTGGCTGGTGGTCAACGCGCCGCTGCGGGCGGTACAGGTCCGCCGCTTCCTGCGCGAGCAGGGCGTTGCCGAATATAAACTGCCGGATCGTGTGGAGTGCATTGAAGCGCTACCGCTCACCCCGGTTGGTAAAGTCGATAAAAAACAGTTGCGTCAATGGCTGGCGTCCCGTTCGCCGGTGTGAAGGAGAAAGAAATGGCAATCCCAAAATTACAGGCCTACGCGCTGCCCACCGCCAGCGACATGCCGGATAATAAAGTTTCCTGGACCGTCGATCCCGCGCGTGCCGCGCTGCTGATCCACGATATGCAGGACTATTTCATCGGCTTCTGGGGCGAAAACTGCCCGATGATGGAGCAGGTGATCGCGAACATCGCCGCCCTGCGCCAGTACTGCAAACAGCATAATATTCCGGTGTATTACACCGCGCAGCCGAAAGAGCAAAGCGATGACGATCGCGCCTTACTCAACGATATGTGGGGGCCGGGCTTAACCCGCTCTCCGGAACAGCAAAAAATTGTCGACGCCCTTACGCCGGATGAAAGCGATACCGTGCTGGTAAAATGGCGCTACAGCGCGTTTCACCGCTCGCCGCTGGAAGAACAGCTTAAGGCCACAGGTCGCAACCAGCTCATCATTACCGGCGTTTATGCCCACATCGGCTGTATGACCACCGCTACCGATGCGTTTATGCGCGATATTCAGCCGTTTATGGTGGCCGATGCGCTGGCGGATTTCAGCCGTGAAGAGCATCTGATGGCGCTCAACTACGTCGCGGGTCGTTCAGGACGGGTCGTAATGACCGAAGAACTGCTACCTGCACCGGTGCCGAAAAGCAAAGATGCGCTGCGGGCGCTGATCCTGCCGCTACTGGATGAATCCGATGAACCGCTGGATGATGAAAACCTGATCGACTACGGCCTGGATTCTGTACGCATGATGGCGCTGGCGGCCCGCTGGCGCAAAGTGCACGGCGATATTGATTTTGTGATGCTGGCGAAAAACCCGACCCTGGATGCCTGGTGGACGCTGCTTTCCCGCGAGGTGAAGTGATGTCTGGTTTCGACTTTCACGGTAAAACGGTGTGGGTCACCGGGGCAGGCAAGGGCATTGGTTATGCCACCGCGCAGGCGTTTGTTGAGGCTGGCGCGACAGTGACCGGTTTTGACGTGGCGTTTGCGCGGGATGAGTATCCCTTTGCCACGGAAATACTGGACGTGGCGGAGGCGACGCAGGTGGCGGAGGTTTGTCAGCGTCTGCTTGCCACTCATCAGCGGCTGGACGTCCTGGTGAATGCGGCGGGTATTTTGCGCATGGGGGCCACGGAGGCGCTCAGCATTGAAGACTGGCAACAGACGTTCGCAGTCAACGTCGGCGGCGCGTTTAACTTTTTCCAGCAGACCATACCGCAGTTTCGCCGTCAGCAGGGCGGGGCCATCGTCACCGTAGCGTCGGATGCCGCTCACACGCCGCGCCTCGGCATGAGCGCCTACGGTGCCTCGAAAGCCGCGCTGAAAAGCCTGGCCCTGACGGTCGGGCTGGAGCTGGCGGCAAGCGGTGTACGTTGTAACATTGTCTCGCCAGGCTCCACCGACACCGATATGCAGCGTACGCTATGGACGAGCGACGATGCGGAAAAGCAGCGCATTCGTGGATTTGGCGAGCAGTTCAAGCTTGGTATCCCGCTGGGCAAAATTGCCCGCCCGCAGGACATCGCCAGTACTATTCTCTTTCTCGCCTCCGATCACGCCTGTCATATCACGCTTCAGGATATCGTGGTAGACGGCGGTTCAACCCTGGGAGCCTGAGGATGATCTGGAAACGCCATTTGAGCCTGGATGAACTCAACGCCACCAGTCAGAACACGATGGTGGCCCATCTCGGCATCATCTATACCCGCCTCGGCGATGATATTCTGGAAGCCGAAATGCCGGTCGACGCCCGCACTCACCAGCCGTTTGGCCTGCTGCACGGCGGAGCGTCAGCGGCGCTGGCGGAAACGCTGGGGTCGATGGCGGGATATCTGATGCCACGCGACGGTCAGTGCGTGGTCGGGATGGAGCTTAACGCCTCCCACCACCGGGCAGTGTCGCAGGGGAAGGTACGCGGGGTTTGTCAGCCTCTGCACCTCGGCCGCCAGAATCAGAGCTGGGAAATCGTGGTCTTCGATGAGCAGGGAAGACGCTGCTGCACCTGCCGGTTAAGTACGGCGGTGCTGGGGTAGGAGACTGTCGTCTTCAGGAAAACCACCCTCACCCTGGTCCTCTCCCTGAGGGAGAGGGGGAAGGGCGGAGCCGGGTTGTGCGCTTTTGCTTGATGCGGGCGTGGATTTCTCCTTCACCCCGGCCCTCTCCCTGAGGGAACGGGCGGTGAGCGGAGCCGGACTTGTGCGCTTTCGTGATGCTAACGAGGGTGAACGGCCTCTTTCCCGACGGTGGACTACCCCCTCTCCCTCTGGGAGAGGGCTGGGGTGAGGGGGAGCCGCGCGAACACAGCCTGACCCAGACTCCCCCCTCAATTTCACGCCGTTACCGTCCTAAAGTGATCCCCTTAACATTGTCATGTAAAAAAACGGTTCTACCTCCGATCTGCAAAGTTTCTTAGTTGTTAAATTCCCTCCAATGCTCTAGAAACAAAATGTAACATCTCTCTGGCTGAGGCAGCGGAATCCAATTATGAATAATTCAGGGAAATACATCATCTGGGCAGTGCTCTGCGTCGTAGCGGCATTTGCGCTGGGCTTCATCGCCCTCAATCGCGGTGAACAGATTAACGCGCTGTGGATTGTCGTCGCGTCCGTATGCATTTATCTGATCGCTTATCGTTTTTACGGCCTATACATTGCCAGAAAGGTGCTGGCGGTAGACCCTACGCGTATGACGCCTGCAGTGCGGCATAACGACGGGCTGGACTATGTACCAACAGATAAAAAAGTGCTGTTTGGTCACCATTTTGCAGCCATAGCCGGTGCCGGCCCGCTGGTAGGACCGGTACTGGCGGCGCAAATGGGCTACCTGCCGGGAATGATTTGGATACTCGCGGGCGTGGTGCTGGCAGGAGCGGTGCAGGACTTTATGGTGCTGTTTGTGTCCACCCGCCGCGACGGACGTTCGTTGGGTGAACTGGTGAAAGAGGAAATGGGCGCAACGGCGGGAATTATCGCGCTGGTGGCCTGTTTTATGATCATGGTGATTATCCTCGCCGTGCTGGCGATGATTGTGGTTAAAGCCCTGACCCACAGCCCGTGGGGGACGTACACCGTCGCCTTTACCATTCCACTGGCGCTATTTATGGGCGTGTATATTCGTTATTTGCGCCCCGGTCGAATTGGCGAAGTCTCAATTATCGGCCTGTTTTTCCTTATTTTTGCCATTATCTCCGGCGGCTGGGTGGCTGAAAGCGAAACCTGGGCACCCTATTTCGATTTTACCGGAATTCAGCTCACCTGGATGCTGGTGGGCTATGGCTTCGTGGCGGCTGTACTGCCGGTCTGGCTGTTACTGGCTCCACGTGATTACCTCTCCACCTTTCTCAAAATCGGTACCATTATTGGCCTGGCAATCGGCATTTTAATTATGCGCCCGACGCTGACCATGCCTGCCATGACCAAATTCATTGACGGCACCGGCCCGGTATGGACAGGGAATCTGTTCCCGTTCCTGTTTATTACCATTGCCTGTGGCGCGGTATCAGGCTTCCACGCGCTGATTTCCTCCGGTACTACGCCGAAGATGCTGGCCAACGAAAGCCAGGCCTGTTTTATTGGCTATGGTGGAATGCTGATGGAGTCGTTTGTGGCGATCATGGCGCTGGTCTCCGCCTGTATTATCGATCCGGGCGTGTACTTCGCCATGAACAGTCCGATGGCGGTGCTGGCACCGGCAGGAACGGCGGATGTGGTGGCTTCTGCTGCACAGGTCGTTAGTAGCTGGGGCTTTAGTATTACCCCGGAAACGCTGGCGCATATTGCTAATGAGGTAGGGGAGCAGTCCATTATCTCCAGGGCAGGCGGAGCACCCACCCTGGCGGTGGGGATGGCCTATATTCTCCACGGCGCACTGGGTGGCCTGATGGATGTTTCCTTCTGGTATCATTTTGCTATTCTGTTTGAAGCGCTGTTTATTCTGACGGCGGTCGATGCGGGAACGCGCGCGGCACGTTTTATGTTGCAGGATTTGCTGGGGGTCGTGGCTCCGGGTCTGAAGCGTACCGATTCGCTTCCGGCCAACCTGCTGGCAACCGCGCTGTGCGTGCTGGCGTGGGGGTATTTCCTCCATCAGGGCGTGGTCGATCCGCTCGGTGGTATCAACACTCTGTGGCCACTGTTCGGTATTGCCAACCAGATGCTGGCCGGTATGGCATTGATGCTGTGCGCGGTAGTATTGTTTAAGATGAAGCGTCAGCGGTATGCCTGGGTGGCACTGGTGCCTACCGCGTGGCTGCTGATTTGTACCCTCACCGCAGGGTGGCAGAAATCTTTCAGTCCGGATGCAAAAGTCGGCTTCCTCGCCATCGCCAATAAATTCCAGGCAATGATAGACAGCGGTAATATCCCGTCGCAGTATACGGAATCGCAGCTGGCACAACTGGTGTTTAACAACCGCCTGGATGCAGGCCTGACCATCTTCTTTATGGTGGTGGTCGTGGTTCTGGCGCTGTTCTCCATCAAAACCGCCATGACGGCGCTGAGGCAGAATGGCGTGACGGCGAAAGAAACGCCATATCAGGCGATGCCGGACAATCTGGATCAGATTGTCGCGCAGTCAAAAGGCGCACACTGATTGCTTTTAAACAGTCCCTCCCTTACAAAAGGGAGGGACACATAATGGAATCGCTATGTTTGATACGCTTTCAAAAGCCGGGAAATACCTGGGGCAGGCAGCGAAGATGATGATCGGCGTGCCGGATTATGACAATTACGTTGAGCACATCCGTATCACGCACCCGGAGCAGACACCGATGACGTATGAAGAGTTTTTCCGCGAACGCCAGGACGCGCGTTATGGTGGGAAAGGCGGCATGAAGTGCTGCTAAATACGCAGGCTGATTTGCTCCTGAGTACAGCCATACAGGGCTGCCAGCTTTTCGCGGGTGCGCTTTTGTGGCCGGGAGTCCGGTGATTCAAGCTGAGAAACCGCAGACTGGCTGATGCCCAGCTTTTCTGCCACCTCTTGCTGCGACAGACCTTTATAAATACGCCAGGCGGCCTGTAAGCTCACTTTCTCTTCGCTCATCAACGTGATGATGTCATCGGGAATACCGACATCGTCATATTTATCATGTTCATACGGAATATCTTCCCAGCCTTCCGCCTCGCTTTGCGTTTCGGTCTCTGCGCTGTGCAGACGCATTTGAAAATAAACATCGTAGGGGATCACCACGTACTGCGGGTTTCCTTTCTCGTCTTTAATATATTGAATGCTCATAGGGTGCACATTCCTCATGCAAATAAGTGGTGGACGTTCTGCGCTTAACCGCCACGACACATAAAATTCAAGTCGACCTCCACTGTACGCGCTGTCATGATATAAGTAAATAATAAGATAATTAGATTTTTTAACTTATCTTATGCCGGACAAGCGTAGAGCGGATCGATTGCCACAAAAAGCAGCAAAAGCAGGTTTTACGAGCAGGATCGCACCGGCCTCCGTCCCGTGACAGAGGCAGGCAAAAAACGTGGATTAATGGCCGAAAAACTCGACTTTTTCGATGGCGGCGCGCAGGGTTTCTGGCGTGAGAGTGACGGGCAGGAAGTGAATGGATTCCCCCGGGCGCAGGGTATGCGTTATCACCCGCGCGAGTTCTTCATGATTATTAATATCCACGTCAAGCTCAGCCAGACGGGTGGGCAGATGAAAACGCTGATAGGCGGCATTAAGCTGCGCCAGCACCTCATCCTGGCCGAGCAGGGCACTCTGTACCAGAATGCCGTAAGCGACTTTAGTGCCATGAAGGAATTTTTCAGTTTGCGGCAGCACCGTCAGGCCGTTATGTACGGAGTGCGCTGCGGCGACGCGGGTATAGCGCTCGCCCAGTCCGCCCACCATGCCGCCACCGGCAATAATGGCGTCCACAACGTCACGAAAATCCTGGGTTAGCTCACCACGTTGCTGATCGACCAGCGCCTGTTCGCTTTGCGCCAGTAGCACGTCGCGAATGGCCAGCGCGCCGTTAATGCCAAGACGCACCGTCAGCGGCAGTTCCTCCGGGCGCGGGGCCAGTACGACCGCTTCATACCACTTCGCCAGCGTATCGCCGATGCCCGCCAGCAGGTATTCCGCCGGGGCATTAAGGATAATCTGCGGCTCGACCAGCACCAGAAAATTGGCATCGTCGAAAATCTCAAAATGCAGTGCCTGCCCGGCGTCGTTGTACCACACCGACAGCGGCGTCCAGGCCGCGCAGGTGGCAGCAATGGTGGGGATGGCGACAAAAGGCAGGCCAAGGCGGCGGGCCAGCGCTTTTGCGGTATCCAGCAGCGCGCCGCCGCCAACACCAATCACCACCGCGCGATCGTCGCCTGCGCGTTGCGCCAGCTCGGCTACGTCCGTTTCGCTACAGTGACCGGTAAACAGGCAGTGTTTCGCGCCAGCGGCATTAAACGCCTCCGGCAGAAACGGACGTGCACCGGCGATGGCCCGCTCCCCGTAAACCCATATCGCCCGTGAAAGTTGTTCAGCGCTGTAGAAATCCGCCAGCCGCGCAAGGCTTCCGCTGTGGGAGTAGTAGTTGGCCGGGCCGGGCACAACGCGAATATCGGTATTGCTCATGTGTGTTGTCCTTATGCGTAATCGCTAACCCGATGTTATGTCTGGACATCCGGATGGCTAATAATATTTTGTTTTATGTTATGCCTTTTCTGTCGTTGCCAGTCAAGGTGTTCACAGGAAATATACGCTAAATCAAAACATTAATATCAGGAGGCCGCAGCCGATGAAAGCCAATCGCCTTGAGATGCGCGGGATTGGGCTGGCCTTTGCAGGCGTTAAGGCACTCAGCCAGGTGAATTTCAGCCTGACAGGAGGATCGGTTCATGCCTTAACCGGTGCCAACGGTGCGGGCAAGTCGACGCTGATGGCGGTGCTGTCGGGGACGTTCGATCATTATGAGGGCGAGATCGCCATTAATAACTCGGTAGTGACGATTCGCTCGCCGCTGGAGGCAAAGCGGCTGGGTATTCACCTGGTGCAGCAGGAAGTGGATGTGGCACTGGTTCCCGGCCTGAGCATTGCGGAAAATATTATGCTGGATGCGCTGGCAGAGCCAGGGCATCGCTATCGCTGGGGCGAGATCCGCCGTCAGGCGCGCGCGGCGCTGGCGCAGCTTGATGTGATGATGGACGTCCGACGTTCCATTGACCGCTGTACGCTGGCGGAAAAACAGCAAATTCTGCTGGCGCGTGCGCTTTCCCACCACTGTCGCTTTTTAATTCTTGATGAGCCAACCGCGCCGCTGGACCGTCATGAAAGCGAACGGCTTTTTACCGTGGTCAGACGTTTACAGCAGCAGGGAATTGCGGTGGTGTTTATTTCCCATCGTATCCACGAACTCAAAGCGATTTGTGACACCCTCACCGTGCTACGCGACGGCAAACTGATTGAGAGCGGGCCAATGGCGGCACTCAGCGCGGATGCCATCGTCGAGAAAATGCTCGGCCATGAGCTTAACGATATTTATCCGCCGCGCCGTCCGCCGTGTGGTGAGGAAATCCTGCTGAGCGTCGATGGTCTGCATGATGCCACACGGTTAAATGATATCTCGCTGCGTCTGCGCAAAGGGGAAATTCTCGGCATTGCAGGTCTTGCGGGAGCCGGAAAAACCGAACTGTGTAAGGCGCTGTTTGGGGCAACAAAAAGCCGTAGCGAGCGGGGCGAACTCAACGGCCAGCCCTGGCGTCCTCGCGATCCGGCAGATTCGGTGACGCGCGGCCTGGCGCTGGTGCCGGAGGAACGGCGCAAAGAAGGCATCTTTATTGATGAATCCATTGCCATGAATTTGGCCGTCAGCGCGGATAACAGCTTCTCGCGCTGGAGCCTGTTTGGGCATCGTCAGGCGTGGCGCTGGGCGCAGGAAACCATTGCCCGTGTCGGGGTGCGCACCACCGGGCCGGGGCAGCAGTTACGCCGTCTGTCCGGCGGCAACCAGCAAAAAGTGGCCATCGGAAAATGGCTGCGCGGCAACGCCAGCGTGCTGATTTTTGACGAGCCGACCAAGGGGGTGGACGTCAAAGCGAAAACCGAGCTTTTCCAGCTTATCGACGGTCTGGCGCGCGAAGGTCGGGGCGTAATTTACGCCTCAGGCGAATTTAGCGAACTGGTCGGCCTGTGCGATCGCATTTGCGTGCTGTGGGACGGGCGCATTGTGGCGGAAATTCAGGGTGAGGATGCCCGCGAAGAGACCTTACTTTATTACTCGACCGGAGGAACGGCGGCGTGAGCAAAGCCCTTTCAGTAAACGCGACGGCTTCACCCCGTCAGCACTTTTTCGATTTTCTTTACAAGTGGGGCATGCTGCTGACCGTGGTGGCGCTGATCGCCATTTTTGGTCTGGCGTCAGATAATTTCCTCGACCCCTTTAACATCATCAATATTCTGCGCTCCATTGCGATTGTCACGGTGATTGCGGTTGGCGTGTCCATCTCGCTGACCGTCGGCGGCTTCGATCTCTCGGTCGGTTCAACGGCCTCGCTGGCAAACTCGCTGGTCATTTCGCTGTTTGTCTGGCACGGCTTCGGCACCAGCGAAGCGATCCTGTTGACGCTGGCGCTGTGTCTGCTGGTGGGGCTGTTTAACGCCTTTCTGATTGTGGTGCTGCGCATTCCTGACATGCTCGCCACCCTCGGCAGTCTGTTTGTCATTCAGGGCGTGGCGATGACCTATAGCTACGGGGGGTCTATCACCGAAAACATGGTGCTGCCGAGCGGAGAGATGGCGGAAGGCACCATCCCGGCCGCGTTTAGTCTGCTCGGGCAGGTGCCGACCATCGTGATCATTATGCTGGTGGTAACGGTACTGGCGCAGCTTGGCCTGTCGTTGACCACCCACGGGCGGCGGATGTACGCGATTGGCGGCAATGCCGAAGCGGCACGCCTGTCAGGCATTCGTACCACGCGCTATAAAGTGGCGGCGTATCTGATTGCCTCCTTACTCGCAGGGCTGGGCGGTATTCTGCTGGCTTCTCGCATTGGCTCCTCGCAGGTCAACGCCGGGGGCGGTTATTTGATGGACGCCGTGGCCGCCGCGTGGATTGGCTTCTCGCTCGCCGGGTCCGGCAAACCTAACGCGCTGGGCACGCTGGTGGGGGCGGTCATTCTGGGTGTGCTTTCCAACGGGCTGGTGATGCTTTCCGTACCGTATTACGCCATGGACATTATTAAGGGGCTGGTGCTGGCTGGTGCGCTTGCTTTGACTTACTTCCAGCGACGTTAACTCTTCAGGGGAACAGAAATATGAAAAAAATGACGCTTTCACTGCTGGCGCTGGGGTTGCTCAGCGCGATCCCGGGCTATGCCGCCACGCCTGCGCCAGTTCCGGCGGCGATTGCTGAGCATCAGGGGCCGATCCGTATTGCGATTATCCGCAACCTCGGGTCGGATGATAACACCACGCAGTTTGTCTCCGGGGCCATTCTTGAAGGCAAAAAGCTCGGTTTTAAAGTCAGCACCTTTCTGAGTAATGGTGACGACGCGAAATTTCAGGATTTTGTGAATCAGGCGATCAGCCAGAAATATGACGGCATCATCCTTTCGCAGGGGCGCGATCCGTACTCCACGGCGCTGGTGAAAAAAGCGGTCGATGCCGGAATTAAAGTGTCGGTGTTTGATACAGCGGTTAACGGCGAGATCCCGGGCGTAACGGTGACGCAGCAGGACGATAAATCGCTGACGAATTTGTCGTTTGGTGAACTGGTGAAAGATTTCAACGGCAAGGCGAATATCATCAAGCTGTGGGTTGCGGGCTTCCCGCCGATGGAGCGGCGTCAGGCGGCCTACAAAGAACTGCTGAAACAGAATCCGGGCATTAAAGAGCTGGAATCGATTGGCGCGGTGTCCTCTGACGTTCAGGGCGATACGGCCAATAAAGTTGGCGCGGTGCTGGCGAAGTATCCGAAAGGGCAGATTGACGCTATCTGGGGAACCTGGGATGCGTTCAGCCAGGGCGCGTATAAAGCGCTGAAGGAGAATGGCCGCACCGAAATCAAACTCTACAGCATTGATATCTCCAATCAGGATCTGCAATTGATGCGTGAATCAGGCAGCCCCTGGAAGGTCAGCGTGGCGGTCGATCCGAAACTGATAGGGGCCACTAACGTGCGCCTGATTGCCAATAAAATCGCCGGGGAGCAGACGCCTGCCACCTATGATTTTAAAGCGGCAACCATTCCGCAGGCGCTGCTGGCAAGCCAGCCGGGCGCAGTGAATGTCGCAGGCTTAGGTAAGATCATTCCGGGATGGGGGCAGACCCAGGACTTTATCGCCCCGTGGTTTGCGACGCTGGAAGCGAAGAATAAATAACCTCCGGCAGATGCGCTGGCCGGACAGCCAGGCCGGGCAAGGCGAAGCGACCGCCCGGCAGGTGGAACACCGTTGTCAAAAGGAGCCTCTATGGCAAATACGTTACCCCGTCCCGATTACAGCCGTAACATGCGGCTTATCGGCCATAGCGATCAGGGCGGGCGTCCTGACGGTGTGCAGCTTATGGTGCATCGTGGCTTTGCGTACATCGGTCATATGGTGTCGCAGGGATTTTCGATAGTCGATGTGCGTGATCCCAAAAATCCGCAGGCGGTGGGCTATATCCCCGCGCCGCCGGGTACCTGGAATGTGCATCTTCAGGCGCATGACGATTTGCTGTTGGTCATTAACGCCCGCGACCTGTTCGCCGATGCCCGCTTTGCCGATGAAAAGGTCTACTACACCCGTCAGGTAGGCGAAACGGTCAGCGACGTGCAGGACAAAGGCTGGAGCGCCGGGCTGCGGGTGTTTGATATTTCTGTGCCGGATAAACCCCGTGAGATAGGCTTCCTGTCACTCAACGGTATCGGCATTCACCGTATCTGGTACGTTGGCGGGCGGTGGGCCTACGTCTCTGCGCTGATTGATGGTTTTACCGATTATATCTTTCTCACCATCGATCTGGCCGATCCGCGTAAGCCGGAAGTGGCCGGGCGCTGGTGGTTACCCGGTATGAATCAGGCGGCCGGTGAGCAACCCGCGTGGCCGGAAGGCAAACGCTATGCTCTCCATCATGCGATCATCGCAGGCGATACCGCCTATGGGAGCTGGCGCGATGGCGGACTGACGCTGCTGGATGTGAAAGATCGCACCCGGCCGACGCTGATTAGCCACCGTAACTGGAGCCCACCGTTTGGCGGTGGAACGCATACAGCATTGCCGCTACCGGACCGCAACCTGCTGGTGGTGCTGGATGAAGCGGTGCTGGATAATCAGGAAGATGGCGAGAAACTGATCTGGCTGTTTGATATCCGCGATCCGTCGAATCCGGTGAGTATTTCCACCTTTCCACAGCCGAAGGAAGCCGATTACGTGGCGAAGGGGGCGCATTTCGGTCCGCATAATCTGCATGAAAACCGGCCCGGCAGTTTTATCAGCTCGACGCTGATTTTTGCCACGTATCAAAATGCGGGCGTGCGGGCATATGATATTTCCGATCCGTATCATCCGGTGGAAACCGGGGCATTGGTGCCTGCCGCACCTGAGAGGATGATGGATACCCGGCCCGGCAGACCACAGATTATTCAGTCCTGCGATGTGTTTGTGGATGCCCAGGGGATCATCTACAGCACGGACTATAACGGCGGGTTGTCGGTGATCGAATACCGGGGGTAAACCACCCTCACCCTAACCCTCTCCCTGAGGGAGAGGGAACCGTCCGGCGACCGGCGCTGACAGGCGGAGTGCAGGATAAATCGCGTGCGGGGAAGAGTATAAAGCCAGACACTGTGGCGGGTTTGCTCCCTCCCTGAGGTAACCGTCCGGCGACCGGCGCTGACTGGGGGCGAGCAGGATAAGGAGAAAGAGAACTCACACTGGCGCAAACTGATATAGGGTGCGGGGAAGAACATAAAGCCAGACACCGTGGCGGGTTTGCTCCCTCTCCCTGAGGGAGAGGGCTGGGGTGAGGGGGGAGGGCGTACCCAAATCAGCTGTACTGCCTCACGCGCGCAATCAGCGCATCGACATTCTCAATCCGATCGGCAATCACAATCAGTGCTTTCCCGAGCGTAATGGCATGACGCAGACAGGCGTGACGCATTTCCTCATCGGGGATGGTATCAATATCTGCAACATGAGATAATCCAACGCTGCGACGAATGAGCTCGGTGCCGCAAAAGCCCACCGCATCGTGCCAGATTTTTTGCAGAAACTGTGAAATATAACCGGGATAACCCAGCGCGGCATCCTGTGTTTTCTCCGCCGCCAGCGCCTGAAAACGCTCGGCGAAGGTCGTCCATACTTCACGAATATCCGCCAGTCGCTGTTCGCGTGCGGCGGCGGCATCGCGAATGCCTAAGTGGCCTGGCGCGCCGCAGAAATTAAGCAGCAGATTGCCCAGTGCGGTGCCAACATCAAAACCAATAGGGCCAAAAAAGCCAAACTCAGCGTCAATCGCCTTCAGGCTTCCTTCGGCAACAAAAATTGAGCCACTATGGATATCACCGTGCAGCAGGGCTTCAGCATGGGAGAAAAAGCGGTGCTTTAACGCGGCGACGGCGAGCTTCAGTTGCGCATCGTCGCGCAGGGCGGCGACCTCCTGCTCAAGCGTGGCCGGATAATTATTTCGTTCGTGAATTTGGTAGGGATCGTTAAAGAATAAATCCTCGGTGATCTCACACATTTCCGGGTTAATAAAGCTGGCCACCTGCGCCTTTTTTTGCTGCGGTTGTAGCCAGAAATCACTGGTATGGAACAGCACCTGTGCCAGATATTCGCCCAGTTGACGGGGAGCCTGCGGATAGCTCACATTGTTGATAAGCTCGCCGCGCCAGATCCGGTGATCGGAAAGATCCTCCATCACCATGACCGCCAGCGCCGGGTCAAAATGTAGAATATTCACCGTATGTTGCGGGCAGTGCTGATAATGCTCGCGCAGCGTTTGCGCCTCCAGCCTTGCGCGGTCGAGGGTCAGCGGCCAGGATTCACCTACGCAACGCACATAAGGCAGTGCCTGTTTAACGACAATGCGGCTGACGCCCTGAGTATCAAAAATTTTAAACACCAGATTGAGGTTACCGTCGCCCACTTCCTGCGCCCTGACCAGCACTGACGGATTATCCAGCCCGCCAAATTTCTGTGCCCAGGCCACGGCATCTTCGGCGGTGAACGTTCGGTATTGCGACATTGCCTCACTCCTTCATTCTTTTCAATTAAAGCCATTCAGACGTCTATACATCTGTGATTCATCCTGACACAATGTGATACATCAACGCAACAGAGATTTAACGAGATGCAGACACTACAGACAACCAGCCTGCGGGTTAGCCAGAATCAACTTTTTATCCTTGACCAGCAGGCACTACCGCAGCAGAAAATCTGGCTGCCCGCCGACAGTGTTGAGGCGCTGGTTGACCACATCCATGCGCTTCGCGTGCGTGGTGCGCCGCTGATCGGTCTGTCAGCCAGCCTGCTGCTGGCATTGCTGGCGGAGAACGGGGCCGGGCGGGATGAACTGTCTGACGCGCTTCGCACGCTGCGCGCTTCGCGCCCGACGGCCGTTAACCTGATGAATAATCTCGATCGTATGAAACAGGCCCTGACGCAGGAGGATTTTGCCCCGGCGCTGGTCGCTGAAGCAGTACGGCTGGTTGCGGAGGATAAACAACTTTGCGAACGTATTGCCTGCGCCGGCAGTGCACTGGTAAAGCCGCAAAGCCGATTGCTGACGCACTGCAACACAGGGGGACTGGCGACCGCAGGCGTAGGCACTGCGCTGGGGGTTATTGCGCGGGCGCACGAGGCGGGAAAGGTAGTAAATGTGTGGGTTGATGAGACGCGTCCGCTGCTGCAGGGCGGGCGGCTCACCGCGTGGGAGTTGGGTGAACTGGGTATTCCTTATCAGTTGATTACCGACTCGATGGCTGCCAGCCTGATGGCACAAGGTCAGGTTGACGCCGTATGGGTCGGCGCGGATCGTATTGCAGCGAATGGCGATGTAGCGAACAAAATTGGGACTTATTCACTGGCAGTACTGGCGAAATATCATGGTATTCCCTTTTACGTCGCCGCGCCGCACACTACGCTGGACAGGTACTGTGCTGATGGTAACGCCATTCCCATTGAACAGCGAGCAGCCAGCGAAGTAACCGGCGTGGCGGGCAGTTTTGGCGCAGTACAATGGGCCGCGCAGGATGCCAAAGTCTATAATCCGGCGTTTGACGTAACGCCTGCCGCGCTGATTAGCGGCTGGGTACTGGATACCGGCGTTGTCACATCACAGGCCGTTAAAGCGGGTGTCTTCAGGCCGACAGCGTAGGCTGCCTCTGAAATATGTCTGGACGTCTAAGCGTCTTGATTGCTAAATGATGTTGGCATGTTATAGTGGCTTTAATCGTCTATGAAAAGCGGATACAAAGCATGAGCAGCAATCCATTGATCCCACAAAGTAAATTGCCAAATCTTGGCACCACAATCTTCACGCAAATGAGCGCGCTGGCGCAACAGCATCAGGCGATCAATTTGTCACAGGGGTTTCCTGACTTTGACGGTCCGCGTTATTTGCAGGAGCGGCTGGCGTATCATGTTGCGCAGGGCGCGAACCAGTACGCCCCGATGACCGGCGCTCTGGCGCTGCGCGAAGCCATTGCTGATAAAACCGCTGAGCTTTATGACTATCGTGTGAATGTGGACAGCGATATTACCGTAACGGCTGGTGCGACTGAGGCGCTGTACGCGGCGATAACCGCCCTGGTGCGCGAAGGCGATGAGGTTATTTGCTTCGATCCCAGCTATGACAGTTATGCCCCGGCGGTTGCGTTGTCCGGCGGGGTGGTTAAACGCCTGGCACTGCAACCGCCGCATTTTCGCGTGGACTGGCAGGCATTCGCCGGTTTACTCACTGAACGCACCCGGCTGGTGATCCTGAATACGCCGCATAATCCTTCGGCGACTGTCTGGCGCAATGACGATTTTAGCGCGCTGTGGCAGGCGATTCACGATCGGGAAATTTATGTCGTCAGTGATGAAGTTTATGAGCATATCTGTTTTGCCCGTGAAGGACATGCCAGCGTGCTGACGCACCCGCAGTTGCGTGAACGCGCCATTGCCGTGTCGTCATTTGGTAAAACCTACCATATGACCGGATGGAAAATTGGTTATTGCGTCGCTCCGGCAGCCATTAGTGCGGAGTTACGTAAGGTGCATCAGTACTTAACTTTCGCCGTAAACACGCCGGCGCAGTTGGCACTGGCTGACATGTTGCGTGCCGAACCTGAGCATTATCGTTATCTGCCGGAGTTTTACCGTCAGCGGCGCGATGTATTTATTAACGCGTTGAGTGACAGTCGTCTGGAGCTTCTGCCCTGCGAAGGAACTTATTTTCTGCTGGCTGATTATAGCGCGATCTCCGATCTGGATGATGTTAGCTTCTGTCGCTGGCTGACGACCGACGTCGGCGTTGCGGCAATTCCTCTGTCGGTATTTTGCGCCGATCCTTTCCCGCATAAGCTAATTCGCCTGTGCTTTGCGAAGCAGGAATCGACGCTGCTGGCCGCCGCAGAGCGGCTATGTAAACTGTAATTACTTAACGGTCCAGCCTTCGGAGTATTGACGGTCGCTAAACAGTTCCAGCAGACCATTTACCTGTTTCAGGCGCAGTACTTCGTCGGCATCCATTCCCAGCTCTTTGCCTATTTTTATATTATCCCAGCCCAGCTGTACCAGCTCGCGGACAATTTCCGACATCGCATTAATTTGATGGCGGCCCCTGGCACGATTATGACGTATAGTGGACGCCATGCGGGAAGAACGTTTGTCTGCGCTCTCCTTCAGGCGTGCAATGGGCAGGTACCCTTTGAGCTTTCGCACCAGCGAGCTTTTACATTGCGCCAGCTGCTGGCGATGAAAACCATCGATGATTTCATAGCCGCCGCGCTCGCTCTCAGCAACCACGACGGGTTGGGTAAAACCATCCGCTTCAAGAGAACGCAAGAGAAGCCGGTTTTCTGGTGGCGCGACATTATTGGGGTTGTAATTATTAGCGGCGAGCTTCTCATTTTTTACCCATAATACACAGTCGACAGGGTTGTCATTAAAAGGGCTAAACTCGTGTAACACCCGGCGAAAATTATTGATTGCTTCAATACGTTCTGCCTCTGGCAACTTGTCCAGATAACAAGCCAGAACCAACATTATTCGCTCTTGCATAAAATATTCCACTCCTTGCGTTTATTTTTTATCCGTTCATTGTAGCGGTGGTAATGCGCTGGTTTATTTGGGCTAAATGATAGCATTCGACACCAGTAGTCGTTATTGAGTAAAACCTTGCATATACGTCGCCAGGAGGGGATATCTTTTGAACCAATATCTCCCGCCTGAGTATCTGGAATATCCGCCATCCCCTTATTTTGGTACCAGCGCAAATAAACGGCAATTTTATTGCGATAATGTTCAGCGGTCTTCTGCGGCATGCTCTCAAGCAACAATAGTGCGTAGCTTTTCCAGGTGTGATTATTCGGCTTCATCAACTGGCGATGGCCGTAGAATTTACTGTCCTGGCCGGCATAAATCCCGCCGCTGTGCACCCCGCTCACACGCTGACACATACGGCCCCAACGCTCAGGCTCCAGCACATGATACAGCCAGAGCCCCTGACGCTGCTCGGGGCCAAAAGGTTCACAAATGCGCATATAGCGTGGCGGCACTCCCGCCTGATACATCAAATTATACAAAGGATTATAGGGTTTATTGCTTTTAGCAAACCATGTCCAGATATCTGCGGTCTTCCAGTCATAGATAGGATACACATACCAGGTATGAGCGCCCGGGGCGAGCGTGGTCCAGGGTTTGTCATCAGAAAAACGATGTTTACTGCGCGAGGCGATACTGAGAAACCGATTGTAGGATTCATCAGCGCGGATACCAATCATCACCGCCGCCGGACGCTGCTGTGAGAACCATTCAGCAAATTCCTGAACAAACACCTCAAACGACATGCCATGTTGATAAAAGGGAAAAAATTCGGGATCGGTAATCGCATCCTCCGGCGGCTGCCGCACCCATTCTGTACCCGGCTCCCAGCATTGCCATTCAGGGTTAAACTGCGTTAACGAATTCTGCGTGGTGAGCGGCAGGGCTACCCAGTAAAACGTATCAATGACATCCTGATAATAATCACGCAGGTATTCACAATGCGAGATGGTACAGGAGAATTGGGCTTCCCAGTCAATAAAAAGAACGCTGATTTTTTTTCCTGATTCACGCGCCAACTGGGCGGCGAGATGAAGCATTAACGTTGAATCTTTGCCCCCGGAAAAAGAAATACATACGCGAGTGAAATTTTGCAGCGTCCATTGGATACGCTCCCGACTGGCTTCCAGAACATTCTGGACCAGGGGTAATTTATGTAGAGACATTTTACTACCTTATTTTAAATGTTCAAAAGGTTAAAGTAAATTCTCAGGGAGATAAACCCCGTGCTGTTAATTTCGGGGTTATTATTACGCATCTTTTTAAAGTAGTAAATTAATTTGTTTTATTAGTCAGGTGAATAATATTTTTGGGGGCAATATTAATTTTCGGTGATCGTATTAATGAATTCTGAAAAGGTCTGATTGTTAAGCGAGGCCCGATTATACATAATGTAGATATTAAAGGGCGAGAATGTGATGGGAAGTGTGATTTTTTTCAGATTAAGAGAGTGCTTAAAAGCCTCATAAGTATTCTCTGTCATTAAACCTACCAGGTCGGAGGCACTGAGTATATTCATAATGCTAATAAATGAATCACTGCGAAAAGCAATTTTTCGTCCAGGGAGTAAGGCTTCTACTTCTGCCTGGAACTGACGTAAACCAGGGTCTTTGTTATCAAGGAAAGTGAAATCTTCATTAAGTAACGCTTCGAGGTTACTACTGTTACCCAGCCGGGGATGATCTTTACGGCATACCGCGACGACCGGTAGCTGCTTGTAAAGTGAGCAGCAAATGGAACGATTTGCGGTAGGGGAAACCGAAAAAATAAGATCGGCTTTGCGGTAGGCCAGCAGATCTTCAGCTGACTCAGACGACATCAGCAGATCGTGGTGCTCAATTTCGAACTGGGTGCTGCGCAGTAATAGTTGCAGGGGGTTGATTAACCCGGCCGTGAGCAATAATTGTGGACAGTAAATAACGAAATGTTTGCGCAGCGACGAACTGTGGGTGATGTTGATGGTTTGTTCAATTTGGTTAAGGTTTTGTTCCAGATGGAGATGCAGGTTAATGCCCACGGTGGTGGGGGTAATGCCTTTGCCGGATCGGATAAACAAAGGATCGTCCAGTTGAACACGCAGACGTTGTAACGACTGGCTAACCGCTGATGGGGTAATATATAGGGTGGCCGCTGCTTTACTGATACTCAAATGTTGATAGATGCACTCAAAAATAACCAGTAAATTGAGATCGAACTTTTTAAGGTCATAGAGATTAGCCATAACTCAGCCTTATGTATTGCGGTTTGTCCAGGAATGTTATATAGATTATAACAATGGTTTTTTCGTATTCATTCACAAACCGCGTGATCAATTATATCTACTAACGATTTGACTTAAAATAAAGATATCATAAAAAGCAAGCATTAACCAGACGATTTATGATAGTGATATGGATGACAACGATTACTTACATTTCTGGCATGAATTCACTTTTCAGGCATGAGAGAAATCTGTAGCAATGCCAAATAAATTAATTATTCATGTAATTAATGAAAATAAGTATCGGTTACACAGGGAAGCTAATTTACCGGCAGCGGACAGTCATCTTAATTGATAGTCTTAGTGATTAAATGGTGTAGGCTATCAGAGCCATAGGCAGGGCCTCTTAAATCCTGATTGCCCTTTTAACTATAGGGTGATGTAATCCCGCACGCTGGGACCCGGTCATTACTCGTCAGTCCATCGCTTCAGGCAGTATTGAGTCTGTTAACTTGTTCTTAACATTTATTGTGACTCTCTGCTACACGATTGCATTTATGCCCGGAGTTCACAACATCGTCATACGATGGTTGTTAGCTAACGCTTATTGATTTGATAATGGAAACGCATTAGCCGAATCACAAAAATTTCGTTAACTTACACCTCAACGAAAACACGGAGGAAGTATAGATGTCCTTGATTAACACTAAAATCAAACCTTTTAAAAACCAGGCGTTCAAAAACGGTGAATTCATCGAAGTTACCGAAAAAGATACCGAAGGCCGCTGGAGCGTCTTCTTCTTCTATCCGGCAGACTTCACCTTCGTCTGCCCGACTGAACTGGGTGACGTAGCGGATCACTACGACGAACTGCAGAAACTGGGCGTGGACGTTTACTCCGTTTCCACTGACACCCATTTCACCCATAAAGCATGGCACAGCAGCTCTGAAACTATCGCCAAAATCAAATACGCGATGATCGGCGACCCGACCGCTGCGCTGGCACGCAACTTTGAAGTGCTGCGTGAAGATGAAGGCCTGGCTGACCGTGGTACTTTCATCGTTGACCCGCAGGGCATCATCCAGGCAGTTGAAGTGACCGCTGAAGGTATTGGCCGCGATGCGTCTGACCTGCTGCGTAAAATCAAAGCCGCTCAGTATGTTGCTTCCCACCCAGGCGAAGTGTGCCCGGCTAAGTGGAAAGAAGGCGAAGCGACCCTGGCTCCTTCCCTCGACCTGGTCGGCAAAATCTAAATTTCCGTCGTCTTTCACGCCATAGCGGCGTTGGCGTCGCCTGCTCACCCCGGTCACTTACTCATGTAAGCTCCCGGGGATTCACAGGCTAGCCGCCTTGCTCTGACGCGAAATACTCAGGAAATTACTTCGGAACGGGTGCGTTGTGCCCGTTTCTTTTCTAACACCATGATTCAAGTTGCATTCAGGTAGCCTCACAAGGCGGCTTGCATGATGATGTTTTAAGCCCAGGAGATATCCATGCTCGACACAAACATGAAAACCCAGCTCAAGGCCTATCTTGAGAAGCTGACAAAACCTGTTGAGCTGATTGCCACGCTGGACGACAGCGCCAAATCGGCAGAAATCAAGGAATTGCTGGCTGAAATTTCAACGCTGTCAGAAAAAGTTTCATATAAAGAAGACAACACACTGGCGGTGCGTAAACCTTCTTTCCTGATCACTAATCCGGGCTCTGCGCATGGTCCGCGCTTTGCTGGCTCACCGTTAGGGCATGAGTTTACCTCACTGGTACTGGCGCTGCTGTGGACTGGCGGTCATCCCTCGAAAGAAGCGCAGGCGCTGCTGGAGCAGATCCGCGATCTGGACGGCGATTTTGAGTTTGAAACCTATTATTCACTCTCCTGCCATAACTGCCCGGATGTCGTGCAGGCGCTGAACCTGATGGCAGTACTGAATCCGCGTGTCAAACACACGGCTATCGACGGCGGCACGTTCCAGAACGAGATCACCGATCGCAATGTAATGGGCGTCCCGGCAGTATTCGTCAACGGTAAAGAGTTCGGTCAGGGCCGGATGACGCTGGCTGAAATCGTCGCCAAAGTGGACAGCGGCGCAGAAAAACGCGCGGCACAGGAGCTGAATGCGCGTGAAGCCTATGATGTGCTGATTGTTGGCTCCGGCCCGGCGGGCGCGGCGGCGGCAGTGTACTCGGCGCGTAAAGGTATTCGTACTGGCCTGATGGGCGAACGCTTCGGCGGTCAGGTGCTGGACACCGTGGATATTGAAAACTACATTTCCGTGCCGAAGACCGAAGGTCAGAAGCTGGCGGGTGCATTAAAAGCGCACGTTAGTGAGTACGCGGTGGATGTGATTGATTCGCAAAGCGCCTCCCGTCTGGTGCCTGCGGCGCAGGAAGGTGGCTTACACCAGATTGAAACGGCCTCTGGTGCCGTCTTAAAAGCGCGTAGCGTGATCATTGCGACCGGCGCGAAATGGCGCAATATGAACGTGCCGGGTGAAGATCAGTACCGTACCAAAGGGGTGACTTACTGCCCACACTGCGACGGCCCGCTGTTCAAAGGGAAACGCGTTGCGGTGATCGGTGGCGGTAACTCCGGTGTGGAAGCGGCTATCGATCTCGCGGGTATTGTTGAGCACGTCACCCTGCTGGAATTTGCACCTGAAATGAAAGCGGATCAGGTTCTGCAGGATAAAGTGCGCAGCCTGAAGAATGTTGACATCATCCTCAACGCGCAGACCACCGAGGTGAAAGGCGACGGTGCAAAACTGACCGGCCTGGAATACCGCGACCGCGTCAGCGGCGATGTTCATCACGTTGAACTCGCGGGTATTTTTGTGCAGATTGGCCTGCTGCCGAACACGACCTGGCTGGAAGGCGCAATTGAGCGTAACCGGATGGGCGAAATCATTATTGATGCGAAGTGTGAAACCAGCGTTAAAGGTGTTTTCGCTGCGGGCGACTGCACTACCGTGCCGTACAAGCAGATCATCATTGCTACCGGTGAAGGGGCAAAAGCTTCGCTCAGCGCGTTCGACCATTTGATCCGCACTAAAACCGCATAATTAAAAAGTAAGATAATACCTGCACTGTGAGCGGGCCACCTTAGGGTGGCCCTTTTTATTGGCCGCGATTAACGCACGACCAGTACCGGAATGGTCGCGTGCCGGATGACGTTTGAGGCATTGGACCCCAGCAGATGGGTGGCAATAGACGGGTTACGCGATCCGATCACCACGACATCGGCGTTTAACTCTTCGGCCAGTTCATTCACCGCATCGCGCACGCTGCCCATTCGGACATGTACCTTAATCCGCGAAGGATCGAGGGTGAAATGTTCAACCATGGTTTTTAAACGGGCTTCAGCTTCCTGCTGTAAATGCTCCTCAAAGCGACGTAAATCGGCAGCAAAACGCTGCATCGTCATGCTCGCAGAGCCTGGAAGGACATGCAGCAGATGAATGATCCCTTTCTGCTGCGCCAGAAATTCGGCATGGCGCACGGCTTTATCGCTCAGCGCCATTTCAAAAACGTCAACCGGCATAATGATGGTGTTATACATATCCATTCCTCCTTGTGATCATTGCTGATATCAAAGCATATTTTACTCCGGAGAGATGTTTGCAGGTTCGCAAAAATGGGTTGCTGGCGCGTGAGGAGGTGTAAAGTTTTGTATCCGAAGAAGGCGGAAAGAGGATGCGAATACATCCTCTGAAAAGCGACGGTGCGCTTAAGGCAGAAAGTTAACGCTGATAGTCACCGGCAGCTTCAGGCTGGTATAACAGCTCCAACACCTCAAGGTGTGCCGAGGTGCCGCCGGGCAATTCCCAGTGGATTGAACTGCCTACTTCAAGACCCAGTAGCGCCGCGCCTACCGGGGCGAGGACAGAAAGTTGAGTGCTGCTGTCGGTCATCTGCGCCGGGAACACCAGCGTTCTTGTACGTTCTTCACCGGTGGTCAAATCGCGAAATTTGACCGTGCTGTTCATACTCACCACATTACCTGGCAGTGATTCAGGAGGGCACATCTGCGCACGATCCAGTTCTGCATTCAGCGCGTCGGCAACCGGCAGCGCGGCATAAGCAGGTTTCTCCAGCAGACGGTCAATTCGCTCGGCATCAAACTCATTGATGATAATCGCAGGTCTGGACATTTTTTACTCCGTGTTATTGTTGAAAGCTATACGCTGCAAAATCCAAAAGAAAACCCCCACCTTCAGAGGTGAGGGTTAGCAGACCCCATCATACTGAGAGTTGGCCCGACTTTGAAGTGACCTGGCGCACAGAAGTCAGCGCCTGTGTCGCAGGCATTTTTTGCGACGGCCATCGCTTTTCATCATTCTGGCTTATGCTTTTAAACATCGTTGCATAGTGCAGCGCCCGGACACAACAGGAGTGCTCATGAGTCATTTTGATAAACTTACCCTGAAAGATGGCAGTTACCTTTATTTTAAAGACTGGGGAAGCGGTCAACCTGTCGTGTTCAGCCACGGCTGGCCGTTAACGGCGGATGCCTTTGAAGATCAGATGCTTTATCTGGCCTCGAAAGGGTTTCGCGTTATCGCGCACGATCGTCGGGGTCACGGTCGCTCCGCGCAGCCCTGGGAGGGGCATAACATGGATCAGTATGCCGATGACCTGGCAGAACTGACTGCGCACCTTAATTTACAGAACGCCGTTCATGTCGGACATTCGACCGGCGGGGGCGAAGTGGCGCGTTATATTGGCCGCCACGGCGCAGATCGTGTCGCCAAAGCCGTACTGATTGGGGCAGTGACGCCAATTATGATCAAGACGGATTTCAACCCGGATGGCGTTGAGAAGGCGGTTTTTGACGGCATCCGCGAAGGCGTGATTAACGATCGGGCGGCATTTTTCTACGAACTGACAAAAGCGTTTTACGGCTATAACCGCTTCGGTACAAAAGAATCAAAAGAAGTGCGCCGCAACTTTGTCCGTCAGGGGTTGCAGGGGTCGATCAAAGCGCTTTATGACTGTGTCTCCGCCTTTTCAGAAACCGATTTTCGCCAGGATCTTCAGAAAATGACCATGCCTGTGCTGGTGATCCACGGCGATGACGACCAGATTGTGCCATTTGAGACCTGTGGCAAGGCGGCAGCGGAACTATTGCCGAATGCTGAACTGAAAGTCTATAAAGGCGGTTCGCACGGGATTTGCACTACCCATAAGCAGGATATTAATGTCGATCTGCTGACGTTTATTCAGTCTTAATATTCGGCCCGGCGTCACAGGATGGTCGCCGGGGCAAAAATCAGGGCAATTCCAGGGTAATATAGAGCATCTGTTTTTACCGGAATGCTCCCCATGCCTGTGCTGTCGCTGCCTGCCGATCAACAATTTTTTGCCGATCTACTCAGTGGTCTGGTGCTCAATCCACAGCGGCTGGGGCATGTCTGGTTTGCCGGCGCGCCAAAAATGGCAGCGGGAGAGCTGTTTATTGATTTTCCGCGCCTGGAAGTCGTGCTGCGCGGCGAATATGGCAACCGCCTGGAGCCAGACCAGCGGCGTATCGGGCAGGGGGAAATGCTGTTTATTCCTCCGCGTGCCGCCAATGCGCCATGCTTTGACAAGCCGGTGATGGTGCTGAGTCTGGTATTCGCCACGGCCTGGCTGGGTCTGGCGTTTTATGATAACCGCAGCGGCATAACCCCTGTTCCGCTGCGCAAAATTGAACTACCTCATCTCCAGCGTGGTGAGGGCGAGGCGATCCTGACCGCGCTTACCCTGCTCAGCCGTTCCCCGCAGGATCAGGATATCATCCGGCCATTGACCCTGAGTCTGCTGCACTTATGCCGAAAGGTCGTCAATACCGAGCCGGAGCGCACCCAGTCGCGTCCGGCGTTTTTATACCAGAGCATCTGTAACTGGTTACAGGAGAATTACGCTGAGCCGTTAACCCGCACCAGCGTGGCAGAATTTTTCACCATTACGCCAAATCATCTTTCCCGTCTGTTCAGCGAGCAGGGGACTATGAGCTTTGTCGATTATCTGCGCTGGGTGAGGATGGCGAAGGCGCGGATCATGTTGCAGAAGTATTCGTTTACGGTGGGAGAGGTGGCGCGGCGCTGCGGCTATCCGGACAGCGACTATTTTTGTCGGCTGTTCCGGCGTCAGTTTGGGCTGACGCCGGGAGAGTACCAGGCGCGCTTCCAGTAACGGTCAGAACGTCAGTTCTGCGTTGAGCAAATCAAGAATCGCCTGCGCGTCGCGCGCCGAGAACAGCGACTCGCGAAAGGCTTTATTAACCAGCTTACGCGCCAGTTGCGAAAATACTTTTACGTGATTGATCGCTTCATGTTCACCCAGGGTCAGCATAATCACCAGTTCGACCTCACCCATCTCCGACTCCCAGTCGATTGGGGCGGGCAGGCGGGCAATGCTGATGCTGGAATGGCGTATCCACGGCGATTTCGTATGCGGGATCGCCACGCCAAAACCGACGCCGGTGGTAACGATTTCTTCCCGCTGCCAGATATCCTCCTCCAGCTCAACCGGCCGGTCGGTGCGCCCGTTAACGGCCAGATTGCCGCACAGATACTGAATCACCTGCTCCTTGCGCGTGAGATTATCCAAAAAGCAGATATTTTCCAGTGCCAGCAGCGGACGCGCATCTTCCTGCGGGGCAAAATCCGCCAGCAGCGTTTCAATGTCGTCGGCACTGCGGCATTCACAGGCGTTATCGGCCAGTTGACGACAGGCCTGGCTATCAAGCTGGCGCAGCAGACTTTTAATTGCCGGAATGCGCGGGCCGCTCATGCTAAGCTCATCCAGCTCCATGCCGAGCAGCAGCGGCAGATAACGCGGTTCACCGCCCAGCTCGCCGCAGATGCCCACCCATTTGCCGTGGCGATGAGCCACGCTTACGATCTGGCGCAGCATGCGTAGGAAGGAAGGGGTAATCGGGTTGTACAGCGGTGAGACGCGCGGATTATTGCGATCGACCGCGTACAAATACTGCGTCATGTCGTTTGAGCCGATGCTGAAAAAATCCACCTCGTCACAGAAATGGTCGATGATATAGCAGACCGACGGCACCTCAACCATGATCCCCAGTGGCAGGCTGGCGGCGTAGCGTAGCCCCTGCGACTGGAGCTGGGCACGCACCCGCTCCAGCTCCTGTTTCACCCACAGGATCTGATCCAGGCTGTGCACCATCGGGATCATCAGCAGCGCATTGCCAAATGCCCCGGCACGCAGAATCGCCCGCAGTTGTGTGCGGAAAAGATCGGCAAATTCCGGATAAATACGCACCGCCCGATAGCCGAGGAAGGGATTCTCTTCCTGCGGAATGTTCAGGTAAGGAAGCGGTTTGTCTCCACCGATATCCATGGTGCGGAAAATTACCGGTTTGCCGTTTGCGGCCAGCAGTACCTGCTGGTAGGCTTCAAACTGCTCCTGTTCATCCGGCGCTCGTTCCCTGTCCATATACAGCATTTCGCTGCGAAACAGCCCCACGCCCTCCGCGCCGAGCGAAAATGCCCCCGGTGCTTCCAGTGCGCTACCGATATTGGCCGCGACTTCGAGACGTTTGCCGTCGAGAGAAAGCGCCGGAAGGGCGGCCGCCTGTGCCTGCTGACGGGCCTGATTGTCGGCAAGCTGACGCGCAATGGCATAATAGCCTTTGATTGCTTCGTCAGGCTGCATGACCAGCACGCCGCACTGACCATCAAGTACCGCTTCACGGCCTGCCAGCGGGGCAAGTTGCGCCACGCTGATACCGCTGAGCACTGGCACCGAGGAGGCGCGCGCCAGAATTAAGGTGTGTGACGTGCGCCCGGTTTTTTCCAGTACCATGCCGTTGAGCTGGCTAAGGTCAAGACTTAAAAACTGGCTTGGCGTCAGGTCTTCGGCAATCAGCAGCGTTGGCCGGGTCAGCGTCTGGCTGACCTTCTTGCACCGATCCGGCCAGGTGATATGCAGGAGCTGTTCGCTAATATCACGGATGTCACTTACCCGCTCGCGCAGATATTCACTGCTGGAGGCGGAGAGTTTTTCGCTGATCTGCTCCATGTTAACGATAATGGCCGCTGCCAGCCCCAGCCTGCTTTCCCGCATCAGACGACGAATGTTGCTGGCAAACTCTTCGTCCTGAATTAGCGACAAATGGGCGCTGACGATAGTTTTACTTTCGCCGCCTAACACCTGAAGCTGCTGGTTGAACTGCTCGGCGAGCGCGGCGAGGCTGTGCTCAAGCCGGGTATTGTCTTCCGGGCTGGCGGCGATGGCGCGGTAACTTTCAAGGCTGTCGCTTTGCCAGAGGGTCAGGACGCCGCTGCCAATCCCGCCAGCGAGGACGTTACCGACGAGAAGATCGGGATTGAGCCGTGAGAGCGAACGGGGCAGCGGCTGGACGAGCGGGGCGGCATTAACTGGCTGCTCGCTGTCACTGTCAATAAACCGGTGTTCAAGATAGTTTTCCAGCGCCCGGCGCGCCTGTTCTTCATCGCTGCCAGTGATTTCAAGGCTACAGCTATCGTTAAAGAGCGTACCGGTACCAATCAGCGCCAGCGAGCTTTTCGCATCCGCCTGACTGTTCAGCCGGTGGTTAATAAAGCGGATATCGCTCTGCCACTGGCTGCACTGCTCTTTCAGTTCCCAGGCGGGACGCGCATGCAAACCGTTCGGCAACGGGCAGAGAAATGGGATAGTTAACATAACGGCTCCTGTAAACGCAAAATCAGCATCTGAAATCCGTCAGATGCGCTACGGTTTCGGCGTTAATGTGAGTAAGCAGCGCCACCAGAAGCTGGTGGGTAAGGGCAATATCATTACCGTCGGCAATTGAGGCGGCGCAGTGGCCGTGTCGCGTCGGCGTGCCAAGCACGATGGTTGGCACGCCGGTGCCGCTCAGATGCACTGCGCCGCCATCGGTGCCGCCGTTGCTGAACATATCGTGCTGAAGCGGTATGGCTGCGCCAGCGGCAATATCGTCTACCCAGGCGGCCAGTTTCGGCGGGGCCATCATGGATTTATCATGCAGCACCAGCATCGGCCCTGCGCCGGTTTGACGGTGGTTATCACGCCCGTAGTCAAAATTCTTCGCCCAGCAGGCGGTGTCGAGAACAATCGCCAGGTCCGGGTTAACTTTGCGGGTGGCGGTGTGGCCCCCGCGCAGACCGACCTCCTCACTGGAGCTGGCGACCAGCCAGATTTCCGCATCCAGCAGGGTGTGGTGTAATTCGCGCAGCAGTGATATCAACAGATAACAGCCGAGGCGGTCGTCAAACGCTTTACCCAGAAACTGATTGCGCGGCAGGGCGCTGAAGGCGGTGGCGAAAGTAACGCGATCGCCAGGCGCAATGCCGGCATTTTCCACCTCTTCAGCGCTGCGCGCGCCAATATCCACGCGCAGTTTTCCAACCTCATTACCCTGACGTTCTCCTTCCAGTAGCCCGCTGATTTTTTGGCCGTCGTGGGTGGTGATACGTACCGTCTGTAGCTCGCGTGCGGCCATGCGAACGTTGCCAACAGGCAGAACATCAATGGCTCCGGTGCCGGAAATACTGCGCACAATAAAGCCCACTTCATCCATATGTGCGCAGACCATCACCTTCGGCCCGCGGCTTTCATTCAGACGAATAAGTACCGAACCCAGGCCGTCAAACAGCACCTCTTTGCCGTGCTTATCTGCTTCGGCGAGGATAATTTGCCGCACTTCCTGCTCGGCGGCGGCAATGGCGTCCGCCTCGCTTAATGCTTTGAGTAATGCTACATCCATGATCCTTCTCCTGTCGGCAGCAGCGTTTTGGGCAGGGTGTAAAGTACCTCCGCGCCGTCTGCCGTAACCAGTACAACATCTTCTATGCGCACGCCGCCTTCACCCGCAAGATAAATACCTGGCTCCACTGTCAATAGCATGCCGGGCTGTAAGCGCGTGGCGTCAGTGGGTGAGAACCGGGGATTTTCATGCACATCAATACCAATGGCATGGCCAGTGTTATGGCCGAATTGCGGACCATAGCCTGCCGTGGTAATGACATTGCGCGCGGCGGCATCAACCTCGCAGCAGGCAACGCCGGGACGGATGGCGGCAATTGCCGCCAGTTGCGCGGCAAGCACGGTGTGATAAACCGACCAGAGCGGCATGTTTTCCGGGTCGGAATAGCGCCCCGCCACCAGAAACGTGCGCGTCATATCAGAACAATACCCCTGGTATTGGGCACCAAAATCGAGCGTTATCAGTTCACCTGCCACGATAACCTTCTCTGAGGCTTTACCGTGTGGCAGCGCACCACGCGGGCCGCTGGCAACGATGGTATCAAAGGACGGTTTTTCCGCCCCCTGTTGTTTCATAAACCATTCCAGCTCGGCGGCGACCTCGCGCTCGCGCATTCCCGGCTGGATAAAGCGGCGGATATGGTCGGCGCTGCAATCGGCAATCCGGCAGGCTTCGCGGATGACCGCGATTTCCTGCGGCGTTTTGACCTGCCGGAGTGCATCCAGCGAGACGGTGACCAGCGTGGCATTGAGCAGTTGTTGCCATTGACTGCCGGTTTGCCAGCTGACCTGCTCGCCTTCAAAACCCACCCGCAAAAGATTTTCTCTAGCAATAACCTGATTAACGATCGCCGGCATCGGCTTACTGCTTTCCATCAGATGCAACTGATAGCCGCTGGTCTGCTCCGCTACCTGCGCGTAGTAGCGAAAATCCGCCAGGATATGCGCCGTGTGCCGGGTGACCAGCACATAGCCTGAGCTGGTGGCAAAACCCAAATGCGGCTGCTTGTTTTGCCTTGATGAGATCAGTACCGCATCAAGCTGTTGTGCTTCAAGCCAGGCGCGAAGTGTCGCGAGCAGCGTCATGCTATGTCTCCTTATCTTACAGCGAGTCGATCAGCAGCTTGCCCTGGCGATAGCGCATATTGCGCAGGAAAATGACCATCAGTGCGGTGATCAGCGCGCCAATTAAAATGCCGAGCATATAGACCCCAAGGTTGGTGACTAATGGCCACGCCCAGATGGCGGATTCCGGGAACCACTGTACCGCCCCGAGCCACACTGCGGTGGTCGAACCGACTATTGCGCCAGTCATATAGGATGGAATAGCGGTGATTGGGCTTTCCAGCGCAAACGGGATTGCCCCTTCGCTGATCCCCATAAAGGCGAGGAACATGGCGGTTTTACCCTGCGGATAAAGCTGGGCATTGAACAGACGTTTGCCGGTTAAGCGGCGATCGAGGATCGTTGCCAGACCCAGGCCAATGGGCGGGATCACAATCGCAATAGAGCGCGCAGTGACGGGCAACACATGATCGGTTGTAAAGCTGAAGGCAACGAAACCGGCGGCTTTATTAATCGGGCCACCGAGGTCGATGGCTGTCGCGGCAGAGATACCGGCGGCATACATTAACACGCCTTTCTCTCCGGCGGCGGTAAGCAGGGTGCGAATACCGCCGTTGATCCAGCCGCCAAACGGCGTGATGACATAATACATTGCCAGCATCACAAAAATAGCGGAAAGGATGGGTAGCAGAAAAGTCGTTTTAAAAGCCAGCAGGAAATCCGGCAACTGGATTTTCTGGTTCATCCACTTCACCAGATAGCCCGCTACGATGGAGATAATCAGCGCGCCGATAAACGTCGAAGGCACGGGTGCCGTGGTGACCCATTGCAACGTTGAAGGATCGAAATTGAGCACCTGGGTCGGCTGGGTGGACATCAGGCCGCCAATAAATCCGGCCGGGAAGGCCAGCTTGCCGCCGATGGAGTTCGCCACAAATGCCGCAAACATGGGAATGGCAAAGCCGAACAGCACACCGCCAAACGACTGCGACAGCCAGGCAAATTTCAGCAGTGACAGGTCAAAGCCAGTGAATTTGCCTGAGTTAAGCGCGTCCATGATGCCGGTGTCAGCCGGAATATGCAGCCAGCTGTAAGCAATAAGCTGTGAAAATGCGAGGATTACCCCACCCATGATCAGGGTGGGAACCATCCGCGAAATACCCGACATCACATGCTGGGGCAGTTCGCCCCAGAAACTCGTGCGGGTGGCCGACGTGTTTTTAATTGCCGCAGCCCCGGAGGAGCCGGGGGCTACGGTGGCACTGCGTTTTTTAATGGCCATAGAGGTATCCCTGGAAACGATTATTGTTGTTCAGCGGCAATTAATTCTTCGATTTCTTTAATAATGCCCGCCGCGTTTTTAATGGCGTCCTGAAGGGTGATTTCATAAACGTCACGGGTCTCAAAACGTTCGTTATCTTCCGGGGTGACGGCGACGGAGTGGATGATAATATCGGCCTCGGCAATATCCTGTGCCGTTAGCCGATTCTGAATACCGTCCGCGCCCTGAGTTTCAATTTTGATCTCATCGTAACCCGCTTCCTGCGCGGCCTCTTCAAGCGCCTGAGCTGCCATAAATGTGTGTGCAAGGCCCATGGGACAGGCGCACAGTGCAATAAATTTCTTAGCCATGATGAACTCCTTTTAATAAAGACTGAGCGGATTATGGTCAGGAAAAAGGAGGTGAGTTAGCGGACAAATGATGCATTCACTGTAAAATTAATGCACAAAATCTGAAATGTGACGTGCATCCGCTTATAAGCAAACAGCATGAAAACCCGCCGAGCGGAACGCCAGCGGGAGAACGGTCAGTAACCGACAGCGTCGAGAACGAACGATTGACTACAGTTGCCGGGATGCGGCTGCGGCAGAAAAGAGGTGGCGCTGAGCGGGGCGTTGATGGCGGACGATTTAATGGTTATTTGAATTTCTGTCAAATAAGCCGGATTACCGTTACAGGTGAGCTTAAAGGCATTGACATTCCTGACACCCCAGGCGCGGGCAATAGCGTAATTAAACGTCGCCCGGTCAATCGTTTTTCCGTAGTTTTCTGCGATAAACGCGCCCAGTGGGCTTTGTCTGACCTCCTGATTAAGGCGCACCATCGTGGCGACCCAGGCATCGGGATCGAAACCAAAGCAGACGCCGTGTTTGGCATACTCATAACGTTCCAGGCAGGAGGTACCGCCCGCGCCTGGCATGACGCCGTTAAGTTTATCGGCCATTTCCAGCGAAATGCCGGTCTCAGCCGCCTGGCATTTACGGTTAGCTCTGGCTTCCGGCATGTTCGGGACGGGGCGTGAAGCGCAGCCAAACCGCATCCAGCGCCGGTCGTCAACGCCGCGCGAGGCTATTGATTTGGGCAGGCCCGGCCACAGGCCGTGAACGGTAAGAAACGTGGCTTTATCGTCACTCTCTTTTTGCAAACGACACTCGTCAGGCTCGTTACGCTGCCTGTCGTGCTGGCTCTGACAAAAGCCGGTCTGCCAGGAAAGCGCCAGTACGTAGCGGTCAAAATCAGCATAGCGGGTGGCGACAAGCGGTGTTGCACCCGCGCTGGCCGCGCACAGCAGCGTGACACAGGCGATACTCTTCCTGAACATTTGTGATCCTGATGGTCTGACTCAATTAATTTCTGAAGATTATTAAAGCACAAAATGACGGCATAAGGCGTGCCGGGAGGGAAAAAGCCCGGCGACGTGCGCCGCCGGGCAAACAATCAGGGCGTGGGCAAACCGGGAACGAGGATTTCTGTGGCCACAATCACCACAATCAGACCGACGATAACCGGCACAGACGTGCGTTTCACCACTTCAAAAGGTGAAATTTTCGCCATCCCGGCCACCGCAACCACGACGCCGGAAACCGGGGAAATGGTGCGCCCGAGGTTAGATGCCTGCAGCATCGGAATCGACAGGTACGCCGGGTTGATGCCTGACTGGTGCGCCAGTTTGGGGATCATCTCTACAAAGGCGTAAAAAGGCGCGTTACCGGAGCCAGTGGTCATGGCCGCCAGCATGGTGAGTACCACCAGTACCAGCATCAGGATAATACTGGCTGAACCAAAGGAGGTGGCAATGGAGATCAGACTCTGAATAAAGCCGATAGTGCTCAGCCCCTGTGCAAACACGCCCGCAGCGACCAGCAGCATGACCACGCTGGCAAAGGCATCCGCCATACCGCGCCAGGCAACATCCAGCCCGGAGAAGACCTTCTGAATATTAAAGCCGCGCAGGAATTCCAGTACCGCCGCCAGCAGCATGCAGATCACCAGAATGGCGATAATATGCAGTTCCGGCCCCCATTTACCGTCGAAAATCAGTACGCCGATAATCGGTGTAAACGGCAGAATGGCGTAGAAGGACGGGGCGGTGGTGGTAATTTCGTTGACATCAAGCATCTCGTGAGTGATGTGCTCTTTCTTATCCAGATAACGCTGCCAGAAGAAATGGGCAATCGCCATACTGATAATGGCAGCGATCGAAATAGGAAGCGTGGTTTTAAAGGCAAAATCAATCAGCGGCATTTCGGCGGCTTTTGCCGCCAGTACTACGTCACCCGAGGTCGGAGAGAGAATAATCGCGGCCGGAGAGGCGCAAATAGCGGCGGCAGCACCGCGGCTAATGCCAACGTTGACCATCACCGGGAACAGTGTTGCCATCAGCAGCACACCCAGCCCGGTGGCAGAGGAGACGGCAAGCGACATCAGGCAGGCAACGAAATAGGCGGCAATCATTAAAATATAGGGGGAGTTGATATAGCGTAGCGGTTTAGAGGCCAGCTTAACCACCATATCATTGGCACCAATATGCGTCATGTAGGCGGCAAATCCGCACAGCATCATGATCATCATCCCGAGGTCGCCACCCCGGCTCATCAACAGGATTTTGATATATTCGACGATATCGGTAGCGGAATAGCCCGTGCTGGGATTAGCTGCGGGTAAAATTTGATGTCCCAGAATGGCGCTGAGGATCAGCAACAACAGGCCACCGACAAACAGTACGCCGGTAGCAGAATAACCTTTGATGATGTATCGGGCGACGCCGACAATCACCACTACTCCGATAAGGAGTTCAATAAACGTTAACATTATTATCACCTGTGACGTGGTAACCCAGAGAAAATCCTGCCTGAACAGTAATATGTAAATAATCTGCGGGAAATGTGCCGAAAAAATGGACGAAATGTGCTGATAAAAATCAATAAACGCGTGATTAGAAAGCGCGGTGAGTATAATTCATTCGTGTCGTCAGTGGCAGATGAAATATTCATTTTGTGAATATGCATATGCTGCAAATATGATATTGATATGCTAAATAAAAGTTAATATTGGTTGAAATGTGGTCTTAATTAAATCGAAACGTAAATAAGCTAAAAATTGCTTTAATTTAAAAAAGCAGGCTGCGTATACTCGCCTCACCATTCATTGATTTGTGAAATGATATGCACGCCTGCTGGAGCAACCGTCTGCGCTTTGTGAAAAAGCATCTGCTGATGCTTTTACTGGCGTTTGGCTGGCTGCTGCTCCAGAGCCAGATGGCGCTTGCATCACATGATTGTGCCATTACCCCACAGGGTGAAACGGTCATGATGCAGCATCTTGATCACCAGATGACGCATTCCCAGGTCGCGAAAGCACCGCTGTGTGATAAACATTGCATTCCTGACACGGCGCAAAAAATCGATCATCCGCCGCTGGTTGCGCTGCCAGTCGCGATCGTGCTTGCGGTGACACCGCTGCCGTGTCAGACCGCGCCGTACGGCGAGTGGTCGTTAACGCCACCCGCGGTTGGTCCTCCCGCCACCATCCGTTTCTGCCGCTTTAGAGAGTAAGCAACTGATAACACGTAATTTTTTATCTTAAATTCACGATTATCAGGAGTTGCTATGTCTATTTTTTTCCGCGCGCTGGCTGGCGTGCTGCTCGGTTTGTCCCTTCTCAGTGCGCAGGCGCACGATCATCAGCATGCCGCCGCCGCAGGTCCGGTGTATCACGCCCAGGGCATCATCAAAAAAATTACCCCTCAAACGGTGACTATCGCGCATCAGGCGATTACCGATCTTCACTGGCCGCCCATGACCATGCAGTTTGCCCTGCCGTCCAGTGGCGAAGGTACCTCACTGCATCCCGGTGATAACGTCGATTTCACTTTTGTGCAGGGTGAGGCATGCTACCAGATTGTTTCACTGACCGCGCTGCGCTGATCCGGAGGCCATATGAAAATCCCTGCGCTGAGCCTGTGGCTCGGCGGGGTCTTGCTCGGTCTGGTTCACGTCACTGCCCTGGCAGAGTCGTGGACCCTCGCGCAAACCCAGGCCGCTGCCCGGCGCGATTATGCCGGACTTTCCGCCAGTCATAACGAAGCCCGCGCGCTGACGTCGATGGCGACTTCTGCCCGCGAATTGCCGGACCCTAAGCTGAAATTTGGTATTGAAAACCTGCCCGTGCAGGGCAGTAACGATCGCCGCTTTACCCGCGAAGGCATGACGATGCAGCGCATTGGTGTGATGCAGCGCTATGTCAGCAGCGAGAAGCGTGAACGCAAGGCGCTGACCCTGGAGGCGCAGGCGCAAAGCGTGACGGCCCAGTCAGCGGCGATTGAGGCAGCGCTTCAGCGCGACGCTGCCCGGGCGTGGCTGGATCTGGCGCTGTCAGAAAAGGCATTGGCGACGGCGCAGCGGGTGGTGGCGGAAACTACCCGCCAGCAGTCGGCGCAAACGGTGAGCGTCGGTACCGGTGGCGCGATGCCCGATAGCGTACCGGCGCTACAAATGACGCTCAGTGCGATGCGCGATGAGGTCACGCTGGCGGAACGCGACGTGCAGCTTGCCCGCGCCCAATTAGTGCAGCTCACCGGCGAGCCGGTGACGGCCATCGCCGGGGCGCTCCCGCCTTATCAGCGTTTACCCGCCGATGAAAAATCGCTTCTGGAGGGCATTACGCTGCATCCGGAAGTGATCGCCGCCGCCCGCGAGGCGGATACCGCCACATCACGCTCGGCACAGTCGGCGATTGCGGCTATTCCGGATGTCGAGGTGGAGCTGTACTACGCCCACCGTGCCGAAGGATACGACGATATGGCCGGAGTGATGTTTACCGTGGACCTGCCGTTGTTCCAGTCGCGCCGTCAGGATAACGATCATGCCGCAGATGTGGCGCTTTCGATGCAAGCGAACGATCGCATGGCGCAGACCGTGCGGGAACATACCGCCCAACTTAGCGCGCTGATTGCCGGGTATCAGGCGGCGCAAACCCTCTGGTTGCGCCAGCGTGATGACATTCTCCCCTTACAGCAGCGCCGGCTGGCGTTGTTAACCGCACAGTATCACGCCGGGCAATCATCGCTTTCTGCACTGCTGTCAGCGCGTCGCGACCTGCTTACCAGCGAACTGGCCGCCAATAAAGCGGAAAAAGAGGTTGCCCGTAACTGGGCGGCGATCCGCTGGTTGATCCCTCAGGAGATAACACAATGAAAAAAGGAATACTGGCGGCGCTAATCCTCGCCGCTTTCGCCTCCGGCGCGGGATATTACGCAGGGAAAAAAGCATCACCCTCTGATGCGCAACCCGCAGCGCAGACAGAACGAAAAGTGCTCTACTGGTACGATCCTATGGTTCCCGACCGACGTTTTGATAAACCCGGCAAGTCGCCGTTTATGGATATGCCGCTGGTGGCCCGCTATGCCGATGAAGCCCCCGCCGAAGGCGGCGTGACGATCAGCGCCCAGCAGCAGCAGAATCTCGGTATGAAAGTCGCGATGGTCGAAAAACGGCAACTAACGGCGGATTTCTCCGCGTTTGCCACCGTCACCACCGACGAACGTAGTCTGCGTATCATCCCGTCCCCCGCCTCCGGGGTGGTGGAAAAACTGTATGTGCGTGCGCCGCAACAGTGGGTAAAAGCGGGCGAGCCGCTGGCACGGTTGTGGATACCAGACTGGACGGTGGCGCAGCAGGAATATCTGGCGATACGGCAGCTTGGCGATGCCGCCCTGACCCGCGCCGCGCGCGAGCGGCTGGGTTTGCAGTTTATGCCTGCGGCCATTATTCGTGAGCTGGAACGCAGCGGCCAGCCGCAAACGCGCATGACCCTGCGCGCAGAGCGGGCCGGTTTTGTGGCAAAACTGGAAACCCGTGAAGGCGCACAGGTCACCGCTACTGCGCCACTGTTTGAACTGGCTTCGCTCGATCCGGTATGGCTGATTGTTGATTACCCACAACATCAGGCTGCCTTGCTAACGCCGGGACGCGAGGTTATTGCAGTTTCTGATAGCTGGCCCGGCGAGCAATTTCACGGAAAAGTGAGTGAACTGTTGCCCCAGCTTGAAACCACCACCCGCACGTTGCGGGCGCGTATCGTGCTGGAGAATCCGCAGCAAAAACTCAAACCCGGCATGTTTTTAACCGTCAAGGGTGAATCCGCGACGCGGGGATCAGCCGTGCTGGCGGTACCGGAGGAGTCGATTATTGCCACCGGGAAGACGACCCGCGTGCTGCTGGCCGATGATAAAGGACACTTCAGGCCCGTGAGTGTCACCGTCGGTACCACCGCCGATGGCTGGACGGAGATCGTAGACGGTCTGCAGGAAGGCCAACGGGTGGTCACCTCCGGCCAGTTCCTGATCGATTCTGAAGCCAGCCTGCGTAGTGCGCTACCGGAACAGGCTGCGGTTAAAACCTATGAAACCACGGGCGTTGTTCAGGCGCTGGACGGCAACACCATTACCCTTGCACATCAGCCGGTGCCTGAACTCAACTGGAGGGCGATGACCATGGACTTTACGCTTAGTCAGCCCGCCACCGCGATCAGGGTGGGTGACAGCGTGATGTTTAGTTTTACGCTGGATGATGCGCAGGGCGCAACGATCGTCCACCTGATGCCGGCCGGGGAGGGGATGAAATGATTGCTGCCGTTATTCGTGCCTCGCTGCGCAACCGCCTGCTGGTCATCCTCGCCGCCATTGGGATGGCTATCTGGGGATTATGGGCAGTCCAGCGCGCGCCGCTGGATGCGCTACCGGATCTCTCGGATGTTCAGGTCATTGTGCGCGCCAGCTATCCGGGCAAAGCGCCGCAGATTATTGAAGATCAGGTGACATGGCCGTTGACCACCTCAATGCTGTCGGTGCCGGGGGCAAAAACCGTGCGCGGCTATTCCATGTTTGGCGATGCTTATGTTTACGTGCTGTTTGCGGATGGGGTTGATGTGTACTGGGCGCGCTCGCGGGTGCTGGAATACTTAAGCCAGATTCAGTCGCAACTGCCGGAAGGTGTATCAGTGACGCTGGGACCGGATGCTACCGGTGTTGGATGGATATATGAATATACGCTGGTGGATAGCACAGGTGCTCACAGCCTGGCCGAGTTACGTGCGCTTCAGGACTGGACGCTGCGCTACGAATTAAAAACGGTACCCAACGTTTCTGAAGTGGCAAGCGTGGGCGGGATGGTGAAACAGTATCAGGTGATCCCCGATCCGACGCGAATGCGGGCACTGAATATTACCCATCAACAACTGATTGACGCACTGAAAGCGGCGAATCAGGAGAGCGGTGGCGCACTGCTGGAGATGGGCGAAGCTGAGTATATGGTACGAACCACCGGTTATCTGCAAAGCATGCAGGCGTTCCGCCAGGTCGTGATCGCCAGTCGGGAGGGGGTGCCAGTGATGCTCTCTGATGTAGCAGATGTGCGTACTGGTCCGGAGATTCGCCGTGGCGTGGCGGAATTAAACGGCGAGGGCGAAGTGGCGGGCGGGATTATCGTTATGCGCTACGGGCAGAACGCACTGGAGACGATCCGCGCAGTAAAAAGTAAACTTAAGTCGCTGCAGCAAACGTTACCGGCCGGGGTAAAAATCGTGCCGGTTTACGATCGCTCGACGCTGATTGAGCACGCCGTTGAGACCCTCAGTCATAAACTGCTCGAAGAGTTCATCGTGGTAGCTGCCGTCTGTACGCTGTTTCTGTTTCACTTCCGCTCGGCGCTGGTGGCCATCGTCTCACTGCCGTTGGGTGTCCTTGGCGCATTTGTGGTAATGCATTATCAGGGAGTAAACGCCAATATTATGTCGCTTGGCGGCATTGCCATAGCCATTGGCGCGATGGTGGATGCGGCGATTGTAATGATCGAAAACATGCATAAGACGCTGGAGCAATGGCGGCACGATAATCCCGGCCGTCAGCCGGATAGCGCCGACTACTGGCGCATTTCAGAGCAGGCGGCAGTGGAAGTTGGTCCGGCGCTGTTTTGTAGTTTGCTGATTATTACGCTGTCGTTTATTCCGGTTTTCTCCCTTGAGGCCCAGGAAGGAAAAATGTTTTCGCCGCTGGCGTTTACCAAAACCTGGTCAATGGCGGTGGCCGCCGGGCTTGGCATCACCCTGGTGCCGGTGCTGATGGGCTATTTTATTCGCGGTAAGATCCCCGATGAAAAAGCCAATCCGCTTAACCGCTGGCTGATCCGCGCCTATGAACCGCTGTTGGATCGCGTTCTTCAGTGGCCGAAAGCCACGCTGGCACTGGCCTTTGTTCTGCTGATTGTCACCCTCTGGCCGCTCAGCCGCCTCGGCAGTGAATTTATGCCGCCGCTGGACGAAGGGGATTTGCTTTATATGCCCTCAACGCTGCCGGGGATTTCTGTGCGCGAGGCGACGCGGCTGTTGCAGCAGACCGACAGGCTGATTAAAAGCGTGCCGGAAGTGGAAAGCGTGTTCGGTAAGGCCGGACGCGCGGAATCGGCTACCGACCCTGCGCCGTTAACGATGCTGGAAACCACGATTCGTTTTAAACCCCGCGACCAGTGGCGTAGCGGTATGACGCCCGACAAGCTGGTGGCTGAGCTTGATCGCACGGTGACTATTCCGGGCATTGCCAACGTCTGGGTGCCGCCGATCCGTAACCGTCTCGACATGCTGGCGACGGGGATCAAAAGCCCGGTAGGTATTAAGGTGAACGGCAATAATATCGCTGATATTGAGCGTGTCGCCCGGCAGATTGAGGGCGTGGTAAAAGGGGTGCCTGGCGTGACATCGGCGCTGGCCGAGCGGTTATCCGGCGGACGCTATGTGGATATTAACATCAACCGTCTGGCGGCGGCACGCTATGGCGTCTCGGTACAGGAGTTGCAATCGCTGGTGGCTACGCTTGTAGGCGGCGATAATATCGGACAAACCATTGAAGGGCGCGAGCGTTATCCCATCAATGTACGCTATCCGCGTGAGCTGCGTGATAACGTTGATAAACTCCGTAACCTGCCGGTGCTTACCGCCAGCGGCGGACAAATCGCGCTGGGTGAGCTGGCAGAGATTGCGATCAACGAAGGCCCGCCAATGCTGAAAAGCGAAAATGCCCGTTTGTCGAACTGGATCTATGTTGATCTACGTGGGCGGGATTTAAAATCAGCCGTCGATGAGATGCAGCAGCAGGTGGCCCGGCAAGTCAAACTTCCTCAGGGGGTCTCACTTTCCTGGTCGGGGCAGTTTGAATATCTGGAGCGCGCCACCGCGAAGCTGAAAATAGTCCTTCCGGTGACGCTAATGATTATTTTCGTGCTGTTATGGCTGACGTTCAGACGTATTTCCGACGTTCTGCTAATAATGGGCACGCTACCCTTTTCACTTATTGGCGGAGTCTGGTTACTGTGGCTGCTGGGGTATAATCTGTCGGTGGCCGGGGCGGTCGGGTTTATTGCGCTGGCAGGGGTGGCTGCGGAATTCGGCGTCATTATGGTGCTGTATCTGAATCATGCTATTGAGAAATATCGGCGTCTTGAACCTGGTGGAGGAAATACCACGCTGTTGCGTGCCATCCATGAAGGCGCGGTATTGCGGGTACGCCCCAAGGTGATGACGGTCGCCACTATTATGACCGGTTTACTGCCGGTCATGTGGGGCAGCGGCGCAGGCTCAGAGGTAATGAGCCGCATCGCCGCGCCGATGATTGGTGGCATGATCACCGCGCCATTGCTTTCTATGTTGGTGATCCCGGCAGTATATAAATTGCTGCATCGGGCGAAATAAACTGTGTGCGCTCGTGAGGGCGCACTATAGTAATAATTAGAGAACTATCTGCTTTCGTTAAACCTTTATTTAGCTATCTTGTGTTAGTTTGCCGGGCAATTGAATAGAGTGATTATTAACGTGAAATATTTTAAAAATCTTGTTTTTATCCTGTTTTTTATCCTGCCGGTGGCTTCGGCAGCACCCATCGGCGCTATGATGCGCGATGGGTATAATATCCTCAGCGATAACGTTGCCACCACCTGGCAAGAGCCGCAGCATTACGATCTGTATATTCCGGCGATCACCTGGCATGCGCGTTTTGCCTATGACAAAGAGAAAACCGATCGTTATAACGAACGTCCCTGGGGGGCGGGGTTTGGCCAGTCACGCTGGGACGAGAAGGGCAACTGGCACGGCCTCTATTTTATGGCATTCAAAGATTCGAATAACAAGATTGAACCTATCGGCGGCTACGGCTGGGAGAAAACCTGGCGACCACTGACGGATGATAACTTCAGGCTGGGGTTGGGCTATACCGTGGGGGCGACGGCGCGCGATAACTGGTATTACATTCCCGTACCGGTGCTGCTGCCGCTGGCATCGGTCGGCTATGGCCCGGCGACCTTCCAGATGACGTATATTCCCGGCACCTACAATAACGGCAATGTCTACTTTGCGTGGCTGCGTTTTCAGTTTTAAGTTCGGTAAAAATTGTTAACCACGTGTGTAATCGTGTTACTGAGCGAAAAAGGGCGAATTATGTGATGCGCTTAAAAAAGTTAGCGCTTTTTATCACTTTTTCGCATGCCTGGACTGGACAAATGGCATCACAATTGTTGTACTGGTAGCCGACACAGCATTTGTGTCCTTTTTTCATGTAAAGGTAATTTTGATGTCTAAGATTAAAGGTAACGTTAAGTGGTTTAATGAGTCCAAAGGATTCGGTTTCATTACTCCTGAAGATGGTAGCAAAGATGTGTTCGTACACTTCTCCGCTATCCAGACCAATGGTTTCAAAACTCTGGCTGAAGGTCAGCGTGTAGAGTTCGAAATCACTAACGGTGCCAAAGGCCCTTCTGCTGCAAACGTAACTGCTCTGTAAGTTCAACGACAGCACGAATTCAAAACCCGCTCATGAGCGGGTTTTTTTCATTCTGCGAATCTCAGCGGCTTGCTACCGTGGAAAACAACCAGAAAGCCAGAGCAGTCATAGCAAAAGAACCCAGCAGGTTGACGGCTATGTTTACCAGCGCCCAGCTCAGGCGTCCTTCCTGAAGCAGAAAAACGACTTCGGCAGAAAACGTCGAAAAGGTCGTCAGGCCACCGCAAAAGCCAGTGGTAATAAGTAGTTTCCAGACCGGGTCAATATCCGTCAGACGATTAAACCATGCCAGCCCTGCACCTATAATGAACGCTCCCAGCAGGTTTGCTGTTAGCGTACCCAGTGGAATAGCATGATGCAGCGGGTTAAATTTCATTCCCAGCCACCAGCGCAGTACGCTGCCGGTGCCCCCGCCAATAAATACCGCTATCAGGACTTGTAACACGGTGATTACCTGCTATTTCATAATAAAGACGATAGTGTAACGTTAGCGTTGCGTTACCGGAATAACCGGAGTGTATATGATTATTGCCGCAGGACAATTTGCCGTTACGCCTCATCCTGAAACTAATGCGCGCGTGTGCGTGAATTTAATGGCGCAGGCAGCCGGGAAGGGCGCGGCGCTGCTGGTATTACCCGAGGCTCTGCTGGCACGGCATGATGACGATCCGGATTTGTCGGTGAAATCCGCACAGCCGCTGGACGGCACGTTTCTGGCCCTGCTGCGCGCTGAAAGTCGAAACAACACCATGACGACCGTTCTGACGTTGCACGTTCCCTCCGGGCCGGGCAGAGCCGTGAATACGCTGGTCGCACTGCGAGGCGGGGACATTGTGGCCCGCTACGCCAAACTGCATCTTTACGATGCTTTTAGCATTCAGGAGTCGCGCAGGGTGGACGCAGGCAGCATTATACCGTCACTCATTGAGGTGGCGGGGATGAGGGTCGGGCTAATGACCTGCTACGACCTGCGCTTTCCTGAGCTGGCTATCGCCCATGCCTTACAGGGAGCGGAGATCCTGGTCCTGCCAGCCGCCTGGGTACGTGGCCCGCTGAAGGAACATCACTGGGCAACGTTATTGGCCGCGAGAGCGCTGGATACAACCTGTTATATCGTGGCGGCCGGTGAGTGCGGTAACAAAAACATCGGCCAGAGTCGAATCATCAGCCCCTCCGGCATGACACTCGCGGGGGCCGACGATACTCCTCAGCTCATCATGGCGGAGGCAGACCCGGCTGCGCTGCAACAGTTTCGCGAAAAACTTCCGGTATTACGCAACCGTAAATTTGCGCCGCCGCAACTATTGTGACGTTTTTTTAAACAATGCTTGATTCACCTTGTTACAGATTGCTATTGTGTCTGCGCTGCAAATGTCCGTTAATAGACTCTGGTTTTTGTGGCGTATTATGCAGCCTGTTTTTTTGAAGAAGGTATCTATGGGTGAGATAAGTATTACCAAACTGCTGGTCGTGGCAGCACTGATTATTCTGGTGTTTGGTACGAAGAAACTACGTACGCTGGGCGGCGACCTGGGCACGGCAATCAAGGGCTTCAAGAAAGCCATGAATGACGACGATGCTGCTGCGAAGAAAAGCGCGGAAAGTGATATTCCGGCAGAACGGATCACGCATAAAGAGTAACGGCAACGCGAAGACTTGCAAAAAAACCGGCACATCAGATGGCCGGTTTTTTTATGGCAAATGTAAGCGGTTGTATCTCGCTTATTTCACTTCAATCCCTTTCGCCTGCAGATCAGCGTGGTAGGACGAACGAACAAACGGACCACAGGCGGCATGGGTAAAGCCCATTGCCAGCGCTTCGGCTTTCATCTCATCAAATTCATCGGGGCTCACATAACGCTGCACCGGCAGGTGATGACGGCTGGGCTGCAGATATTGACCCAGCGTCAGCATAGTGACCCCGTGGCGACGTAAATCGCGCATGACCTCAATAATTTCGGCATTGGTTTCACCAAGACCAACCATCAGGCCGGATTTAGTCGGGATTTCCGGGTGCGCTTCTTTAAAACGCTCCAGCAGCTTCAGTGACCAGTTGTAATCCGCGCCGGGACGTACCTGGCGATACACGCGCGGCACGTTTTCCAGATTATGGTTGAACACATCCGGCGGCGTGGCGTTGAGGATCTCCAGCGCACGATCCATACGGCCACGGAAATCCGGAACCAGCGTTTCGATACGAATAGAGGGGCTTTTTTCACGGATAGCCGTAATGCAATCGGCAAAGTGTTGAGCACCACCATCGCGCAAATCATCACGATCCACCGAGGTGATCACCACATAACGCAGCGCCATATCGGCAATCGTCTGCGCCAGTTTCTGCGGTTCACCCGCATCCGGCGTGACCGGACGACCGTGAGCCACGTCGCAGAATGGACAACGACGGGTACAGATTGCACCGAGGATCATAAAGGTGGCGGTACCGTGGTTGAAACATTCCGCCAGGTTAGGGCAGGAGGCCTCTTCGCAGACGGAATGTAAACCGTTTTTGCGCATTGCCGCTTTGATACCCTGGATGCGGGAGGAGTCAGCCGGAAGCTTAATTTTCATCCATTCCGGTTTTCTCAACATCTCCGTGCGCTCGGTAGCGACGTTTTTAACCGGGATAAGGGCCATTTTATCGGCGTCGCGGTACTTAACGCCGCGTTCCATCACAATGGGTTTACTCATAGCATGCGTGTTCCAGTTGCGGATAACGGGGGAAAGCGTTTCTATTCAATGAAATGTCGTATTTATCAACTATTTTTGAATGAACTCCACGCAGTATACCATTGATGAAGGGAGGAAAGCAGCCTGCCAGGACAGCTATTTGTGAAATAGTTGTTGTTTTTGTTCACATGCCCTGGCGAAACTTGACGATGTTTTTTAACCAAGAAAGATCAGAATGCCTGACGAATCACTTTAATCACGTTCTGCAAAACAGGATCGCGCAGGCTCAGTTTATTGTAGTGTAATGAAAAATCAATGAGCTCCTCATTTAGCGGCGGGTAATCCAGCGTACAGAGTGGCCAGCAGGAAGCGAATAGCGCATGAATACGCGCCGGCATCAGACCAATAAGGTCGCTGTCAGCAAGCAGTGCCGCGATAGTGAACAAATTATAACTGCTAAAACTGACTTGCCGGTCCGGAAAGAGTTCAAAAATGCGTTTACGCAGGTCGCTGTGACTCTGACCATCTACCATCAGCAGTGTATGCTCGTATTGCCGTAGCGTATCGGCATTCAATGGCTGCGCCAGCGCCGGATGCCCCTTGCGGCAGACTAAAACCAGTTTGTCAGTGTAAAGCACATGGTGAGCCAGAGCGCGGGCAGTGATCACGTAGCTGTCGATAACCAGGTCTGCCTGAAACTGACTGAGTTTATTGATGGCGTCGGTCACCGGAATGTTGCGCAGTAGCAACTGAGGAAATTCGTCCCGCACCGCTTTATAAATGGTCGGCATGACCAGCGCGCCTACAGAAGAGGAGGTGGCTATGGTAATGGTGCGCTGTTTATCATAGCTGCCGGTTAAATCGAGTGCCCCCAGAATCGACTCCATGCCCTGACTAATATACTCATGAAGATGGCTGGCATAAGCGGTCGGCGTGACGCCCTGACCTTTACGAATAAAAAGCGGGTCGGGAAATATCGCTCTCAGCTTCTGAATCGACTGGCTAATAGCCGAAGGCGTCAGGTTCAGAATTTTGGCTGCGTTAACAATCCCTTTATGCACATAAACTGCCTCAAAAATAGTCAATAAATTGAGGTCAATATTGCGGAGCGTGCGAAAAATTTGCGGGTTATCGTCCTCACGCAATGGTTTTATTCGTTTTTCTGGCAGATCGTTGTAATCCACGCTTAGGCTCCATTTTTCATCCACAATATGAATGATAGTTGATGCAAATTTTTTGTTATTATCGTCTCAATTATCGCGAGGGAGAATGATCTTTATCTTAATTATTAAAAAGTTACCTTCGTTTCAGTACGACACATCTTCCCCGCGTAAAAAAATCGCCGCGCTCTTCTCTTTGCCAACTCATTCATAATTAAAGCAAAACAAGCGAAATGAAAATATAGAAAGTTCAGGAGGTTGTAAAGAAAAAAGGGGATAAAGCGGGGGCGGACGCCAAATTAACGCCCCGCCGCGCTTAACCAGTTAAGTAGGAATATATTCATGCTGCGGATTGTTTAGCAGCGCTAAAAAATGGCTGACTAATACGGGCGAAATAGAATCAGTGCTGGCATCCTTCACCCACTCACACATTTGCGTCATTTCCATCCCGGCGTAGCCACAAGGGTTTATGCGTAAAAAAGGCGAGAGATCCATGGCAATATTCAGCGCGAGGCCATGAAATGAACAGCCTTTACGTATGCGCAGACCGAGCGAGCAAATCTTTTTCTCGCCAACGTACACCCCTGGCGCATCGGCGCGGGCATGGGCCTCAATGGCAAATTGCGCCAGCGTATTAACCACCGTTTGCTCAAGTAACGTCACCAGTTCGCGCACACCTGTCTTGCGGCGCTTCAGGTTGAGCAGAACGTACATGATTTGTTGCCCTGGCCCGTGATAGGTCACCTGGCCGCCTCTGTCGCTCTGGATCACCGGAATATCACCGGGCACCAGCAGATGTTCAGCTTTACCAGCCTGACCCTGGGTAAAAACCGGAAAATGTTCAACCAGCCAGATCTCATCCGGCGTGTTTTCATCACGGGTATCGGTAAACTCGTGCATCGCCCGGGAGACAGCTTCATAAGGCTGTAAACCGAGGCGGCGAATAAGGATGGTGTCCTGAGACAAAACGGGATCTCCGGGAAAAGCAGTGTCGGGATGCCGGGGATTATATCATAGCGAGGAATGAGTTACCCGACGGACGTCGGGTAACTGAATGACTTACAGCACCATTCTAACAATGTCGATATTGCCCAGTTCTTCGTACAGCGTTTCGACCTGCTCAATATGAGTGGCGGTAATGGTGATGGATACCGAGTGGTAATTGCCTTTGCTGCTCGGTTTTATCTGCGGAGAGTAGTCACCAGGCGCATGGCGCTGTACCACTTCGACCACCTGATCAACCAGCTCCGGTTTCGCCAGGCCCATCACCTTGTAGGTAAAAGGCGTTGGGAATTCCAGCAGTTCGTTCAGTTTGGTTTTCATGTCAGCTCCGGCGTTACAAAAAAGAATAACTCCCACCGTAATGGGAGTTATCAGGATGAATAGTATATGGGGATGCAATCCCGATTTTCAATAGGCTAAATATTAACCAAACCAGTGATGGAACATTAGCTTGATGTAATCAATGATTTTACCGAAGAAATTGCCTTCCGGGATCTCCTGAAGCACCACCAGCGGACGCTGTTCAATGATCTTACCGTCCAGCTGGAAATTGATGGTGCCGACAACCTGATTCTTTTGCATTGGTGCATGCAGTTCAGGCGTCGTTAACACATAGCTGGCTTTCAGATCTTTCATCCGCCCGCGGGGAATGGTCAGATACACGTCTTTATCAACGCCGAGAGAGGCGCGATCGCTGTCGCCAAACCAGGCCGGTTCTGAGGCAAACTCTTTACCGGCTTTCAGCGGGTTAACCGTTTCAAAGAAGCGGAAGCCCCAGGTCAGCAGTTTTTTGCTTTCCGTTTCGCGACCTTTAAAGGTCCGGCCGCCCATCACGGCAGAAATTAAACGCATCTGACCTTCGGTAGCCGAGGCGACGAGGTTATAGCCCGCTTTATCAGTATGGCCGGTTTTAATGCCGTCAACGTTCAGGCTATTATCCCACAGCAGGCCATTACGGTTAGTCTGGCGAATGCCGTTGAAGGTGAATTCTTTTTCTTTATAGATGCTGTATTCATTCGGTACGTCACGAATCAGCGCCTGGCCGATCAGTGCCATATCACGCGCGGAGCTGTACTGCCCGTCGGCATCCAGGCCATGAACGGTCTGGAAGTGGGTATTTTTCAGACCCAGCGCTCCAACATAGCTGTTCATCAGACCGACAAAAGCGTCCTGACTACCCGCGGCAAAATCGGCCATGGCCACGCAGGCATCGTTACCTGACTGTAGGTTGATCCCACGGATAAGCTGTGAAACCGGCACCTGCATACCGGGTTTCAGGAACATCAGGGAAGACCCTTTAAATACCGGGTTTCCAGTCGCCCACGCGTCATTATTGATGGTGACCAGATCGCTCTCTTTGAACTTACCGGCTTTCATCGCCTGTCCAATAACGTAGCTGGTCATCATTTTGGTCAGACTTGCCGGATCGCGGCGGGCATCTGCGTTTTGTTCTGCCAGGACCTTACCGGAGTTGTAATCGATCAGGATGTAGGATTCAGCGTCAATCTGCGGAACACCCGGGATCATGGTTTTAATATTCAGATCTTCAGCATGCGCGGCAGAGGTGAGCGTGGCAATGGACAGAACTGAGGTGAGCGCCAGGCGCTGCACGGAACGAACGGAAAAAGTGGTCTTCATGGTCAGAAAAACGACATCCGTGATGGAGTTAAAAAAGTGCCCTACTATAGCAAAAGCTATACGGACCGGCATCTGACATTGCGCATGACTTTGTTAATGTCATTTACATAAGCTGACAAAGTCAGATGCCACTGAAATTAATTCGCGCCAGCGATAAACGACTGAAGCTGTGCTTCATTCTGCAAACGCTGCTGTAGGGCGCTGGCCTCGGCCTTACTACTAAAGGGGCCAAGTTGAATACGCCATACGGCACCGTTTTGCACCACCCGACCCGGCACGGAAAACTGCTGGCCCAGACGCTGCTGATACTGCTGTGCACGGCCCTGATCGCTGACTGCGCCTACCTGCACGACATAATTGCCGTTGGCAGCAGCGGATGGCGCAGCGGCCGCTGGAGCCGGTGTGGCTGGTGTTGCGACATTACCAGGCGCGCTAACCGGTGCCGTCTGCGTGGCAGGGGCGGCGGCTGGCGGGGCGCTGACCGGCTGAGCCGCCGGTTCGCTGCTCTCCAGCACGCCGGAACTTAGAGTGGTTGGCGCGCCGATGAAGCCGCTACTTTTTACCGGCGCACCGGCAGCACCGTCTTCCGGCTGCAAGGTATCGTTACTGATAGCGCGCACATCGCCGTCTGACGGCTGCATAGCCTGCGGCGCACCAGAGGCGCTGCCCATGCCACCACTAAGATCGGGGCGATCGGGAAGGGCGTAGGTTTGTTTCGCCACGGTAGTACAGGCCATGCCTGGACCCGAAAGCGAACCATCCTGGGCGACGATGATCGGATCGATGCGCACTTTGGTATTATTTGAGGTATTCAGGCGGTCGGCCGCTGCGCGAGAAAGCGAAATGACCCGATCGTTACCATAGGGGCCACGATCGTTAATACGCACTACGATCATCCGGCCATTGGCCATATTAGTAATGCGCGCATAGCTGGGCACAGGAAGCGTCGGGTGCGCCGCCGTGAGCTGCATGGGGTCAAATTCTTCCCCCGAGGCGGTCAGATTACTGCCCGGTTCGGCGTCATAAATGGCGGCCAGACCCACCTGGCTAAAGCGTGAGGGATCCTGAACGATTTGGTATTTTTTGCCGTCGCGTTCATAGTCCTGATTGACCGTGGCGTTCAGCGGTTCATAGCGCGGATCGGCCCCGCTAATCTCTGTTGTCGGCCCATTACAGACCGCTGGCTGCGGCGCAGCGACATTTTGCTGCTGCTGATTACTTGTATCCGTACAGGCCGCCAGTAGTCCTGCTGCTATGCAGATCCCAAGCCATTGCTTACGCATTGCGCACCCCTTAAACGCTTTTTGACAACATTTTTCTGTGAGTATGGATCGACATAACGATACCAAACCCGGCCATGAGTACAATCAGGGCAGACCCCCCATAGCTCACCAGCGGCAGCGGAACGCCTACTACCGGTAAGATACCACTCACCATACCAATATTTACAAACACATATACGAATAAAATCAGCATCAGCCCACCGGCCATAACCCGGCCAAAAGTGGTTTGCGCCCGTGCGGCAATCCACAGCCCACGCATGATCAGCAGGACATAGAGCGCCAGCAGGACCAGGAAACCCACCAGGCCCAGCTCTTCGGCCAGCACCGCAAAGATAAAGTCGGTGTGACGCTCGGGCAGAAACTCAAGCTGGGACTGAGTACCGTGCAGCCAGCCTTTCCCGCGCAGCCCGCCGGAGCCGATAGCAATTTTCGACTGTATAATATGATAGCCTGCGCCGAGTGGATCGGTTTCCGGATCGAGCAGCATCATTACGCGCTGGCGCTGATAATCATGCATCAGGAAGAACCACAGGATCGGGATAAATGCCGCAATCAGCAGCACGGCAATGCCAATCAGCCGCCAGCTTAAACCGGACAGGAACAACACAAACAGGCCGGAGAGGGCAATAAGAATGGAGGTTCCGAGATCGGGCTGCGCCGCCACCAGTAAGGTGGGCATAAAAATAAGCACCAGCGCGATAGCGGTGTTCTTCAGCGACGGCGGACACACATCGCGGTTGATAAAGCGGGCTACCATCAGCGGTACGGCGATTTTGGCGATTTCCGACGGCTGAAAACGCACTACGCCTAAATCCAGCCAGCGCTGTGCCCCTTTAGAAATCGCGCCGAAAGCATCGACCGCGACCAGTAAAATAACGCAAAAGATATAGAGATAAGGTGCCCAGCCTTCGTAAACGCGGGGCGGGATCTGCGCCATCACCACCATCATTACCAGACCCATGGCGATCTGGCCGATTTTTCGCTCCATCATGCCGATGTCCTGACCGCTGGCGCTCCAGATAACGAGTGAGCTGTAAACCAGTAGGGCCAGGATGATTAGCATCATTGCCGGATCGATATGGATTTTATCCCAGAAGGACTTTTTATTTGGATTGTCGGTCATGATTACTGGTCCTCCGCCGCCGCTGACGCCGGGTTTTCTGCTGGCAGATCGGTGTTATTATCACCAAGCATAATATGGTCGAGGATCTGGCGCATAATCGTCCCGACAGCCGGGCCTGCGCCACCGTTTTCAAGGATCATCGCCACCGCCACACGGGGATTATCATACGGTGCGAAGGCTGTCATGAGCTTGTGGTCACGCAGGCGCTCCGCAATTTTGTGCGCGTTATAGGTTTCATTTGCCTTCAGGCCGAAGACCTGTGCAGTCCCGGATTTTGCTGCCACCTTATAAGGCGCGCCCATAAAGTATTTGTGGCCGGTGCCGTTAGGCCGGTTGGCAACACCGTACATGCCGTCTTTAGCAATTTCCCAATAGCCGGAATGAATATCGCCTACCGGCGGTTGTTGTGGCTGGACCCACGGAACCTGCTTACCGTTCTCCATCGTGCTCATCAGAAAGTGGGGCACTTTCACTACGCCGTCATTAATCAGGATCATCATGGCTTTGTTCATCTGGATTGGTGTCGCCGTCCAGTAACCCTGACCGATACCGACCGGAATGGTGTCACCCTGATACCACGGTTTTTTGAAACGCTTCATTTTCCATTCGCGGGTGGGCATATTCCCCGAGCGTTCTTCCGCGAGATCGATACCGGTGTAATGGCCATAACCAAATTTGCCCATCCATTCTGACAGACGATCGATGCCCATGTCATAGGCCACCTGATAGAAGAAGGTATCCGCCGATTCTTCCAGCGATTTAGTGACGTTCAGGCGGCCGTGGCCCCATTTTTTCCAGTCACGATAGCGTTTCTCCGAGCCGGGTAACTGCCACCAGCCGGGGTCGAAAAGCGAGGTATTACGCGTAATGACGCCCGCGCTTAGCGCTGATACCGCCACATACGGTTTTACCGTTGAGGCTGGAGGGTAAACCCCTTGCGTGGCGCGGTTCACCAGCGGCGTATTAGGATCGTTGAGCAGCGAGGTGTAGTCTTTGCTGGAAATGCCGTCAACAAACAGGTTCGGGTTGTAGCTTGGCGTGGAAACCAGCGCCAGAATATCGCCGTTGCGTGGATCGGTCACCACCACCGCTGCGCGGCTGCCCGCCAGCAGGGTTTCGATGTAGCTTTGTAGTTTAAGGTCAATGGTCAGATAGATATCATGCCCGGCCTGCGGCGACACTTCTTTAAGCTGGCGGATCACACGGCCACGGTTGTTAACCTCAACCTCTTCATAGCCGGTCTGGCCGTGCAGCACGTCTTCATAGTAACGCTCAATGCCGAGCTTGCCGATATCGTGCGTGGCGGCGTAGTTCGCCAGTTTGTCTTCTTTATCCAGCCGTTCAACGTCTTTATCGTTAATTTTCGACACGTAGCCAATAACATGCGTCAGCGCGGAGCCGTAGGGATAGTAGCGACGTTTATAGCCTTTTACCTCTACACCCGGGAAGCGATACTGATTGACCGCGAAACGCGCAACCTGAACTTCCGTCAGGTTAGTTTTCACCGGAATAGAGGTAAAACGATGCGAGCGGCTGCGCTCTTTTTTAAAGTTAGCGATATCTTCATCGTTCAGATCGACCACCTCGCGCAACGCATCCAGCGTCTGCTGCACGTTGTCGACTTTTTCCGGCATCATCTCAATCTGATAAATGGTGCGGTTCAGCGCCAGCGGGGTGCCGTTGCGATCGTAAATAATGCCGCGGCTGGGCGCGATAGGCACCAGCTTAATGCGGTTTTCGTTGGAACGAGTCTGATAATCGGTAAACCGATTAATTTGTAGATTATAGAGATTGGCAACCAGCACGCCGGAAAGCAGCAAAATCCCCGTAAAGGCGACCAGCGCCCGGCGCACAAACAGCGCGGACTCAGCCGAATAGTCGCGAAAAGAATTCTGTAATTTCATTCGCTGCTTAGTCTACCCTTATCATCATTACTCGCGGTGGTAGGGGTGGTTGGTGGTAATGCTCCACGCCCGATAAAGGCTCTCAGCGACCAGTACCCGAACCAGGGGATGGGGCAGGGTCAGTGCAGAGAGGGACCAGCTCTGTTCCGCCGCCGCTTTACAGGCGGGAGACAGACCTTCCGGCCCGCCGATCAACAGGCTGACGTCGCGACCATCCTGCTTCCAGCGTTCAAGCTCCACGGCTAACTGTGGCGTATCCCAGGGCTTGCCGGGAATATCAAGCGTCACGATGCGATTTTTGCCCGCCGCCGCCAGCATCAGCTCGCCCTCTTTATCGAGGATACGCTTGATATCAGCATTTTTGCCGCGTTTACCGGCGGGGATCTCCACCAGTTCAAACGGCATATCTTTCGGGAAGCGGCGAAGATATTCTGTAAATCCGGCCTGCACCCAGTCCGGCATTTTGGTGCCGACGGCTACCAGTTGCAGCTTCACCCATTAACCCCAGAGTTTTTCCAGTTCATACAGGCGACGGCTCTCTTCCTGCATCACGTGGACAATCACATCGCCCAGATCAACCACAATCCAGTCGGCGGAGTTTTCGCCTTCGACACCCAGCGGCAGCATGCCAGCCGCGCGCGATTCCTGCACCACGTGGTCGGCGATCGACATCACGTGACGGCTGGAGGTGCCGGTACAAATAATCATGCAATCCGTAATACTGGATTTACCCTGAACATCCAGTGAAAGGATGTCCTGACCTTTAAGGTCGTCAATTTTATCGATGACAAAATCCTGAAGTGCTTTACCCTGCAAGAGTTCCCCCTGGGGTTGAAATAGTAAACAATAATAAACAGCCTGCCAGTATACCTGAAACGCAGACATAATCGGGACAAATGTCGCCGGGCAGACTTTTGAAAGTGGGCTATCATCCCACCCCTTGCACGGGAATGCATCGCCATTTTTGTAAAACAATTTTCAGGCGGGCGTGAGGGCAGGAAAAGTCTGGCGCGGAGAATAGCAGTCTGCGGTAGTGTGTCAATGGGCAGGTTGCTGAGAACACAGAAAAATTACTGGTACAGGCCCTGCTGCTGGATATACTCCTCCACCGCAAACGGCAGGAGATCGTGGCAGGATTGCTGACGCGCCAGCCGTTCACGGATCTGGGTGGAAGAAATGTCATACCACGGCGTTTCTGCCAGATAGATTTTTCCGCCAGGGAGACTATGCAGCGCTTCAGGATCGTGGGTCAGGTGGCGCTCAAGCCATGCCTGACGATCGGGGTCAGGCAGGGTGGAGGGATAGCCAGGACGTCGGCAGACCAGCACATGGGCGTAGTCGAGGATGGTTTCGTAGCGATGCCAGGTATGAAAGGTCAACAAAGAATCCTGACCAATAATAAATGCCAGCGGTTTATCTGCGCCTTGCTCCTCGCGCCATTCCTGCAAGGTTTGCGACGTCCATGAGGGCGTATCACGGCGCAGTTCCCGCTCATCAAGGCCAAACAGCGGTTTATCGGCAATCGCCAGTTCGAGCATTTTTTTGCGTTGCGCGCTGCTGGCAACAGGCTGCGGGCGATGCGGCGGAACATTATTAGGCATCAAAATGGTACGATCCAGCCCCACCAGATTAGCCAGCGTTTCCACCGGTTTTAGATGCCCGTAATGGACAGGATCGAACGTGCCGCCAAATAAGGCCTGTAATCGGGTCATATCACTCGTCAATGAAAACGTCTGCCAGGGCTTTATGACAGAGTAGCAGAGAAAGGCTTTCCAGGTGGGTCCACACCGACTGGTTATAGTCTTGCTTAAGCGTTAACTCGGCACGGCTTAACAAAGTAACGGCCTGGCGCAGTTGGCTCTCGCTAAGGCGGTTAAGCGCCTCGCCGACCATCGCGCGGCGGTTTTGCCAGACGCGATACTTATCAAACAGTGAACGCAGCGGCGTATGCGCCATCTGCCGTTTGAGGTTGACCAGCATCAGCAGTTCCCGTTGCAGCGTTCGCAAAAGGATCGCCGGTTCGCTGCCTTCAAGCTGAAGCTGATGCAAAATATGCAGCGCGCGTTTACTTTTGCCCGCCAGTAGCGCATCAACCCAGTGAAAAGGGGTAAAATGTGCGGCATCATTCACCGCCTGCTCAACCCGGGGCAGGGTGAGTTTTCCGTCCGGCCACAGCAATGCAAGCCGCTCCAGCGCCTGCGCCAGCGCCAGTAAATTGCCTTCATAGCAGTAACACAGTAGCTGGCTGGCCGCATCGTCTATCTGCACATTATTCTGTTTAGCGCGCGCAGCAAGCCAGCGCGGTAGCTGGGCCTGCTCCGGCGTCTGACAGGTTACCATGACCGAACGGTTTGCCAGCGCCGCAATCCACGGGGCATTCTCCTGAGCTTTGGTGAGTTTGTTCCCGCGTACAACCAGCAGCAGATCGTCGTGTAACAGGCTGATCAGGGTAGATAACGGCTCATTAAACGGTGCACCAGGACCATTTTCCGGCAGCAGCAGCGTCAGAGTCTGACGGCTGGCAAACAGGCTCATGGCCTGGCAGAGTGAATAAAGGGCGTTCCAGTCAGTGCTGGCGTCCAGGGTGAAGGTATGATGTTCTTCAAATCCTTGCGCCACAGCGGCCTGGCGCACGGCGTCCTGGCTTTCCTGCAGCAGCAGCGGATCGTTTCCAAGCAGCAGATACGCCGCGCGCAGCCCTTCAGAGAGCTGCGCGCGGAGTTGTTCAGGGTACAACCGAATCATCAGTTGCTCAGCGTGGTGCTGACGCGGCCTGACGCCGGGGCGGCAGACGTAGCAGAAGCCTCATTCTCCTGCTCATCGGCCGCCTTGACGCTTGGCAGCTTACGAATCAGCTGTTCAGCGGCTTTATCGTACATTTCATTGATAATCATGCTCTGCTCGGCATCTTTCGCCAGCGCGCGCTGTGGGTTGTCAAAGAATGAACGATAAACCCGGGTGTTGATAGGATAAATATCATGGCCCGGGATCAGCACCGAAGCACTAACCTCCATTACCATCTGATACTCTGCCGTTTGACCGTTCTGGAATACCGACGCGGTATCCTGTGAAACAGACGCCGCTCCCAGACGCAGAGACGGTATATCTTTCCGCGTTGTTTCTTTTTGCTCCACAACTTCAATACCGTTCAGGCGTAATTGATTACGTACCGCACGGCTTAGCGGACCGTTCGGATCGCCTGAGTCCAGGATCATCGTTTTCATCGTGGTGGGGACCTGCGTCGTACTACGCAGGTGCCAGCCACAACCGGCGGTAACAAGTACCGCCAAAGATAACAACAGAGTAACCAGATGTCGCACGCTTCCTCCCGCGTTTAACCCACAACCAAATTGAGCAGTTTACCCGGCACGTAAATCACTTTACGCACGGTGACGCCGTCAAGGTATTTTGCGACCAGATGTTCCTGACCCGCACGTTCACGAACCTGTTCTTCGGTAGCATCTACCGCAACAGTAATTTTACCGCGGACTTTGCCGTTCACCTGCACGACAACCAGGGTGCTGTTTTCAACCATGGCTTTTTCATCAGCCACCGGCCACGGCGCGTTATCAATGTCGCCTTCGCCTTTCAGCTCCTGCCACAGGGTAAAGCACATATGCGGGGTGAATGGGTTAAGCATACGCACCACCGCCAGCAGCGCTTCCTGCATCAGGGCGCGATCCTGGTCATCTTCCAGCGGGGCTTTCGCCAGCTTGTTCATCAGCTCCATAATTGCCGCAATGGCGGTATTGAAGGTCTGACGACGGCCGATATCATCCGTCACTTTGGCGATAGTTTTATGTACGTCACGGCGCAGCGTCTGTTGATCGTCGCTCAGTGCATCAACGTTCAACGCGGCAGCCTCACCTTTTGCAGTGTGTTCGTACACCAGACGCCAGACGCGTTTCAGGAAGCGGTTCGCGCCTTCTACGCCGGATTCTTGCCATTCCAGGGTCATATCTGCCGGTGAGGCAAACATCATAAACAGGCGCACGGTATCTGCGCCGTAGCGCTCAACCATTTCCTGTGGGTCAATGCCGTTGTTTTTCGACTTCGACATTTTGCTCATGCCGGTATACACCAGCTCATGACCCGCCGCATCTTTGGCTTTCACAATGCGGCCTTTCTCGTCACGCTCAACAATGGCGTCTTTCGGCGATACCCAGTTGCGCTCGCCGTTTTCGCCGGTGTAGTAGAACGCATCAGCCAGCACCATGCCCTGACACAGCAGCTGCTTCGCGGGCTCGTCAGAGTTGACCATACCCGCGTCGCGCATCAGCTTGTGGAAGAAGCGGAAGTAAAGCAGGTGCATAATGGCGTGTTCAATACCGCCGATGTAAATGTCTACTGGCAGCCAGTAGTTGGCGGCTTCCGGGTCCAGCATGCCGTCGTTGTACTGCGGGCAGGTATAACGCGCGTAATACCAGGAAGACTCCATAAAGGTGTCGAAGGTGTCGGTTTCACGCAGCGCGGGCTGGCCGTTGATGGTGGTCTTCGCCCACTCAGGGTCGGCTTTGATTGGGCTGGTGATACCGTCCATGACGACGTCTTCCGGCAGGATCACCGGCAGTTGATCTTCCGGCGTCGGCAGTACGGTGCCGTCTTCCAGCGTGACCATCGGGATCGGCGCGCCCCAGTAGCGCTGACGCGATACACCCCAGTCGCGCAGGCGATAGTTGATTTTACGCACGCCAACGCCTTTAGCGGCCAGCTTGTCAGCAATCGCGTTAAACGCATCTTCAAACGGCAGGCCGTCAAATTCACCGGAGTTAAACAACACGCCTTTATCGGTCAGCGCCTGCTCAGACAGATCTGGCTCAGTTCCGTCAGCGGCCAGGATCACCGGTTTGATGGTCAAACCGTATTTAGTGGCAAATTCGTAGTCACGCTGATCGTGGCCCGGCACGGCCATCACGGCACCGGTACCGTATTCCATCAGCACGAAGTTTGCTGCCCAGACCGGGATTTCCTCGCCGGTTAACGGGTGAACGGCTTTATAACCGGTATCGACGCCTTTTTTCTCCATCGTCGCCATATCGGCTTCGGCAACTTTAGTGTTGCGGCATTCGTCGATAAACGCAGCCAGTTGCGGGTTGTTCGCCGCCGCTTTTTGCGCCAGCGGATGACCTGCTGCCACGGCAAGGTAGGTAGCCCCCATAAAGGTGTCCGGGCGAGTAGTGTAAACGGTCAGCGTGTTGTCATCGCCAGTCACGTCGAAGGTGATTTCTACACCTTCAGAACGACCGATCCAGTTACGCTGCATGGTTTTCACGGTATCCGGCCACTGATCCATATGATCCAGATCGTTAAGCAGCTCGTCAGCGTAGGCGGTGATTTTAATAAACCACTGCGGGATCTCTTTACGCTCGACTTTGGTGTCACAGCGCCAGCAGCAGCCGTCAATCACCTGTTCGTTTGCCAGCACCGTCTGGTCGTTCGGGCACCAGTTCACCGCTGAGGTTTTTTTGTATACCAGGCCTTTTTTATACAGCTCGGTAAAGAATTTCTGCTCCCAGCGGTAATATTCCGGGGTGCAAGTCGCAATTTCACGACTCCAGTCATAGCCAAAACCCAGCGTTTTCAACTGGTTTTTCATGTACGCGATATTTTCGTAGGTCCACGGTGCAGGCGCAGTATTGTTTTTCACCGCCGCGCCTTCGGCTGGCAGACCGAAGGCGTCCCAGCCAATCGGCTGAAGCACATTTTTACCCAGCATGCGCTGGTAACGGGAGATCACATCACCAATGGTGTAGTTACGCACGTGGCCCATATGTAGTCGGCCAGAAGGATAGGGAAGCATCGACAGGCAGTAATACTTCTCTTTACTTGCGTCTTCGGTCACTTCAAATGTGCGCTTCTCTTCCCAGTGAAGCTGTACGTTGGATTCTATCTCTTCCGGGCGATATTGCTCTTGCATGGCAGCCAGTGGTCCTGTTTTGCTAATAGCTACAACGGTAGCCGTTTGATGTGATAATTCAGATCCGCATAGCATAGCCCAAACGCCCGCGCCAAAACAGCCTTTCACACATCAGCAGGGCGCAAAAAGCTTGCACGAATTTACACACTCTGTGGGAAGCGCAACAAAGCGATACGTAAATAACGTCTATTATTATAGGTAGTTAACGGCCCAGGAGACGAAATGATGAACAAGGTTGCTCAATTTTATCGCGAGCTGGTGGCGACATTAACGGAACGGCTGCGCAACGGCGACCGTGATATTGATGCGCTGGTCGAGCAGGCGCGCTTGCGGGTGACGCAAACCGGGGAGTTAACGCGAACCGAAATCGAGGAGTTGACCCGTGCGGTGCGTCGCGACCTGGAAGAGTTTGCGATGAGCTATGAGGAAAGCCAGAACGAGGTCACTGACAGCGTTTTCCTGCGCGTAATTAAGGAAAGTGTCTGGCAGCAACTGGCGGATATCACCGACAAAACGCAGCTCGAATGGCGCGAGGTTTTCCAGGATCTTAACCACCACGGGGTATATCACAGCGGTGAGGTCGTAGGGCTGGGTAATCTGGTGTGTGAGAAGTGCCATTATCATCTGGCGGTCTATACCCCGGATGTTTTGCCGCTGTGTCCGAAATGCGGACACGATCAGTTTCAGCGACGGCCGTTTGAGCCGTAAAACCTGCATGACGCCGGCGCAGGATGCCCTTTATACTGTGCTGGCGCGTTAGCACCCTCAGGGATGATTGACTGCGCTGATAATCGAATTGCCAGGGACTGAACACGATGAACAACGCTTTTCTACGCCTTAACCGCAGCATCGCGGCGATGCTGCTATGCCTGGGGGCATGCTCTGCTCACGCCAATCTCACGTTAACCTCCTCTGATGAGCAACAAATTAATACGCTGGTGGATAGCTGGGACCATGCACTTAACCGGGGGGATAGTGCCCGCTTACTGCCACTGTACGCTGAACAGGTTGAATGGTTTGGCCAGACGCTATCTTCGCAGCAGGTCATTGCCAACCATCAGGCCTTTTTGGCGAAAAACAAGGAATATGGTCAGCGCATTGTCAGTACGCTGAATATTCAGCCGGCAGAAGGGAGTGACGATCGCGTGATGGTGCGCTTTGTGAAATCTGCCGGGCTGGAGGCATTCAAGGAAAAAAACTATCCGGCAGAGCTACAGTTGAAAAAAGTCGCCGCAGGCTGGCGGATTGTCAGCGAAACGGATGCCATCACCCGGTCTAATCAACATAAAGACGTTTATGCTGGGGTGATTAAAGGCAAATTTGACGGTAAACAGGTGAGTTACGCCTGGATGAGTGAGGCCGATCCGCGTACTGGCAGCGCGTGTACAGAAGAAACCGATTGTGACTGTACGTTGTGGAACAGCGATCCTGACATCCTGCCGATCAAGATCCCCCAGTGCCTGGTGGGGCGTATGGAAGTACTCTCCGGGCTGGATGATAGCGGCCGCGATCGGGTGGTTGCCTTTCCTGAATGGTGGACCAGCGCCATGCGCGTGGTATATGTCTATGATATTCAGCAGAAGCAGTGGATTAAGGCCATGCCATCCTTTTCTATGAATATTAATTTACAGGAAACCGATACGGCGGCGGATCTGATAAAACGCGATCCGCAACAGCCGGGGATGGTCAACGTCAAGCAGTCAACGTTTGACGAGGTGGCTGAAGAAGCGACGACAGAAGTCGTCAGTCAAACCTTATTGACGTTGAAATAAATAGCCGTTCATTTCGACCTCACAATATATCTGCGAGAGTAACGCGTGGTTACGCTGGTTTAAATGGCACCTAAGTAAAATTCACTCTGGCGTAAGCCGGAGTCTGGCCCTATATAAAGGTAGTTTTCAGAAGCTTATGTGTCGATTATAGTGAAAATGATTATGCCATTATTTTGGTTCTGAAAAATAAGGATTAATTTTGAGCAAAAAATTTTACACTGGGTTCTTGCTATTTTATCTGGTGGCAGCCGTTATTTTTGGGGTTGGCATCATTTTATCTTTACTGGGGGTGAGCAATCCCTGGTTTGAAAGCTATAACCATTATTATACTATTGCAGTAAATACCGGTGCCTCCCTGGTGATGGTTGTTGTTGGTGGGTTGATAGGATGGGCCTTTTGGGATGATGAAATAATAAAATACAGAGTTTCTGAGGTGTGTGGGATCATAGGTATTATACTATTCCTGTTATCGGCAGGGCTGTTAATGATTTGGCCCGTGTTCGTTTGGTTTTTTATGATTGCAGGATTGCTATGCTCCTACTCTGTTATAGCGTATGTTTTTAATATGATTAACGACAGAATCAGAGTGAGCAATTGGGAAAGAGCTGTGATCGGTGCTGTCTTTACTTTTGTTTTTCTTTATTTTATAGGATATAAAAGTAATGTTCGCATTAATAAGGTTTTTGCGGTTGATCCCAAACACTTTCCCTTTACTAAAACGTTGGCAGGGATCGTTGAATTATCACCCTATATGGCTATTGCCAGTTTGCTTATGCTCTTTTGTTTTCTGTTCGCGTTGCGCCCTAAGAAGGAAAGTAATAGTGAAGTGCCTCAAGTGAGCTTAAATCAAGAACCAGGTGAAAATAATTCAGGGAAAAACCTTTTCTTCATTTATAATGGTGTGTTTGCGTCCATCGGTATGTTTGTTTTTAGTTTAGCTCTAATCCATGCTGGGGATGCATTTATTAAAAACGCAGCATCCGTGCTGGATTTTAACAGTGAATCCATTTGTCGTAATATAAGTGAAAAGACAGGCATAATCTATCTTGACAATAAGTATGAGCTTATTCTCGTCGATCAACCTGTGGAGAAGCAGCATATTTATAAAGTACAGAAATGCGTTTTATAGTGAAGGTAGAGTGGGGCGTAGCGCTGCAATTAGGTACGTTTGATGATGCGCGCTACCGTCAATATAAAACGATGGCAGCCTGAAGAATGGCGCACACGATAGTGCGCGCCACATCATCAATGCAGGATTTTCGCCAGGAAGTCCTTCGCCCGATCGGATGTCGGATTAGCAAAAAATGCTTCTTTCGCCGAATCCTCAACAATTTTCCCTTCATCCATAAAAATCACCCGGTGTGCGACTTTGCGTGCGAAGCCCATCTCATGCGTCACCACCATCATGGTCATCCCTTCGTTCGCCAGTTCGACCATGACGTCCAGCACTTCGTTGATCATCTCCGGATCGAGAGCGGAAGTGGGTTCGTCAAACAGCATCGCTACCGGGTCCATGCACAGCGCGCGGGCAATCGCCACGCGCTGTTGCTGGCCACCGGAAAGCTGTGCCGGAAACTTATTGGCATGCGCGGACAATCCGACGCGCTCCAGCAGTTTCAACCCTTTCTCACGCGCAGCTGCTTTGTTGCGCTTCAGCACTTTGACCTGCGCCAGCGTCAGGTTTTCAATAATCGACAGATGCGGGAAAAGCTCGAAATGCTGAAATACCATCCCCACATGCGAACGCAGTTCGGCAAGGTTGGTTTTTTTATCGTTAACTTTGGTGCCGTTAACCACAATATCGCCTTTTTGCACCGGCTCAAGCCCATTAACGGTCTTGATCAGGGTCGATTTACCGGAACCGGAAGGGCCACATACGACGACCACTTCGCCTTTTTTTACTTCGGTTGAGCAATCGGTCAGCACCTGAAAGTGACCATACCATTTAGAAACGTTTTTCAGGGAAATCATGATACTGTCCTTTTCTTCAAGTAACTAACCAACAACGACGCACTCAGGCTAATAACGAAATATACCGCACCGGCAAAGAGGATCATCTCAACCTGCGTGCCGTCACGCTCGCCAATGGTAGACGCAGTACGGAAAAAGTCGGCGAGGCTTAGTACGTAAACCAGCGAGGTATCCTGAAACAGTACAATGCCCTGGGTAAGTAGCAACGGCACCATCGCGCGAAAAGCCTGCGGCAGAATGATGAGTTTCATCGACTGCCAGTGGGTCATCCCCAGCGCCAGCGCGGCGCTCGACTGGCCGCGGGAAATACTTTGAATACCCGCGCGAATAATTTCCGAGTAATAGGCCGCTTCAAACATGGAGAACGCCACCATCGCCGAGATAAGGCGAATATCGGTTTTTGGCGACAGTCCCAGCACGTTTTGCAGGAAGCCGGGAACAATCAGGTAAAACCACAGCAGCACCATCACCAGCGGAATGGAGCGGAACACGTTGACATAGGCTTTGGCAAACCAGGCTACCGGCGTAAAGCTCGACAGCCGCATGACGGCAAGAAGGGTTCCCCAGACAATACCAATTACCACCGCCGTTACGGTAATTTTCAGCGTTACTACCAGCCCGGCCAGCAGATACGGCAGGGAAGGGACAACAGAACTCCAGTCAAATTCGTACATTATTTGCCTCCCATATTGCCAGGCAGGCGAATTTTACGTTCTACCAGCGTCATCACCAGCATGATAACGGCGTTGATCAGTACGTAGGCAAGGGTGATGGCGGTGAAGGATTCCCAGGCGTGTGCGGAGTAATCCAGTAATTTTCCTGCCTGTGCCGCCATATCAACCAGACCGATGGTGGAGGCAATGGCCGAGTTTTTCACCAGATTCATCATCTCCGAGGTCATTGGCGGAACGATTACCCGGTAGGCATTGGGCAACAGCACATAGCGATAGGCTTGCGGCAGGGTCAGGCCCATTGCCAGCGCCGCGTTCTTTTGCCCGCGCGGCAGCGACTGAATCGCGGCGCGCACCTGCTCGCAAACGCGCGCGGCAGTAAATAGGCCAAGACAAATCATTGAGGAAAGGAAGAACTGGATATTCGGGTCCAGCTCAGCTTTAAACCACATGCCGAGATCTTCAGGCAATAACTCTGGCACCACCAGATACCAGGTAAAAAACTGCACAATCAGCGGAACGTTACGGAACAGCTCGACATACAGCGTCCCGATGCCGGATAAAAAACGGTTGGGCACGGTGCGCAAAATGCCAAACAGGGAGCCTACCAAAAACGCGATAATCCAGGCGGTAATCGACAACGCGACGGTGACCTGGAAGCCGTTCCACAGCCAGCCCAGATAAGTTGTGTTGCCGAAGGGGGCCTGCTGTAAAAAAATACCCCAGTTCCAGTCTATGGACATACATCTACTCCAGAAAAAAAAGGGTAGCAGCGCTACCCCCGAAGATTATTGAACAGCGTACTGCGGTTTTCGCGTCGGGTGGGGAACGACCCCCCGGCGTATAGTCTGTCCGTACTGTTCAGCAATCGTGAGGGCAGGAAAACCCGCCCCTGGTTCTTTTTAATTAATTCAGAGCCTTATCATTCGGTTCTTTGAACAGCGCTTTCATCTCATCTGACAGTTCAAAGTTCATATTCAGGTTTTTCGGTGGGATCGGGTTTTTGAACCACTTATCAAACCATTTTTCCGCTTCGCCCGAGGTTTGCGCCTGGGCGATGGTGTCATCCATCAGCTTTTTAAACTGCGCATCGTCTTTACGCAGCATACAGCCATAGGCTTCCTGAGACTGCGGCTTGCCAACAATCTCCCAGTTATCTGGTTTTTTGGCTTTCGCGCGTTCACCTGCCAGCAGGGCATCATCCATCATAAAGGCGACGGCACGACCGCTTTCCAGGGTACGGAAGGAGTCACCGTGGTCTTTAGCGCTGATAATGCGCATATCCATTTTTTGTTCATCATTAAGCTTATGCAGCAACACTTCCGACGTGGTGCCGGACGTCACGACCACCGCTTTACCTTTCAGATCCGGGAAGTCTTTAACGTTGCCGCCTTTTTTCGCCAGCAGGCGGGTGCCGACCACAAAAATGGTGTCGGAGAACGCCGCCTGTTTCTGACGCTCAAGGTTGTTAGTGGTAGAACCACACTCGAAATCAAAGGTGCCGTTTTGCAGCAGCGGAATACGGTTCTGGGAAGTAATGGGGATAAGCTTCACTTGCAAATCCGGTTTGTTGAGCTTTTTCTTCACCGCTTCAACGATGGCGTTAGAGTAGTCCTGCGAGTAGCCGACCACTTTTTGCTGATTATCGTAGTAGGAGAACGGCACGGAGGATTCACGGTGACCGACAACGATGACGCCGTTTTTGGCGATTTTATCCAGCGTGCTGCCCGCCGCCGGTGCGGCATCTTCTGCATGAACCACACCCGCTGAAACGCCCATTACCAGCATTGCCGTGGCCAGTTTACGTAATTGCATATCCAACTCCTTTTTATCGTCAGCGCCGGAGACGCCGTTGATACCCATTGTGAGTGTTGTGTTGTTATGTTCTGCGACTTAAGCGTGCAGTGTTATGGCTATTTGTTAACATTTAGTCTGGCTTAATGTAAAGATTTTGCTGCGTTATTGTTTATTTTTGCGAAGTGCCCCGCACCATTTAGAGGCAAAAATAGGGCTTTGCACTTTCAGGGTGCTACCGATGCGCCACTGTGGTGCGACCGGGTTGCGCTTTATACGTATTTCGCAGCCTGCAATAAATAATAAGCAAAGGGTGTGCCAGGATGGGGGAATGAAAGAGGGACAGCGATCTCATTCCCCGCCATGACCTTTAAGAAGAGACTAGTGGGCCACAACTTGCGATCCTTCAAGACGTTCTTTTTCCACAAGCTGTTTTTCATACACTTTGAAGAAGGGATACCAAATGCCGAAATCCAGCACCATCAGAAAGATAACGCAAAGCGCTGCCCGATAGTCCCAGGCACTCGAGATAAGGGCCCCAAGCGGTGCGGGCGTGGTCCAGGGGGACATGACAACCATCATTGAAATGACGTGCGTTTGCATCAGGACCCAGGCAATGATGGCATTCAGGACAGGAACGATCATCAGCGGCAAAAATAAAACCGGATTCATGACCACGGGCGAACCGAAAAGCACCGGTTCATTGATGTTAAAGAGCGAGGGAACAATACTCAGTCGTCCCATGGTTTTCAGATGTACCGAGCGGCTTCTGAGATACATTATGCATAACACCAGCGTTGAGCCTGAGCCACCCAGGCACACAAAAAACGACCAGTATGGCACGCTTAAAATCTGTGTCGGTTCGCTACCCTGCACAATCGGTGCCGCATTCGTCGCAATATTGGCCATGCATAACGGATTAATGAGGCCTGTCACAATACTGTCACCGTGAATGCCCGAAAACCAAAGAAGATTAGACAGCAAGATGGCAATAATAATAGCCGGGAGTGAATCGCTGACGGAAATAATCGGTTGGAAAATATACATAACTGCTTCAGGAAGCAAAATGTGAAACTCTCCCTGAATAATTAAACTGACCGGATAGACAGTGATAAAGATCCCTGCGACGGGTAAAAGTAATTCGAATGAGCGGGCTATTGCCGGTGGAACTTGTTCCGGCATTTTTACAGTAATATGATATTTTTTTAATAGCCGTATGAGTTCCACGGACCAGATGGCGCAAATCAAGGCGGTAAAAACCCCTTCACCACCGAGAAAATCCAGCGACATTTTGCCCTCTATTTGCGGTGAGGCAGCGACCAGGAATGCCATCAACGAGAGCAATCCAGCAGTCAAACCGTCCGACTGATAAGATTGCGCCAGACTATATGCGGTGGCGATAGCAACAAACACACTCATCAGGCCCATGCTCATATAATAGGGCTGGGTAATAAGCGTAAAATGCGCTTTCGCAAAATGTAGCCATGCCAGCCCAGGCGCAAACGTTGTATTTTCTTCAAAAGGCGGGTTTGCGACGATGAGTAAAATACTCCCGACAATAATAAAAGGCATAGCGGCAATAAATCCATCGCGGATGGCTAATATATGGCGTTGCGAACCAACCCGCCCCGCCAGCGGGGCGATATGGTTTTCAACTATTCTCAACATTGATGTATAAAAGCTCATAAATTTCCTCCATGAATTAAACAGACCGTCTGAATTATTATTGAAGGGTTAACTGTTCAACGGCACTGGAATAATTAAAGAGTACGTTATTGGGCAGAAAAAAATATGACCGTTCTAACGTTTTCCGCACCGATTGACCGAAGAATAAAAAAATCCCCCACCTGAGCCTGGCGGGGGAAGAGGATCATCAGGAAATATTAGCGACGCTTACGAAGACTCATTACCAACGCACCAAAACCGAACAGGGCGGTCATGATCCACAGCGGCCAGTTGCCGGTACGGGCATAAGGCGTCAGGCCGGTGGTTGGCGTTACAGTAGTAGTTAGTACCTGGCGGGTAAATTGCGGGATCATCGCCTGAACGTCGCCGTCAGCGCCAATCACCGCCGTGATACCGTTGTTGGTACTGCGCAGCAGCGGACGCGCCAGTTCCAGCGCACGCATCCGCGCCATCTGGAAATGCTGCCACGGACCGATGGACTTACCAAACCACGCGTCGTTGGATATGGTCAGCAGGAAATCATTTTCGGCACGGAAGTTATCGCGTACCTGCTCGCCAAGGATGATTTCATAGCAGATGGCTGCCGTCAGCTTATAGCCGTCTACTAACAGCGGAGGCTGGACGTAGGGTCCACGGCTGAAGGATGACATCGGCAGGTCAAAGAACGGTGCCAGCGGGCGCAGGATGGTTTCCAGCGGCACAAATTCGCCAAACGGCACCAGATGGTTTTTATTGTAGCGATCGGCGGAATTATAGCTGTACGGCGATCCCTTACCCAGCGTGATAATGGTGTTGTAGGTATCGTAGCGGTTTTGCTTATTCAGCCGCGCGTCAACGATGCCGGTGATAAGCGAACTGCCTTTCTCGCGCAGCATACTGTCCATTTCACCCAGCAACGGTTGCTGATTAATCTCCAGATCGGTGATGGCAGATTCCGGCCAGATTATCAGCGAGGATTTGCCCATCAGCGGCTTTGTGGCATCGATGTAAATTTTCAGCGTAGCAAGAAGCTGACCTTCATCCCATTTCAGCGACTGCGGGATATTGCCCTGCACCAGCGAAACCTGAGTCGTCTTTTCCGGCTCCGGTTGGTACCACTGGATATAGCGTAGCGGGAACGGCAGGGCAAACAGTACCAGCGCCGCCACCAGCGGTCGCCAGCTGCGCGCCACGGCGGCCAGCACCAGCAGGCCGCTGATCATCATCAGCAGGAAGTTGATGGTTTCAACGCCCGCCACCGGGGCGAGGCCCTTCAGCGGGCCGTCAATCTGACTGTAGCCGAACTGGAGCCAGGGAAAGCCGGTCAATACCCAGCCGCGCAGGAATTCGCTAATCTGCCAGATCGCGGGTGCAGCAATGGCAACGCGTATCCAGTCGGTTTTCGGCCATAGCCGCGCCAGAATACCGCCAAACAGACCGGTATAAAGCGACATGTAGGCTGCCAGCAGCACCACCAGGAAGACGTTTACCGGTCCGGGCATGCCGCCAAATTGCGCGATGCTGACGTACACCCAGTTAATGCCGGTACCAAACAGGCCAAAGCCCCAGAAGAAGCCAATGGCCGCCGCCTGTAACGGACGGCGATTGAGCGTCAGTCCCTGAAGCCCCACCAGCGAAACCAGGGCTGCAGGCCAGATGTCATAAGGAGAAAAAGCCAGCGTTCCGCTGGCTCCCAAAAGTAACGCCAGCAGCAGGCGCACGCGCTGGCGTTCAAACAGTGAGGCAAATGCCATTTACATTACTCGTCCAGTTTAGGTTGCGCGGAGTCTTCCGGTAATTTGACGTGAACCTGAATAATTCGGCGGCTGTCGGCCATCGCGACCTTGAACTGGTAGCCATCGATGTCGATGGTTTCGCCGCGTGCGGGAAGATGACCAAATGCCTGCATCACCAGACCGCCAATGGTATCCACTTCATCATCGCTGAAATGCGTGCCAAAGGTTTCGTTAAAATCTTCAATGGAAGCCAGCGCACGTAAGGTCCAGGTATGACGGCTCAACTGACGGAAGTCGATATCCTCTTCTTCGTCATATTCGTCTTCAATTTCGCCAACGATCAGTTCGAGAATGTCTTCAATGGTCACCAGACCCGAGACGCCGCCAAACTCGTCGATGACGATGGCCATATGATAACGCTGAGAACGGAACTCCTTGAGCATCCGGTCAACGCGTTTGCTCTCAGGGACAACCACCGCCTGACGTAACACTTTTTCCATGCTAAAGGCTTCGGCATCGCTACGCATAAACGGCAGCAGATCTTTCGCCATCAGAATCCCTTCGACGTGATCTTTATCTTCGCTGATGACCGGGAAACGCGAGTGGGCGGATTCGATGATCACATCGAGGCATTCGTCCAGGCTTTGATTGCGTTTCAGGGTAACCATCTGCGAGCGGGGGATCATGATATCGCGAACACGCTGGTCGGCAATATCCATTACCCCTTCGAGCATGTCGCGCGTATCTTCATCGATAAGCTCGTTCTGCCCGGAATCACGGATCAGCGCCAGCAGTTCATCCCGGTTTTTCGGTTCGCCGTGAAAGAGCTGGCTTAATAACAGGGAGAAAAATCCCTTCTTACTCGTTATTGTGTCACTACTGTGTGAATTGTCGTCGCTCATGGCGTCGTATGGGTTCTCATGTTAATAAAATAATCCCCCAGCGCGCAGCCTCAGCGCCGGGTGTGATGCCTGTACGCCAGTGAACTGGCGCGCAGGTTACTCCTTCTCGGCAATGTACGGGTCCTCGTAGCCCAGAGCAAGCATTATCTCTGTTTCGAGCGACTCCATCTCTTCTGCTTCATCGTCTTCAATATGATCGTAACCCAGCAGATGCAAACTGCCGTGAATGACCATATGCGCCCAGTGGGCCTCCAGCGGTTTCTGTTGCTCTTTAGCTTCCTGTTCAACCACCTGGCGGCAGATGATTAAATCGCCCAGCAACGGCATCTCAATGCCCGGCGGTGCTTCAAAAGGAAAAGAGAGTACATTCGTGGATTTATCCTTGCCGCGATAGGTCAGATTCAGCTCGTGGCTTTCTGCCTCATCCACCAGCCGGATCGTCACTTCTGATTCTTCCTGAAACTGGGGAATAACGGCATCCAGCCATGTCTGAAACTGGCTTTCTTCCGGCAGGCCGGCGTTGTTTTCGCAGGCCAGTTGAAGGTCGAGGATAACCGCACTCATTTTTGCTCCTGCGCGTCGCGCTTACGTTCTTCGGCCAGTTCTGCACGTCGTTTTTGATCGGCTTCTTCCCAGGCTTCATAGGCGGTAACGATGCGGGCAACAACCGGGTGACGCACCACGTCTTCGCTGTGGAAAAAGTTAAAGCTGATTTCTTCGACATTTGCCAGCACTTCAATAGCATGGCGCAGACCGGATTTGGTGCTGCGTGGCAGGTCGACCTGGGTGATGTCACCGGTGATCACCGCTTTGGAGTTAAAGCCAATACGGGTCAGGAACATTTTCATCTGCTCGATGGTGGTGTTCTGGCTCTCATCCAGAATGATGAAGGCATCGTTCAGGGTACGACCGCGCATGTAGGCCAGCGGTGCCACTTCAATCACGTTACGCTCCATCAGCTTCTCGACTTTTTCGAAGCCGAGCATTTCAAACAGGGCGTCGTACAGCGGGCGCAGGTACGGGTCGACCTTCTGGCTGAGATCGCCGGGCAGGAAGCCCAGTTTTTCTCCGGCTTCTACCGCCGGACGAGTCAGCAAAATACGGCGGATTTCCTGGCGCTCAAGGGCATCCACCGCTGCGGCCACCGCCAGATACGTTTTACCCGTCCCGGCAGGACCTATGCCAAAGGTAATGTCGTGGTCAAGAATATTGGCGATGTACTGGGCCTGATTCGGCGTCCGCGGTTTGATCACCCCGCGTTTGGTCTTGATATGAATCGCTTTACCGTATTCCGGCACGCTCTCGGCGCTCTGCTCCAGCACCCGCGCTTCTTTAATCGCGAGGTGGATCTGCTCCGGTTCGATATCCTGGATTTGCCCGCGCATCGGCGCGGTGTCAACGTACAGCGTGCGCAGGATATCGGCAGCGGCATTGACGCAAATAGGGCGACCCGTAAGGGTAAAGTGGTAATCGTGACGGTTGATTTCGATGCCTAACCGGCGCTCCAGATGTTTGATGTTGTCATCAAACGGTCCGCACAAACTTAGCAGACGGGCATTATCGGCAGGTTCAAGGGTAATTTCACGAGATTCTGTATTCAAACTGTTCCTCTTTTACCGTGTAGCCGGATCGCGAGTCAAAGGCAGGGATCGGCAGAATGGAGTGAGTGTTAAGCAAATTATTCACGCAACAGAAAAAGGCGCAAGCAATGGAGTCAATATGGGGGACGAGAAAGGGGAAAACAAGGCCTGCCGATAAGGCAGGCCGGGGAGATTATGGCTGATACATACCGACGCCAATCTCGTTTTCTTTACGGGTACGGGCAATCACCGATGCCGGGGATTCATTAATGCGCAGACCCATCTCATCTTCAGTGCGCACCAGCTTGCCGCGCAGGGAGTTCGGATAGACGTCGGTAATTTCAACATCCACGAACTTACCGATCATCTCCGGCGACCCTTCGAAGTTCACCACACGGTTATTTTCGGTACGGCCCGATAGCTCCATAATGCTTTTGCGCGAGGTGCCTTCAACCAGAATACGCTGGGTGGTGCCGAGCATCCGGCGGCTCCAGGCCATCGCCTGTTGGTTAATACGCTCTTGCAGAATATATAAACGCTGTTTCTTTTCTTCTTCCGGAACGTCATCGACCATATCGGCGGCTGGGGTACCCGGACGGGCAGAGAAAATAAAGCTGTAGCTCATATCAAAATTAACATCGGCAATCAGCTTCATGGTCTTTTCAAAATCGTCGGTAGTTTCACCGGGGAAGCCGACGATAAAGTCAGAACTGACCTGAATATCCGGACGCGCGGCACGCAGTTTGCGGATAATCGCTTTGTACTCCAGCGCGGTATGGGTGCGGCTCATCAGGTTCAATACGCGGTCGGAACCGCTTTGTACCGGCAGGTGCAGGAAGCTGACCAGTTCCGGCGTGTCGCGATACACCTCAATGATGTCATCGGTAAATTCAATCGGATGGCTGGTGGTGAAGCGCACGCGGTCAATACCGTCAATGGCGGCGACCAGACGCAGCAGCTCAGCGAACGAGCCAGTGGTCCCGTCATAGTTCTCACCCCGCCAGGCGTTAACGTTCTGGCCAAGCAGGTTGACTTCACGCACGCCCTGCGCCGCAAGCTGGGCGATTTCAAACAGAATGTCGTCGCACGGACGGCTGACTTCTTCACCACGAGTATACGGCACCACACAGTACGTACAGTATTTGTTGCAGCCTTCCATAATCGAAACGAACGCGGTCGGGCCGTCGGCGCGCGGTTCAGGCAGACGGTCGAATTTTTCGATTTCCGGGAAGCTGATGTCGACCACCGGGCTGCGATCGCCGCGCACGGCGTTGATCATTTCCGGCAGGCGATGCAGGGTCTGCGGGCCAAAAATAATATCGACATAATTGGCGCGCTGACGAATATGATCGCCTTCCTGAGATGCGACGCAGCCGCCAACACCGATGATCAGGTCCGGATTTTTTTCCTTTAATAATCTCCAGCGACCTAACTGATGGAAGACCTTCTCCTGCGCCTTCTCACGAATCGAGCAGGTATTCAGCAGCAGAACATCTGCCTCTTCCGCGACCTCGGTGAGTTGGTAGCCATGCGTGGCATCCAGCAGATCGGCCATCTTCGATGAATCGTATTCGTTCATCTGACAGCCCCAGGTTTTAATGTGGAGTTTTTTTGTCATCGACTTGCTCTTGCGAAATAGGACCAGGAATGCAGGGCGCGTATTGTAATGCTTTGGCGCGGTTGTGACCATAGTTCATCTTCCGGCCAAATAAAAGTGAAAATCCTGTAAACTTAAAGGATTCTCTCAAAAGGACGGGTGACCATGAAAAATCAAGCGGGTGAAGTGGCGGTGATCGGCGGTGGAATGGTCGGTGGCGCGCTGGCGCTGGGACTGGCACAGCACGGTTTTACCGTGACGGTGATTGAGTGCGCCGCGCCGCCCGCGTTTGATGCTGGTGCGCAACCTGACGTGCGTATTTCAGCCATCAGCGCCGCCTCGGTTTCACTGCTCCAAAGCCTTGGCGTCTGGGATGCGGTGCAAAAGATGCGCGCCCATCCGTATCGTCGGCTTGAAACCTGGGAATGGCAGAGCGCGCATGTTGTCTTTGATGCCGCCGAGCTTAAGCTGCCGTATCTGGGTTATATGGTCGAAAATAATGTGCTCCAGTCAGCGCTCTGGCAGGCGCTGGAGGCGCATCCGCAGGTATCATTGCGCGTGCCTGCCAGTGTGAAATCACTGCGGCATGATGGCGAAAGGCAGGTGCTGGAGCTGGATGACGGCGATACGCTGACGGTGAAGCTGGTGGTGGGCGCAGACGGCGCAAATTCGCAGGTGCGGCAGATGGCGGGTATTGGCATTCATGCGTGGCACTATCAGCAGGCGTGTATGTTGATTTCCGTCGAGTGCGAAAACGCGCCGGGCGACAGCACCTGGCAGCATTTTACCCCCGCCGGTCCGCGTGCGTTTCTGCCGCTATTTGATAACCGGGCGTCGCTGGTGTGGTATGACACGCCTGCACGCATCCGTCAGCTTAGCACGCTGAGCATGCCGCAGCTTGCACGCGAAATCACGCAGCATTTCCCGGCACGGCTGGGTGACGTTACGCCGGTTGCCGCAGGCGCGTTTCCGCTGACCCGCCGCCACGCGCTGAAATACGTACTGCCAGGTCTCGCGCTGGTGGGCGATGCGGCGCATACCATTCATCCGCTGGCGGGGCAGGGCGTCAATCTTGGCTATCGTGACGTGGATGCGCTGCTGGATGTGCTGGCAGGCGCGCGCAGTTATGGTGAAGACTGGGCCAGTCATCCGGTGCTGAAGCGCTACCAGCGGCGGCGGATGGCGGATAATTTCATCATGCAGTCCGGGATGGATCTGTTTTGCGCCGGTTTCAGTAACGATCTCGGGCCGCTGCGCGTGCTGCGCAATGTCGGTTTAATGGCAGCCCAGCGGGCAGGCGTGCTGAAGCGTCAGGCGCTGAAGTATGCTCTGGGGTTGTGAACGTGAAGCCTGTATGCGGCCACGGGTGACGATTTGCCTGGCGGCGCTGCGCTTGCACAGGCCTATGATGATTGCCTAATCTATTGATATATAACATGTTGTAGGCCGGGTAAGCGAAGCGCCACCCGGCACAGTTGACGCTCAGGCTTAAAGCCAGTTAAACATCGGCTCTCGTCCCCGTTTCGTTAATATAAACCCCTGATACCAGATACTGCCCGTGCTGGTGGTCAACGTCTCGCTTTCCCAGCGGTTATTGATTAGCCGGGCTAACAACCACAAATTCTTGCCCATTACATACAGCAAGCCTGATAAAACGATACACGCTAACGCCAGCGGAACCGGCTCGTTTTTTGGGTACAGAAATTCATGAGCAAGAATGCCCATCCCTGTCAGCACCATCATGATCTTGCCGACAACGCAGCGAATAAAAAATTGCCGTAGCCGGTTAACTGAATAAAAACACGGGTTTTTAAGCACCGCGCGCTGCTCCTGCGCCGGAAAGCCATGAATATAAACCATCCACTGCGTATTCTCAGTTAACGTCAGCGCACTGCCGATCTCATTAAGCCGGTGCAGGCGCATTGATACCCCGATTGGAAAGAGTAATGCGGACAGAATGAAATAACAGAAAGGCGCGGACAGACCGTAAAAAATGAGGCCGAGGAAAACCACGAACAACAGCAGGTAGCTGACGCGGGTGAAAAAGGGGGAGAGGAGCGAGTAGTTCATCACAACGTCCTTATTGTGTAGCTATAAATGCATTACAGCATCATGCGGTTCCACGATTTTATAAAACAAAAAAGCCCGCCGAAGCGAGCTTTTTTGAATTGGCTGGGGTACGAGGATTCGAACCTCGGAATGCCGGAATCAGAATCCGGTGCCTTACCGCTTGGCGATACCCCAATGGTCTGGTACTGCGTTGCCGGATGCGACTCCAGCAAGTGCGTTCAATACGATGAACGTCTTTAAAATTGGCTGGGGTACGAGGATTCGAACCTCGGAATGCCGGAATCAGAATCCGGTGCCTTACCGCTTGGCGATACCCCAATGGTCTGGTACTGCGTTGCCGGATGCGACTCCAGCAAGTGCGTTCAATACGATGAACGTCTTTAAAATTGGCTGGGGTACGAGGATTCGAACCTCGGAATGCCGGAATCAGAATCCGGTGCCTTACCGCTTGGCGATACCCCAACAAATTGTTCGGAAATAACAGGCTTAATCTGCTACATCCTGTAATTGGTGGCTACGACGGGATTCGAACCTGTGACCCCATCATTATGAGTGATGTGCTCTAACCAACTGAGCTACGTAGCCATTTTTCTCTTTTGACTGGCTGGGGTACCTGGATTCGAACCAGGGAATGCCGGTATCAAAAACCGGTGCCTTACCGCTTGGCGATACCCCAATGCCTGTAGCGGCAAACCCGCATATGTCAAAAAAGTATGGCTGGGGTACCTGGATTCGAACCAGGGAATGCCGGTATCAAAAACCGGTGCCTTACCGCTTGGCGATACCCCATCCGTGCAACGCTTACGGGTGAATGGTGCGGGAGGCGAGACTTGAACTCGCACACCTTGCGGCGCCAGAACCTAAATCTGGTGCGTCTACCAATTTCGCCACTCCCGCAAAAAAAAGATGGTGGCTACGACGGGATTCGAACCTGTGACCCCATCATTATGAGTGATGTGCTCTAACCAACTGAGCTACGTAGCCCTCTTTTTTCACTCTACCTTATCGGCGTTGCGGGGCGCATTATGCGTATTGGGCCCTGAAGCGTCAACACCTTTTTCACTGAAAGTGGCCCGAAAGTGACTGTCTGGTTAGGTTGCGAACAGCGTGATGGATTATTCAGCAATAATTGATGGCTTCAGGTTTTTATCTACGGCATGAAGTTGTTATTTCAACTAAAGAATAAAATTCGGAATTCAACAATGGTGCTATGAAATTACGCTGTGAAATACTCATGCTGCCAAATTTGTCAGGGGAGCCATGCTCTCCCTCCAGGTTTGGCATAACTCATAGGGGAAACCCTATCGCTACATTATTGAGGGAATAGTATGTTGCGCGTGATGACAGTTTTTTTAGGTGTTTTTTTTCTGATGCAGTCTGCGTTTGCTGAAACGGTGCGGCCTGAAATTGGTAAGTATGTACAGGGGTATCAGGGACAGGAGGGCGCTATCGTATGGTTAATGCGCATTGGCCCGCGGGCGGCAAACGAAGCGTTAGTGCAGATTTCGCATGTTGATAACGACGTCGATGGCCGGATTTTCCGCTGCAAAGTTCAAATGGTACGCGACGGCGAGAAAAGCTATACCACAGAAATTAACGGTAAGTCGTTTGAACTGCTGCGCATGAAAGATGGCAATGGCAATCTTTATATGCCAGACGAGCCATCTTCCTGGTGGATTAACTATAACGACGATTTATCCAAAAGCGATGTCGCAAACCCCGACCATTTCCTGACGGCATATCTGGAGCAGGATGCAAAAAAACAGTAATAAAAAGCCCCGGCGTTGGCCGGGGCGGTCGTCTGCAATTATTTATACGCAGACTGGTGTACACCTACCGCACGGCCTGACGGATCGTTCATGGTTTTGAACGCTTCATCCCATTCAATCGCTTTTGCTGATGAACAGGCCACGGATGGTCCGCCAGGCACGCATTCTGCGGCACTCGGGACCGGAAACAGCTCTTCAAAGATTTCACGATACAAATACGCTTCTTTTGACGACGGCGTGTTGTACGGGAAGCGGAAACTGGCGGTTTCCAGTTGTTGATCGGAGACCTGTTTTGCGGCCACTTCTTTGAGTGTATCGATCCAGCTGTAACCGACGCCGTCAGAGAACTGCTCTTTCTGACGCCATGCTACGCTTGCCGGCAGGTAGGATTCGAAACATTCGCGCAGGATATGTTTTTCCATTTTGCCATTGCCGCACATTTTGTCCTGCGGGTTGATCCGCATAGCCACGTCAAGGAATTTTTTATCGAGGAACGGCACGCGCGCTTCCACGCCCCAGGCTGACATCGCCTTGTTAGCGCGGGCACAGTCGAACATGTGCAGAGCCTGAAGCTTACGTACGGTCTCTTCATGTAGTTCTTTGGCATCTGGCGCTTTATGGAAATACAGGTAGCCACCAAACACCTCATCGGAACCTTCACCAGACAGCACCATTTTAATGCCCATCGCTTTAATTTTGCGCGACATCAGGTACATCGGCGTTGATGCCCGGATGGTGGTAACGTCATAGGTCTCAATGTGGTAAATCACATCACGAATGGCGTCCAGACCTTCCTGGACGGTGAAGTGAATCTCATGATGGACGGTGCCAAGATGATTCGCCACTTCCTGCGCAGCTTTCAGATCGGGCGCACCTTCCAGGCCGACGGCAAAAGAGTGCAGCTGTGGCCACCAGGCTTCGGAGCGCTCCTGATCTTCCACCCGGCGGGCGGCAAATTTTTTGGTGATGGCGGAGATTACTGACGAGTCCAGACCGCCCGAGAGCAGAACGCCATACGGCACATCAGACATCAGGTGGCTTTTGACGGATTCTTCCAGCGCCTGGCGCAGGGCGTTTTTGTCTGTCACATTGTCTTTCACCGCCTCGTAGCTGAACCAGTCACGATGATAATACGGACGAATTTCACCGTCCTGGCTCCACAGGTAGCTGCCAGCCGGGAACTCTTTAATGGTCCGGCACACCGGCACCAGCGCTTTCATTTCGGAGGCGATATACAGGTTGCCGTGCTCGTCGTGGCCCATATACAGCGGGATGATACCGATATGGTCGCGGCCAATCAGATATGCGTCTTTTTCGCTGTCGTAAAGGACGAAAGCGAACATCCCCTGTAACTCATCCAGGAATTCCGGACCTTTTTCCTGATACAGCGCGAGAATGACTTCACAGTCGGAGCCGGTCTGGAAGTGATAGCGATCGCCATATTCCGCACGCAGTGCCTGATGGTTGTAGATTTCACCGTTAACGGCCAGCGCGTGGGTTTTTTTATCGTTATAGAGTGGCTGGGCACCGGCATTGACGTCGACAATAGACAGACGTTCATGCGCCAGAATGGCGTTGTCGCTTGCGTAAACGCCGGACCAGTCCGGGCCACGATGGCGCATCAGACGTGATAACTCCAGCGCTTTTTTACGCAGCTCAGCCGCGTCAGTTTTAATATCCAGTACGCCAAAAATAGAACACATAACCTTCTCCGTTAACCCTGTGATGTTGCTTGTTAATGAAAATGCCGCAATGTCAGGGCGTAGGCAAGTGTTTTGGTTGTGCAATCACAAAAAATTCAATAGTGATTAATGAATAATGAAAAAGTGGTGCCTTGAGCATAGATATATTGACGAATATGCAATTTTAAAGCATTTTCATTGAATGGTGTAATTATGGGATTAAACAAAAAACCACGTCCGTAGACGTGGCCTTTTTCAGAAAACATCAATTTCAGCGACGGAGGGGTATATCCAGGAAGGCCGGAACGGCATGCTGTCTATATCATCAAGCGTCGAGACGCCAGAAAGCACCAGAATGGTTTCCAGTCCGGCCTGAAAACCGGCCAGAATATCGGTGCGCAGATTATCGCCGACAATTACTGTCTGTTCAGAATGCGCCTGCATTGTGTTCAGTGCCGCACGGATGATCCATGGGCTTGGTTTACCCACACAAAACGGTTTACGTCCGGAGATTTTCTCAATGCCCGCGCATAGCGCGCCGCAGGCCGGATAAAAGCCACGACCGTGAGTATCCGGATTTGTGGCGATAAACCGCGCGCCGTTCGCCACAAAGAAAGCAGCCTTGTGCATCATTTCCCAGTTGTAGGAGCGGGTCTCGCCGACAATAACAAAGTCCGGATTGACGTCAGTTATGGTAAAACCCGCTTTGTACAACTCATGAATTAACGCGCCTTCCCCAACCACATACGCTTTTTTACCTTCCTGTTTACGCAGAAAGTCGGCTGTTGCCATAGCAGAGGTATAGAAAACACTGTCGGGTACGTTGATGCCAGCAGTCGCGAAACGATTAGCCAGATCCTGTCCGGTCTGCGAAGGATAGTTGGTCAGCAGCACCAGCGGCAGGCCCTTTTCCAGAATGCGGGTGACAAATTCCGCAGCGCCCGGTACGGCAACGTTATCGTGCATCAGCACGCCGTCAATATCACAAATGATGTTCTGAATGGTCATGGAAAACCCGGTTCTAAAAATGAGGCCACACTATAAGATGACGTTAACTTTCCAGCAAACGTTGCAGTAAAATTCCGTTTAGCATGGCGCGTTTGACCAGCGCAAAAGCGCCAATCGCGGAGCGGTGATCCAGCGTCGAACGTACCACTGGCAGGTTTTCACGAAAGGCCTGAAGTGCCTGAGCGTTGATGCAGCTTTCGATAGCGGGTAAAAGAATTTTTTCTGCTTCAACAATTTCTCCGGCAATCACCACTTTTTGCGGATTAAAAAGGTTGATGGCGATGGCGATGGTCTTACCAAGGTGACGTCCTACCTGTTCAATCACATCACTGGCGAGCGGATCGCCCTTGTTAGCCGCTTTACAGATCGCTTTAATATTACAGTCATCTGGTTTTACCCGGCTCGGATGGCCCTTCTCCAGCAATTTACGGACGCGTTGTTCAATAGCGGCATTCGCCGCAACGGTTTCAAGACAGCCAAAATTACCGCAGTGACAGCGCTCGCCCAGCGGATCAACCTGAATATGGCCAATCTCACCAACATTACCATTGCGGCCGATGAAAATACGACCATTGGAAATGATCCCTGCGCCGGTCCCGCGGTGGACGCGCACCAGAATTGAATCCTCACAGTCCTGACTGGCCCCGAAGTAGTGTTCCGCCAGCGCCAGGCTGCGGATATCGTGACCGACAAAGCAAGTGACGTTGAAGCGTTTTTCCAGCGCCTCTACCAGCGGCCAATTTTCAACCTGAATATGCGGCATATAACGAATTACGCCGCTTTGCGGATCAACCAATCCCGGCAGAATCACCGAAATGGCAATCAGCTCGCGGATTTTACGCTGGCAGGCATCAATAAAATGGGCAATGGTATTGAGCAGCGCATGCTCCAGCGTCTGCTGGGTGCGTTCTGGCAGCGGGTAGTGCTCCTCTGCCAGCACTTTACTGCTGAGATCGTACAGGGTAAGGGTGGTATCGTAGCGGCCCAGTCGCACGCCGATGGCGTGAAAGTGGCGGGTCTCTGTGACGATAGAGATAGCCCGGCGGCCGCCCGTTGAGGCTTGTTGATCCACTTCTTTGATCAACCCGCGCTCAATAAGCTGACGGGTGATTTTTGTCACGCTGGCCGGTGCGAGCTGGCTCTGCTCGGCAATCTGAATGCGTGAGATAGGCCCGTGCTGATCAATCAGGCGGTAGACAGCCGCACCGTTGAGCTGTTTAACGAGATCAACATTACCAATCTGAGCTTGTCCGCCTGATGTCATACTTTCTCTTTACCCGTTGACGACCTCGTTACCATTAACGATGGTCTTGATAATCTTATAATCGCGCGTGAAAGCGGTCAGGTTGGCGACCATTCCCGGTGCAATACTGCCCAACTGCTTATCTACGCCAATCGCCCGTGCCGGATAAAGGGTTGCCATCCGCAGCGCTTCATCCAGAGCGAGGTTCACGTGTTCAACCAGATTGCGAACGCCCTCAATCATGGTCAGCGACGAGCCGCTCAGCGTGCCGTTTTCGTCCACGCACAGTCCATTACGGTAGTATATTGTTTTACCAGCAAAAATGAACTGATCAATATCTGCCCCGGCAGGAGCCGTTGCGTCTGTTACCAGACAAAGTTTATCGCCTTTCAGGCGTTTAGCGTTACGAATATTCACATAATCAACGTGAAGTCCGTCAGCAATAATGCCACACCAGATATCCGGCTCGTCAAAAATAGCGCCAATCAGACCCGGCTCGCGGCCGCTGATGTAGGGCATGGCGTTATACAGATGGGTCGCGAAGGTGATACCGGCACGAAAACCTCTTTTTGCCTCTTTAACCGTGGCATTCGAGTGCCCGGCGGAAACGACGATGCCCGCGGCTGCCAGTTTTGTTATTATCTCAGGCGCAACCTGCTCTGGCGCAAGGGTGAGTTTGGTGATGACATCAGCGTTTTCGCACAGGAAATCGACCAGCTTGTCATCCGGCGTGCGGACAAACTGCGGGTTATGGGTGCCTTTTTTGACGATGTTTAACCACGGTCCTTCCAGATGCAGGCCCAGCGCCTGGTGCGGGTGTTTTGCCAGGTACTCACGCATCACGCGCACGCCCTGTTTCATCAGATCGTCACTGGTAGTGATGAGCGTTGGCAGATAGCTGGTGCAGCCGGATTTTTCATTCGCACGCTGCATGATTTCCAGCGTCTCAACGCTGACTGCCTCGGCAGTATCATTGAACTGCACGCCGCCGCAGCCATTTAACTGGACATCAATAAAACCGGGGGAGACGATGGCCCCGTGTAGCGAGCGCTGCTCAATATCAGCGGGCAGCTCTGCCAGCGGACAAAGCCGTTCGATAAGCCCATTGGCGATAACGATCGCATGGTCATCAAGGATTTCGTGACCGGTATAAATCCGGCCGTGGGTTAATGCATACATTTTGACCCCCGGTGGCAAAAATAACCGTCCTGCATACTGACTCAGGACGGTAGGATATTACAGACCTTTGATATTTTCAGCTTCTAACTCGTTGAAGTATTTCAGCGTTTTTACTTTTAGTTCCATGGTGGAAGGTTCGTCACACACCACAATGGCTTTAGGATGTAACTGCAGACAGCTAATGGTCCACATGTGGTTAACATTACCTTCAACCGCCGCTTGCAGCGCCTGCGCTTTTACGCCGCCCAGCACCAGGATCATCACTTCTTCAGCATCCAGCAGCGTGCCAACGCCGACGGTCAGGGCATATTTTGGCACCTGATTAACGTCATTATCAAAGAAACGAGAGTTTGCCACACGGGTGTCATGGGTCAGCGTTTTAATACGGGTGCGCGATGCCAGCGAGGAAGCCGGTTCGTTAAAGGCGATATGTCCGTCATTGCCTACGCCGCCCATAAACAGGTGGATTTTACCGTAGGAACGAATTTTATCTTCATAGCGGCGGCATTCTGCGTCAATATCTGGCGCGTTACCATTCAGCAGGTTGATGTTTTCAGCCGGGATATCAACGTGATCGAAAAAGTTATGGTGCATAAAGCTGTAATAGCTTTCCGGATGTTCTTTCGGCAGGCCAACGTATTCATCCATGTTGAAGGTCACGACATGTTTGAAACTCACTTCGCCTGCTTTATGCATCTCAACCAGCGCTTTATAGGCGGTCAGCGGAGTACCACCCGTCGGCAGACCAAGAATGAATGGACGATCCGCGGTCGGTTTAAAAGCATTGATGCGGTTTACGATATGGCGTGCTGCCCATTTTCCGACCTGCTCTGCAGTTGCCAGTGGAATCAGTCTCATTGTTCACCTCTAAGTATAAGAAAAAAGTGTGCAGATTGAGCGTCTGTGCAGTGATAAGAGTAATGCACTTTGCCACTGACCGGGATAAATCTGCCTTGATTTTTTGAATGATAAAATAAGTTTTATTGCATGGCCAGCATTATGCCGTGTTGCAAACGATATTTGGTGATTAAAATCACAAAAAATACGGATTTAATTTGCGATACGAATTAATTTTGCAGAGAATCATAATTCATATGAATGAAATCGATGATCGTAGCATCTGTCTCACAATAAAAAGGCTGTCTTAAACGAGCCTTATCAGGGTTACTCAGGGGGAATGACATGAACGTTTTAGGCTTTTTTCAGCGGCTGGGCAGGGCGTTACAGCTGCCTATCGCTGTACTACCGGTTGCAGCGCTCTTATTGCGATTCGGGCAACCCGATCTGCTGAATGTGCCGTTCATCGCGCAGGCGGGTGGCGCGATTTTTGATAACCTGGCGCTAATTTTTGCTATCGGTGTCGCATCCAGCTGGTCGAAAGACAGTGCGGGTGCGGCTGCACTGGCAGGTGCGGTAGGATATTTTGTGCTGACCAAAGCAATGGTCACGATTAACCCGGAAATTAATATGGGCGTGCTGGCCGGTATTATCACCGGTCTGGTGGGGGGCGCAGTGTACAACCGCTGGGCGGATATCAAGCTTCCTGACTTCCTGAGTTTCTTTGGTGGCAAGCGATTTGTGCCGATTGCTACCGGTTTCTTCTGCCTGATCCTGGCCGCGATTTTCGGCTACGTCTGGCCACCGGTGCAACACGCGATTCATTCTGGTGGCGAATGGATTGTCTCAGCGGGTGCGCTGGGTTCCGGTATTTTCGGCTTTATTAACCGTCTGCTGATCCCAACCGGGCTGCATCAGGTACTTAATACCATCGCCTGGTTCCAGATCGGTGAATTCACTAATGCCGCAGGCGTGGTCTTCCATGGCGATATTAACCGCTTCTATGCCGGTGACGGCACTGCCGGGATGTTTATGTCCGGCTTCTTCCCAATCATGATGTTCGGTTTGCCGGGTGCTGCGCTGGCGATGTACTTTGCCGCGCCGAAAGCCCGTCGTCCGATGGTGGGTGGGATGCTGCTGTCAGTGGCTATCACCGCCTTCCTGACCGGCGTGACCGAGCCGCTGGAATTCCTGTTCATGTTCCTCGCGCCGCTGCTCTATCTCCTGCACGCGCTGTTGACCGGGATCAGTCTGTTTGTGGCGACCGCCCTGAACATTCACGCCGGGTTCTCCTTCTCCGCCGGTGCCATCGACTATGCGTTGATGTATAACCTGCCGGCCGCCAGCAGCAACGTCTGGATGCTGGTGGTGATGGGGCTGATTTTCTTCGCAATCTACTTTGTGGTCTTCAGCTTTGTGATCCGCATGTTCAACCTGAAAACGCCGGGCCGTGAAGATGAGGAAGCAGACATCGTTAAAGAAGAGGCTAACAGCAATACCGAAGAGGGGCTGACTCAACTGGCCACCAACTATGTTGCTGCCGTCGGTGGAACCGATAACCTGAAAGCTATTGATGCCTGTATTACCCGTCTGCGTCTGACTGTTGCCGATGCTGCGCTGGTGAACGATGCCATGTGCAAACGTCTGGGTGCCTCTGGCGTGGTGAAACTGAATAAACAGACCATTCAGGTCATTGTGGGCGCGAAAGCGGAATCGATTGGTGACGTCATGAAACGCGTGGTGGCGCGCGGTCCGGTCCCGGCAGCCTCGACGACTAGCGCGCCAACGGCGGTTGCACCCGCTGCGGCAAAACCGCAGGCCAGGTTGAATAACAGCGTGATCGCCGCACTGGTATCGCCTGTCACCGGTGAGATTGTGGCGCTGGATGCGGTGCCTGATGAAGCCTTCGCCAGCAAAGCGGTAGGGGACGGTGTGGCGGTGAAACCGACGGAAAAAACCGTGGTTGCTCCGGCGGCAGGTACCATCGTTAAGATCTTCAATACCAACCATGCTTTCTGTCTGGAGACCGAAAACGGCGCGGAAATCGTGGTACACATGGGGATCGATACTGTGGCGCTCAATGGCCAGGGCTTCACGCGGCTGGTGGAAGAGGGGGCGAAAGTGGTGGCGGGTCAGCCGGTGCTTGAGCTGGATCTGGACTTCCTCAATGCTAACGCCCGCTCGATGATAAGCCCGGTGGTGTGCAGCAACAGCGATGATTTTAGTGCGCTGGTGGTTCAGGCGACGGGGCATGTGGTAGCCGGTCAAACGCCACTTTACGAGATCAGAAGTAAATAATTACAGCCACTTCTGTGATGACTACCGCGGCGGGGGATTGACCTCCGCTGCTTTTTTTGCCGTTAAATTCTGCAGAATTCTCCTCCTGTGCGTAATTTCCGTAACTAATGGTTGTCTCCGGGACTGGCTTATAAGATCATACGCCGTTATCTGTTGTTTACGCTTTGAGGAACCCACGATGAGTGAGGCAGAAGCCCGCCCGACTAACTTTATTCGCCAGATCATTGATGAAGATTTGGCCAGTGGTAAGCATACTACCGTTCATACCCGTTTCCCGCCGGAGCCAAACGGCTACCTGCACATTGGGCATGCAAAATCGATTTGCCTGAATTTTGGCATCGCTCAGGATTACCAGGGACAGTGTAACCTGCGTTTTGATGACACCAACCCGGCAAAAGAAGACATCGAATACGTAGAGTCGATTAAAAATGACGTGCAGTGGTTAGGCTTTCACTGGTCGGGCGACATCTGCTATTCCTCGAACTATTTTGACCAGCTCCATCAGTATGCTATTGAGCTGATTAACAAAGGTCTGGCCTATGTCGATGAGCTTTCGCCGGACGAAATCCGCGAATATCGCGGCACGCTGAAAGCGCCCGGCACCAATAGCCCGTATCGCGATCGCAGCGTAGAAGAGAACCTCGCGCTGTTTGAAAAAATGCGCAGCGGCGGTTTTGAAGAAGGTAAAGCTTGTCTGCGTGCCAAAATCGATATGGCCTCGCCGTTTATCGTCATGCGCGATCCGGTTATCTACCGCATTAAATTTGCCGATCATCACCAGACCGGCAGCAAGTGGTGCATCTATCCGATGTACGACTTTACTCACTGCATCAGCGATGCGCTGGAAGGCATTACCCATTCGCTGTGTACCCTTGAGTTCCAGGACAACCGTCGTTTATACGACTGGGTGCTGGATAACATCACGATCCCCGTTCACCCGCGTCAGTACGAATTCTCGCGTCTGAATCTGGAATACACCGTGATGTCCAAGCGTAAGCTGAATCTGCTGGTGACTGACAAGCACGTGGAAGGCTGGGACGATCCGCGTATGCCGACCATCTCCGGTCTGCGTCGTCGCGGCTATACTGCCGCTTCCATTCGTGAGTTCTGTAAGCGCATCGGCGTGACTAAACAGGACAACACCATTGAAATGGCCTCGCTGGAATCCTGCATTCGTGAAGATCTGAATGAAAACGCGCCGCGTGCGATGGCGGTGATCGATCCGGTGAAACTGGTCATCGAAAACTACCCGCAGGGCGAAAGCGAAATGGTTACTATGCCTAACCATCCGAACAAACCGGAAATGGGGACTCGTGACGTCCCGTTTAGCGGTGAGATCTGGATCGATCGCGCGGACTTCCGTGAAGAAGCTAATAAGCAATATAAGCGTCTGGTGCTGGGTAAAGAAGTTCGCCTGCGTAATGCTTATGTCATCAAGGCAGAACGTGTAGAAAAAGATGCGGAAGGTAACATCACTACCATCATTTGTTCTTATGACGCTGACACGCTGAGCAAAGATCCGGCTGATGGCCGTAAGGTGAAAGGGGTGATCCACTGGGTAAGCGCCACGCACGCGCTACCGGTTGAAATTCGTCTGTATGACCGTCTGTTCAGCGTGCCTAACCCGGGCGCTGCGGACGATTTCCTGACGGTTATCAACCCGGAATCGCTGGTTATCCGGCAGGGCTTTGCCGAGCCTTCTCTGAAGAATGCCATGGCGGGTAACGCGTTCCAGTTTGAGAGGGAAGGGTACTTCTGCCTGGACAGCCGCTACGCTAGCGCGGAAAAGCCAGTGTTTAACCGCACCGTTGGCTTACGTGATACCTGGGCTAAAATCGGCGAGTAATCCGGATGGCTGGCTGTAAAGCGTCGCGTCGTGGAATGATGCCTGGCGGCGCTTCGCTTGCACAGATCTTCGATACGGATGTCATATGTTGATGTATCTGTATTTAGCAGCCGGGTAAGCGCAGCGCCACCCGATTAACAAGCCAACATAGCCCACTCACGCCGCGTAATGCGGCGTTTTTTTATCCGTTAACCAGGCCAGACGATGCAGTAGAATCTATTCGCGTCGCGAATTAATTACTGGGTTTCTGCCGTTACGCATAAACTTCATTAATAACAATCATATAAATAACTTATTGTTTTGACATCAATCATTGCGTAAATCAGTGCGCTTCCACCCTTTTTAAAGTGTTACAAAATAAGATGAATTATGTGCGCTTTATCATAGTCCTGTATTTTCCCCGCTAAAAAAGATTGATAATTCGCGACGCGAAAAATATTCTACCTTCCAGTATCCGGTCACATTTTTAGCTGGCTACTTTTTAATTTTATTTTTATCGCCGCGTAAGTCGGCGTTTTTAAAGTCAAAGAGGATCACCCATGCGTACGTTCAGTGGCAAACGTAGTACGCTGGCGCTGGCTATTGCCGGCGTCACCGCAATGTCTGGCTTTATGGCTTCTCCGCAGGCCAAAGCTGAAGGTTTTTTCGACGATTCAACCCTAACCGGTGGTATCTATTACTGGCAGCGTGAACGTGACCGTAAAGATGTGACCGAAGATGATAAATACAAAGTTAACCTTTCCCATGCCACCTGGAACGCCAACCTAGATTTCCAGTCCGGCTACGCTGCCGATATGTTCGGCCTCGATATTGCCGCCTTTACAGCCATCGAAATGGCTGAAAACGGTGATAGCGCACACCCGAACGAAATTGCGTTTTCGAAAAGTAACAAAGCCTATGATGAAGACTGGTCCGGCGATAAAAGCGGAATAAGTCTGTATAAGGCGGCGGCAAAATTCAAATATGGCCCGGCCTGGGCGCGGGCAGGCTATATTCAGCCGACCGGACAAACGCTACTGGCTCCGCACTGGAGCTTTATGCCTGGTACTTACCAGGGCGCTGAAGCCGGAGCGAATTTCGACTATGGCGATGCCGGCGCGCTCAGTTTTTCGTATATGTGGACCAACGAATACAAATCCCCATGGCATCTGGAGATGGATCATTTCTATCAGAATGACCAGAAGACCAATGTCGATTACCTGCATTCTATCGGCGCAAAATACGATTTTAAAAATAACTTCGTACTGGAAGCCGCTTTCGGACAGGCTGAGGGCTATATTGATCAGTACTTTGCTAAAGCCAGCTATCAATTCGACGTAGCGGGTGGGCCTCTTACCACCAGTTATCAGTTCTACGGAACGCGCGACAAAGTTGACGATCATGGTACCAACGATATTTACGATGGTACGGCCTGGTTGCAGGCGCTGACGTTCGGCTATAAGGCCGCTGAGGTAGTTGATTTGCGCCTGGAAGGTACCTGGGTAAAAGCAGATGGCCAGCAGGGATATTTCCTGCAACGTATGACGCCGACCTATGCGTCATCTAACGGGCGGCTTGATATCTGGTGGGATAACCGTTCTGACTTTAATGCCAACGGCGAAAAAGCCGTCTTTTTTGGTGCAATGTACGATTTAAAGAACTGGGATCTGCCCGGCTGGAACGTGGGCGCTTCTTATGTTTACGCCTGGGATGCGAAGCCATCAACCTGGCAGCTTAACCCGGATGCTTACTACGATAAAGACAGAACGATTGAAGAGTCCTCTTACAGCCTTGATGCGGTGTACACCCTTCAGGATGGCCGGGCTAAAGGGACCATGTTCAAGCTTCACTTCACCGAATATGACAACCATTCCGATATTCCAAGCTACTCGGGCGGATACGGTAATATCTTCCAGGACGAGCGCGATGTGAAATTTATGGTCATCGCGCCATTTACTATCTTTTGATGTTGGCAATGATGACTATGCCCGGCAGCACGTGTTGCCGGGCTTTTTAATGGATATCAGGAAGAAAATTGATGCGGCCGAGCTTGCCTTTCACAACCTCAATCGCCTTTTGTTGACGTAATAACGCCATTGATTTCATCACCATACTGCGTGACAGCTTCGTCGATTTCACTACAAAATCAGCCACATTAGTGTTATCCCTGATGAGCGGTTCTGACTGGTCAAGCAGATGTATTGCACCCTGAACGCAGACCTGGCTGCTGTGACCCAATAGCAACTCTTCTCGCTGATATTGCCATGTGATGTGCTCCAGCAAGAGGGTATACACGTCGTGGTATGCCTGCTGATCGGCAATCTTATTAAAAAAATCTTCATTACTGACAAGTTGATAATGGCAATCGCCATTTGCCCGGATGGTGATAAATTGGCCGATCGTACCAGGTAATATCAGGCCGACGATGCATGGCGCTAACGCTCTGGTCACCAGCAACTCATCACGGCGTCGTAGCAACGAATAATCTCCAGAGTAAAGCAGACAAACGGTATCCGCCTGGAATGTCAGATGGTTACGCCGCATCAAAAGGCGCTTATCAATGTCATTATCAAAAATAGCCAGAATATGGGCTAATGCCGTCTGGGGAGCGGGGAGTTGCAACATGACGCGATCCTTGTCAATTTACTGGCAAAATGACGCCATCTGAGACGGCTTGGGCAGGGTAATGTTAGCAGGCAAAAAAAAGAAAAATATTGATGAATTCTGAATATCAGAGAAGAGGAAAAAATAAAAAGCCAGCCTGAAAGGCTGGCTTCGGTATGGCTACTTACTTACGCCTTCGTGAGCGTTTTCATCTTCACGGCAGTCGCCTTCAGCGCAATGGCCATAGAGATAAAGACTATGGTTGGTAAGACGAATACCGTGTTTTGCAGCAATTTCACGCTGGCGGGACTCGATAGAATCATCACTGAACTCAATGACTTTACCGCAATCGAGGCAAATCAGGTGATCGTGATGATGTTGTTGAGTCAGTTCGAAAACGGACTTTCCACCCTCAAAATTATGCCGGGTCACAATACCCGCATCGTCAAACTGGTTCAGTACGCGGTAAACAGTGGCAAGGCCAATTTCTTCGCCCATGTCAATGAGGCGTTTGTATAAGTCTTCCGCGCTGACATGATGATTGTCAGGTCCCTGAAGCACTTCCAGGATTTTCAACCGGGGAAGCGTGACTTTCAGGCCTGCTTTCTTTAATGCGGTATTGTTGTCAGTCATGCGGAATCTGTCCTGTCGCTATAAGATTCACTCCCCTCAGGGAAGTATTTAGAGAGAGTGCATCGGTCATAATGCCTCTCATTATAGAACTGCCGTGCCTGAATGAAAACTGCAAGTATCAGACAAAGTTAGCGTTTAAAACGAGGTGGAAGGCGCAAAGCACCAGCCGACCTCGTTAAATCAGTGGCTATTGTACAGATATGTACTGAAAAGTTAAAAAATTGTAGCAATTATTTTGATTGCTTATACCTATCAATAGGACGCAACCATTAGGTTACGTCATCGAGGCATCAGGCATTGATAATATCGTTCAGGTGCAGCTCTTCAGAAACCTGTTTTACCCACTGCTCCACGCGTTCTGCAGTCAGCTCCGGCTGGCGATCTTCATCGATGGCCAGACCGACGAAATGATCGTCATCGACCAGACCTTTGGAGGCTTCAAAATGATAACCGGCTGTCGGCCAGTGGCCGACAATCGTTGCGCCGCGCGGCTCAATGATATCGCGAATGGTGCCCAGGGCATCGCAGAAATACTCTGCGTAATCTTCCTGGTCGCCACAACCAAACAACGCTACCAGCTTACCATTAAAGTCTACCTCTTCCAGCGTCGGGAAGAAGTCGTCCCAGTCACATTGTGCTTCACCGTAGTACCAGGTGGGAATGCCCAGCAGCAGAATATCGTAGCCAGCGAGATCCTCTTTGCTGCTTTTAGCAATGTCATGGACATCGGCGACATCCTTGCCTAGCTGCTTTTGAATCATCTTCGCGATATTTTCGGTATTACCGGTATCACTGCCGAAAAAGATGCCTGTGATTGCCATGAGTAAAATAACCTCTTGATACTTATTGATATGGTGGTGGCGTATTGCACACGGATAAGGGCAATGATAGCAGAACAGAGAAGTACGCGGAAATAGCAATCATGCCCGACTGCACTCTGTGCTACATGAAAAGGGTGTTCAGGCTATTTTTTAGACAGTGCCTTGTCCGCGTAACTGCGCAAGCTGGTTCAACAAGATTTCTTCAATAAGCTCGCTGCGGCTGATCTGGCGAGCATCCGCCAGTTCATTTAGTGCGTCCACCGCGTCAGCATTGAGTTTCAGTTCAACACGCTTCAGGCCGCGTACTTTGTCACGTTTCAACTGATTACGCTTATTGATGCGTAACTGTTCATCACGCGCAAGGGGATTGGTTTTCGGTCTTCCCGGGCGACGCTCATTCGCGAACAGATCTAATGTCGTACGGTCCGTTTGTTCTTTTGCCATGATTAAGAGTGACTTCGGGAGAAACAAGCAGCCGGGCTATTGCCCGGTTGGGTAGCGCGCCATCATACATCAGTGCAGGGAGCACGCCAACGTCCACAGGCAATCTGGCGCGCAGACGTTGTATTTTTAATCAGCGGAGCGTTCCGCCAGGTAACGACGGATGGCACGCAGTACCGCTTCTGGCTTTTCGGCATGAACCCAGTGTCCCGCTCCGGCAATGACATGCGCCTTCGCCTGCGGGAACTGCGCCAGCAGCGGTTCACGGTATGCTTCGGTGACATAAGGCGAATTGCCGCCAGGAATAAACAGTGCCGGATGCGTCCATGCCGGAACGGTGTCCCAGCCGACAATGTGCCAGTATTGCTCCCACAGCACTGGCACGTTGAAACGCCATTCGCCGTCAACAAAAGACTTCAGCAAAAACTGAATCACGCCTTCTTCATTAAGATGAGTGCGCATCACCGTGGCCGCCTGTTGGCGAGTGCTGCAGCCAGCATCGGTCACGGCGTTGATCGCGCTAAAAATTTCATCGTGGCGACGTATTGCATAATCTACCGGGGCAATATCTATCGCCACCAGGCCATCAATACGTTCTGCCGCCAGCGCCGTCAGGGCCATCACCGCCTTACCGCCCATCGAATGACCAATAAAGGTGGCTTTTTCAATTCCCTGTTCATCCAGGGTATCCAGCAGATCCTGCGCCATCGCCGGATACGTCATTTCCGGCGAGCGGGGCGAGAGACCATGGTTGCGCATATCGACCTGGAGAATATCGTAATCGCTCACCAGGTCGCGGGCGAGAACACCCAGATTATCCAGGCTGCCAAACAGCCCGTGGACGAGAACAATAGGCGATGATGCAGACGAATGTTGTGCAGATTGCGTGCGGGTGTTTAATTTCATGGTAAAGATCTTTTTTTCACTCAGGCAGGTTAAGGTATTATGGTGAACATTCTGCCGCCCGGCTGCAAGCTTTCAGAAGTTTCCGGACTTTTGCGGTCATCCAGGCTTGACGCTATCCGCAGTTGAGATTTGCCCTTATAATCTCAATAACTTGTACTCAAAAATATCGTACTGGATCAAGATGAAAACGATCGAAGTTGATGACGAGCTCTATCGCTATATTGCCAGCCATACTCAACACATTGGTGAGAGCGCGTCCGACATTTTACGGCGCATACTGAAATTTTCTGCCGCATCACAGCCTGTCTCTCCGGTAAATAAAGAGGCGAGTGTACCTGCTCCCGTGGTCGAGAAAAAACCGGTTAATACCCCTAAAGATAACGTTCGCGCGGTACGTGAATTGCTGTTGTCTGACGAATACGCAGAACAACGTAAGGCGGTAAACCGCTTCATGTTAATCCTGTCTACACTCTATTCACTGGACAACGCCGCGTTTGCCGAAGCGACTGAGTCGCTACATGGGCGCACCCGCGTTTACTTTGCGGCTGACGAACAAACGCTGTTACAAAACGGTAATCAGACGAAACCGAAACAGGTGCCGAATACCCCTTACTGGGTGATTACCAATACCAATACAGGTCGTAAATGCGGCATGGTTGAACATATCATGCAATCAATGCAGTTCCCGACGGAGCTGATTGAAAAGGTTTGCGGCACTATTTAACCCTTGCATCAGAAGGACCAGGCAATGGCAGTTCACAATCGTGCGGGTCAGCCTGCACAACAACGTGATTTGATCAACGTCGCTCAGTTGACGTCTCAGTACTACGTGCTGAAGCCGGAAGCGGGCAACCCGGAACATGCCGTTAAATTCGGTACTTCCGGCCATCGTGGTAGCGCAGGGCGTCACAGCTTTAACGAGCCGCATATTCTGGCGATCGCCCAGGCCATCGCGGAAGAGCGAGTGAAAAACGGGATTACCGGTCCTTGTTACGTCGGTAAAGATACCCACGCGTTATCGGAGCCAGCGTTTATCTCCGTGCTGGAAGTCCTTGCCGCTAACGGCGTGGACATGATCATCCAGGAAAACAACGGTTTTACGCCAACGCCTGCCATTTCAAACGCGATTCTTGAACATAACAAAAAAGGCGGCGCGCAGGCTGACGGCATCGTCATTACCCCATCGCATAACCCGCCAGAAGATGGTGGGATCAAATACAACCCGCCAAACGGTGGCCCGGCAGACACCAACGTTACCAAAGTGGTGGAAGATCGGGCAAACGCATTGCTGGCGGACGGTCTGAAAGGCGTTAAACGCCTGGCTCTGGACGCGGCGCTGGCGTCGGGGCACGTTAAAGAGCAGGACCTGGTACAGCCGTTCGTTGAAGGACTGGCGGAGATTGTCGATATGGCGGCGATCCAGAAAGCGGGCCTGACGCTGGGCGTCGATCCGCTGGGTGGTTCCGGTATCGAATACTGGAAACGGATCGCAGAACATTACAAACTCAACCTGACTATTGTTAACGATCACGTCGATCAGACGTTCCGCTTTATGCACCTGGATAAAGACGAAGTGATCCGTATGGATTGCTCCTCAGAATCCGCAATGGCGGGCCTGCTGGCGCTGCGTGATAAATTCGATCTGGCCTTTGCCAATGACCCGGACTATGACCGTCACGGCATCGTCACGCCAGCCGGTTTGATGAATCCGAATCACTACCTGGCGGTAGCGATCAACTATCTGTTCCAGCACCGTCCGCAGTGGGGCAAAGAGGTCGCGGTAGGTAAAACGCTGGTCTCCTCCGCCATGATTGACCGGGTGGTTAACGATCTGGGACGCAAGCTGGTGGAAGTGCCGGTCGGCTTTAAATGGTTCGTGGACGGTCTGTTTGATGGCAGCTTCGGCTTTGGTGGCGAAGAGAGTGCGGGGGCGTCTTTCCTGCGTTTTGACGGTACGCCGTGGTCTACGGATAAAGACGGCATCATCATGTGCCTGCTGGCAGCGGAAATCACGGCTGTGACCGGCAAAAACCCGCAGCAGCATTATGATGAACTGGCCGCACGCTTTGGCGCGCCAAGCTACAACCGTCTGGGCGCAAGCGCCACCACTGCGCAGAAAGCCGCCTTATCTAAACTTTCCCCGGAAATGGTCAGCGCCGATACGCTGGCAGGCGACCCGATCACCGCGCGTTTAACCGCAGCGCCCGGTAACGGCGCAGCGATTGGCGGTCTTAAAGTGATGACTGACAACGGCTGGTTTGCTGCCCGTCCATCGGGCACGGAAGATGCGTATAAAATTTATTGTGAAAGCTTCCTCGGGGAAGAACACCGTAAGCGCATTGAAAAAGAAGCGGTTGAGATCGTCAGTGAAGTGCTGAAAAACGCCTGACCGAAACGCAATCCATTCACGCCTCCTTCGGGAGGCGTTTTACATTATGAGATGTGATAGTTTTTCTGCCTGAGCCTGACATGTTTTTTAATTCGTCAGAAAACCGCGCCTTTACGGTGAAAAGTCACAACCCGGTCATAATCGGGCATGGTGATGATGACCGGGTATGACCGTCTTCCTGTCCGGGTTTCGTCTTCAGTGGAATAAATACGCACAAATACGTGACTGACATCACGAAAAATAGCGTATTTATATCCTGTTCATCTACAAAATATGATTACCCTCTAATAAATTTTTTTTAGCAATGCCGTCACTGTATTGTATGAAGTCAGTCACTTAACAAAAAGAGCATTTTGGGTATCATAGCGTCATGTCGAAATAATAACTGAGAATAAAAATGCTCCAGGCAAAACGTCATTTATTAATATTCAGGTATATAAAAGAGAATGACTGTGCCAGGGTAAAAGAACTGTCAGATATGTTTTCCGTATCGCAGGAAACCATCCGCCGGGACTTAGCCATATTGGCTAAAAGTAAGAAAATAGTTCGTAGTTTTGGTGGTGCGGCATTACTTGAAAATAATAATGCTTACCTTGAAGTGGAACAAAAAGCCGTGTCGGAAAATTTTGTGGATACGGCCGAATCATTTATTAAAAGAACCCGCGAACGTACTGATGCTAAAACCCGGATTGCCAAAGCCGCTCTGCCGTTTATTAAAGAGCATGACTGCATCATAATGGATAACAGCAGCACCTGTTGGTTTTTAGCGCGGCAACTGCCGGATATCAATTTAACGGTGATTACTAATTCCTTAAATATTGTTCAGACACTGGCCTGTCGTAAGAAAATACGCATTATTAGTGTAGGTGGCGAGTATTCTGAGCGGCATGGAGATTTTCACGGCCCGGTCGCGGAGTTGACCATCAAAAGTTTTAAAGTTAGCAAATTTTTCTTTTCATGCCAGGGCATTGCGCCAGAGTATGACATCAGGGACGGTAGCGAGTTAAATGTACGGCTTAAGCAGGAAATGCTTAATGTTTCTGATAAAAAAATACTGCTCGCTGACTCTATGAAGTTTGATCAGTACTCATTATATAAAATTTGTAATCTGGAAGGTGTCGATGTACTGATCACCAATAAATTGCCTTGCGAAGAATATCGTTGCAGCAAAATTCAGACGATTGAAACCGACTGATATATCACTGTATTAAGTAATATCATATTACTCCAGCTATTTTAATTCATTCAACGACATTTTAAATGTCATCAGTGAACAAGAGGTTTGCTATGGAACAACTGCCTGAAAATATGAAAGCCGTGGTCTGTCATGGGCCAAAAGATTATCGTTTTGAAAAAATTACTCGGCCGGTCGCTAAAGAAAGAGAAGTCGTTATCAAGGTTGATGGTTGTGGTATTTGTGCGGGCGATTGCAAAGCCAGTGATGGCGCACCAATGTTTTGGGGAGACAATCCATGGGTAAAAACACCGGTAGTGCCAGGGCATGAGTTTTACGGCCGGGTAGCGGAATTAGGTCCGGGCTCTGCGGAAAAATATAAATTGAAAATTGGTGACCGTATCCTGGCTGAGCAAATTGTTCCTTGTCATGAGTGCCGATTCTGCAAGACCGGGAAATACTGGATGTGTGAAACCCATGATATTTATGGTTTCCAGAAAGATGTTGCTGACGGTGGTATGGCAGAATATATGCGTTTCTCGGAAAGGGCGATTATTCACAAAATTCCGGACTCACTCTCAGAAGAAGACGCAGCACTGATTGAACCGATGGCCTGCGCTATCCATACGGTCCGCCGTGGCGATATTGATTTGAACGATGTTGTTGTGATTGCGGGAGCCGGGCCATTAGGGCTATGCATGATACAAGTCGCTCATCTTAAAACGCCGAAGAAACTGATCGTTATCGATACAATGGAAGATCGCCTGGCGCTGGCGAAAACTTTCGGCGCTGATGTGGTCATTAATGCGGCAAAAGAAGATGCGGTGGCCATCGTTAAATCAATGACCGAGGGCTATGGCTGCGACGTATATATCGAAGCGACCGGCGCGCCAATTGGGGTAACGCAGGGTCTGGAGATGATCCGCAAGCTGGGGCGGTTTGTTGAGTTCAGCGTGTTTGGCAAAGAAACTACGGTTGACTGGTCCATTATTGGCGACCGTAAAGAGCTTGATATTCGCGGCGCACATTTGGGGCCATATAGCTATGACGTCGCCATCGATCTGTTCAGTCGCGGGCTAATTACCGCCAAAGGTATTGTGACTCACTTTTATTCTATTGATGACTGGAAAGAAGCGTTTGATATGGCCAAAACGCTGGACTCCATCAAAGTCGTTATCAAACCTTAAGCTGCACCGGGATCGTTTACCCATTACCACTCGGTCCCCGCCAGCAAAATAAGGTGAAAGTAGATGTTTGCCAACACCGTTCATAATAATGAGAAGGAGAGTTCACATGTCTGGAAGTCTGAAATATAAAACATTGCTGGTCGGCTTATTATCCCTGGGACTCATGGCGGGTGCCAGCGCCAAACAACTCACCGTAGGAATGTCGTTTCAGGAGTTAAATAACGAATACTTCGTTACCATGAAACAATCTGTTGAGGACGCTACAAAAGATATCAATGCCAAATTATATACCGCCGATGCTGCTCATGACGTTTCCAAACAGATCAGCGATATAGAAGATATGATCCAGAAGAAAATTGATATTTTGCTGATCAACCCGGCAGACAGTGTGGGGGCCGAAGCCGCGGTGCTGGCAGCGAAAAAAGCTGGAGTGGTGGTCGTTGCCATTGACGCACAGGCCAACGGTCCACTGGATTCTTTTGTCGGATCGAAAAACTACGATGCGGGCCTGATTGCCGGTGAAAATCTGGCAAAAGCGCTGGGTAATAAAGGTAATGTAGCGATCCTGGATGGTATTCCGGTGGTACCCATCCTTGAACGTGTACGCGGTTTTGAAGATGCGATGAAAAAACATCCGGATATCAAAATTGTGACCAAACTCAACGGCAAACAGGAACGCGATACCGCGATGAGCGTGACGGAAAATATGCTGCAATCGAACCCGACGCTCAATGGTATCTTCAGCGTCAACGATGTCGGTTCGCTGGGTGCGTTGGCCGCTATTCAATCCTCGGGGCGCGATGTGAAGCTGGTGAGTGTTGATGGTTCGCCGGAGGCGGTTGCGGAAATTGCTAAAGGCAACACGCCATTCATCGCTACGGCGGCACAGTTCCCACGCGATCAGGTCCGCATCGGTTTAGGGATTGCGCTGGCGAAATACTGGGGTGCCAATGTGCCCGCTTCGGTTCCGGTAGACGTCAAATTAATTGATAAAAATAACGCCAAAGATTTCCACTGGTAATTCATTCCGCTTCAAATTATTTGCGCATAAGGTTGTGCGATCCCGCACAACCTTATTCGGGAACCTTTTATCGTTCGCAGTCTGGCTGGGTTTTGTTTTAATGGAGTGATACGCATCATGAATTTACTGGAGATTAAGCATGTCAGTAAAACGTTTCCCGGTGTAAAAGCACTTGATGATATCAATATAACGTTACAAAGCGGCGAGGTTCATGCTCTGCTCGGTGAAAATGGTGCGGGTAAATCCACACTAATGAAAGTGCTGTGCGGAATTTATCAGCCTGATACCGGTGGTATTTATATTAATGATCAGCTACAGCACTTTCAGACCTATCGTGATGCTATTCGCGCAGGTATTGGCATTATTTTCCAGGAGTTTTCGCTGATCCCTTATTTAAATGCGTTCGAAAACATTTTTCTCAACCGGGAATTAACAAACAGCGTAGGACTACTCGATCGAAAAAAAATGCGCCATGAGGCGATGAGAATATTTAACGAACTGGGTGTTAAACTCGACCCGGATGAGCAAATTTGCCACCTTAGTGTTGCCGAACAGCAATTCGTTGAAATAGCCAAAGCATTGTCGCTGGAGGCGCGGATTCTGGTGCTCGACGAACCGACGGCAACGCTGACCCCGGGAGAAGCTGAGCATCTTTTCCGGGTGATGCGTGACCTGAAGGCCAAAGGGGTAGGGATGTTTTTCATCTCCCACCATCTTGAAGAAATTTATGAAATTTGCGACAGCCTGAGTATTTTGCGTGACGGTAAATATATTGGATCAGCAAAAGTCGATGATGTCGAAATCTCTACCATGATCCAAATGATGGTCGGGCGTGAAGTGGAGAATATCTACCCGGCAAAACGCACGCTGGGACAGCGAGAGGAGATACTGAACGCCAGTATTCAATTAACTGAAGCCAGCCCATGTAATCGCCTGACGTTGCGTAAAGGCGAAATACTGGGATTATCCGGTTTAGTGGGGTCCGGACGTACTGAAACCATTCTGGCCATGACCGGGGCTGAGAAATGTTTCAAAAAAAATATCACCCTCTTTGGTAAACCAGTGAGGCTTAATGCGACTTCTCAGGCATTGAAGGCAGGTATTGGTTTACTGCCTGAAAGCCGTAAAACGCAGGGGCTGGTACTGCCTTTTTCTGTCAAAGATAATATCTGGCTGAACAAACACTCGTTACGCCATCTGTTTATAAATGATGGAGACGAATTAACCACCACCAATAGTTTGATTGCTAAAGTTGGCGTAAAAACGCCGGATGCCTGGACGGCAGTCGGTACGCTCAGTGGTGGAAATCAGCAAAAAGTGGTTATCTCACGCTGGCTCAATCACGATGTGAATATCCTCATTTTTGATGAGCCAACTCGTGGCATAGATGTCGGTGCGAAGTCAGAAATTTATCAAATAATGCGCCGTCTTACCGAGCAAGGTATTTCAATTATTATGATTTCGTCTGAATTGCCGGAGATTATTGGCGTCAGCGATCGCGTCATGGTGTTTCGCGATGGTGGTATTGTTGCCGAGTTAGAGGGCGATGATATTAATTCGACGGATATTATGTTGCATGCCGCAGGTAATATTATTTAGGGGGTTCCCAATGAGCAATGCCAATGTTTCTGCTGCACCAGTTGCTAAAACTGAAAAGGGTACTGGAATGATGTCCCGATTAATGAAAACACCGGCCTTTTTACCGTTTATTGGCCTGGTGCTACTATTCGGCTGTATGTCAATATTTAACGATTATTTTCTGACGGTGGAAAATTTATCAACCGTCGCCAGACAGGTTTCAATTAACGCTATTATTGCAATTGGAATGACGTTTGCCATTCTGACGGGTGGGATCGATCTTTCGGTGGGCGCGGTGATGGCGCTGTGCGGTACCCTGATGGCCGGACTGATGAAATTCTACGGGCTGGACCCGTGGATGGCGATAACGCTTGGCTTACTGGCGGGCGTTGCCTTTGGTCTGCTAAACGGTTTTTTAACTGCCTACGGCAAAATGCCGCCGATTATCGTGACGCTGGGTGCGATGATCATCGCCAAGGGACTGGCGTTAATTTATACCGGGGGCTACCCCATCTCTGGATTACCTGATTCATTTTCCTTCTGGGGGCGCGATTATATTTTCGGCATTCAGGTCCCGATTTTATTAATGGCACTGCTGTACCTTATTTTTTATATCGTACTCAACCATATGCCTTTTGGCCGCTATGTCTATTCTCTTGGTGGAAATGAAGAGGCGGCACGACTCAGCGGATTGCGGGTTAAATATTATAAGTTATTGGTGTATGTAATCAGCGGTTTTACCGCCGGATTTGCCGGTCTTATTTTCACTTCCCGGGTCATGAGCGGACAACCCAATGCCGGTGTTGGGTTTGAACTGGATGCTATTGCCGCTGTGGTATTAGGTGGCGCATCCATTGCTGGTGGGCGTGGAATGATCATCGGGAGCTCATCGGCGCAATGATGTTAGGAGTATTAAACAACGGGCTCAATTTATTAGGCATTTCACCGTATGTTCAATATCTGGTGAAAGGCCTGATCATTTGGGGGGCGACATTTATTAGTTCGGCCAGACGATAGTCTTTTTTTCCTGATCCCTATTAACCAAGGAGAGTGTCATGAATTTTATCGGGATAGACATTGGCGGAACGGTCACCAAGGCAGGTATTTATGACGCGCAGGGCAATGAAATACATGTTGCCTCACGCAACGCCGAGGTACTGGCCGAACAGCCCGGCTTTAGTGAACGTAATATGGATGAGCTGTGGGAGACCGTTTGCCGCGTTGTAAAGCAGGCGATTTATGAAAGCCAGGTCCCACCACTCAGTATCAAAGGCGTCAGCTTTTCTTCCCATGGCAAAGGGTTATATGCCATCGACAAAAAAGGTAAACCGGTACGTAATGGTATTATTTCATCCGATACCCGGGCGCTGGACTATGTCAAACGCTGGTATCACGATGGCATTGATAAACAGGCCTATCATAAAGGTTTACAGCAATTATGGACCGGACACCCGGTTTCTTTACTGGCGTGGTTAAAAGATCATGAGCCGGATAATTATGCCCGGATTGATGCAATATTGATGGTGCATGACTATATTCGCTTCAAGTTTACCGGCGAGATCCATGCCGAAATCACCAATATTTCGGGTAGCAATTTTTATAACCAATTCACTTCATGTTATGACAACGAAATGATGGCGCTTTTTGGCATCCCCGAGGTGGCGGATAAAACCGCCCCGGTTGTGAACTCAACCGATCGGATAGGGGTTATCACGCCGCAGGCAGCACTGGATTGCGGACTATGCCCGGGAACGCCGGTATTTGGCGGCTTTTTTGACGTGGTTTCCAGCGCCGTAACCTCCGGAATCGACAATGAAAAAACGCTGAGTGCCGTAGCCGGAACCTGGAGTATTGCGACGTCTGTCACTGACCATATTATTACCAGCGATTTTCCTTATATCTGGGGGAAATATTGTGTGCCGGGCAAATATTTCGTTCATGAAGGCAGCCCAACTTCAGCCAGTAATTTGACGTGGTTTATTAAGCAATTCTTTCAGGATGAAGCGCAGTGCTACCAAAATTTTGAACAATGGATCGCCCAAAGTTGCGACGAGCAGCTTGTCTTCCTGCCTTATCTATTTGGTTCAAATCTGGAAATGGATTTGCAGGGCGGATTGATTGGTCTTTCGGGCCATCACACTAAAAAAGATGTGATTGCAGCGATTTATCGCGGCATTGTTTTTTCCCATCTGGTGCACCAGGACCGCATTATTTCCCTCAACCCGGCGATTGAAAAAATTCGCTTTACCGGTGGGCCGAGTCGATCGCGACAGTGGACGCAGATGTATGCTGACGCGGCCAATTTGCCGCTGGAAGTGGTTGATATTGAACAGGCTGGATGCCGGGCAGCGGCACTTTGTGCGGCAACAGGGGCTGGCGTATATTCCAGTTTTAGTGAGGCCATGGCGCAAACTCAGCCTGCGGTCGTGGTGTTTGAACCTGACGAGCAGCGCCACCAGCATTTACGCGAAGGATACGCACGTTATCTCAACGTTGCCCATGCCCTGTCACCGCGGGTAAATGCCAAATGAAACCAACCATAGGGATTTATGAAAAGGCGCTGCCGAATGCGCTGAGCTGGGCGGAGCGCTTTGATCTGGCTGCGCAACTGGGCTTCAGCTTTATTGAGATGTCGGTGGACGAAGATCCGGTGCGGCAAGCGCGTTTACAGTGGAATCGCGCCGAACGCCTCGACTTTGTCGCGGGGAAAATCAACAGCGGGGTTGATGTACCGAGTATGTGTTTATCTGCCCATCGTGCCTTTCCGTTTGGCAGCCTGAAACGCGAGACTCGTGATAAAGCGTACGATCTAATGCAGGATGCGCTGGCCCTGGCGGGGCAGGTGGGCATCCGCAATATTCAACTGGCAGGCTATGATGTCTATTATGAGTCTTCTTCTGCACAAACCCGTGAACTTTTCATTGAGGGGATAAGCTGGGCGGTTTCGCAGGCAGCCAAAGCACAAATTATGCTCTCCATGGAAATTATGGATACGGCGTTTATGAGCAATATTTCGCGCTGGTTGGATCTGGAGCGCAAAATATGCAGCCCGTGGTTTTGCGTCTACCCCGATGTCGGCAATCTCAGTGCCTGGCATAATGATGTGCCGGTGGAATTGAGTAAAGGCATCCACAAAATCTCGGCCATCCACTTAAAAGATACCCGGCAAATCTCCCCCTTTTCGCTGGGACAGTTTCGCGATGTGCCGTTCGGCACCGGCTGCGTGAATTTTGATGAAGTCTTTCGCACGCTCTCAACCCTGAATTATCGCGGCGCATGGTTGATGGAAATGTGGGCTAAAAACGATGGCGCAGATGTGCAACGTATTGCTGAAGCCAAAAGCTGGATTGAAGATAAATATCAGCACGCTTTTTTGAATTGATAGCCTGAATTTTTCTGACTCTGGAGTTAATTATGTTGGACGAACTTAAAAATTCGGTGTTTGCGGCAAATCTGGCGCTGCCGGAATATCAACTCGTAACATTTACCTGGGGAAACGTCAGCGGTATTGATCGTCAGCAGGGGCTGGTGGCGATTAAACCATCCGGCGTTGACTATGCGCTGATGACGGTTGAGGACATCGTCATCGTCGAACTTGAAAGCGGCAGGGTGGTTGAAGGTAAAAACAAACCGTCATCGGATACCGCTACCCATCTGGCGCTTTACCGCGCTTTTGAATCGCTGGGCGGTATTGTGCACACTCACTCCCGGCATGCGACGATCTGGGCGCAGGCCGCTAAGCCGCTCAAGGCAATGGGAACAACCCACGCGGATTATTTTTACGGTGAAATCCCCTGTACGCGCCCGCTAACCAGCGAAGAAATCCGCGAGGATTATGAAGCGAATACCGGGCGGGTGATTATTGAAACGTTGCATAACCATAATATCGATCCGTTAAGCATTCCCGCTACGCTGGTACATGGTCATGGGCCTTTTGCCTGGGGAAAAGACGCGGATAACGCAGTGCATAACGCCGTCGTGCTGGAGGAAATTGCTTACATGAATATGTGTACTCTGCAGTTAGCGCATCAGCAACCGCCGGTATCACAGGAATTACTGGATAAACATTATTTACGTAAGCACGGCAGCAATGCCTATTACGGCCAGTGATAATAAAGGCTAAATCTGAAAGGCTCCTTGCGGAGCCTTGAACCTTTTATCCGTGTTTATTCTTCAGTTCAAACCGGGGCGATACCAGACCATACAGCGTCCAGCCCATAAAGGTGACTATCGCGCCATACAGCATGGCTTCTTCACCCGAGGAATACAGCGCATAAAAACTGTAAACCGCGCCGATAAACGCCACCACGTTTGCCGCTTTGGCCTTACCTGGCTCGACTTTCGCGACCTTCTGAATAATCACCAGTGCCGCCATCGACAGAATATACGGAATGATGTTGGTCACCACCGCCAGATTCACCAGCACGTTAAACTGGCTATTGAGCGACGGACTGATGGTCATCAACGACAACCCGCTCTGGAAAATCACAATGGCCAGCATGCCCTGAATCGGCGCGTCGGCTTTACTCAGGCGTGAGAAGATTTTCGGGAAATAGCCTTCATCGGCGGAGGATTTAAACACCTGGGCAATCGTAAACTGCCAGCCGAGCAGTGAGCCACAGCAGGACATCACCATCAGCCCCATGATGATTTTCCCCACGCCCGGGGTAAACATCTGCGTGAAGGCAACGCCAAACGGCGCGGTGGAGTGAGCGAGATCCAGATTCGGCACAATCCCGGCAATCACGTTAGTCGAGACAATATAAATGACCGCCGCGCCAAGCGTGCCGCCAAGCACCGCGATGGGAACGTTACGCTCCGGGTTTTCCACCACATCGGTATTGGCGCAGGCCGACTCCAGGCCAAGAAACGCCCACAGCGTCATCGCAATGGACGATCCTACCGCGCCAAAGAACGGCACGTTGTGTGGATTCCACGATGCGACGTACAGCGACGGGCTGAACCAGAACCAGCCGATAAGGCACAATCCCACCACCGGAATAATGACTCCCCAGACGGTGACACTGCTGATCTGCCCGGTGATCCGCGCGCCGCCAAAGTTTGCCACGGTGCAAATCCACAGCACGCCAATGGTCGCCAGACCAATCTGCAGCGGGCTGAGCTGCAGCCCCAGCAGTTCGGTGCCATAGCCGACCGCCGAAATGGCAATCGCCACGTTAGCTATTAGCAGCGACACGCCGTAGGTGTAGTTCGCCATAAAGTTGCCGGATTTGCCGAAGGCATACTCCGCGTAGCCACCCATCCCGCCGGATTTACGACTGAACATGCCGCATTTAGCGAAAGCCCACGCCAGCGCCATAGAGCCGACGGCGGTTACCAGCCAGGAGATAATCGAAATGGTGCCCACTTCAGCAAGTTTGGTCGGTAGCATGATGATCCCGGAACCCATCATATTCACCATCGTCAGAATGGTAAGCTGGACCACGCCCATTTTATTGGATTTGCTCATAACGGTTCTCCTTGTAGCAGCGCAGAGGACGTATCCAGGGGGTTAACGACGTTGCACCACACCTGTTTGCGACCATCGTGTTCTTCGATATACACACCCTGTAATTCCGGGGCGAAACCCGGCAGAAGATTAATTCCTTCTTCAAGGGCGCTGAAATAGCGCAGCACCGCGCCGCCCCAGACTTCTCCGGGCACCACGCACAATACGCCCGGCGGGTAGGGTAGCGCGCCCTCCGCCGCAATACGGCCCTCCGCATCCTGTAAGCGCACCAGCTCCACCTGGCCACGGAGCAAGGCATAGTTGGCTTCCTGCGGGTTAAGACAAACGCGGGGGAAATGCGCTTTACGAAACATCTCTTTTTGCAGCTGTTTCACATTATGCCGGGCATACAGATCGTGCATTTCCTGGCACAGCCGACGCAGCGTATAACCGGCATAACGATCCTGATACTGGCGGTACAGTGACGGCAGCACCTCTTTTAACGGCGCGTCGACGTCGAGTAATTTTTCAAAACGCACCAGTAAGGCTACCAGCTGTTGCAGCTTCGCCATGTCCTCTGCGGGGGTCAGCAGGAAAAGAATAGAGTTCAGATCGCATTTTTCCGGGACCACGCCGTTTTCACGCAGGAAATGGGCAAGAATGGTCGCCGGTACGCCGAAGGACTCATATTCGCCGCTGGCGGTGTCAATGCCGGGCGTGGTCAGCAGCAGCTTGCAGGGATCGACAAAATATTGATGTTCAGCGTATCCTTCAAAGGCGTGCCAGTGCTCTCCCGGCACAAAGTGGAAAAAGCGCAGATCGCTGGCGATATCAGCGGTCGGCCAGCGCTGCCAGGCTTTTCCGTCAACCTCGTCAGGCACAAACGGGCGAATATGCTGGCAGTTATCAAGGATCAACTTGCGGGCCTCAATGCCGTTTATCACGCAGTCCATCCACATATTGCGTCCGCACACGCCCTCATGCATCTGCGCATTAATATCCAGCGCGGCAAAAAGCGGATAAAACGGGCTGGTGGAGGCATGCATCATAAAGGCATTGTTCAAACGCTTATGCGGCACATAGCGCGACTGGCCTTTAATGTGGCGGTCTTTTTTATGGATTTGCGAGGTCTGCGAAAAACCGGCCTGCTGTTTATGCACTGACTGGGTTACCAGAATGCCAGGATCGTTTGCATTCAGTTCCAGCAGTAGCGGCGAGCAGTCCGCCATCATCGGAATGAATTGTTCATAACCGACCCAGGCTGAATCAAACAGAATGTAGTCGCACAGATGTCCGATGTTATCCACGACCTGGCGGGCGTTATACATCGTGCCGTCATAGGTGCCAAGCTGGATCACCGCCAGACGGAACGGTCGCGCGTCGCGGGCGCGCTGCGGCGCAACCTCAGCAATCAGCTCGCGTAAATAACGTTCTTCAAAGCAATGGGCATCAATACCACCAATAAAACCATACGGATTACGCGCCGTTTCAAGATACACCGGCGTTGCGCCCGCCTGAAGCAGCGCACCGTGATGGTTTGATTTATGGTTATTACGATCGAACAATACCAAATCGCCCGGCGTTAATAGCGCATTCAGCACGACTTTATTGGCCGACGAGGTACCGTTGAGGACAAAATACGTTTTATCGGCATTAAAAACTTTTGCGGCGTGCTGCTGGGCGGTACAGGGCGCGCCCTCGTGGATTAATAAATCTCCCATCGCCACATCGGCGTTACACAAATCCGAGCGGAACAGGGTTTCGCCAAAGAATTCGACAAACTGATTGCCAGCCGGATGGCGGCGGAAAAATTCCCCGCCCTGATGTCCGGGACAGTCAAAAGCGCTATTACCCTGATTGACGTAATCCACCAGCGCACGGAAAAAAGGCGGCCGCAGTTGGCTTTCATATTTATATGCGGCAGCTTCCAGTTGGCGGCCATAATACTCCCTGCGGCTGTCGTCGAATTCAAACACGCCCTGAGTGCGGGAAAGATACTCAGCGGGAACCCGCTGGTCATCAGCCAGCGCAACAAAGACCGGCAGATGATAGCCGGTCGCGTCGATCTCATCGAGTTTGCCGTTTTCCATCTCATCAAGAGTTAATACAACGGCGGCAACGTTAATAAAATGCGTTTCGGCTGTACTGACGATATCGCGCTGAGTACAAAAACAGTCAGGGCAGGCACGGCTAACGGCAATTTTTAATTGAGACATAATCAACTCGTTATTTTAGATAATAGTTATCCCTCAATTTCCTGAAGTGGAAATTGATCGCGGCGGAAAAAAAGCAATAAAGATGCGCTGATAAAAATATCAGTAATATGCTTTTTTGAAATAGAATGAATCCTGCCAGTCCGTGGCTGGCAATGCAGGATTTATTCAGGGCGAGCGCGGTTTGCTACAGGCGTAACCTGTATTGCACAAAGTTCAGGGAATTCTGTATGCTGAAGCGCCCGAGGTCAAAAGACTATCGGGCATTAAAGAAGTGGAAGTCAAAACTATTGCGGTGGGCAAACATCATAATATGCGTGGTTCGCCTGATATGAGGCATTATTCTGTTATTGTTTTCCATCGTCACACCATTCATACGTTGATTGAAGGTATGCGTATTTTATCCGTAAAAATGCCATTAACTGTGAAGTTGATCACTTAAAAACGATCTTTTCAGAAATAATTATACACTGTTTATGCATATGTGCGGCGCAGCAATTGAATGTAATTTATTTGTGAATTATATGTAATTTCTTTTATTTTAAGAAAATCCTTTTTCTGCAGGGAATAATTGGTTGAAGAGAGGAAAATTAATCCGAATGGTATATGAATAGTTATTCAAATCATAAATCGGTAGCCAATGCCTGTTTCGGTTAATAAATGCCGGGGGCGAGCTGGATCGGCTTCTAATTTCTGGCGCAGATGTCCCATATAAATGCGTAAATAATGACTATGTTCTACGGCGTTGGGTCCCCAGACCTGGTTTAACAGTTGACGCTGAGTAAGTACTTTGCCTGAATTATTTAACAATACTGCCAGCAGACGAAATTCAATCGGCGTTAAATGAACCTCTTCACCATTACGTAAAATGCGCCGTGCCACCCGATCAACGGTTATCGTGCCAAATGTCACCACCGGTTCCGTTTTCTCCGTACTGGCGTGCCGGCGCATCGCCACCCGCAGGCGTGCCTGAAGTTCGCCGATGCCGAATGGCTTGCTGAGGTAATCATCGGCACCAGCATCAAGCGCATCAATTTTATCGGTTTCATCTGTACGCGCGGAGAGCACAATCACGGGCATTTGGCTCCACAGCCGCACTTCGCGAATAAAGTCGATGCCGTCGCCGTCCGGCAGGCCAAGGTCGAGGATAGTCAGATCCGGCTTACGGCTGGCGGCTTCAAGCAGACCGCGCTGGAGCGTATCGGCTTCATACACCCGTAGTCCGTCCGCTTCCAGTGCTGTGCGCAATAAGCGCCGAATTGCCTGTTCATCTTCAATAATCAGGATCGTAATCACAACGCGTCATTACCTTCTTCAAGCTCAGGGGGGGCATCCTGGGGTAGAGTAACACGAAAACAGGCCCCGCCCTGTGGCCGATTCACGGCGGTGAGCGTGCCGCCGTGAACGCTGACGATGGCCTGGCAAATCGCCAGACCTAAACCTACGCCGGGGATCGCCGACTCTTTCATGCCCCGGGCAAACTTCTCAAAAATAATCTTTTCCTGCCCCGCCGGGATGCCCGGCCCGCTGTCCCATACTTCCAGTACCAGTTGTTTATCCGCTATCCAGGCATTAAGACCAATTTGCGCCTGGCGTCCGGCATATTTAAGCGCGTTTTCCAGCAAATTGATTAATACACGCTCAAACAATGGGCCGTCGACATGGATGAGCTGTAATGGTTCGCCCAGCGCCAGCGTAACAGGTCGGCTGCCGGGCTCCAGGCTCTGCAATGCGCTGCCGACCACTTCCTCCAGCGTCAGCCACTCTTTCTTAAGATTAAAGCCACCGGATTGAATACGCGCCATATCCAGTAGATTATTCACCAGGCGCGTGGTATTCAGCACATGTTGACGAATTTCGCTGGCCTGCGGGGCGTGCTTTGATCCTTCACTCGCCAGATCGAGCGTCAAAATTTCCGCCTGACCAAATAGCACCGTCAATGGGGTGCGCAAATCATGAGACAGCGCGGCAAGCAGGGCGTTACGCACACTTTCGCGCTCGCTGGCCAGCCGTGCCTGTTGTTCACTGGCGGTGAGGGCCAGGCGCTCCAGCGCGCTGGCGATCAGTAACGTAAACGTTTCCAGTAGCCGCTGTTGCTCGGGGATCATCAACTGGCGCAGGCTGCCCGGCTCCACGACCACCAGTCCGTGAGTACGGGTTGCACTTTTCAACGGCAGGATTTGATAAGGGACGCCGGGCAGGGTATCCGTTCCTGCGCCGGCAGGCTGGCCGCGATCAAAACTCCAGCGGGCAATCGCCTCGTCCCACGGCGTCATGCCGGGCTGTTGATTAAGCGGCACCAGCCGGGCGCTGACGTCGGGAAGTAAAAGCTGACTGCGGGCATGAAAAGTGGACTGAATAAACTGCTCACCAATGGTAGCGATATCCTCAGCATTACGGCTGATCGCCAGGCGCTGCGACATCTCATACAGATGACGGGTACGCTGTTCGCGGTAACGGGCCACCCGCGCCTGGTAGCGCATTCCTGCCGTCAGATTACCGATCACCAGCCCGACAATCAGCATCACAATAAACGTCAGAATATACTGCACGTCCGACACGGCGAGGGTACCGTGCGGCGCAATGAAAAACAGATCGAAGCTGAGCACGTTGACAATGGTCGCCAGCACCGACGGCCATCGTCCGTAGCGCAGGGCTACCAGCACCACCGCCAACAGGTAAATCATGACCAGATTGGTGGGATCGAACGCCGTCAGCCACTGCATGGCCATCAGAGTTATCCCGGCGCACAGCGCGAGGGCAACCGCACAGCCTTCCAGTTGAACGCGCCAGCGCTCAAGCAGCGGGCGTGTGTCGCTGGCCCGCGGCGGCGACAGCGGAGGGTCATCAAGCGCCACAATCAATAAATCCAGATCCGGCGCATGACGTGCCAGACGTCCGGCAAAAGAATCGCCCTGCCACCAGCGACGCCTTGTCTGGCGTCCCAGCACGATTTTGCCGAGATTGTGCTCGCGCGCATAGCGCAGAACGGCGCGCTCCTGTGACGGATCGGCGAGAGTCGCGGTTTCCGCCCCCAGCTCCTGCGCCAGCCGCAGGGCATTGAGGATCGCCTGGCGCTGTGCGCGGGCGAGGCGGTGCAGGCGTGGCGTTTCGACATACACCGTGTGCCAGACGCTGCCGAGTTTTGCCGCCAGACGGGCGGCGGTGCGCACCAGTTTTTCGCTGCCGGTCTGATGGCCGATGCACAGCAGGATGGCGTCGCGGGTATGCCACACTTTCTCCTGGCCCTGATGCTCCCGCCAGACGCGCATCTGTTCATCCACCCGGTCGGCGGTACGCCTCAGCGCCAGTTCGCGCAGGGCATAAAGATTGCCTTTGCGGAAAAAATTTTCAATCGCTCGCTCGGCCTGTCCGGCAAGATAGACTTTCCCCTCGTGCAGGCGCTGGCGCAGGTCGTCGGGAGGAAGATCGACCAGCACCACGTCATCGGCGGCGTCAAATACCGGATCGGGCACCGTTTCGCGCACCTGAATACCGGTAACGCCGCTGACCACATCGTTCAGACTTTCCAGGTGCTGAACGTTAAGGGTAGTAAACACATCAATGCCTGCCTCAAGCAGTTCCTCAACGTCCTGCCAGCGGCGCGGATGACGTGAACCTGGGGCGTTACTGTGCGCCAGCTCGTCCATGAGGATCAGCGCCGGACGTCGCGCCAGCGCAGCATCCAGGTCAAACTCCTGCACTTTACGCCCACGATGGGTGAGGGTACGCGCAGCCAGCATTGTCAGCCCTTCAAGCATTGCCGCCGTCTCTTTACGGCCGTGGGTCTCCACCACGCCCGCCAGAATATCCAGCCCCTGCGCGCGCAGGCGCTGCGCTTCGGCCAGCATCGCCCAGGTTTTCCCCACCCCGGCACAGGCACCAAAAAATATCTTCAGCTTACCCCGGTGCGCGGTGGCGGCCTGCTCCAGCAGGCGATCGGGATCAGGGCGCTGCGGCTCGTCGGTCATTTATTTTCCTTTATGGCGTCGAGAGAAATATTCAGCTCAACAATATTTACCACAGGTTGACCGAGAAAGCTGAGAAGCGGTTTATGCGTGGCCTGGTCAATCAGCGGCATAATTTGTTCAACGGATAACTGACGTGCTTTGGCGACGCGCGGCAGTTGCCAGAGCACGGCCTGCGGCGTCAGGTTGTTGTCCAGACCACTGGCAGAGGCTGTTGCCAGCTCCACAGGAACTGAGCCGGACGCGTCAGGGTTTGCCGCCCGCAGTGTGTTAACCCGTTCGGCGATGGCGCGATCCTGCGCCGGATTACTGACCGCAAGGTTGCTGCCGCCGGACGCCATTGGATTATAGGGAGTGTCCGCCGTCGCCGACGGGCGACCATGAAAATAGTCTGGCCGGGTAAAATTCTGCCCGATCAGCGACGATCCGCGCAGGCCATTTTCGCTATGGATCAGCGAGCCGTTGGCGCGATCGTTAAACCACCATTGCCCGAGCGCAGTAGTCAGCAGCGGATACAGGCCGCCGGTCAGCACGCTCAGTAAAATAAGCAGAGAAAATGCAGGACGTAACAGAGACATAATCACCTCACGCCAGACCCAGCAGGGTCAGCAACAGATCGATAAGCTTAATGCCGATAAACGGCACAATCAGCCCGCCCAGGCCGTAAATCCATAAATTACGCCGTAGCATGGCAGACGCGGAAAGCGGCCTGTAGCTCACACCGCGCAGCGCCAGCGGGATCAGAAAAACAATGATTAGCGCGTTAAAAATCACCGCGCTGAGAATGGCGGAAGCAGGGGAGTGCAGATGCATAATATTCAGCGCATCAATCTGCGGCCAGGTGGCAACAAACGCTGCCGGAATAATGGCAAAATACTTCGCCACGTCGTTGGCCAGGCTGAAGGTCGTCAGCGAGCCTCGGGTCATCAACATCTGTTTCCCGATATGCACCACTTCAATCAGTTTGGTAGGGTTGGAGTCGAGATCCACCATATTTCCCGCCTCCTTCGCCGCCTGGGTGCCGGAGTTCATGGCGACGGCAACGTCGGCCTGCGCCAGCGCCGGGGCATCGTTAGTGCCGTCGCCGGTCATGGCCACCAGGCGTCCTTCTGCCTGATACTGACGGATTAGCGCCAGCTTCGCTTCCGGCGTAGCCTCAGCCAGAAAATCATCCACCCCGGCTTCAGCGGCAATGGCGGCGGCGGTCAGGCTATTATCGCCGGTGATCATTACCGTCTTAATGCCCATTTGACGCAGACGGGCGAAACGCTCTTTAATCCCGCCTTTGACGATATCTTTTAGCGCGATGACGCCCAGGACCTGTGCGCCTTCTGCAACCACCAGCGGTGTCGCTCCCTGACGAGCGATCTCTTCTACGTTATGATCGACATCGGCCGGGAAGTGGCCACCATTGCTTTCAACATGACGGCGGATGGCGTCCACAGAACCTTTGCGAATAGTCCGCTCATCAACATTTATGCCGCTCATACGTGTCTGGGCGGTAAACGGAATAAAAGTGGCATGTAAGGACTGAATATCCCGCTCGCGCAAATTGAAGCGCTGCTTTGCCAGCACCACGATGCTGCGGCCTTCCGGGGTTTCATCGGCCAGGGAGGCAAGCTGGGCCGCGTCGGCCCGCGTTTTTTCCTCCACGCCGTGCGCCGGAATAAACGCCGACGCCTGACGGTTGCCGAGAGTAATGGTGCCGGTTTTATCCAGCAGCAGAACGTCCACGTCACCCGCCGCTTCCACTGCGCGTCCGCTGGTGGCAATGACATTGGCACCCAGCATGCGGCTCATCCCGGCAATGCCGATTGCCGAAAGCAGGCCGCCGATGGTGGTCGGGATTAAACAGCCCAGCAGCGCCACCAGCGCGGTAACGCTTACCGGCTCGCCTGCCCACGCCGAGAAGGGCCATAGTGTGGCGGTTGCCAGCAGAAAGACGATGGTCAGGGCGATCAGCAAAATGGTCAGCGCAATCTCATTTGGTGTTTTACGCCGCTGCGCGTTCTCCACCATCGCGATCATCCGGTCGAGAAAGGTTTCACCCGGGTTGACGCTGCATTCGATCACCAGCCAGTCAGAAAGGATACGCGTTCCGCCGGTCACTGAGGCAAAATCACCACCCGACTCGCGGATCACTGGTGCAGATTCTCCGGTGATTGCGCTCTCATCCACCGACGCGCCGCCTTCAATGACTTCGCCATCGCAGGGGATAATGTCGCCAGCTTCCACCCGCACAATATCGCCTTTGCGCAAATCGGCAGCCAGAATACGTTCGCCTTGTGCGTCAGGTGACGGGCCGTGAAGTTTGCAGGCAAATGCCGTTTTCTGTACCCCTTTCAGACTACTGGCCTGAGCTTTACTGCGCCCCTCAGCCATCGCTTCGGCGAAATTAGCGAACAACACCGTAAACCATAGCCACAGGCTAACAGCGGCGGTAAAACGTCCGTCGCCCGCCAGCTGACCGGTAAACATGGCGATAGCCAGCCCGGCGGTCAGCACGCTACCTACCCAGACAATAAACATCACTGGGTTTCGAAGCTGGATCTGCGGGCTTAATTTTTTTAGCGACTCGACGGCCGCCTGCCGCATCAGGGCAGGTTCAAACAGCGCCTGTTTTTTGCGATTCATCATGTGTTCCACCGGCTTAACGTAGAGAAAGAAGTTCTGCTACCGGCCCTGAGACCAGCGCGGGAATAAAGGTCAGGGCACCGACCAACAGCACCGTGCCGGTTAGCAGGCCGACAAACAGCGGCCCGGTTGTCGTCAGGGTTCCCGCGCTGGCAGGCTGGATTTTTTTGGCAACCAATGAACCGGCAATGGCCATCACCGGAATAATGATCCCGAAGCGACCCACCAGCATGCAGAATGCCAGCAGACAGTTCCAGAAAGGCGTGTTGGCGCTCAAACCAGCAAAGGCGCTGCCGTTATTGTTGGCGGCTGACGAGACGGCATATAACACCTCGCTAAAGCCGTGTGCGCCCGGGTTCAACATTGCGCTACGTCCGGCGTCAGTCATCATTGCCAGCGCGGTGCCGCCCAGCACCAGCGCAGGCGTGACGAGGATCGCCAGCGCGGTCATTTTCATTTCGCGAACGTCGATCTTTTTACCCAGATACTCCGGCGTGCGCCCGGTCATCAGTCCGGCAATAAATACCGCCAGCAGTACGAACAGCAGCATGCCATAAAGCCCGGAACCGACGCCGCCAAACACCACTTCGCCAATCTGCATCAGCCACAGCGGGATCATGCCGCCGAGGGCGGTGAAGGAGTCGTGCATGGCATTGACCGCGCCGCACGAGGCCGCTGTGGTCACTGCTGCAAACAGGCTGCTGGGGAGAATACCAAAGCGGCTTTCCTTACCTTCCATATTCAGGCTGCTGTCGGCCCCCAGCGGGATCAAATGCGGATTACCCTGGGTTTCAGCCCCCATCACCACCGCCACGCTGACAATAAAAATCAGCGTCATTGCCAGGAGTAGGGTATGACCTTGTCGACAATCGCCCACCGTTTCCCCAAAGGCAAAACAGAGCGCGGCGGGAATGATAAAAATCGCCAGCATCTGCACGAAGTTGGTTAGCGCGGTCGGGTTTTCAAACGGGTGCGAAGAGTTGGCGTTAAAAAAACCGCCGCCGTTGGTACCGATCATTTTAATCGCTTCCTGCGAGGCAACCGGCCCCATCGGTAGCCACTGTTGCACGCCTTCGAGCGAGGTGAAAGGCTGATACGCCAACAGGTTCTGGATTGTGCCCTGATGAATAAAAAATAGTGCCAGCAGCAGCGACAGCGGCAGCAGTACCCACAGGGTGATACGGGTAAGATCGACCCACGCATTGCCCAGCGTATTCATACTCCGGCGGGCAAACGCGCGGGTCAGGGCAAAGATGACGGCAATGCCGCTGGCGGCAGAGAGGAAGTTTTGTACCGTCAGCCCGACCATCTGGCTGAAGTAGCTCATGGTGGTTTCGCCACTGTAAGATTGCCAGTTGGTATTGGTCACGAAACTCACCGCGGTGTTCAGCGCCAGATGCCAGGAGAGGCTGGGCTGATGCTGTGGATTCAGCGGCAGCGCATCCTGAAACAAAAGCATAAAAAACAGCGCCAGCAGACCGAGCAGGTTAAACAACAATATCGCCAGCAGGTAATGCCGCCAGTGCATCTCTCCGGCAGAAATACCCACTACTTTCCACAGCCCCTTCTCAATGCCTTCCACACCGGGAAGAGGAGTACCGACAATCATGCGCGCCAGTAAGACACCTAACGGCCGCGCCAGGATAAAAAGTACCGCCAGAAAGCTGGCGATCAGTAAAAATCCTTGGGTGACCATTAAAATGCCTCCGCATTAAGCAGGGCATATATCAGCCATACCAATAACAATATCACCAGCACTATGCCGGCTATTACGCCTGTACCCACCTTTCACCTCCACAACAATGAGTGATATGCGCTGAAGGTAGGCTTTTCGGTGCAAAGATTTTGCAAAAATCGCCATCACCGGCGTAAAAAAAGTATAAAAATGGCAATAGCCCTTATTTAACTAATGTTTAGTATTATTTTAACTTTTATGTAACTTAATTACGCCGTGAATGTAAATAAAGCTTAAATAGGCTAAAAAAAGTGGTCGGATGAGTAGTAAAATTACGCGCAAAGCGGTACTATTTTAATCAGAAAACGATTTCCGGTTAACGTTACCGGCCAACATAAGGGGGAGAACTCTATGAATATGTATAAAGATTACTCAGCGAGCACCGTGTTATTTCGTCGAATTTTCGCCCTGATGGCGGGGATCATCGCGTTACCGGTGATGCTGTTCTGGAAAGATCGTGCACGTTTTTACAGTTATCTGCATCGTATCTGGTCAAAAACCAGCGAGAAACCGGTATGGATGGATCAGGCTGAAAAAGCAGCCTGTGACTTTTACTAAGCAAGACTACACACAGCAAAAATAAAAATTTCCATCCTGTTATGGCCCGTCTTAACCAGACGGGCCATTTTTTTGCCTGATGCTGACTACACTTATTCCTGAGAGTAATCAGGAGCCGTTATGAGTGAAAAAATTCCTGTTGGCGTCAGCGCCTGCGTAGTAGGGGAACAGGTCCGTTTTGATGGCGGGCATAAACGGCTGACATTTGCCGTCGATGAACTGGCGTCATGGGTCCGTTTCGAGCCGGTTTGTCCGGAAATGGGGATTGGCCTGCCGGTGCCGCGTCCGGCGCTGCGGTTGGTTAAAAGTAGTGAAGGGGAGATTAGCCTGCGTTTTAGCGATAAACGTGAAGGTGACTTAACGGCGGATATGGAATCTTTTACCCGTCAGCGTATCCGTCACTTCGGACATTTATGCGGCTACATCGTCTGCGCGAAATCGCCCAGTTGCGGCATGGAGCGCGTGCGCGTTTATGATGCAGAGGGTAAAAATAATCGCAAAGCGGGACGCGGAATTTACACGCGCGTGTTGATGGAAACCTTTCCCTGGCTGCCGGTTGAAGAAGACGGGCGGCTGCATGACCCGCTGATCCGCGAAAACTTTGTCGAGCGAATTTACGCTTTGCATGAACTCAACTCCCTGCGTGAAGCTGGGCTAACGCGTGGTGAACTTATTGCGTATCACAGCCGCTACAAGCTTTTGCTGTTGGCCCATTCGCAGCCAAAATACCGCGAGTTGGGGCGCTTTGTTGCGGCAATCAACGAATGGGAATCACTTGAGGACTATTTTGTTGAGTATCGCCAGCGGCTGATGGATTTGATGTCACTGCCTACCTCGCGGCGCAATCATACTAATGTGCTGATGCACGTACAGGGTTATTTCCGCAAGCAGCTCAATTCTCGCCAGCGTCAGGAGCTGGCAGCGCTGATCGATCGCTATCGTCAGGGACTGCAACCGTTGCTGGCCCCGGTTACGCTTATCAAACATTACATGGCTGAATACCCAGATCCTTATCTGGCGGGACAACGCTATTTTGATCCCTGGCCCGAAGAATTACGCTTACGTTACGGACATTAATTTATGACCACCCATCTGGTCTGGTTTCGGGCCGACTTACGTCTTCATGACAATCTGGCGCTGGCGGCGGCGTGTCGGGATCGACACGCTAAGGTACTGGCGCTGTTTATTGCTACGCCTGAGCAGTGGAAAGCGCACCACATGTCGCCGCGTCAGGCGGCACTGCTGGTCTCACAACTTAATGCACTGCAACAGGCGCTGGCGCAAAAAGGTATTCCCTTCATCGTCAAAGAGGTAGCCGACTTCACCGCCAGTATTGACACCGTGAAACAGATATGCGACCAGGAACAGGTCAGCGATCTCTTTTATAACTATCAATATGAACTGAACGAACGGCAACGTGACGCCGCGCTGGAAAAAGCGCTGGATAAGGTAGTCTGCCAGGGATTTGACGATAGCGTGATCCTGGCACCGGGAAGCGTGATGACCGGCAATCATCAGATGTATAAAGTATTTACCCCCTTCAAAAATGCGTATCTGCGCCGCCTGCTGGACGGACTGCCGGACTGTGTCGCCGCGCCGTCGGTGCGGGACGGCGGCCCACTGAGCACATCGTTAAAAACCATCACCATTGATTATCCGCAGGAGCCGTTTGACGAAACGCTTTTTGCTCCGGATGAAGCGGCAGCTATTGCCCGACTGCGCGAGTTTTGTCGCAACGGGGCGGGGGAGTATGAGCAGCGGCGCGACTATCCGGCGATTGACGGTACCAGCCGCCTGTCGGCCTGCCTGACGCTTGGCGTACTTTCGCCGCGCCAGTGCCTGAATCGCCTGCTGACGGAGCAACCGGATGCGCTGTCCGGTGGGGCGGGCGCGGTCTGGCTTAATGAGTTGATCTGGCGGGAATTCTACCGCCATTTAATGACCTATAATCCGGCGTTGTGCCGCTATCAACCTTTTATTGGCTGGACGGAAAAGGTGCAGTGGCGACAGGATGATGATCAGTTTAAAGCGTGGCAGGAGGGGAAAACCGGGTATCCTATTGTTGATGCAGCGATGCGGCAAATGAACGCACTTGGCTGGATGCACAACCGGTTGCGGATGATTGCCGCCAGCTTCCTGGTCAAAGATTTGCTCATCGACTGGCGTGCTGGTGAGCGCTACTTTATGTCGCGGCTAATTGACGGCGATTTAGCCGCCAACAACGGCGGCTGGCAGTGGGCGGCGTCAACCGGCACCGATGCTGCACCCTATTTTCGTATCTTTAATCCGACCACTCAGGGTGAGAAATTCGACCGTGACGGCGAGTTTATCCGCGAATGGCTACCGGAGCTGAAAGACGTGCCGGGGAAGGCAATACATGCTCCTTGGGACTGGGCGGAGAAAAACAGCGTCACGCTCGATTATCCCCGCCCGGTAGTGGATCATAAGCAGGCGCGGAAAACGACGCTTGCCGCTTACGAGGCCGCGCGCAAGCAGGAATAACGATATTGTGCCCGGCAAAAAATTGCCGGGCACGGATCGATCAGAGTTCGGCGACCGCCATGCGATTTCTTACGCGTACCGCCTGATATAACCAGATTACCAGCACCACACCCACGCAGGCCAATGCTCCCCAGGTAATTTGACTAAACACATTGATATAGGCATCAATGGAATAGTTAATCGCCCCGGAGGCATCGAACGCGCCCTGTGACGTCTGGTCGGCGATGACGCCCGCCAGATAGTTGGCGATGGCACCGGAGAGCAGCATATAAATGCCGGTCAGCACGCCGGTGACGCCGGGGATTTCAATGCGGGTGATTTGTGACATGGCGACCGGATCAATAAACAACTCGGCGAAACCCATGACGGCCAGACCAGTGATCATTAACGGCATCGAAGAATGTCCATAAGTTGCTGACCAGCGGGCGCTGAGCGTCAAAATACAGAAACCAGCGCTCATCAGACCCAGACCCAGAGCAAATTTCCCCCAAATCCGCACCGTGCGATTACCGCCAATGCTCTCTTTTACCAGCCAGGCCAGCACCACGCCGCACAGCATAACGGCAAAAGCGTTCACCGACTGGAACATGGCGGTCGGAACGTCATAGCCCAGAATGCCGCGATCGACAAAACGGTCGATGTAAAGACTGATCGAGCTACCACCCTGTTGCGCGAAGGCCCAGAACAGCATGCTAAACAGGGTGAGGGTAACAATAAGCCCCAGTTCTTTACGCTGCTTTTGCGTTTGCGCCTGACGATAAATTTTCGTCAGCACCGCAAACCCTATCAGCGTCGCGGCAATTAACGCGTACACCGACCACTCTTTCCAGAACAGCACGGTGATCCCCAGCGGCGCGACCACCAGCAGTACCAGCAGCCAGCTCCAGTTCGGCAGAGCAAAGGTTCTGGCGCGCAGTGCCGAGTGATTCACGCCAGCGGTATGGGTGAAATGGCGATTGCCGCAGAGGAAAATGATCAGCCCGGCCAGCATGCCGATGGCCGCAAGCGCGAATCCCATCGCCCAGCTGTACTCTTCCTGCACGTAGCCACAGGCGATAGGGGCGACAATCGAACCCACATTGCCCGCCGCATAAAGCAGAGAAAAGCCGCCGTCGCGACGCGGGTCCTGCGGTTCGTACAGTTCGCCCAGCAGACAGCTGATATTCGACTTAAACAATCCGTAGCCGCAGACAATAATTGCCAGCGACAGGTACAGGAATGTCGGCGCAATTTCGCTGGCCCCGAGCACCAGATGTCCGATCGCCATTAAACACGCGCCTATCATCACCGCCATCCGGTTGCCCAGAAGTTTATCCGCCAGAAAGCCGCCGAGAATAGGCGTGACGTACACCAGAGAGCAATAAGCACTGAACAGTTCGTAAGCGTGATTGTCGTCGTACTTAAGCTGGTTGGTGAGATACAGGATCAGCAGCGCACGCATGCCATAAAAACTGAAGTATTCCCAAATTTGCAGTGCGACCACGTAGTAAATGGCACGCGGCTGTGAAGCTTTTTTATTCATGATATTCCCGGTCAAAATCTTACGCAGGACTGAAGTCGGGTGCGTAATGGCTAGCTTTGATGCAGATCTAATAATTTATGCAATATGCTGTTTGGTTGCATAAATATACATGAATTGGCCCCGGCAGTGCTAAGCAATTTGAGTCTTTATGCACGTCTGGCGGCAGATATCATCCAGAGTAATAATTGGCTGTCGACGAAGACGCGTGGGAACGCTATGTTAGTGCTGGCATCCGAATAAGAGGTAACATAAACAATGATGAAAAACACCGAACTAGAACAGTTGATCAATGAAAAACTGAACAGTATTACCTTTAGCGACTACGGTCCGAACGGCCTCCAGGTAGAAGGGAAGGCGGCGGTGCAGAAGATCGTCACCGGTGTCACTGCCAGTCAGGCGCTACTCGATGAAGCGGTGCGCCAGCAGGCTGATGCAGTGATTGTCCATCATGGTTATTTCTGGAAAAACGAAGCACCGATTATTCGTGGTATGAAACGCCAGCGCCTGAAAACTCTGCTCGAAAATGACATTAACCTTTATGGCTGGCATCTGCCGCTGGACGCACATCCGGAGCTGGGTAATAACGTACAGCTGGCGGCGCTATTGGGCATTACTGTAAAAGGTGAAATTGAACCGTTGCTGCCGTGGGGCGAACTGTCTATGCCGGTGCCCGGGCTGGAGCTGGCTTCCTGGATTGAAGCTCGTCTCGGGCGTAAACCGCTATGGTGCGGCGATACCGGGCCAGATGTGGTACAGCGCGTCGCCTGGTGTACCGGGGGCGGTCAGGGGTTTATTGATAACGCCGCGCGTTTTGGTGTCGATGCCTTTATTACAGGCGAGGTCTCTGAACAAACTATTCATTCTGCGCGTGAGCAGGGGCTGCATTTTTACGCGGCAGGGCATCACGCCACCGAACGTGGGGGCATTCGCGCTCTCAGCGAATGGTTGAGCGAGAATACCGACCTGGATGTCACCTTTGTGGACATTCCTAATCCGGCTTAATAAGAGGAAAGAAAGTGCAGCGAGCGCGTTGTTACCTGTCAGGAGAAACTGCCGTGGTACTGGAGCTGGAGCCTCCCGTCACCCTGGCCAGCCAGAAGCGGATTTGGCGTTTAACGCAGCGTGTTGCTGAAATGCCAAATGTGGTGGAAGCCATTCCGGGGATGAATAACATCACCGTCGTGCTGCGCGATCCGCAGTCGCTGGCGCTGGATGCGATTGAGCGACTCCAGCGCTGGTGGGAAGAGAGCGAGGCGCTGGAACCGGATTCCCGTGCCATTGAGATCCCGGTAATCTACGGCGGCGAACAAGGTCCGGATCTTGACGAAGTGGCCAGGCATAGTGGATTGACGCCACAGCAGGTTGTAGAGCTTCATGCTTCGGTGGATTACGTGGTCTGGTTTTTGGGTTTTCAGCCCGGTTTTCCCTACCTGGGCGGGCTGCCAGAGCCGCTGATCACACCGCGTCGCGCGGAGCCGCGCCTGCTGGTACCCGCCGGCTCCGTTGGCATTGGTGGTGCGCAAACCGGCATTTATCCGCTACCGACGCCGGGAGGCTGGCAGTTGATTGGTAAAACGTCTCTGGCGCTGTTCGATCCTGCCCGCAGTGAGCCGGTGCTCCTGCGGCCTGGTGATACTGTGCGCTTCATTCCGCAAACGGAGGGCGTATGTTAAACATTATTCGTGCTGGGATGATGACCACCGTGCAGGATGGCGGACGTATTGGCCAGCGTCAATCTGGCATCAGCCAGTGTGGCGCACTGGATTTGCCGGCATTTCGGATCGCCAATTTACTGGTTGGTAATGACATCAACGCGGCCGCGCTGGAAATTGTACTCGGGCAATTTTCCGTTGAATTTGAGCAGGATGTCTGGTTTGCCCTTACCGGGGCAGGCTGCGATGCGACACTGGATCAACGCCCGGTGTGGACTGGCTGGCGACAACAGGCAAGGGCAGGGCAGCGCCTGACGTTAAAGACCCCACGTCACGGCGTGCGTAGCTACCTCGCTGTTGCGGGTGGCATTGACGTGCCCCAGGTAATGGGGGCGTACAGCACGGATCTTAAACTGGGTATCGGCGGCCTTAACGGGCGGCTGCTGCAGGATGGTGACTGGCTTGCCACGCACCCACCGGTGCGTAATTTCAACGGGCCGCACGGTATTAAACAGCTTTTGTGGGGAAATCGTCTGCGGGCGCTACCGGGTCCTGAATATAATGAGTTCGATACTGCATCGCAGGAGGCGTTCTGGCGTTTGCCATGGCGTCTGAGCCCGCAAAGTAACCGTATGGGCTATCGGCTGCAGGGCCAGACTCTCAAACGCAACACCGATCGTGAATTGCTCTCCCATGGCCTGCTGCCGGGCGTCGTTCAGGTACCGCATAACGGGCAGCCTATCGTTTTAATGAATGACGCGCAGACCACCGGCGGCTATCCGCGCATTGCCAGCGTGATTGAAGCCGATATGTATCACCTGGCGCAAATCCCGCTCGGGCAGCCGATTCATTTTGTGCCCTGCACGCTGGAGGAGGCGCTGAAAGCACGTAGCGATCAGCATCGCTATATTGAACAACTGGCATGGCGGCTGAACGATGAGCAATAAAGTGCCTGAAACACCGACGTCTCCTAAAACGGTCGATTTGAATGCCGATGTCGGCGAAGGTTGCGCCAGTGATACCGCGCTTTTTACCCTGATCTCATCAGCAAATATCGCCTGCGGCTTTCATGCGGGTGATGCAGCAACTATGCGCTTTTGCGTGCGTGAAGCGCTGAAAAACGGCGTGGCGATTGGCGCGCATCCGGGGTTTGCCGATCGGCAATATTTCGGTCGCCGCGCGATGCAACTTCCTGCGCAAACCCTGTATGCCGAGACGCTTTATCAGATCGGCGCGCTGGCCGCTATTACGCGTGCTGAAGGCGGGGTGATGCGCCACGTTAAACCGCACGGCATGCTTTATAATCAGGCTGCACGTGACCCTCTGCTGGCAGAGGCGATTGCCCGCGCCGTCCGCGACTGCGATCCACAGTTAATTCTGCTCGGGCTGGCGGGAAGCGAGCTTATCCGCGCCGGACAGCGTTATGGGCTGACCACCCGGCAAGAAGTTTTTGCCGACCGGGGTTACCAGCGCGACGGCACGCTGGTTCCTCGTGAGCAGAAAGGCGCGCTGATTGACGATGAAGATCGGGCGCTGGCGCAGACGCTGGAGATGATCCAGCATGGTCGGGTGATGAGCGTGGACGGCGTGTGGGTGCCGGTGACGGCGCAAACGGTCTGTCTGCACGGCGACGGTGAACAGGCGCTGGCGTTTGCCCGCCGTTTGCGCACCGCGTATGCGCAACAGGGGATAAAGGTCTGCGCGGGATAAGGTTGCAGCGACACCATCGGGTTACGAACGTCAGCTCTGTGTGCAGCCTGCCGGATGGCGGCTTCGCCTTATCCGGCCTACAATCCAGGGTGTGAACTAACGTCATAACACCGCCTTCGGCCTACAATCCGGGGTGTAAACTAACGTCATAACACCGCCTTCGGCCTACAATCCGGGGTGTAAACTAACGTCACTAACACCGCCATTTGGCCTACAATCCGGGGTGTAAACTAATGTCATAACACCGCCATTCGTAGGCCCGGTAAGCGCAGCGCCACCGGGCACTTACCCCCCACTGCATGACTACACTCGCAGGAGAAACTATGCCAGAAGGACCGGAAATTCGCCGTGCCGCAGACAATCTTGAAAAGGCGATCAAAGGTAAACCCCTTACCGATGCGTGGTTTGCCTTTCCCCAACTACAGTCTTTTGCGCCTGACCTGATCGGGGAAACGGTGGATACCATCGAAACGCGGGGTAAAGCACTGCTTACCCACTTTTCTAACGGACTGACGCTTTACAGCCATAACCAACTCTACGGCATCTGGCGAGTCGTTAACGCGGCTGAAAATCCGCAGTCTACCCGTATACTCCGTGTCCGCCTGCAAACAGAAGATAAAGCCATTCTTCTTTACAGCGCGTCAGATATCGAAATGCTTACGGCAGACCAACTGGCGCAGCATCCTTTTTTATTGCGGGTTGGGCCAGACGTGCTGGACATGACGCTGACCGCAGAGGCGGTAAAAGAACGTCTGCTCTCGACACGCTTTCGTCGTCGTCAGTTTTCCGGGCTGCTGCTGGACCAGGCATTTCTGGCAGGATTGGGTAATTACCTGCGCGTGGAAATCCTCTGGCATAGCGCTCTGGCTCCGAATCATAAAGCAGCAGAACTGACGGACGAACAACTGAATACACTTGCTGGCGCATTATTGGTCATCCCCCGGCTTTCCTATACTACCCGTGGCAGGGTTAACGAAAAACGTCATCACGGCGCGTTATTCAGTTTTAAGGTCTTTCATCGGGCGGGGAAAAAGTGCGAACGCTGCGGGGGCGTTATTGAAAAAACGACGCTGTCATCGCGGCCATTTTACTGGTGTCCCGGCTGCCAGAAATAATGTGTCGGGACAAGGGGGAGGGGGAAAAAATTGCCCTCCGGAATCAGGCCAGAAGTCGATTTACACTATCCGATGTGAGCATGTCAGAGTGTTTAAGTGTCCCTCAACGGTAGTGAGGGACACTGCCTTAGTTATAGTTTATTTTGAACAACACAATGGTTTCGAATGGACCTGGTTCGACGGTGGCTCCGGCGACTTTCGATAACTCAGCCGTGTAGTTATTTTCATAGACCAGCATGTCGCTGGTAAAATCGGCATATTCAGCATATTTATTAAAGGTATATGCCTGGGCGTTAGGGTCCAGTATTCGCAACTGCAAACCATTGCCGATCAACAACGCCTTATCTTCATCAATCAGCGTTTCCTGGGTATAAAACGAGGACGTTACTTTAAAGCCATCGGTACATTCGCCATCCTGTGTTTTGGTCGTTTTTATGCCAAACTGGCGGGTCATATTGTGCCGGGAAATATCCAACACGTTGAACCTGCCAAAATCGATCACCTGATTTTCCGGAGTAATGGCGAAGTTAACGCTACAGTCCAGTACGCGAATATTTTGTAGGCCGTTAATATGATATTTCAGGTTTTTTGCCGTCGGGTCAACGTTGATCCCACCCTTACCATCAAATTGAACGATGACATAGTCGCTTAGAGGACTTTGATAATCATGAGGCGGCATTTCGCGGATTTTCACGTACAAACGCATTCGGGCAATAAACGTTCGATAAGTATGAATGTTATTAGGGTCTTTCGAACAAAGCTTATACTCCCAGCCCATTTGTGCAATTTGTTCTGGGGTGTAAATCTTTATTTTTTCGGCGTCAATACATTGTGTGGTATCAATACTGCTTTTGCCGAGGCTGGAGTCATAATCAATCCCGTTGTAGGTCACGCCAAGCTGATAATATCGATCCTGAATGCCAGGGTAGGGGTTTACCCAGGCATAAACATTTTCTGCCATAAATCCGCTATCGGTGTTGTTATCGCAATAAACCGGGATTTTGATGTCATCTGACTCCCAAATCTTATCGCCGGGTTTAGCGTTATTCGGTACCGCAAAAGGATTAACCGTTTCAAATTTTTCCGTTTCGCCACCAGCAGAGCCAAAATAGCAGTCCAGCGCCAGCGCTGATTTCAACGGTATGAAAGCGACCACTATCAACAATAAGATACGCGCCCAACACGTCATTTTGTCGCCTCCACGGGGGTAAGCGTACAATTTCCCTGGCATGAAAGAGTGGTCATTCTTAGCGCTCCGTAGTCATCCATATATCCCAGATAAAATGTGTTGCCTGAATAGCCGGAGGTATGGGTACTGGCGCGACTAAATGGCGCAATCATCGTGCTTTGAAAACCGGGTAGCACTCCTTTTTTATCTTTTCCCAGATAAGCAATTGTCAAATAATACGGCGTCGGGTTTTCGAGCAAAAGATCGCCTCCCTGCTGAGAGACCTTTAACTGTAATTCAACGCGCTCGCCGGTTTTCTTACGTAATGCTGCGGGTCGCCAGAACAGTTTAATGCGGCTTTGGACAGCAATCTGTAATATTGCGGCATCACTTTTTTTCTCGGGCGTTGGCGGAATTTCACGCAGGTTATAATAAAATAACGTTTCCCGATCGGTGGGGAGCTGAGCTACCGTATCCTGTTTAATAATCCTTACCTGCGTTGCCGCAGAAGGATTCACTCGCTGAATGGGCGGCAGGGCAGTCAGATACTCATCGGTCTTATTCCCTTTTTCATCCTCAATCCATGAATAGGCCAGATAGGGATCTTTCGGGCTTTGATTACTGATTTTAACGCTGGTCGCTTTATCTTTACTGTTGAAGATGACCCGGGTGCGATCGGGCACTAATGCTGCCTGGCTGCACAGACTAACTGCCAGTAAAAGCAGCGGAATTTTTCGATAAATTGTCATCTCTTTTCCTTAATTAATGACAGGGAAGTAACAGGCGTTGGGTCACTTTCTCCAGCGCTTCGGGAAGGGTGATCTGGCAGGTATGATCCTCCCAGCGCACGATAAATGTCTGACCGCTGTCAACACCACTAAGCCAGGCGTGACCCTCTTCACTGACCATGCCGACCTCGGTTTCACTTTCTTTATGCACGACCACTGCGCCAAGAGGCGGAACGTTACCCGCAGTATCGCGGATAAGCACATTCACATTTTTCCCTGCACGCGAGGCCAGCGCTTTATAGCCGATGGAACCTTCGATCCAGGTTTCACGGATAGTATTTTCACTTACGGTCACACCATCGGGCAGCTCGTCCATATTGACTTCGATCGTGGTGGGCTGATAACTGGAAATCATCGGCACCACGGCATACCCAAAGCGGTTGGTCAGGTCGCTGTCACCTGCGACGGGAATGTCAGCAATACCATCCGTGCTGACCATCAGGCGTGGCTCGTTGCCGGATGCCCGTCGGTGGAACGCGGCACCCTGTGGGGTTGCAGTAAATGAACCGCTCCAGCTGGTGCTCAACGAACTGTAATCATTGACGGCATAGTTGCCGGAAAGATCCCATTCACCGGCCGAAGCGATGTGGTCGTAGTTGGCACTAAACTGAGTGCCGTGGTCAGGACGACCGTTATCCATCCCGGCAGAGATACCCCAGGTATTATGTGGATCGGAAAAATCATTCCAGGAGAGACGGTGCGATGTACTACTGTTGTCCTGCATGTCGTAACCCAGGCGGTTATTATCGCCGATTGGCAGCGAGAGGGAGACATAAATCTGGTTGTCGTTATCGCTATCTTCGTAATGTGTAGTGCTGTAAGTGGTGGTAAGGGAAATGTTTTTCCATCTGCCAACGTCAAAGTTGAAACCGGCGCTGATATTTGCCGTGGTTGACGTATCTTCGTTCCACCAGCTCTGGCGTAAAATATTTACGCTCAGGTTCATATTGAGAGGGGATACCGGCTGGCTGGCTGTAAGGCTGATGGTCTGTTTTTCATCCTGAGTGTCATTATCGTTATACTGATGGTCAATGAAGTTGGCGTAACTATGAAAATGACGGTCTGAAAAGCGATAAGCCGCCAGCGATACCGTACTGTCGGTGGCATCGAAACGCTTACTGTAGTTGACGCGATAGCTAAAGCCCTTTTCCTCCTTGCCGTCATCAAACTGACTGCTGGCGCGAGTCACGTCAAACGAAATGGCACCCAGCCAGAGCATATTTTGTCCAATCCCCACCGCGCCGGAGCGGTAGTTATCGCCTGCGATTAATAACCCGCCATAAAGGGAGGTATTGGACAGCCAGCCCCAGGACACTTCATTGGTAATAAAAGTCTCATCAGCCGTATGGTGAGAGAGGGTAGGGCGAGCGCGTCCGGCGGCCGCTTTGTAACGGATTTGACCTTCACGCGTCAAAAACGGTGTCGAGGCCGCAGAAACCTGAAAGGTGTTTACCCGGCCATCTTCTTCCGTCACTTTCACATCCAGTGTCCCTTGTACTGACTGGTTTAAATCTTCAATCACAAACGGGCCGGGAGAGACTTTGGTCTGGTAAATTACGCGGCCAGAGTGGCTCACCGTCACGGTAGCATGGGTTTGTGCCACCCCGCTGATTTGCGGGGCATAACCGCGTAACTCCCAGGGCAGCATGCGATCGTCACTGGCCAGTGCAGCCCCGGTATACGAAAAGCCATCAAAAATATTCGAACTTAAATCGGTTTCGCCGAGCGTCATTCGGGCACCGATGGAGGGCAGAGGACGAAACAGATAAGTACGGGCGATCGAGCCATCACTGTCATTATGGCCATCGGTCTGCGTTTGACTATATTGATAGTCGCTGCGTAAGCGCCACGGCCCGGCATTAAGCCCTGCCGTACCGTAGGTATTTATATTCTGGCTACTGTCACCCTGGTCGGGACGATAAGTGCTGGCAAAGAGGTTATAATCGAGCAGGAAACCAGGTATGCCCTCGCTCCAGGTTGAAGGGGGTGTCCAGGTTGCCGATTGCCATGTGAGCCATGCCTGTGGCACAGAAATGGTGAGCTGTTGATTTGCCTGATCGAAGGTAAAGGTTATTTCCGGATGCAAAGAGAAGTCTACGCAGCCATCGGTTTCTTTTAGCGCCTGACGGACTTCATCTTTTAAATTAAATTTATCCACGACCTCTGTCGATATACAGGGCTGGGTGGTATCTCCCACTTTCCTCCAGCGAACTTTTTGCCCTGAACTGATCTTATTACTGTTTATCACCAGGGTAACAAAATAGTCCCCTGGAGCAACAGCAGCGGGATCTTTGAGCAGTGAAAGATCGACGCTATTACGCATGGATTTATCCAGCACGTTAAGATTAAATTCAGCGGCCATAGCGGGCGAGGCAAGAAGAATACCGATCAGGAGCGATAAACGATGAATTTTCACAGCATCCATACCTGAAATGTATTACAGGCGGCCGAACTGACCGCCTGAGTGGTTACGCCTTATTTATAATCCAGAACATAAGTCGCATTTGCGGTAACTGCACCTGGCGTGGCAGGGGTAGTACCGCTGGCATCAATCACTTGCATCCATGCAAAGAAATTCAGGGTTTGACTAGAAGATGCCTCCAGGAGATTGATATCACTGGTCGGCTGGCCTAATGTCACCGGGGTCTGATCTTTATTCAGGATCATGACGCCCACACCCGTTGCTTCGCCAGTACTGGTATTATCCAGCATGAGCGTGCCCTCGGTTGTTCTTGCATCACTATCAAAGGTGACGGCGACTTTGGAAATAGGGTCGCCTGAGCCATTATCTGAGTTAGCGAGATCGCAATTGATCAAGCGGATATTGACCGCTTTTGCGGTGGAATGCTTATCTGTATTAATGCGTTTGGTAGTAACCATACCTAAATCTATCGATTGATTGATATCATCAGGGTGGATTTCACAAGGTGCGTTGACAATTTCACCTTTAAAATGGAGTTCGCCAGAGCCTTGATCGTCTGCTGCATATGCTGAAGCAGAAAACAAAAGTGCAATGGAGATCCCTAACAAACTTTTTTGCATTGACATACCAAATTCCTTATCAGTTAAAACATACCTCGCCCTCATGATAGATTATAATGTTAATTACTGAATTTATTTATACTTAAATTAATTTTTAGCGTGAGTAATTATTAATAATTTCATTTTAATCAAGAGGTTACGATGGTGGAAAAAATTGTCATTCATATTTTAAATGATTTTAGATGAAGTATAATGACATTATACGTTCGAACACCCAATGAAGTAACATGCAAATTTAAGAATATATTTAGTAATGGAATGTGTTCACCGCGGATTTATCCGTTAATATATTTTTGGAAATTATCATTTGGATAAATAAATGTATACCTGCAATGCCAACCGGGTTATGGGCAAAAAAAAGAACCCGACAAGGGGTTCTTTTTCTGAAGAGGTGAATGAAAACGTAATTAACGTTTCTCAACCCCGGATTTGAAATCGCGCTGGTCATAGCCGGTATACAACTGGCGCGGACGGGCAATTTTAATGCCGTCGTCGTGCATCTCGTTCCAGTGGGCAATCCAGCCGACGGTACGCGCCATCGCAAAGATAACGGTAAACATCGACGACGGAATTCCCATCGCTTTAAGGATGATCCCGGAATAGAAATCCACGTTCGGATACAGTTTGCGTTCGATAAAGTACGGATCGTTAAGGGCGATATTTTCCAGCTCCATCGCCACTTCCAGTAGATCGTCTTTGGTACCCAGTTCTTTCAGCACTTCATGACAGGTTTCACGCATCACGGTGGCGCGCGGGTCGTAATTCTTATACACGCGGTGACCAAAGCCCATCAGACGGAACGAATCGTTCTTATCTTTGGCGCGACGCAGGAATTCCGGAATGTGTTTAACCGAACTGATTTCTTCCAGCATTTTCAGTGCCGCTTCGTTGGCACCGCCGTGCGCCGGTCCCCACAGCGAGGCAATACCCGCTGCGATACAGGCAAACGGATTCGCGCCGCTGGAACCTGCGGTACGGACCGTTGAGGTTGACGCGTTCTGCTCATGGTCAGCATGCAGGATCAGAATACGGTCCATTGCGCGCTCCAGCACCGGATTCACTTCATACGGCTCGCACGGCGTGGAGAACATCATATTCAGGAAGTTGCCGGCGTAGGACAGATCGTTGCGCGGATACACAAACGGCTGGCCGATAGAATATTTGTAACACATCGCGGCGACGGTCGGCATTTTGGACAGCAGACGGAACGCAGCGATTTCGCGATGGCGTGAATTGTTAACATCCAGTGAATCATGGTAGAACGCCGCCAGCGCGCCGGTCACGCCGCACAATACCGCCATGGGATGTGAATCACGACGGAAACCGTGGAACAGACGAGTGATCTGCTCGTGGATCATGGTATGGCGGGTGACGATAGTCTGGAATTCTTCATACTGTTCCTGCGTCGGTTTTTCACCGTACAGCAGGATATAGCAGACTTCCAGATAGTTAGACCCGGTGGCCAGCTGGTCGATCGGGAAACCGCGATGCAGAAGAATGCCTTCATCACCATCAATAAAGGTGATTTTAGATTCGCAGGATGCGGTGGAGGTAAAACCAGGATCGAAAGTGAATACGCCTTTTGATCCGAGACTACGGATATCGATTACATCCTGACCCAGGGTGCCTTTTAGCACGTCCAGTTCAACAGCAGCATCACCGTTTAGAGTGAGGTTTGCTTTCTTATCAGCCATTTACGGTCTCCTTAGCGCCTTATGCTTAAGACTGCCGCCAGCCGGATTTACCTTCAGCCTGAAGTTTAACGTGACCAGTTTGTTATGTGGCTTACGGCTCTGCGTATAGAGGAAAAACCAGGGTACAGAGCGATGGGCGCTGGCAGGTACGCGTTAAAACTACACTGAAACAACGGTAAATCAGGGTGTTGCAATCCGAATAATTCAAACCTGTATATCACTAATACCTGTACTGATTACTGCGGTCAATATCATCTCACTGTTACATAACTTATTCGCAGGTGAAAGAGTGACCCCATAACTTTTACGCATTATATGACTTTTCGGCTAACGTTTGTAACAATAATGTTTAATATTTGTCAAATCAGATGATTAAATTTTAAAATAATGTTGTTATCGTGACCCGGATCACTGTTCGGCATAAAACCCGACAAACTATATGTAGGTTAATTGTAATGATTTTGTGAACATCCTATACTGCCGCCAGGTCTCCGGATAATCCTGCACTCCCGAGCCACCCAGCGTAAGCCTGCGTCGTTTGAACTGGTCTCTACAGTTTTTTTCCATGACGTGAGGTTATAGAAAGGACGCTGTCTGACCCGCACGCAGACCGGAGGAAGGGAACAATAAGAACAGCATGTGGGCGTTATTCATGATAAAAAATGTCAAAAAACAAAGACCTGTCAACCTGGATCTCACCACGATCCGGTTTCCTGTAACGGCTATAGCGTCCATCCTCCACCGTGCTTCTGGCGTGATCACCTTCGTGGCGATCGGTCTGTTGCTGTGGCTGCTGGGCACCAGCCTCTCCTCGCCTGAGGGCTTTCTTACCGCATCGTCCATCATGGATAGCTTTTTTGTTAAATTCATTATGTGGGGCATTCTTACCGCGCTGGCGTACCACGCTGTCGGTGGGGTTCGTCACATGCTGATGGATGTCGGTTATCTGGAAGAAACCTTTGCCGCAGGGCAGCGTACCGCCTGGCTTTCTTTTGTTATCACTGTCGTGCTTTCAATTCTCGCAGGAGTCCTCGTATGGTAAGTAACGCCTCAGCATTAGGACGCAACGGCGTACACGACTTCATTCTGGTTCGCGCTACGGCCATTATCCTGACTTTGTATATCATTTACATGGTGGGTTTTTTTGCCATTACCAGCGACGTTACCTGGGAAGTCTGGTCTGGTTTCTTTGCTTCCGCTTTCACCAAAGTGTTCACCCTACTGGCCCTGTTTTCTGTCTTGATCCATGCCTGGATTGGCATGTGGCAGGTGTTAACCGACTACGTTAAATCACTGGCGCTGCGTCTGACGCTGCAACTGGCAATTGTGATTGCCCTGGTGGCTTACGTTATTTATGGATTCGTTGTGGTGTGGGGTGTGTAATGAAACTGCCAGTCAGAGAATTTGATGCTGTTGTAATCGGAGCCGGTGGCGCAGGTATGCGCGCGGCACTGCAAATTTCCCAGAGTGGCCAGACTTGTGCGCTGCTCTCTAAAGTATTCCCAACCCGTTCGCACACCGTATCCGCGCAGGGCGGTATTACCGTGGCGCTGGGCAACACCCATGAAGATAACTGGGAATGGCATATGTACGACACCGTTAAGGGGTCGGACTATATCGGCGATCAGGATGCTATCGAATATATGTGTAAAACCGGGCCGGAAGCGATTCTGGAGCTGGAACACATGGGGCTGCCGTTCTCGCGTCTTGACGATGGCAAAATTTATCAGCGCCCGTTTGGTGGCCAGTCGAAAAACTTCGGCGGCGAACAGGCGGCGCGTACCGCAGCGGCGGCGGACCGTACCGGACACGCCCTGCTGCACACCCTTTATCAGCAGAACCTGAAGAACAAAACCACTATTTTCTCCGAATGGTATGCGCTGGATTTAGTCAAAAATGAAGACGGTGCGGTGGTGGGTTGTACCGCGCTGTGCATTGAAACGGGTGAAGTGGTGTATTTCAAAGCCAAAGCGACGGTGCTGGCGACCGGCGGTGCCGGGCGTATTTACCAGTCCACCACCAACGCGCATATCAATACCGGCGACGGCGTGGGCATGGCCCTGCGTGCCGGTGTACCAGTGCAGGATATGGAGATGTGGCAGTTCCACCCGACCGGTATTGCCGGAGCGGGCGTACTGGTCACCGAAGGTTGCCGTGGTGAAGGTGGTTATCTACTGAATAAACACGGCGAACGCTTTATGGAGCGTTATGCGCCAAACGCAAAAGATCTCGCGGGCCGTGACGTGGTCGCGCGCTCGATTATGATCGAAATCCGTGAAGGCCGCGGCTGTGAAGGTCCGTGGGGGCCGCACGCTAAACTTAAGCTCGACCACCTGGGTAAAGAGGTGCTTGAATCCCGCCTGCCGGGCATTCTGGAACTGTCACGCACCTTTGCCCACGTTGACCCGGTCAAAGAGCCGATTCCGGTGATCCCGACCTGCCATTATATGATGGGCGGTATTCCGACTAAAGTGACTGGTCAGGCGTTAACGGTCAACGAGCAGGGTGAAGATGTGGTGATCCCGGGCTTGTTTGCGGTCGGTGAAATTGCCTGCGTATCGGTCCACGGCGCTAACCGCCTTGGCGGTAACTCGCTGCTTGACCTGGTGGTGTTTGGCCGCGCGGCGGGTCTGCATCTGCTGGAGTCCATCGCCGAACAGGGCGAACTGCGTGATGCCAGCGAAGACGACATTGAAAAATCGCTTGAGCGTCTTAACCGCTGTAACAACAACCGCGACGGTGAAGATCCGGTGGTTATCCGTAAAGCCTTGCAGGAATGTATGCAGCATAACTTCTCGGTGTTCCGCGAAGGCGATGCGATGGCGAAAGGGCTGGAGCAGCTTAAGCAGATCCGCGAGCGCCTGAAAAATGCCCGTCTGGATGACACCTCCAGCGAGTTCAATACCCAGCGTGTTGAATGTCTGGAGCTGGATAACCTGATGGAAACCGCGTATGCGACGGCCGTTTCCGCCAACTTCCGTACCGAAAGCCGTGGCGCGCATAGCCGCTTTGACTATCCGGATCGTGATGATGAAAACTGGCTGTGCCATAGCCTGTATCTGCCGCAATCGGAATCCATGACGCGTCGAAGCGTCAATATGGAGCCGAAACTGCGTCCGGCGTTCCCGCCGAAGATTCGTACTTATTAATGCGGAGACAGGAAAATGAAATTCGAATTCTCGATTTATCGCTATAACCCGGATGTTGATGACGCGCCGCGCATGCAGGATTACTCCCTCGAAGGCGAGGAAGGGCGCGACATGATGCTGCTGGATGCGCTGATGCTGCTTAAAGAGCAGGACCCCAGCCTGTCGTTTCGTCGTTCCTGCCGCGAGGGCGTTTGTGGTTCCGACGGGCTGAATATGAACGGTAAAAACGGCCTGGCCTGCATCACACCACTGTCGGCGCTGGGTAACGGTACCAGGAAAATTGTCATCCGTCCGCTGCCCGGTCTGCCGGTGATCCGCGATTTGGTAGTAGACATGGGACAATTCTATGCACAATATGAGAAGATTAAGCCTTACTTATTGAATAATGGGCAAAATCCACCCGCTCGCGAGCATTTACAGATGCCTGAGCAGCGGGAAAAACTCGATGGACTGTATGAGTGTATTCTCTGTGCATGTTGTTCAACTTCCTGCCCGTCGTTCTGGTGGAATCCTGACAAGTTTATCGGTCCGGCTGGTCTTCTGGCGGCTTATCGCTTCCTGATCGACAGTCGTGATACGGAAACGGATAACCGCCTTGAAGGATTGAGCGATGCTTTCAGCGTATTCCGCTGCCATAGCATCATGAACTGCGTCAGTGTATGTCCAAAAGGGCTGAACCCGACGCGTGCCATCGGGCATATTAAGTCGATGTTGTTACAGCGCAGCGCCTGAGCCGTTAATGCCGGATGGCGGCTTCGCCTTATCCGGCCTACAGATGGTGGAATCGTTGGAGAGCAATATAGGCCCGGTAAGCGTAGCGTCACCGGGCAGCACGTTAAACATGGCGTGACGAAGTTTGTAGAATATGTAGGCCCGGTAAGCGCAGCGCCACCGGGCAGCACGTTAAACATGGTGTGACGAAGTTTGTAAAAAATGTAGGCCCGGTAAGCGCAGCGTCACCGGGCAGGACATTAAACATGGTGTGACGAAGTTTGTAGAATATGTAGGCCCGGTAAGCGCAGCGCCACCGGGCAGCACGTTAAACATGGTGTGACGAAGTTTGTAGAATATGTAGGCCCGGTAAGCGTAGCGCCACCGGGCAGCGCGTTAAACATGGCGTGACGAAGTTTGTAAAAAATGTAGGCCCGGTAAGCGTAGCGCCACCGGGCAAAGCAGGAAAAGTGCAGGAAACCTTTAAAAACTGCCGGATGAACTTTCTCTGTTCATAAGGGGAAAAGGCAACCAGGGTGCAAACCCTCGGACAGTTTTTAAAGGTTCCTTCGCGGGCCAGTGTAGACAAGAGCTCGCAAGTGAACCCTGGGACGTGCGCGTTTCGGCGCGCGTTGTAGTTATCCACGGCGAAGTAAGCATAAAGATGCTTAAGGGATCACGATGCAGAACGGCGCAATGAAAGCCTGGCTGGACTCTTCTTTCCTCTCTGGGGCGAACCAGAGCTGGATCGAACAGCTCTATGAAGACTTCTTAACCGATCCTGACTCTGTAGACGCCAAATGGCGTACGATGTTCCAGCAGTTACCTGGCACCGGAGTTAAACCGGATCAATTCCATTCCAAAACGCGTGATTATTTCCGCCGCCTGGCGAAGGATGCCTCACGTTACACCGCTTCAGTTTCCGATCCTGACACCAATGTGAAGCAGGTTAAAGTCCTGCAGCTAATCAATGCCTATCGTTTCCGTGGCCACCAGCATGCCAATCTCGATCCGCTGGGACTGTGGAAGCAGGAGCGCGTCGCAGATCTGGACCCGTCCTTCCATGATTTAACTGAAGCTGACTTCCAGGAAACCTTCAACGTGGGGTCTTTCGCCATCGGCAAAGACACCATGAAGCTCGGCGACCTGATCGAGGCGCTGAAGCAGACTTACTGTGGCCCTATCGGCGCAGAATATATGCACATCACCTCTACCGAAGAAAAACGCTGGATTCAACAGCGTATTGAATCGGTAGCCGGTCACGCCAGCTTTAGCGTTGAAGAGAAAAAACGTTTCCTCAGCGAGCTGACTGCCGCCGAAGGGCTGGAACGTTACCTCGGTGCGAAATTCCCTGGCGCAAAACGCTTCTCGCTGGAAGGCGGCGACGCGCTAATCCCGATGCTCAAAGAGATGATCCGCCACGCCGGTAAAAGCGGCACTCGTGAAGTGGTGCTGGGCATGGCGCACCGTGGTCGTCTCAATGTGCTGATTAATGTGCTGGGCAAACAGTCGCAGGATCTGTTTGACGAGTTTGCCGGTAAACATAAAGAGCATCTGGGCACCGGCGATGTGAAATACCATCAGGGCTTCTCGTCGGATATTGAAACCGAAGGCGGCCTGGTACACCTGGCGCTGGCGTTTAACCCGTCACACCTCGAAATCGTCAGCCCGGTAGTAATGGGCTCGGTACGCGCGCGTCTGGACCGTCTTGATGAGCCGAGCAGCAACAAAGTGCTGCCTATCACCATTCACGGCGATGCGGCGGTCACCGGGCAGGGCGTGGTACAGGAAACCCTGAACATGTCGAAAGCGCGGGGCTACGAAGTGGGCGGCACCGTGCGCATCGTCATCAATAACCAGGTTGGCTTTACCACCTCAAACCCGCTGGATGCGCGTTCCACACCGTACTGTACCGACATCGGTAAAATGGTGCAGGCACCGATTTTCCACGTTAACGCTGACGACCCGGAAGCGGTGGCGTTCGTCACCCGTATCGCGCTGGAATTCCGTAACACCTTTAAACGCGATGTTTTTATCGACCTGGTGTGCTACCGCCGTCACGGCCATAACGAAGCCGATGAGCCAAGCGCGACCCAGCCGCTGATGTATCAGAAAATCAAAAAGCACCCGACGCCGCGTAAAATTTACGCCGACCGTCTGGAGCAGGATCGGGTTGCCACGCTCGAAGACGCCACCGAGCTGGTGAATCTGTACCGCGACGCGCTGGATGCTGGCGAGTGCGTGGTAAAAGAATTCCGCCCGATGAATATGCACTCCTTCACCTGGTCGCCGTATCTTAACCACGAATGGGACGAAAGCTATCCGAACAAAGTGGAGATGAAGCGCGTGCAGGAACTGGCGAAGCGCATCAGCACCGTGCCGGATGCCATCGAAATGCAGTCGCGCGTGGCGAAGATTTATGCCGACCGTCAGGCGATGGCCGCCGGTGAAAAACTGTTCGACTGGGGCGGGGCAGAAAACCTGGCCTATGCCACGCTGGTTGATGAAGGGATTGCGGTCCGTATTTCCGGTGAAGACTCCGGTCGCGGTACGTTCTTCCATCGTCATGCCGTGGTGCATAATCAGGCCAACGGCTCAAACTACACGCCGCTGCAACACATTCATAATGCCCAGGGACAGTTTAAAGTCTGGGACTCCGTGCTCTCTGAAGAAGCGGTGCTGGCCTTTGAATACGGCTATGCCACTGCGGAGCCGCGCACGCTGACTATCTGGGAAGCACAGTTTGGTGACTTCGCCAACGGCGCGCAGGTGGTGATTGACCAGTTCATCTCCTCTGGCGAGCAGAAATGGGGCCGGATGTGTGGCCTGGTGATGCTGCTGCCGCACGGCTATGAAGGGCAGGGGCCGGAGCACTCCTCCGCGCGTCTGGAGCGTTATCTGCAACTGTGCGCTGAGCAGAATATGCAGGTTTGCGTCCCGTCTACCCCGGCGCAGGTTTACCATATGTTGCGTCGTCAGGCGCTGCGCGGGATGCGTCGCCCACTGGTGGTGATGTCGCCGAAATCGCTGCTGCGTCATCCGCTGGCGGTGTCGACTCTTGACGAGCTGGCAAACGGCACCTTTATGCCCGCCATCGGCGAAGTGGATGAACTCGATCCGCAGGCCGTGAAGCGCGTGGTCATGTGTTCCGGTAAGGTGTACTACGATTTACTGGAGCAGCGCCGTAAAAACGATCAAAAAGATGTCGCCATTGTGCGCATCGAACAGCTCTACCCGTTCCCGCATCAGGCGGTGCAGGAAGCGCTGAAGCCCTATGCACATGTACATGATTTTGTCTGGTGCCAGGAAGAGCCGCTCAACCAGGGCGCATGGTACTGCAGCCAGCATCATTTCCGTGAAGTGGTTCCCTTTGGGGCAGCCCTGCGCTATGCAGGTCGCCCGGCCTCTGCCTCACCGGCGGTAGGATATATGTCCGTTCACCAGAAACAGCAGCAAGATCTGGTCAATGACGCGCTGAACGTCGATTAATTAAAGGATAAATAATGAGTAGCGTAGATATTCTTGTTCCCGACCTGCCTGAATCCGTTGCGGATGCCACCGTCGCCACATGGCATAAAAAACCCGGCGATGCGGTAAAACGTGATGAAGTTCTGGTAGAAATCGAAACTGACAAAGTGGTACTGGAAGTACCGGCGTCGGCGGACGGCATCCTGGATGCATTACTGGAAGACGAAGGGGCCACCGTCACCTCACGTCAGATCCTCGGCCGCCTGCGTGAAGGCAACAGTTCTGGTAAAGAAACCAGCGAGAAATCGGAAGCGAAAGAATCGACTCCGGCGCAGCGTCAGCAGGCGTCGCTGGAAGAACAAAACAACGATGCGCTCAGCCCGGCGATCCGTCGCCTGCTGGCTGAGCACAACCTCGACGCCAGCGCCATCAAAGGCACCGGCGTTGGCGGGCGCATCACCCGTGAAGACGTGGATAAACATCTGAGCAAAGCACCGGCGAAAGCCGAAGAGAAAGCGCCAGAAACCGCCCCGCAGGCTGCACCGCAACTGGGCAATCGCTCGGAAAAACGCGTCCCGATGACGCGCCTGCGTAAACGTGTCGCCGAGCGTCTGCTGGAAGCGAAAAACTCTACCGCCATGCTGACCACCTTCAACGAAGTCAACATGAAGCCGATTATGGATCTGCGTAAGCAGTACGGTGACGCGTTTGAAAAACGTCACGGCATCCGTCTGGGCTTTATGTCGTTCTACGTGAAAGCGGTGGTGGAAGCGCTGAAACGTTACCCGGAAGTTAACGCCTCTATTGACGGCGATGATGTGGTGTACCACAACTATTTTGACGTCAGCATGGCGGTCTCTACACCGCGCGGTCTGGTGACCCCGGTACTGCGCGACGTGGATGCGCTGGGCATGGCAGACATTGAAAAACGCATTAAAGAGCTGGCAGTGAAAGGGCGTGATGGCAAACTGACGGTGGAAGATCTGACTGGCGGTAACTTCACCATTACTAATGGCGGCGTCTTCGGTTCCCTGATGTCTACGCCAATCATCAACCCGCCGCAGAGTGCGATCCTGGGCATGCACGCCATTAAAGATCGTCCGATGGCCGTTGCCGGTAAGGTTGAGATCCTGCCGATGATGTATCTGGCACTCTCCTACGATCACCGTCTGATTGATGGGCGTGAATCGGTGGGCTTCCTGGTGGCCATTAAAGAGTTGCTGGAAGACCCGACCCGTCTGCTGCTGGACGTATAGTTATTAAGAATATCACCTGTCTGTGGCCGGATGTGCATAGCATCATCCGGCTTTCTGGCACAATGATAACGATTATCTGAAGGATGGACAGAAGACATGAACTTACATGAATACCAGGCAAAACAACTGTTTGCCCGCTATGGTTTGCCTGCGCCAGTAGGTTATGCCTGCAATACCCCGCGCGAGGCGGAAGAAGCTGCTTCCAAGATTGGCGCTGGCCCGTGGGTGGTCAAATGTCAGGTTCACGCTGGCGGCCGCGGTAAAGCGGGCGGCGTGAAAGTAGTGAAAAGCAAAGAAGAGATCCGCGCCTTTGCCGAACACTGGCTGGGCAAACGTCTGGTGACGTACCAGACAGACGCTAACGGCCAGCCGGTTAACCAGATCCTGGTGGAAGCGGCGACGGACATCGACAAAGAACTGTATCTTGGCGCGGTCGTTGACCGTAGCTCCCGTCGCGTGGTCTTTATGGCCTCCACCGAAGGCGGCGTGGAAATTGAAAAAGTGGCGGAAGAAACTCCGCACCTGATCCACAAAGTTGCCCTTGATCCGCTGGCAGGACCGATGCCGTATCAGGGCCGCGAACTGGCGTTTAAACTGGGCCTGGAAGGTAAGCAGGTTCAGCAGTTCACTAAAATCTTTATGGGGCTGGCGACCATTTTCCTGGAGCGCGATCTGGCGCTTATTGAAATCAACCCGCTGGTGATCACTAAACAGGGCGACCTGATTTGTCTTGACGGCAAACTGGGCGCGGATGGCAACGCGCTGTTCCGTCAGCCGGATCTGCGCGAAATGCGCGACCACTCGCAGGAAGATGCCCGCGAGTCTCAGGCGGCGCAGTGGGAACTGAACTACGTGGCGCTGGATGGCAACATCGGTTGTATGGTCAACGGCGCAGGTCTGGCGATGGGTACCATGGACATCGTTAAACTGCACGGCGGCGAACCGGCAAACTTCCTTGACGTCGGCGGCGGCGCGACCAAAGAGCGCGTCACCGAAGCGTTTAAAATCATCCTTTCCGATGACAATGTGAAAGCGGTACTGGTTAACATCTTCGGCGGCATCGTCCGCTGCGACCTGATTGCCGATGGCATTATCGGCGCAGTAGAAGAAGTAGGCGTTAACGTGCCGGTGGTAGTGCGTCTGGAAGGGAACAATGCTGAACTGGGTGCGAAGCGCCTGGCGGACAGCGGCCTGAATATTATTGCAGCGAAAAGTCTGACGGATGCAGCCCAGCAGGTCGTTGGCGCAGTGGAGGGGAAATAATGTCAGTTTTAATCGATAAAAACACCAAAGTGATCTGCCAGGGTTTCACCGGAAGCCAGGGGACATTCCACTCCGAACAGGCGATTGCCTACGGTACGCAGATGGTCGGCGGCGTAACGCCGGGCAAAGGCGGCACCGAACACCTCGGCCTGCCGGTCTTTAACACCGTGCGTGAAGCGGTAGAAGCCACTGGCGCAACCGCCTCGGTGATCTACGTTCCGGCACCGTTCTGCAAAGACTCTATCCTTGAAGCCATTGATGCGGGCATCAAACTGATCATTACCATCACCGAAGGCATCCCGACGCTGGATATGCTGACCGTGAAAGTGAAACTGGACGAAGCGGGCGTGCGCATGATCGGGCCGAACTGTCCGGGCGTGATCACCCCAGGCGAATGTAAAATCGGTATTATGCCGGGTCACATTCACAAGCCAGGCAAAATCGGTATTGTTTCCCGCTCTGGTACGTTGACTTATGAAGCGGTTAAGCAGACTACCGACTACGGTTTCGGCCAGTCCACCTGCGTGGGCATCGGCGGCGACCCGATCCCAGGCTCAAACTTCATCGACATCCTGAAGCTGTTCCAGGAAGATCCGCAGACCGAAGCGATTGTGATGATCGGCGAGATCGGCGGCAGCGCGGAAGAAGAAGCGGCGGCTTACATCAAGGATCACGTGACCAAGCCGGTGGTCGGCTACATCGCTGGTGTGACCGCACCGAAAGGCAAACGTATGGGCCACGCGGGGGCGATCATCGCGGGCGGCAAAGGGACGGCGGATGAAAAATTTGCTGCACTGGAAGCGGCAGGCGTCAAAACCGTGCGCAGCCTGGCGGATATCGGCGAAGCACTGAAATCCATCATTAAGTAAATCTCTGCTCCCCGCCAGAGGGAGCGTGTTTTCGACATGGTTGGCCGCTGAAAAGCGGCCTTTTTTATTTCAGCATAATGCTGACGCCAGCATAGAGCGTAAATTCGGGTTGATAGTCACCGTGATGCGCTACCGTCCACTGCGGCTCAATAAAACCGTTAATAATATGTTTGCCCACCACCATCGCCCGCCCGACCCCGAGTCCGGCCGGAATGTAGTAGTCGTCGTTTTTGACGTTATAGGTCCAGACACCGGAAGAGCGGAGAAACCAGCCGCCGGACATTTTATAGACCAGAAAAGGCTGAAACGTCGCAGTTTCAACATGGCTACGCTCTTCATCACCGGTGAAGCTTTTTTGCCACTGCACCAGGGTACCTGACAGCCAGCGCGGCGTACTATTAACGGCAACGGCCGCCAGACTGGCCTGCCATTGGCCGGTTCCCATTTCATCCTGTGCCGCGCTATCAGCGGTAAGCAACGGCCCGATACCCAGTTTGATCCCTTGCTGCTTAAGTAAAAATATATCGAATAAATTGATATCGCCGATACCGGTGTCATAGCCGCCGCTTTGCTGCGGGCGGGTGGCTACCGGTACCGTCAGGCGCATAATTTGCGGGACAGGGATCACATCGTTGCTGGCAAAAGGAACGGTGGCGCGAAAAAGTGTGTCATTGGTATGTTGATCGGTGCCGTAGATTTCTGGCGTATAGTAATTCTGCAAAGAGAGTGACGTGGCGAGATGGAGGGGATCATTCGCTTTATCAACGGCATCTTCTGTAGCGAAGGCAGCCTGGCTACCCATTAACAGTGAGCATAGTAACAATGTACGACGAATGCTGGCTGGCATGATATATCCCTGAATGTACAAATACGTATCCTTAAGCCGTCGTATTCTGCCAGCATTGGCGAAAAAAACTGTGGCATGGGCCAAGTTTGTGACGCAAGCAATTAATTGCTTGCTAATGATTTCAGGTTGTCAAATTGCCCGGCCTTTGCGTTCTTAATCGCGGCTAGCGTTTCTTCCTGCAGGCGTCCCTCGCTGTGCCACCAACGTGAACTTATAATCGTCGCTTCTAAAAACGTTGCGGCTATATTCAAATACTCTGCCGTCTTTAAGAAAACCGCGCGAAATTTTCTCCAGGATGGGTTTTTGCGCATCAATTGCCAGCGCGGCGATAGCTTCTGCCGAGGGCATGGTTGGGACCAGTTCCTGCTCACTACGATCGATAACCATTTTTTTTATTTGCTCAATATAATGGTACTTCGAATTTTCCATGACTTCCCACGTCAGATCCGCAAACATCATCAGTGGCATCCAGGTTTCTTCCAGATTTACTGGTTTCTGATTGATAAAGCGCACCCGCTTAACGTGCCAGACTTTATCGTCCGCCCCAAGCTGGAGCTTTTCTGCCAGCCATGGCTCTGCGTCAATGACTTCAAACACCTTAACATCGCTGTGCGTTGCTACGTTACGATCGGCCAGTTTTTCGTAAAAACTGGTCAGTTGATAGATGTCGTAATTGACCCGTTCTTCTTTGACATAAGAGCCACTGCCCTGAATGCTCTCAATGATTGATTCAGCGGTCAGTTGTTTAAGGGCCTGACGTACAGTCACGCGACTGACGTTAAATTCTGCCTGTAACAGGGATTCTGTCGGCAGGGCATCCCCTGGTTTTAACTCGCCGCGCGCAATCCGATCGCGCAACGCATCGGCAATTTGCCGGTACATAGGTTTACTCGACATATGACTCCCGGCTTGCGCCAGCATAATACCTTTCAGCCGATTATCCGCACTGTGACAACAATGTAAATAATACAAATTAAATACAAATTTCGCATAAAGCGAAAATGATCACATAAATGTATTATTCACTCAGGCATGCTGAAGATCATTTTTCATTACTGAGTGGGGATCATGATGAACCTGACAACATTGACGCATCCGGAAGCACTCTATCTGCAAACCACATTCGCCAGTCGGGATGACGCCATACACGCCCTGGCACGGCGGCTGGCGGAGCAGGGTAAAATTAGCGATCTCGGGCAATTTCTCGGCGACGTTTTTGCCCGTGAGGCCGGGGGACCGACCGCGCTCGGCGAAGGTCTGGCGGTGCCGCACGGCAAGAGTGAGGCGGTTAAGGAAGCTGGATTTGCCGTGGCGACGCTGCGCGAGCCGCTAAGCTGGGAAGGGGTTGACGGGCCGGAAGAGGTTAACCTTATTGTCCTGTTAGCGATCCCGCCTGGTGAATCGGGTAGCACGCATATGCAGCTTTTAACGGCGTTAACCAGCCGTCTGGCAGATGATGCCGTCCGCGATGCGGTTAACGCTGCGACTACCCCGGAACAGCTTTTGCAGGCCCTGTCCTCTTCACCGGCAAGTGACAAGAAGGCGATCGCGATGAACGCGCCGGTCATCGTTTGCGTCACCGCCTGTCCCGCCGGGATCGCCCACACGTATATGGCCGCAGAATATCTGGAAAAGGCAGGCAAGCAGCTTGGCGTACAGATATTTGTCGAAAAGCAGGGCGCTAACGGGATTGAAGATCGGCTGAGTGCTGAGCAACTTCATGCGGCGCAGGCCTGTATTTTCGCCGCTGAGGTCGCGATTAAAGACGCTGAGCGCTTCACGGGCATTCCGGCGCTGCATGTCCCCGTGGCAGAGCCGATTCGCCACGCCACGGCGCTGATTGAACAGGCGCTGGCGCTACAGCCCGCTGAGCAGCCTCGCGTCGCTCTGGCGCAGACGGAGAATAAAAAAAGCGTTAAAACCGAGCTAAAGCAGGCGCTGCTGAGCGGTATTTCTTTCGCTGTGCCGCTGATTGTCGCGGGCGGTACTGTTCTTGCCGTTTCCGTCCTGCTGGCACAAATGTTGGGCTTGCAGCATCTCTTCGATCAGGAAAACTCGTGGCTGTGGCTGTATCGCAAGCTCGGGGGCGGCATTCTCGGCACGCTGATGGTGCCAGTGCTGGCGGCCTATACCGCATACTCTCTGGCCGATAAACCCGCGCTGGCTCCCGGCTTTGCTGCTGGTCTGGCGGCCAATATGATCGGCTCAGGTTTCCTTGGCGCGGTGGTCGGCGGCCTGATTGCCGGTTATCTGATGCGTTGGGTGAAAGAACATATTCGCCTGAGCAGCAAATTTAACGGCTTTCTGACGTTTTATCTGTACCCGGTGCTGGGAACCCTGGTGGCAGGCAGCCTGATGCTGTTTGTGATCGGTGAACCGGTGGCGTGGATTAACAATGGACTTACGGCGTGGTTGAAAGGGCTTTCTGGCACTAATGCCTTGCTGCTTGGGGCGATCCTCGGGTTTATGTGCTCATTCGACCTCGGTGGCCCGGTAAATAAAGCGGCTTACGCGTTTTGTCTTGGCGCAATGGCCAACGGTGTTTTTGGCCCGTATGCCATCTTCGCGTCGGTCAAAATGGTCTCAGCATTTACCGTCACTGCCTCAACCGTGCTGGCTCCCCATCTCTTCAAAACGTTTGAAATCGAAACCGGAAAATCAACCTGGCTGCTGGGATTGGCCGGGATTACGGAAGGCGCAATCCCGATGGCAATTGAAGATCCGCTGCGCGTAATTGGTTCCTTCGTGCTCGGCTCGCTGGTCACGGGCGCGATTGTCGGCGCGATGCACATCGGCCTTTCCACGCCGGGCGCAGGGATTTTTTCACTGTTCCTGCTGCACGATGCGGGTACGGGCGGTGTCATGGCCGCAGCGGGGTGGTTAGGCGCGGCGCTAATTGGAACCGCCATTTCCACCTGCATTTTGCTGCTCTGGCGACGTCAGGCGGTGCGGGCAGGTAAGTATACGCCTGACCGCGTAATGCCATAATTTTGACTTAATCAGGAAACGAACATGAAAGCTGTATCTCGCGTTCACATTACGCCGCATATGCACTGGGACAGGGAGTGGTATTTCACCACCGAAGCGTCGCGTATTTTACTTGTTAATAATATGGAAGAAATCCTCACCCGTCTTGAACAGGATGCGGAGTATAAATATTACGTTCTGGATGGACAAACGGCGATCCTTGAAGACTACTTTGCCGTTAAGCCGGAAAATAAACCGCGCGTAAAAGCGCTGGTGCAGGCGGGCAAGTTAATTATCGGCCCCTGGTATACCCAAACTGACACGTCCATCGTTGCCGGGGAGTCTGTCCTGCGCAATCTGCTTTATGGAATGCGCGATTGCCTGGCATTTGGCGAACCCATGAAAATTGGCTATTTGCCTGATTCCTTCGGCATGTCCGGCCAGTTGCCGCATATCTATAACGGTTTTGGCATCAGGCGAGCGATGTTCTGGCGCGGCTGTTCCGAACGTCATGGCACGGATAAAACGGAGTTTCTGTGGCAAAGCGGTGAGGGGAGTGAAGTGGTGGCGCAGGTGCTGCCGCTGGGCTATGCCATTGGTAAATATTTACCGGAGGATGAAGACGGGCTACGTAAACGTCTCGACAGTTACTTTGAGGTACTGGAAAACGCATCATTAACCAAAGAAATTCTCTTACCGAACGGCCACGATCAAATGCCCCTCCAGCAAAATATTTTCGCCGTGATGGCAACGCTGCGGGAAATTTATCCCGAGCGTGAGTTTGTGATGAGTCGCTTCGAAGAGGTTTTTGCGCATATTGAACAACAGCGTAGCCAACTGGCGACGCTAAAAGGGGAGTTTATTGACGGTAAATATATGCGAGTTCATCGCACCATCGGCTCTACGCGCATGGATATCAAAATTGCCCATGCGCGTATCGAAAACAAAATCGTCAATATTCTCGAACCGCTGGCGACACTTGCCTGGACGCTGGGGTTTGAATACCAGCACGGCCTGCTGGAAAAAATGTGGAAGGAGATCCTTAAGAATCACGCCCATGACAGTATCGGTTGCTGTTGTAGTGACAACGTTCATCGTGAAATTATGTCGCGTTTCTGGCTGGCGGAAGACATGGCCGATAACCTGATAACTTTTTATATGCGCAAAATTGTCGACAACATGCCTGCGCAGGATAATGACAAACTGACGCTTTTTAACCTGATGCCCTGGCCACGTGATGAAGTCATCAATACTTCGGTTCGTCTGCGTGCCAGCCAGTTCCGTTTGCTGGATAGTGACGGCAATGAGGTCGTCTACTTTATCCGCGATCGGCGTGAACTCGATCCGGGATTGGTTGACCGGCAAATTGTGCATTATGGTAACTACGATCCTTTCATTGAATACGATATCCAGTTCAGGCAGGCCCTGCCAGCGATGGGGTTCCAGAGGCTGCATATTATTGCGGGCGAGGAGGCTACACCACTGCCGGTGATGACACACAGTGGTGCATTGCTGGAGAACGAGTACTGGCGCATTACGCTTAACGAAGACGGAACGCTCAATATGACCGATAAAGAGAGCGGCCTGGTGTACGAGCGTGTGCTGGAGTTTGAGGACGGTTCGGATGATGGCGATGAGTATGACTATTCTCCGCTGCGCGAAGAGTGGCTGCTGACCTCTGTCGGAGCAACCCATCAGGTTGAAGTAATTAACGAGGCGTGGCAGAGCAAGGCAGTGATCAAAAGCGAGCTCGCCATACCGCTTAACCTCGTGGAACGCGCGGCCCGTCAATGCTCAGGAACGCTATCGGCACAAACCACCGTTACCCTGAGTCATCAAAGCCGGCGCGTTGATTTTGATGTCCAGTTGAATAATCAGGCGGACGATCATCGGGTGCGGGTGCGCATTCCTGTGCCTTACAAAGCTGACTGCGTGCTCACTGACACCCAGTTTGGCTCTATCTCGCGTCCGGTACACGACAGTGCGATGGACAGTTGGCAACAGGACGGCTGGAAAGAGGCACCAGTGCCCGTATGGAATTTGCTTAACTACGCGGTACTTCAACAGTCGGGGCAGGGGCTCGCGCTCTTCACGGAAGGGCTGCGCGAAATAGAAGTTATCGGCGAAACGCAGAGCGCTTTTGCACTCACGCTTGTGCGCGGCGTCGGACTGCTGGGTAAAGAAAATTTACTGTTACGCCCGGGGCGGCCTTCCGGGATCAAAATGCCGGTACCGGATTCGCAATTGCGTGGTGAACTCCACTGCCGTTTCAGCCTGTGGCCTTTCTGCGGAGCACCGCTCAATGCAGGCGTTGCGCAGCAGGCCAGACGCTGGCTTACGCCGGTACAGTGCTACCATAAAATGCCGTGGGATGCGATGAAGCTGAACCGTAGTAACATTCTGACCCCGGAGCACTACTCGCTTTTCAGCATGCCCGCAACCGGATGCCAACTCAGCGTACTGAAGAAAGCAGAAGATCGTGATGAACTCATTATCCGCCTTTTTAATCCTTCAGACAGTGACAACGCGGAAACGATGTTGATGTTTAACCGGCAGACGAAATGCTGCCATGAAACAACAATGGATGAGCACTGGCTGGAGCAGGGTGAAGTCGTGACAGACACGCCCGTGATACTGAAGCCGGGGCAGTCAAGAACGTGGAGCATTGCGCTCGGCTAGCGTCGCGTGCGGACAGTGAAATCCCCCTGTGGGATTTCACTGTTCAGGGTGATAATCAACTGGTGGTGTTAATTTTTATATTCTTTGTGGTAAATAAAATGTAATGGTTGGCTTTGTCTGCTGGTGTGCAAAAAAATAATGTGATCTACCTTTCATTATTGTTCGTCGTCATCTCCTGTTAATTCCTCGCTTATTAAATTTATTTTGCCTTTTTATCCAGGTATCTAATAATTGATAACGGATGATGTCATTTAAAGATCATGCTATTAACATAAAATTTACTATGTGCTTTATTCACCTACATAGTTAACAAAAAAGACTAAAATTGATTTATATCAAAAAGTAATACTTTGATAAAAGCACAGAAAAGAGCTAAATTGTTGCAGATCAAACTAGCTGGATAACCGTAAAATGGGCAGATATTGATCGATGTCGAAAATCGTAAAATTACTCGCTAAAAACCTGTTTATTGTAAGGGTTTTACAGCGTAGTATATTTGCGGGATCAATTTGATATTTTTATTAACGTATTTGTAACTTTTCTTCCGGCCAGGCAGAACGCTTTGAAAAATCGGTCTCTTCCGGTCGAAAAACACAGATAATTTGTATTGGGGCATGCGTGTGACCCTTTCTAACGGGGTTCACTCTCGGAGTCTTCATGCGATGAGCAAGGAGTCATGATGTTAGATATAGTCGAACTGTCGCGCTTACAGTTTGCCTTGACTGCGATGTACCACTTTCTGTTTGTGCCGCTGACGCTGGGTATGGCGTTTCTGCTGGCCATCATGGAAACGGTTTACGTCCTCTCCGGCAAACAGATTTATAAAGATATGACCAAATTCTGGGGCAAGTTGTTTGGTATTAACTTTGCGCTGGGTGTGGCTACCGGTCTGACCATGGAGTTCCAGTTCGGGACAAACTGGTCTTACTATTCGCATTACGTTGGTGACATCTTTGGTGCGCCGCTGGCCATTGAAGGGCTGATGGCCTTTTTCCTTGAGTCCACCTTTGTAGGTCTGTTTTTCTTCGGCTGGGATCGCCTGAGCAAAGTGCAGCACATGGCCGTCACCTGGCTGGTGGCCCTCGGCTCTAACCTCTCTGCACTGTGGATACTTGTCGCTAACGGCTGGATGCAAAACCCAATTGCCTCGGATTTCAACTTCGAAACCATGCGCATGGAAATGGTCAGCTTCTCCGAGCTGGTGCTTAACCCGGTCGCTCAGGTGAAATTTGTCCACACCGTTGCCTCCGGCTACGTGTGCGGCGCAATGTTCATTTTGGGTATCAGCGCTTACTACATGCTGCGCGGCCGCGATTTCGCGTTCGCTAAACGTTCTTTTGCTATCGCGGCGAGCTTTGGTATGGCGGCAGTGCTTTCTGTCATCGTACTGGGTGATGAATCCGGCTACGAAATGGGCGACGTGCAGAAGACCAAGCTTGCTGCTATCGAAGCTGAATGGGAAACACAGCCAGCTCCAGCATCCTTTACGCTGTTTGGCATTCCGGATCAAGACAGCCAGGAAAACCATTTCGCTATCCAGATTCCTTACGCACTGGGCATTATTGCCACCCGCTCAGTGGACACGCCGGTCATTGGTCTCAAAGACCTGATGGTGCAGCATGAAGAGCGTATCCGTAACGGTATGCGTGCTTATCACCTGCTTGAAGAACTGCGCGCCGGTTCTACCGATCAGGGCGTGCGCGAGCAGTTTAACAGCGTGAAAAAAGACCTGGGCTATGGTCTGTTACTGAAGCGCTACACGCAAAATGTGACTGACGCCACTGAAGCGCAAATCCAGCAGGCGACGAAGGATTCTATTCCGCGCGTGGCACCGCTGTACTTCGCCTTCCGCATCATGGTCGGCTGTGGTGTGCTGATGTTGTTGATTATCGCCGCCTCCTTCTGGAGCGTGATCCGCAACCGTATCGGGCAAAAACGCTGGCTGCTGCGTACCGCATTCTATGCTATCCCGCTGCCGTGGATCGCTATCGAAGCCGGCTGGTTTGTTGCTGAATATGGTCGTCAACCGTGGGCAATCGGTGAAGTTCTGCCGACCGCTGTCGCAAACTCGTCGTTAACCCCGGGCGATCTGATTTTCTCTATGCTGTTAATTTGCGGCCTGTACACACTGTTCCTGGTGGCAGAGTTGTTCCTGATGTTCAAATTTGCACGCCTTGGGCCAAGCAGCCTGAAGACCGGTCGTTATCACTACGAACAGTCCTCCGTCGCTTCGCAGCCGGCACGCTAAGACAGGAGTCGTCAAATGATCGATTATGAAGTATTGCGTTTTATCTGGTGGCTGTTGATTGGCGTTCTGCTGATTGGTTTTGCAGTGACCGACGGCTTCGACATGGGGGTGGGCATGCTCACCCGTTTCCTCGGTCGTAACGACACCGAGCGTCGAATCATGATTAACTCTATTGCGCCGCACTGGGACGGTAACCAGGTATGGCTGATTACCGCTGGTGGTGCGCTGTTTGCGGCATGGCCAATGGTTTACGCTGCGGCATTCTCTGGCTTCTATGTCGCGATGATTCTGGTGCTGGCTTCATTGTTCTTCCGTCCGGTAGGGTTTGACTACCGTTCTAAGATCGAAGTGTCACGCTGGCGCAATATGTGGGACTGGGGCATTTTCATCGGTAGCTTTGTGCCGCCGCTGGTGATTGGCGTGGCGTTCGGTAACCTGTTGCAGGGCGTGCCGTTTAACGTCGATGAATATATGCGCCTGTACTACACCGGTAACTTCTTCCAGTTACTGAACCCGTTTGGTCTGCTGGCAGGTGTAGTCAGCGTGGCGATGATCATCACTCAGGGCGCGACGTACCTGCAAATGCGTACCGTGGGTGAACTGCATCTGCGTTCGCGCACCACCTCGCAAATTGCTGCGCTGGTGACCCTGATTGGTTTTGCCCTGGCCGGTGTTTGGGTGATGTATGGGATTGATGGCTATGTGGTGACGTCTGCCATCGATCATCATGCAGCCTCTAACCCGTTGACCAAAGAAGTCACTCGTCAGGCAGGTGCCTGGCTGGTTAACTTCAATAACATGCCAGTGCTGTGGGCTATTCCTGCGCTGGGTGTGGTGTTGCCGTTGCTGACTATCCTGCTGTCACGTCTGGAAAGAGGTGCGCTGGCGTTTGTAGTTTCCTCTTTAACTCTGGCCTGTATCATTCTGACCGCCGGTATTGCGATGTTCCCGTTCGTGATGCCGTCCAGCACGATGATGAACGCCAGTCTGACAATGTGGGATGCGACTTCCAGCCAGATGACGCTGAATCTGATGACCTTTGTGGCGCTGGTATTTGTCCCAATCATTCTTCTCTACACCGGCTGGTGCTACTGGAAGATGTTTGGACGCATTACCAAAGAACATATCGAAAGCAACACTCACTCAATGTACTAAGTAAGGAGCACATTATGTGGTATTTCGCATGGATTCTGGGAACGCTTCTTGCCTGTGCATTCGGCGTGATCACCGCCCTGGCGCTGGAGCACGTTGAAGCGTCTAAAACGGGTGAAGAAAGACACTGATGGTCAAGATTATCGCTACGCTGTACGCGGTAATGGATAAGCGCCCGTTACGGGCGCTTTCTTTAATCATGGCTTTAGTACTGGCTGGCTGTATTTTCTGGGACCCGACGCGCTTTGCGGCGAAAACCAGCGAACTGGAAATATGGCATGGCCTGGTACTGATGTGGGCGGTCTGCGCAGGCGTAATTCACGGCGTCGGCTTTCGTCCCCGCACGACCCTCTGGCAGGGCATTTTTTGCCCGCTACTTGCTGATTTGCTCCTGATTACCGGCTTGATTTTTTTCTTTAATTGAGCAAGTACACATCTTTACGTTTATGGGCTTGCAAAAGCCCATAAATTTTTACTCTACGTTTACGTCAACCCATTCCAAACCACCTTGCCCGCGCGTATAGTAGCGAAGTTTGAAAGCTCTAACCTTTTTGCGTTACTGGGATGTAAAGTGAATACAACGCTGTTTCGATGGCCGGTGCGTGTCTACTATGAAGATACCGACGCCGGTGGTGTGGTTTACCACGCCAGCTACGTGGCTTTTTATGAAAGAGCACGCACAGAGATGCTGCGCCACCATCACTTTAGTCAGCAGGTATTGCTGGCTGAGCGAGTTGCCTTTGTTGTGCGTAAAATGACGATTGAGTATTTTGCGCCGGCGCGACTCGATGACATGCTCGAGGTGCAAACAGAAATAACATCGATGCGTGGTACCTCGCTGGTGTTCACGCAGCGTATCGTCAATGCAGAGAATACGGTCCTGAACGCAGCTGAAGTTCTTATCGTCTGTGTTGATCCACTCATAATGAAGCCTCGTGCGCTTCCCAAGTCTATTGTCGCGGAGTTTAAGCAGTGACTGACATGAATATCCTTGATTTGTTCCTGAAGGCTGGCCTTCTGGTTAAACTTATCATGCTGATTTTGATTGGTTTTTCAATCGCATCCTGGGCCATCATCATTCAGCGAACTCGTATTCTTCGCGCTGCATCGCGTGAAGCAGAAGCGTTCGAAGACAAGTTCTGGTCGGGCATTGAGCTGTCTCGCCTTTACCAGGAGAGCCAGGGACGCCGTGATAGCCTTGCCGGTTCGGAGCAAATTTTTTACAGCGGTTTTAAAGAATTTGCCCGTTTGCACCGAGCCAATAACCATGCGCCGGAAGCGGTAGTGGAAGGGGCGTCGCGAGCGATGCGAATTTCTATGAATCGCGAGCTGGAAACCCTGGAAACGCATATTCCTTTCCTTGGTACTGTCGGTTCAATCAGCCCGTATATCGGCCTGTTCGGCACCGTATGGGGGATTATGCATGCCTTTATCGGTCTCGGCGCAGTGAAACAGGCAACGCTACAAATGGTTGCTCCAGGTATCGCGGAAGCGTTGATCGCGACGGCAATCGGTCTTTTTGCCGCGATTCCGGCGGTCATGGCCTATAACCGTCTTAACCAGCGGGTTAATAAGCTGGAACTTAACTACGACAACTTTATGGAAGAGTTTACCGCGATTCTGCACCGTCAGGCCTTTACCAGCAGCGAGAGCACCAAGGGGTAAATCATGGCTAAAGCACGTGGAAGAGCGCGCCGCGAACTCAAGTCCGAGATCAACATCGTTCCGTTGCTGGACGTGCTGCTGGTGCTGGTACTGATCTTCATGGCCACCGCGCCGATCATCACCCAGAGCGTGGAGGTAGATCTGCCGGAAGCGACTGAAACGCAGGCGGTCAGTTCAAATGATGAGCCGCCGGTCATTATTCAGGTCTCTGGTATTGGGCAGTACAGCATAAAAGTGGGGCAGGAAGAGCTTCCGCAATTGCCATCGGAGCAGGTTATTGCTGAAGCACAGCGTCGCCTGGCTGCGAATCCGAAAGCGGTCTTCTTAATTGGTGGCGCGAAAGACGTGCCCTATGATGAAATTATTAAAGCGCTGAACCTGCTACACAGTGCGGGTGTGAAATCGGTTGGTTTGATGACGCAACCTATTTGATCATCTGCTTGGCTCTGGCGTTTTTACGTCAGGTAGCGGGCAAACTGTTTTTGGGAACCGAGAGTGTTAAAGGCAACCGAACAAAACGACAAGCTTAAACGCGCGATCATCATTTCAGTCGTGCTGCACATCATTTTGATTGCGGTACTGATTTGGGGATCGTTCGACGAGCATATTGAAGCTTCTGCGGGTGGGGGAGGTGGCTCCTCTATCGACGCGGTCATGGTCGATTCCGGCGCGGTTGTTGAGCAATATAACCGCACCAAAGCTCAGGATGCGAGCGCTAAGCGTGCTGCGGAGCAGCGGAAAAAACAAGAGCAACAGCAGGCGGACGAGTTGCGTGAGCAGCAGGCCGCAAAACAGGAAGAGCTGAAAAAGCTGGAGCAGGAGCGTCTGGCCGCAGAAGAAAAAGCGCGCGAACAGGCAGCAGAGCAGAAACAGGCTGAAGCTAAAGCGCAGCAAGCACAAGAGCAGCAAAAACAGGCTGAGGAAGCCGCGGCGAAGGCCGAAGCTGCTGCCAAAGCGAAAGCCGATGCTCAGGCGAAAGCAGCCGCGGATGCGGCTAAAAAAGCCGCTGCTGACGCAAAGAAAAAGGCCGATGCTGAAGCGGCTGCCGAGGCGAAGAAACAGGCTGATGCTGCCAAAGCCGCGGCGGATGCCCAGAAGAAAGCCGAGGCTGATGCAGCTAAAAAAGCGGCGGCTGAGAAAGCGGCCGCTAAGAAGAAAGCGGCGGACAAGGCTGCCGCAGATAAAAAAGCGGCTGCGGATAAAGCTGCGGCGGATAAGAAAGCCGCTGACAAGGCTGCTGCGGATAAAGCTGCGGCGGATAAGAAAGCCGCTGACAAGGCTGCTGCGAATAAAGCTGCGGCCGATAAAAAAGCCGCCGCTGAAGCAGATGATCTCTTTGGCGATCTAAGTTCCGGTAAGAATGCACCGAAAGCGGGTAATCCTTCCTCGCCAGGACAGGGCAATAATAAAGCAAATGGCCCTACTCAAGGCGAGATTAATGATTACGGTTCGCAAGTTCAGGCGGCAATTAAGAATTACCTGCATGACTGGAGTAGTTATCAGGGTAAAGTTTGTACCTTGCGTATTCGGCTGGCAAGAGATGGGACGCTGCTTGATGCTAAGATAGAAGATGGAGATCCAGCATTTTGTCAGGCTATGCTTGCAGCCACCAATCGGATGTCGAAATTCCCTAAACCTCCGAGTGACGGGATTTATGAGACTTTCAAAAACGCGCCAATGGATTTTAAACCTTAAGCCATTTCTTCCTATGCAAACAGGAAAAAATAGACCAGGTTTAGTCGCAGGGTGAAAGTAGTTTTGTCCATTTTAGTTTGTTAACATTCTGCTAAATTATCGTGGGCTTTCCGCCTGGATAAGGGAGATATGATGAAGCAGGCATTACGAATAGCATTTGGTTTTCTTTTACTGTGGGCAGCAGTGCTGCATGCAGAAGTGCGTATTGAGATCACCCAAGGGGTGGACTCAGCGCGCCCGATTGGCGTTGTGCCTTTCCAGTGGGCAGGCCCTGGTGCTGCGCCTGAAGACATCGGTGGCATCGTGGCAGCAGATTTGCGTAATAGCGGTAAGTTTAATCCGTTAGATCGCACAAAATTGCCTCAGCAACCGGGTTCGGCGCAAGAAGTTCAACCGGCAGCGTGGTCTGCGCTGGGTATTGATGCCGTGGTTGTCGGTAAGGTTTCATCTAATCCTGACGGCAGCTTCAGCGTAAGCTATCAGCTCGTTGACACGGGTGCGGCAGCAGGTACCGTGCTGGCACAGAACACCTACAAAGTGAATAAACAGTGGCTGCGTTATGCCGCGCATACTGCCAGCGATGAAGTATTTGAAAAGCTGACCAGTATTAAAGGTGCTTTCCGTACCCGTATTGCCTATGTCGTGCAGACCAATGGCGGCCAGTTCCCGTATGAACTGCGCGTCTCTGACTACGATGGTTATAATCAGTTTGTGGTTCACCGTTCACCACAGCCGTTGATGTCTCCGGCATGGTCGCCTAAAGGTGACAAACTGGCGTATGTGACCTTCGAAAGCGGTCGTTCTGCGCTGGTAGTGCAGACGCTGGCGAATGGTGCGAAACGTCAGGTGGCCTCGTTCCCGCGTCACAACGGCGCACCGGCATTCTCACCGGATGGCAGCAAACTGGCGTTCGCGCTGTCGAAAACCGGTAGCCTGAACCTGTACGTAATGGATATCGGCTCAGGCCAGATCCGTCAGGTGACCGATGGTCGCAGCAACAACACCGAACCGACCTGGTTCCCGGACAGCCAGAACCTGGCATTCACTTCTGACCAGGCCGGTCGTCCGCAGGTTTATAAAGTGAACGTTAACGGTGGTGCGGCGCAGCGTATAAGCTGGCAGGGTTCACAAAACCAGGATGCTGATGTAAGCAGCGACGGTAAATTTATGGTAATGGTTAGCTCAGATGGTGGGCAGCAACACATTGCTAAACAAGATCTCGGAGCGGGTGGCGTACAGGTTCTGTCGTCAACGTTCCTGGACGAAACGCCAAGTCTGGCACCTAACGGCACGATGGTAATCTACAGCTCTTCTCAGGGGATGGGATCTGTGCTGAATCTGGTTTCTACAGATGGGCGTTTCAAAGCGCGTCTTCCGGCAACTGATGGTCAGGTTAAATTCCCTGCCTGGTCGCCGTATCTGTGATAATAATTAATTGATTACTAAAGGAATTAAAGAAATGCAACTGAACAAAGTGCTGAAAGGGCTGATGATTGCCCTGCCTGTTATGGCAATCGCAGCGTGTTCGTCTAACAAAAATGCCAGCAATGACGGTAGCGAAGGCGGCATGCTGAACGGTGCTGGCACTGGTATGGATGCTAACGGTAGCGGCAACGCGTCTTCTGAAGAACAGGCTCGCCTGCAAATGCAGCAGCTGCAACAGAACAATATCGTTTACTTCGATCTCGACAAGTACGATATCCGCTCTGACTTCGCTGCAATGCTGGATGCGCACGCTAACTTCCTGCGTAGCAACCCGTCTTACAAAGTCACCGTAGAAGGTCATGCGGACGAACGTGGTACGCCTGAGTACAACATCTCCCTGGGTGAGCGTCGTGCGAACGCCGTTAAGATGTACCTGCAGGGTAAAGGCGTTTCTGCTGATCAGATCTCCATCGTTTCTTACGGTAAAGAAAAACCTGCAGTACTGGGTCATGACGAATCGGCCTATGCCAAAAACCGTCGTGCCGTACTGGTTTACTAAGAGAATGGCATGAGCAGTAACTTCAGACATCATCTGTTGAGTCTGTCGTTACTGGTTGGAATAGCGGCCCCCTGGGCCGCTTTTGCTCAGGCACCAATCAGTAGTGTCGGCTCAGGCTCGGTCGAAGACCGTGTCACCCAACTTGAGCGTATTTCAAATGCTCACAGCCAGCTTTTAACCCAGCTCCAGCAGCAGCTTACTGATAACCAGTCCGATATCGATACGTTACGCGGTCAGATTCAGGAAAGTCAGTACCAGCTTAACCAGGTCGTTGAGCGACAAAAGCAGATCCTGTTGCAGATGGAGAGCCTTAGCAGCGGTGGCGCAGCCGCCCAGCCTGCGACGGGCGATCAAAACGGCGCTGCGACTGCTTCACCAGCCCCCAATGCTGGCGCAGCCACATCAGGCGCACCGGTACAGAGCGGTGATGCAAATACCGATTACAATGCGGCTATCGCGCTGGTACAGGATAAATCCCGCCAGGACGATGCAATCGTTGCATTCCAGAATTTCGTCAAAAAATACCCAGATTCAACTTATCTGCCAAACGCTAACTACTGGCTGGGTCAGTTGAATTACAACAAGGGTAAAAAGGATGATGCGGCATATTACTTTGCCAATGTGGTGAAAAATTATCCTAAATCTCCGAAGGCCGCCGATGCAATGTACAAGGTCGGGATCATCATGCAAGACAAAGGCGACACGGCAAAAGCCAAAGCCGTTTATCAGCAGGTGATTAACAAGTACCCGGGGACTGACGGTGCGAAACAGGCACAAAAACGTCTTTCTGGTTTACAATGAGTAGCGCATGACCAGAAAACGCTTTTTTTCTGGTCATGCCGCATGAATCGTAAGCAGTTAAGTGATCTTCCTCAAAATTTTTGTTGCGCTCAATTCTTAAATCAGTAATATATGCCGCCGTTGCCAAGGGATATTTAACAGCCCTGAAGCAACAAAAATCAGTACAGTGTGGGGGTCGTTAGCTCAGTTGGTAGAGCAGTTGACTTTTAATCAATTGGTCGCAGGTTCGAATCCTGCACGACCCACCAATC
>NZ_PQGD01000080.1 GCF_002915575.1 Superficieibacter electus
TCACTGAGCCAGTTTGTGCAGAGGCTTTGGTGTAACCGGCTTTTTTGATCAGATGAGTTGAGAGTGTACGATAGACGATACTCAAGACCTGGCCCATCAGCTGGGGATGGCGAGCCAGCAAAAAGCGTAGCTGGAAAGGAAAGCTGAGCACCCACTGGCGAATGGGCTCCTTGGGGAAGACTTCGTCTATCAGCAGCGCCGCACTCTCGGCCATCCGGCGGGCACCGCAGCTAGGGCAAAAGCCGCGTCGTTTACAGCTGAAGGCGACCAGACGCTCGTGATGACAATCCTCGCAGCGAACCCGCATGAAACCATACTCCAGACGGCCACATTGGAGGAGGTCGTTGAATTCTTGTTGGATGTAGCGAGGCAGGTGTTGACCTTGGGCTTCGAGTGAGGCTTTGAAGGCTGGGTAGTGCTGCTCAACCAGCTGGTAGAGCAGCGTCTGGTCGGGTTGGTGGCGTTCGTAACCGTTTGTTTGAGTGGGCGATTGACTCGCCGTGGCGTTCCTTGCCAGCGACATGGGTATCCTCCGCTGATACTGTGGTTATGTACAGTATCAGCGGCTTGCGTTCAGACGTCCAGTCTGGCCCTAGACATCGCTAAATGCTTAACCCGCAATAGCCCTCACGAGTTGTTATCAGCCACTACCGGTTGAGCGAGAAGGTTTTGGGTTCAGGGTGCTATTGCTCCACCAATCACAATACTGAAGCCCCAACTGTTATCAGTTGGGGCTTTTTCTTGTCTGTTTGCGGCGGTTGCGTTTTATCGGTAGTCGTCGAGCTCTGCACCATCCCACATAAGAGCTTAACGGTGCGATCTTCAACGCCATCACACAAAACTTTCTTTTTCACGCACAGTCAACTTATTGGATGTTTTATTAACAACCCAAAAGGAGATATTTAGCGGGCGGCCGGAAGGTGAATGCTAGGCATGATCTAACCCTCGGTCTCTGGCGTCGCGACTGCGAAATTTCGCGA
>NZ_PQGD01000081.1 GCF_002915575.1 Superficieibacter electus
GGATCTGCCCTGGCTTCAGGAGATCGGAAGACCTCGGCCGTCGCGGCGCTTGCCGGTGGTGCTGACCCCGGATGAAGTGGTTCGCATCCTCGGTTTTCTGGAAGGCGAGCATCGTTTGTTCGCCCAGCTTCTGTATGGAACGGGCATGCGGATCAGTGAGGGTTTGCAACTGCGGGTCAAGGATCTGGATTTCGATCACGGCACGATCATCGTGCGGGAGGGCAAGGGCTCCAAGGATCGGGCCTTGATGTTACCCGAGAGCTTGGCACCCAGCCTGCGCGAGCAGCTGTCGCGTGCACGGGCATGGTGGCTGAAGGACCAGGCCGAGGGCCGCAGCGGCGTTGCGCTTCCCGACGCCCTTGAGCGGAAGTATCCGCGCGCCGGGCATTCCTGGCCGTGGTTCTGGGTTTTTGCGCAGCACACGCATTCGACCGATCCACGGAGCGGTGTCGTGCGTCGCCATCACATGTATGACCAGACCTTTCAGCGCGCCTTCAAACGTGCCGTAGAACAAGCAGGCATCACGAAGCCCGCCACACCGCACACCCTCCGCCACTCGTTCGCGACGGCCTTGCTCCGCAGCGGTTACGACATTCGAACCGTGCAGGATCTGCTCGGCCATTCCGACGTCTCTACGACGATGATTTACACGCATGTGCTGAAAGTTGGCGGTGCCGGAGTGCGCTCACCGCTTGATGCGCTGCCGCCCCTCACTAGTGAGAGGTAGGGCAGCGCAAGTCAATCCTGGCGGATTCACTACCCCTGCGCGAAGGCCATCGGTGCCGCATCGAACGGCCGGTTGCGGAAAGTCCTCCCTGCGTCCGCTGATGGCCGGCAGCAGCCCGTCGTTGCCTGATGGATCCAACCCCTCCGCTGCTATAGTGCAGTCGGCTTCTGACGTTCAGTGCAGCCGTCTTCTGAAAACGACA
>NZ_PQGD01000082.1 GCF_002915575.1 Superficieibacter electus
CCTGTTCGCCTGCTCTGTCGGGTGCTGGATGTTCATCCCAGTGGCTTTTACGCCTGGCTTCAGCAGCCGCATTCACAGCGCCATCAGACAGACCTGAGACTGACAGGACAGATTAAACAGTTCTGGCTGGAATCGGGATGCGTCTATGGTTATCGCAAGATCCATCTGGATCTGCGGGACTGCGGGCAACAGTGCGGAGTCAACAGAGTCTGGCGACTGATGAAACGTGTCGGGATAAAGGCTCAGGTCGGATACCGGAGTCCGCGGGCACGTAAAGGCGAGGTCAGTATCGTGTCGCCCAACAGGCTCCAGCGACAGTTCAATCCGGATGCTCCGGATGAGCGTTGGGTAACCGACATAACCTATATCAGGACACACGAAGGCTGGCTGTATCTTGCCGTGGTTGTTGATCTGTTCTCACGCAAAATTATCGGCTGGTCCATGCAATTCCGGATGACAAAGGACATTGTCCTGAACGCACTGCTGATGGCTGTATGGCGGCGTAATCCCCAAAAACAGGTGCTGGTTCATTCGGATCAGGGCAGTCAGTACACGAGCCATGAGTGGCAGTCGTTCCTGAAATCACACGGCCTGGAGGGCAGCATGAGCCGTCGCGGTAACTGCCACGATAATGCGGTTGCAGAAAGCTTTTTCCAGTTGTTGAAACGCGAACGGATAAAGAAAAAGATCTACGGAACGCGGGAAGAAGCCCGCAGCGATATTTTTGATTACATCGAAATGTTTTATAACAGTAAGCGTCGGCATGGTTCTAGCGATCAGATGTCACCGACAGAATATGAAAACCACTATTATCAACGGCTCGGAAGTGTCTAGATTATCCGTGGCGATTCATAG
>NZ_PQGD01000083.1 GCF_002915575.1 Superficieibacter electus
GGCACTGTTGCAAAGTTAGCGATGAGGCAGCCTTTTGTCTTATTCAAAGGCCTTACATTTCAAAAACTCTGCTTACCAGGCGCATTTCGCCCAGGGGATCACCATAATAAAATGCTGAGGCCTGGCCTTTGCGTAGTGCACGCATCACCTCAATACCTTTGATGGTGGCGTAAGCCGTCTTCATGGATTTAAATCCCAGCGTGGCGCCGATTATCCGTTTCAGTTTGCCATGATCGCATTCAATCACGTTGTTCCGGTACTTAATCTGTCGGTGTTCAACGTCAGACGGGCACCGGCCTTCGCGTTTGAGCAGAGCAAGCGCGCGACCATAGGCGGGCGCTTTATCCGTGTTGATGAATCGCGGGATCTGCCACTTCTTCACGTTGTTGAGGATTTTACCCAGAAACCGGTATGCAGCTTTGCTGTTACGACGGGAGGAGAGATAAAAATCGACAGTGCGGCCCCGGCTGTCGACGGCCCGGTACAGATACGCCCAGCGGCCATTGACCTTCACGTAGGTTTCATCCATGTGCCACGGGCAAAGATCGGAAGGGTTACGCCAGTACCAGCGCAGCCGTTTTTCCATTTCAGGCGCATAACGCTGAACCCAGCGGTAAATCGTGGAGTGATCGACATTCACTCCGCGTTCAGCCAGCATCTCCTGCAGCTCACGGTAACTGATGCCGTATTTGCAGTACCAGCGTACGGCCCACAGAATGATGTCACGCTGAAAATGCCGGCCTTTGAATGGGTTCATGTGCAGCTCCATCAGCAAAAGGGGATGATAAGTTTATCACCACCGACTATTTGCAACAGTGCC
>NZ_PQGD01000084.1 GCF_002915575.1 Superficieibacter electus
GCGGTGATGCTTACGGTATGGTGGTTATCAAGTTTTATCCTGATTAGCACCCTTAATGGCTATTTCGATAATCAGGACCGCGATTTTCTGACAGGTAAACTTCAGCTCACCGAAGAGTTTCTTAAAACAGAGACGTTCAGGAACAAAACGGATATTAAGTCATTATCAGAAAAAATAAACGATGCGATGGTGGGGCACAATGGCTTATTCATTTCTATAAAAAACATGGAAAATGAAAAAATTGTTGAACTCTATGCCAAAAATTCTGTTGTTCCAGCGGTCCTGCTTAATAAGTCGGGTGATATTCTCGACTATATGATCCAGACGGAAGAAAATAACACCGTGTACCGCAGTATCTCGCGGCGGGTTGCCGTGACGCCGGAACAGGGTAAAAGCAAACATGTCATCATTACGGTTGCCACGGATACTGGGTATCACACCCTGTTTATGGACAAACTCAGTACCTGGCTGTTCTGGTTCAATATCGGTCTGGTCTTTATTTCTGTTTTTCTGGGCTGGCTGACCACACGTATTGGTCTGAAACCGCTACGGGAAATGACCAGTCTGGCTTCCTCCATGACCGTACACAGCCTGGATCAGCGTCTAAATCCCGATCTGGCTCCGCCGGAAATCTCTGAGACCATGCAGGAGTTCAATAATATGTTTGATCGCCTGGAGGGGGCATTCCGGAAACTGTCAGATTTCTCGTCTGACATCGCGCATGAGCTGCGCACACCAGTCAGTAATCTGATGATGCAGACGCAGTTTGCACTGGCTAAGGAAAGGGATGTTTCGCATTACCGCGAAAT
>NZ_PQGD01000085.1 GCF_002915575.1 Superficieibacter electus
GAGGGGATATTCTTCTTTGACCGGTATGTGACGGAGAGCGCGACGCAGACGCTGACGCTGTGTGACGACGTGGCGGGGCTGTCGGACGCGGGCGAGGTGACGTTTAACCCGGGGACGACGACGGGTGGCGAGACGGAGTATGTCAGTGATGTGCATTACCGTGCGCAGATAAGGCCGTCATCGGTGGAGACGCAGGACTACACGTTTAAGGTGCCGGGGTGGCAGGGGTACTACGGGCATGAGGGGGAGTTCCTGAACGGGCAGCGGACGCAGTATGAGATATTCGATTATCCGGGGCGGTTCAAGGACGAGCAGCACGGGAGAAGCTTTGCGCGTTACCAGGCGGAAGGATGGCGTAACAGCGCGGAGCAGGCATCGTGCGTGAGCAACTCGGCGCGGCTGTGGCCGGGGACGAAGTTCACGCTGACGGAGCATCCGTCAGGGGTACTGAACCGGGAGTGGCAGGTGGTGAGCAGCACGCTGTCGGGAGAGCAGCCGCAGGCGCTGCACGGGAGCCGGGGCGAGGGGACGACGCTGGTCAACCATTTCAGCGTGATACCGTCGGACAGGACATGGCGGCCGGTGCCGCAGGCGAAGCCGAGGGTGGACGGCCCGCAGAGCGCGGTGGTGACCGGCCCTGCGGGAGAGGAAATCTTCTGCGACAGGCACGGGCGGGTGCGGGTGAAGTTCAGGTGGGACCGTTATAACCCGGAGAACGAGACGAGTTCGTGCTGGGTGCGGGTGTCGCAGGCGTGGGCGGGGCCGGGATTCGGGAACCTGGCGATACCGCGA
>NZ_PQGD01000086.1 GCF_002915575.1 Superficieibacter electus
TCGCGAAATTTCGCAGTCGCGACGCCAGAGACCGAGGGTTAGATCATGCCTAGCATTCACCTTCCGGCCGCCCGCTAGCGGACCCTGGTCAGGTTCCGCGAAGGTGGGCGCAGACATGCTGGGCTCGTCAGGATCAAACTGCACTATGAGGCGGCGGTTCATACCGCGCCAGGGGAGCGAATGGACAGCGAGGAGCCTCCGAACGTTCGGGTCGCCTGCTCGGGTGATATCGACGAGGTTGTGCGGCTGATGCACGACGCTGCGGCGTGGATGTCCGCCAAGGGAACGCCCGCCTGGGACGTCGCGCGGATCGACCGGACATTCGCGGAGACCTTCGTCCTGAGATCCGAGCTCCTAGTCGCGAGTTGCAGCGACGGCATCGTCGGCTGTTGCACCTTGTCGGCCGAGGATCCCGAGTTCTGGCCCGACGCCCTCAAGGGGGAGGCCGCATATCTGCACAAGCTCGCGGTGCGACGGACACATGCGGGCCGGGGTGTCAGCTCCGCGCTGATCGAGGCTTGCCGCCATGCCGCGCGAACGCAGGGGTGCGCCAAGCTGCGGCTCGACTGCCACCCGAACCTGCGTGGCCTATACGAGCGGCTCGGATTCACCCACGTCGACACTTTCAATCCCGGCTGGGATCCAACCTTCATCGCAGAACGCCTAGAACTCGAAATCTAACGTCCGTTCGGGGGCACTGTTGCAAATAGTCGGTGGTGATAAACTTATCATCCCCTTTTGCTGATGGAGCTGCACATGAACCCATTCAA
>NZ_PQGD01000087.1 GCF_002915575.1 Superficieibacter electus
GGTGATGCTGCCAACTTACTGATTTAGTGTATGATGGTGTTTTTGAGGTGCTCCAGTGGCTTCTGTTTCTATCAGCTGTCCCTCCTGTTCAGCTACTGACGGGGTGGTGCGTAACGGCAAAAGCACTGCCGGACATCAGCGCTATCTCTGCTCTCACTGCCGTAAAACATGGCAACTGCAGTTCACTTACACCGCTTCTCAACCCGGTACGCACCAGAAAATCATTGATATGGCCATGAATGGCGTTGGATGCCGGGCAACCGCCCGCATTATGGGCGTTGGCCTCAACACGATTTTCCGCCATTTAAAAAACTCAGGCCGCAGTCGGTAACCTCGCGCATACAGCCGGGCAGTGACGTCATCGTCTGCGCGGAAATGGACGAACAGTGGGGATACGTCGGGGCTAAATCGCGCCAGCGCTGGCTGTTTTACGCGTATGACAGGCTCCGGAAGACGGTTGTTGCGCACGTATTCGGTGAACGCACGATGGCGACGCTGGGGCGTCTTATGAGCCTGCTGTCACCCTTTGACGTGGTGATATGGATGACGGATGGCTGGCCGCTGTATGAATCCCGCCTGAAGGGAAAGCTGCACGTAATCAGCAAGCGATATACGCAGCGAATTGAGCGGCATAACCTGAATCTGAGGCAGCACCTGGCACGGCTGGGACGGAAGTCGCTGTCGTTCTCAAAATCGGTGGAGCTGCATGACAAAGTCATCGGGCATTAT
>NZ_PQGD01000088.1 GCF_002915575.1 Superficieibacter electus
TCCAGGCTGTGCGTCCCCCCGACCCGGCTGATATGGTCTCCCGTCGTGCTCTGCTCCTGCTTCCCTTCCACCGTCACCTTGCGGTCGTTCTTCACATACAGCCCGTCGTCATGGCTGATACTCGCCATCCGGTCATTCGCCACCTTCAGCGTCTGGTCGTTACGCACCGTCACGCTCCGGTCGTTCGCCACCGTAATCGTCTGGTCGTGGCCCCCTTCCTTCCTGCTGCCCACCTTCACCGTCTGGCCCTTAACCACCCTGATTCGCTGGTTGTTCCCGATGGTCTCCGTGTGGTCGTGTTTTACTTTTGTGGTGCGGTCGTTCAGCACCTCCGTGTCCATGTTCTTCTGCGCGTGGATATACACCTGCTCGTTATCCGTCGCGTCCTCGAACCGCAGCTCGTTAAATCCGCTTCCCCTGTACGTCTTCGACCGGATGGTCATCTGCGTCTTCGTCCCCGGCAGGCTCCCCGGTGAACGGTTGTCCTCATGGTACGTCCTGCCCATGATTATGGGCTGGTCCGGGTCTCCGTTCAGGAAGTCCACTATCACCTCCTGACCAATTCGCGGTATCGCCAGGTTCCCGAATCCCGGCCCCGCCCACGCCTGCGACACCCGCACCCAGCACGAACTCGTCTCGT
>NZ_PQGD01000089.1 GCF_002915575.1 Superficieibacter electus
TTGCCTTGCTAGCTCCGCTTCTCCTCCCTCCTCACTCCCCTCCCCCTCCCCCCCCCCCTCCTGTCTCTCGCTCGGGCGGGCGCCGCCGGCGGCCCCCCCCCCCGCCGGAACCCTCCTGCTATCGTTTTCCTGTTTTTCATTTTACTCCCACCTTCGTACCGTCTTTTCCCCTTGTAATCTTCGACATCTGTCTGCGTGCGCCTTGCGAATTTTCCGTCGAAAAATCACTCTCTTTGCCGTTTTTACAGGCTAATTGTGTGTGAAGTGTGCAAACGATAAAAGCGTGGGAAAAATTGTTTGACTTATAAGTCCCAGAAAGTAATATGTGCGCCACGCAGCGACGATGAGCAGAAACAAGTTCTTCGACGCACTCGTAAGAGGCGTGTGGTGAGGTGGCCGAGAGGCTGAAGGCGCTCCCCTGCTAAGGGAGTATGCGGTCAAAAGCTGCATCCGGGGTTCGAATCCCCGCCTCACCGCCATTTGCATCCGTAGCTCAGCTGGATAGAGTACTCGGCTACGAACCGAGCGGTCGGAGGTTCGAATCCTCCCGGATGCACC
>NZ_PQGD01000008.1 GCF_002915575.1 Superficieibacter electus
TGCCGAACTCAGAAGTGAAACGCCGTAGCGCCGATGGTAGTGTGGGGTCTCCCCATGCGAGAGTAGGGAACTGCCAGGCATCAAATTAAGCAGTATGGCACTGACCTTTGAGGCAGTTCACTACTCGACAGAGAGTGGGACAAAAGCGAAAGCTTTCGAACGTTGCGAAGCAACGGCCCGAAGGGTGAATCACAAAGTGATTCATCAACTGCCAGGCATCAAATTAAGTGTGCTGATATGGCTCAGTTGGTAGAGCGCACCCTTGGTAAGGGTGAGGTCCCCAGTTCGACTCTGGGTATCAGCACCAGTTTTAAGGTTAAAGTTCGGCGCTAAGAAAAGAATTTGTCTGGCGGCCGTAGCGCGGTGGTCCCACCTGACCCCATGCCGAACTCAGAAGTGAAACGCCGTAGCGCCGATGGTAGTGTGGGGTCTCCCCATGCGAGAGTAGGGAACTGCCAGACATCAATTAAGTGAAAAGGCCATCCGCAAGGATGGCCTTTTTGCATTCAGAGTATCAGTTAGCCGGGCGATAATTTGATAAACCGTTACTGCGCCGCTCAGGCCCGGTACACAAAGGTCTACCGGGCCCGACAAAAACTTAATGAATAACCTGAGACAAAAATGCCCGTGTCCGCTCAGATTTAGGTCGGGCAAAAAATTCCTCCGGCGCAGCCTGCTCAACGATCTCCCCGCGATCCATGAATATCACGCGATCCGCAACGGTACGCGCAAAGCCCATCTCATGTGTCACACAAAGCATTGTCATACCTGACTGTGCCAGTCCAATCATGGTATCCAGCACCTCTTTTACCATCTCTGGATCAAGTGCTGAGGTTGGCTCATCAAACAGCATTATTTTAGGCTTCATACACAGTGAACGAGCGATAGCCACGCGCTGTTGCTGGCCACCCGAAATTTGTCCGGGAAACTTATGTGCGTGCTCGGCTATTCGCACGCGCTCCAGATAATGCATCGCCAGCGCTTCCGCTTCCTTTTTGGGGATTTTACGTACCCAAATTGGGGCCAGAGTACAGTTCTGTAATACGGTTAAATGAGGAAACAAATTGAAGTGCTGGAACACCATACCAACTTCCTGACGTACTTTTTCAATATTGCGAATATCGTCATTAAGCTCGATACCATCAACAACGATCCTTCCCTGTTGATGCTCTTCCAGATGATTAATACAGCGAATCGTCGTTGATTTCCCGGAGCCAGAAGGGCCACAGAGAACGATACGCTCACCTTGTTTAACCTTCAGATTGATGTCTTTTAAAACGTGAAACTGACCGTACCACTTATTAACATTATCCAGCGTAATCATCGCGTCGGCAGGTTGCATTGTAATTTGGCTCATAAAATCCTCAGTGCGGTGTACGCCCGGTGTTAAAGCGCTTCTCCAGATGCTGGCTATAGCGCGACATGCTGAAACAAAAGATCCAGTAGATCATTGCGGCAAAGACATATCCTTCCGTCGACATCCCAAGCCAGGCGGGATCAACCGTAGCCTGTTGCACGCTGCTAAACAGATCGAAAAGGCCGATAATGATCACCAGACTGGTATCCTTAAATAACGCAATAATGGTGTTAACAAGGCCTGGAATAACCAGCTTCAATGCCTGAGGCATAATGACTAATGCCTGCGTTTTCCAGTAACCAAGCGCCAGCGACTCTGCGGCTTCATATTGTCCCTTCGGCAGCGCCTGCAAGCCCCCGCGAACCACTTCAGCTACATAGGCTGACTGGAATAAGATCACCCCCACCAGTGCGCGGATTAACTTATCAATGCTGGTTCCTTCTGCCATAAACAGCGGCAGCATGACCGATGACATAAACAGAACGGTAATTAAGGGCACGCCGCGCCAGAACTCAATAAAAATGACTGACAGTATGCGTACCACTGGCATCGTCGATCGTCTTCCCAGCGCCAAAAGAATACCCAGCGGCAAGGCCCCGGCGATGCCGACGGAGGCGATAATCAGCGTCAGTGTCAGCCCACCCCAAAGCCGTGTTTCCACTCGTTCCAGCCCGCCAAAACCGCCATAGAGCAGGAACCAGACGATAAGCGGGTAAATTACCGCCCAGACCGCGATGTATCGGCCACGGTGCGGCATTCCCTTCCAGAACATAACGGCAACGGAAAGCAGACCAACGATCAGAGCCAGGTTAATACGCCAGCGCTGATCGTGCGGATAAAGTCCGTACATAAACTGTCCGAAGCGTTGATGAATAAACACCCAGCACGCCCCCGCTTTTGTACAGTCTGCCCGCGTGGTTCCGACCCAGTTTGCCTGCAATAATGCCCAGTTTATTAACGGCGGAATCAACTCCCACATCAGCCAAAGACATACGATTGTCAGCAGGCTATTCGACCAGCTTGAAAATAGATTTTTCCGCACCCACGCAATGAGTGGACCCCCGCTGGTGTTGCCCCGACGCGGAGGATGAGACAGCAATGCTTTTGTCATTCCCAATCCTTAACGCTCAATCAGCGCAATGCGACGGTTATAGATATTCATCAGCAGAGAAATAATGAGGCTGATAATCAGATAAACCGACATGGTAATAGCGATGGTTTCTATGGCCTGGCCGGTCTGATTAAGCACCGTACCGGCAAAAAGAGACACCATATCCGGATAGCCAATGGCAGCGGCAAGCGACGAGTTTTTGACAATATTGAGATACTGACTGGTCAGCGGCGGAATAATCACCCGTAACGCCTGAGGAATGATCACCTGGCGCAGAGTAACTGGGTTTGGCAAACCCAAAGAGCGTGCAGCCTCATGTTGACCATGCGGCACCGCCTGAATACCCGCGCGAATAATTTCGGCAATAAACGCGGAAGTATAGACCGACAGTGCGAGCGTAAGTGCCGCCAGTTCCGGAATGAGTGCCATGCCCCCACGAAAGTTAAAGCCGCGTAATTGTGGTACATCCCAGTGTAATGCCGCGCCAAATACGGTTTGAGCAAGCAGCGGCAACAGAATAAGCACAGCCAGAATGACTGGCCAGGAACGGCGCAGTTGCCCGGTTTTACGCTGATGTGCCTTGTTATAGCGATACAGTCCAACCGCGAGGACAACGGCGAGCAGTAGGGCCACGACAAACGCTCCCAGCCCTTCACCCATTTGTGGAGCCGGAATATATAATCCCCGGTTGCTCAGAAAAAACAGTTCGAATGCGCTAACCGCCTGCCTCGGCCCCGGCAGGTTACGCAGCACGGCAAAATACCAGAAGAAAATTTGCAGCAGCGGTGGAATATTGCGGAACGTCTCAATATAAACGGTAGAAATTTTACGCAGTAACCAGTTATCAGACAGGCGGGCAAGCCCAAGAAAAAAACCTAAAAAAGAGGCGAAAACGATGCACAGCGCAGAAACCAGCAACGTGTTATACAGGCCGACAAGAAATACCCGCCCGTAGGTATCACCCTGTTCATAATCAATAAGATGCTGGACAATACCGAACCCGGCGCTGCGATCAAGAAAGGCAAAGCCCGAGGTAATACCACGATTATTTAAGTTGGTTATGGTGTTATGAATTAAATACACCGCGATGCTGACGACAGCGACTATCGCGAGGATCTGGAATAGCCAGGCACGAACCGCAGGGTTAGAAAAGGACCACGATCCTTTTACGGCTGGGCGGCGATGGGACATAAGCAAACCTCTGTTACTCTGACTCTGGACTGGGCACCGCCGCAGCGGTGCCCGTTACATCGCACTGTCTTAACGTACCGGTGGCGCGTACTGAATGCCGCCGTTATTCCAGAGGTTGTTCTGACCGCGTTTAATTTTCAGCGGGCTTTCGGCACCCACATTGCGTTCAAACACTTCGGCATAGTTACCGACTTTCTTGATGATGTTGTAGGCCCATTTATTATCCAGCTTCAGATCCTTGCCGTAATCGCCCTCTTTACCTAGCAGATGCGCCATATCCGGTGTTGCGGGGTTAGCGGCTTTTTCATCGACGTTCTTCGATGTAATGCCCATCTCTTCTGCATTCAACATGGCAAACAGCGTCCAGCGGACAACCGCAAACCATTCATCATCACCGCGACGTACAACCGGACCCAGAGGCTCTTTCGAGATCACTTCAGGCAGGACGATCCATTCGGCAGGGTTACTTAACTTGATGCGCAATGCATAAAGCTGTGACTGGTCGGAAGCCAGCGTATCGCAACGGCCTGATTCCAGCGCTTTGGCAGACTCATCCGAACGATCGAAAGTGACGGGCGTGTATTTCATATTGTTGGATTTAAAATAATCCGCCACGTTCAGTTCAGTATCCGTACCGGCCTGAATGCACACCGTTGCGCCATCCAGCTCTTTAGCGCTTTTCAGGCCAGCCTTGTTATGCGTCAGGAAGCCGATACCGTCATAATACGTGACGCCGGTAAAGGCCATCCCCATGCCCGCATCGCGTGATGAAGTCCAGGTGGTATTGCGGGATAACATATCGACTTCGCCCGATTGCAGGGCGGTAAAACGTTCTTTCGCCGTCAGCGGGGTATATTTCACTTTACTGTCGTCGCCAAACAGCGCGGCGGCAACGCCCCGACAGATGTCTACATCAATACCGGTAAACTTCCCGTCAGCATCTGCATAAGAAAAACCCGGCAAACCATCACTAATCCCACACTGTACGAAACCTTTCTTTTTAACAGCATCAAAAGTGGCACCCGCGTGAGCCTGACCGGTAAATGCAAGAAGCATACTGGCAGTGGCCAGGCTGGCTAACATCATTTTTTTCATAAAGCATCCTGTGTGACGAAAATTTATCGTTATAGAGAGGCGTCCGGGACAGCGCTATACCCGGCCTGTGGCTGTGGCCATACTTAATAAAGCAAAGGTAGTGCCAGTTTTGCGTGCGCTGAGAATGCGGTTTCGCGAACGCATCAGGCTGAGTGTAGAAGCAGAAAATACGTTTTAGCGCCCCGGTCTGGTGCGAAAATAAAACGTATGCCACAAAGTGGAGCAAAAAAGATCCAGAAATGAGAGGCAGATATCAGGTGATAATGTGCGTGAATATAACGTTGCTATAAAATTGGGCAGGGACAGCAGGATGCTTTAAGAAGACAGCGCGGACCGATCCGCGCTGTACGATGTGTTATTTCGTTAACGCCACAATACCCAGCGTCAGGCCCGCCAGTGCGGCGGCTCCGCCAGCGATAGCACCTGCGGTTTCCCAGTTATCCTGAGTGGTGCCTTTCATGCAGGTATTGGTATGCACCAGCCGACCCTGATCGTCATAGACTGGTACGCAAGGCGAGTCATGTGCACAGCCCGCGAGAAAGGTGGCCAGCAGTGCAACGGAAATAAGTTTTTTCATGGTGTTACCTCTAATAAAGCCACGTTCAGCGCCGGGTAATTACGGCATCGGGCGTTAAAAGAATTTTACCATCCGGCGTGAAATTTGTGACGAGTGAATATTCTCAAATTATTTGTAGTGTAAATATTATGGAGAGAAATACGCCTGAACCGGAGCAGTATGGAGAAAAGATGGAAGCGGGATGACCTCTGCCAGAAAACTACCATTTGGTAAGAGTGTGAAAGAGCGTCCTGGGAAGCGTTGAACGGTGTTAGGCTAACCAACGCTCACAGCGGGCGTTTACCCGGGGGTAAAGGTAATCTGAGTTTGCCAGCACAGTCATCCTGTCAGTGCATAAATCCCGAATGACTGAGTGCGAGCCAGAAAAGCAGCTCGCCTCAGCGGCTCATACGGCATAGAGGGCCGTAATGTAATATCGATTATATTCTCTTCATCCTTCAGGCTGTCGCTACGTTGGACCTCCGTTACATAGCTGCAACTTAAATGATTTAAGTATCGTCCGGTAATAATTATGACACGTTTATAGCCGGATTAATTTCAGCCTGGTTTTTATTACATTTCGTGAGGGTGAATGCTGATATTACTGTAAAGGTTAGCGCAATACAGCCGAAAATCATATAAGTATGCTGGAAGCCAATTTTATCGTACATACTACCGGCAAAAGAGGACATGAAAATCGATGCAATCTTAGACGCAACCTGATTACCTACCAGATAAATTGTGGCTGACAATAAGGGATTAAATACACCAGTAATATATTTAAATATGCCAATTAAGATAAACGGCACTTCAAGTGCGTGGAGCATTTTCAGCGCGATAATTTCAATTTCGTTTGTTGCCAGTGATGAGCCTATCATTCTGGTGGTCATGACCAGCCCTGCCAGCAATAACGTATTCTTTGCGCCTATACGATTAATAATCCATGGAGAGCAGAACATGACTATTGCGCTACAAACCTCACCAGCGGTAGTGACCAGGCCAAAAGTGCGGTTGCCTTCAGCGGGTGTGGCGAAGAATGATTTGAAAAAAGTGGCAAACTGCTGATCGTAGGTATCATAAATACAGGAGACGCCTATCACATATAGCATTAGCATCCACAGTTTACGATCGCAGAACAGGCGTCCTACTGTTTTCAAATCGACGGCTGGGCGATCGGTTTTCGCGCTCGTCGCCTCGCTCAGGTTGGCTTGTGGTTTCGCTATTGCAACCAATATTAATAGCACGATAGCGGCAGCCGATCACATCCAGAATACATAATCAGGGTTGATACCGAATAAAAAACCTGCCGTGGTGGCGCAAAGCCCCCAACCCAGGCAACCAAAGGTTCGGGCCTTGCCATATTCAAAGCCAGTGTGGCGGCTGATACGCTCAATATATGCTTCCATCGCCCCGGCACCTGCGGAAAAGACAAAACCGATGTACAGGCCGGCACTTAGTGCGCCTAACCAGATGCTGACTTTTAATAATGGTGCAAAAACGTACAGAAAAAAAGGCGCAATAAAAACGAGGGCGATGGCTACAATCCACATCAGGTTTTTTTTCAGGCCCAGTTTATCAGAAATAAATCCCAGTATTGGCTGGAAGCAAATCCCCGCCAGTGACAGGCTGGAAAAAACGATGCCAGTATCTGTCTTACTCAAGCCTACTTCATCTGATAACCAGATAGGTAGAAATGGGAAACAGGTAGCCATGATAAAAAAGTAAATAAAGAAAAAGAACCCAAACAACCAAAAATTGGGATTATGCATATAATGACTATTAGTAATGCTCATAATATCCTCCCTGAAGGGCCTTAATAAGCGGCCCATCGTGTTTATAACCGTTGTAAACCAATCAATATGGCACTCTCTGGATCAAGGATGGGGAGAGTTATTCCTGCTTTTTGTAACCATTCACCACTGGCTGTTTGAGGAGTGATTAGCCATTCAGGTAATTTGTGCATGGTATGCCCGCCTTTACCTATTAACTGAATATTTGCATGATCCAATAATGAGATTTGATAGCGCGCGTTAGGGTCAAGACCAGGGATGTTTAACGGCGCTGTAAAGGAATAATCTGGCATTGCCAATTGACTTACCATGAACAATGCCTGATGCTGATCTTTACTTACCACACCGTGCACTAACGTCGAGTTGTCCGCCATATCCACGCGCCAGTACACGCCGTGATGGATTAATCCGCGCCATTGTTTATATAAAGCGGAATATTTTCGATAGCCTTCACGTTCCTGCTCATTGGCAACCAGCGGATTCAGTTCCAGTCCCATATGACCAAACAGGGCAGTTAATCCGCGAAATGAAATAGTGTGTTGACGGCCAGTGGCATGGCAACAATCGCTGCCGATGTGTGCGCCCATCACTTCCGGCGGAAAGAAATAGCTCATTCCACGCTGAATGGTATTGCGCTCAAGTGCATCATTATTATCTGAGGCCCAGAATCGGTGGCTGCGTTTCAAAATTTCATAATCTATACGTCCACCTCCCGATGAGCAGGCTTCAAATTCAACATGCGGGAAACGGTCAATAAGGATATCCAGTAGCCGATAAAACTGACGGGTTTGGGCATCGGCAGCAGCCTTTCCGTTATGCCCCGGTTGTACCAGCACGCGATTCATATCCCATTTTATGTAGTCGACAGGATGCTCACCCAATAGCCAGCTCATCCGCTCCAGCAGATAATTAAAAACCTGCGGAATATTCAGATTCAGTACGTACTGATGACGCCCGGTAAGCGGAGGGTATCCCGGCAGGGATAATACCCACTCAGGATGGGCACGATACAAATCTGAATCAGGGTTAATCATTTCCAGTTCAACCCAGATGCCAAATTCCATGCCTAATGATTTAATGTGCTGAATAACGGGCATCAGGCCATCAGGGTATTTCTTCTCATCGACATACCAGTCACCTAGTGCCGCCCAATCGTCATTGCGACCTTTAAACCAGCCATCATCGATAATAAAACGCTCCACACCGAGCGCGGCGGCTTCATCCGCCATACGCATAATGTCATGGGGATCATGATTAAAATAGATCCCCTCCCAGGTATTAAGATGAACTGGACGCGGTTTATCACCCGGGAAATGAATAATTTGCTCGCGTAAATAGCGATGGAACTGCTGACTCATGCCATTCAGGCCGTGCCCGGAATAACTGGCATAAAGATACGGCGTCCATAGCGTTTCTCCCTGGGCAAGCGCCATTTCGCCCGGTAAATATAGAGCTTCGGCCTGTAAATAACGACGGCCGTCAGTTTTCACCTCGGCGCGCAGGCGATGATTTCCGCTCCAGCCAAGATGAACACCCCACACTTCGCCTTGCATTTCACTGAAGGACGCGCTGCCCGTAATCAGGGCGGGAAAATGTTCATGAGATGTACGACCACGGCGGTTTTCCAGCACAAAGCTATTGTGTTCAAGTGTCAGACGGTGTGGCTGGAACTCATGTATCCAGCGGCCATGAAAAGCCATCACTTCTTTGGCTCGCCCGGCAACAGGCAATGTTACGGCGAAACGATCCACCTGCCAGGGATCGGCATGCAGGTTAGTTAACCCATGGCAAACCCGTAATACGCCACTATTATCCAGCTGGATTTCACTGTTTAGCCGTAAGCCAGCCTGCTGATCTTCACTGATAATATTAATTTTTTGATCGCTGTGTACTGCGCTGGTGGTGGTAAATAAAGGTGAACCATCCAGCCCCTGACGGTGACCTTCAATTCCCGGTGAGCCAAAAAGCCCATAACTTATTTCAGCCATTAACGTCAGCGGGGCATCTACATCAAGGCCGCTATTCGGCAGCGGACGATCGAACATCACCACGTCCTGAGCTGCAAAATTCTGAATATGGGGTCCCCAGTAAATAATTTCCGCAAAAGGGTGCGTTTTTATGACGACATCTGTTGTAGCGCTTTCCAAACGTAATATTGAACCAGACATAGCTTCTTCCCCTAATATAATGCTTTGCCTTCACACTGAACTCATAATGAAATCCGGGAGCTGAAAGTTAAGAAAGCGGTACTTTGTAATGGTGTGTTGACCTCATGGCGTTATAAATATCCCGCGAGTATTTTTCAAAAAACACGTAGCGCCTGTGTCGTGAAAAGTTATTTTTTGCGGTAGGCATCATGAATCTCCGTACTGTGCTAAATACAAACATGGTGTCATTCGCGATCGCCGGAAACCTCCGTCTTTCTTCCCGGACATTCCCAAAAGTTCAGATTAAGCGTTCTCCTGCGCAATATCTGACTTTATGGGATAAAATACGCAAAAAAGCACAGCATCTGGAATGAGAATAGCGTTATGCTGTCAGGAAGCGGTTAACTGCCGCATCTCATTGGATTTGCAGGGTGGCCTGGTTCTGAGCGTTCAGGATAAGGAATGACGATGGATACGTTACCGATACCGTTCAAGCCATTTATGTGTAGTAAAGACGAAAAGCAGAATCGTAGCCCGCTGGCCGTCTACTCTGTGTATGAAGGGATGGACATTGAATTACGGACGCCAGACGCCATGCCCTCAAGTCACTGGCACGGGCAGGTAGAGGTTAATGTTCCCTTTGATGGTGATGTAGAATACCTGATCAATAATGAAGTGGTACAAATCAAGCAGGGACATATCACGCTCTTCTGGGCCTGCACCCCTCACCAACTTACCCGACCGGGTAATTGCCGTAATATGGCAATTTTTAATTTGCCAATGCACCTTTTTCTTTCCTGGCCGCTTGACCGGGAGCTAATAAATCACGTGACGCACGGAATGGTCATTAAGTCGCTGGCCGCTCAGCAACTGAGTGCTTTTGAAGTTCGACGCTGGCAACAGGAGCTGGCCAGCCCGGACACACAAGTTCACCAGTTGGTTATTGATGAAATAGGCCTGATGCTGAAACGTCTGACGTTCTCAGGCTGGCAACCGATCCTGGTCAATAAAACGTCGCGTACCCACAGAAATAGCGTCTCACGGCATGCGCAATTTTACGTCAGTCAAATGTTGGGTTTTATCGCAGAAAATTATGACCATATGCTGACGATTAACGACGTTGCTGAGCATGTAAAGCTAAATCCGCATTATGCAATGGGCATTTTCCAGCGCGTTATGCAACTGACGATGAAGCAATATATTACAGCGATGCGTATTAATCATGTACGCGCGTTATTGTGCGATACCGATAAAACCATTCTGGATATTGCGTATACCGCAGGCTTTTGCTCCAGTAGTCGCTTTTACAGTACCTTCAATAAATATACCGGCATGTCCCCGCAGCAATACCGCAAGTTAAGCCGACAGCGGCGTCAGGTCTTGGGAGGTTAATAAAAGAGGCAACATCTTTGAAGAGTAATGTCCTGGCCTTGCGACCAGGACAGATCCTTTTATTTACTTCGTCCGGCGTGTTGTCCAGCCACGGATCACCACAAAGAAAACGGGCACAAAGAAAATGGCCAGTAATGTTGCAGAGATCATCCCTCCCATGACCCCGATCCCCACCGCGTTTTGCGCGCCGCTACCGGCACCGCTGCTTTTTGCCAGGGGCAATACGCCAAGAATAAAGGCCAGTGAGGTCATCAGAATAGGCCGTAAGCGCATGCGAGCGGATTCAATGGTCGCCTCGATCAAGCCTTTACGCTCTTTTTCCATCAGCTCCTTGGCAAATTCGACGATCAGAATGGCGTTTTTCGCCGAAAGGCCGATGGTTGTCAGCAGCCCGACCTTGAAGTAAACGTCGTTGCTCATATCGAAGAATGTTGCTGCCAGCAGCACGCCAACAATCCCCAATGGTACTACCAGCATTACCGAGAAGGGAATTGACCAGCTTTCATAAAGCGCCGCCAGACACAGGAATACCACGACCATTGACAGCGCAATCAGCGCCGGTGCCTGATCGCCGGATAGTCTTTCCTGATAAGACAGGCCAGTCCAGTCATAACCGATCCCGGCAGGCAGTTTCGCCGCCAGGCTTTCCATTAGCGCCATGGCGTCACCAGAACTTTTACCAGGCCCTGGTTCGCCAACAATTTCCATGGAAGGCAGGCCGTTATAACGCTCAAGGCGCGGAGAACCGTAACTCCAGTGTGAGGTACTAAAGGCGGAGAAGGGCACCATCTCGTTGTTGGCGCTGCGGACATACAGATTATTGATATCCGTCGGCAACATGCGGAATTTAGCCTCGGCCTGCACGTAAACCTTCTTCACCCGACCGCGATCGATAAAGTCATTTACGTAGGTTCCACCTAGTGCAGAGGAGACTGTTTCATTGATATCAGACAGCGAAACGCCGAGCGCCTGTGCTTTTTCCTGATCGACATCCAGCTTAAACTGCGGCGTATCTTCCAGACCGTTGGGGCGCATATTGATCAGCGTGTCCCGATGCTGCATTGCCATACCCAGCAGCTGATTACGCGCCTGGGTTAATGCATTATGACCGAGGCCAGCTTGATCGATAAGCTCAAAGTCAAAGCCCGTTCCGGTTCCCAGTTCTGAAATGGCCGGCATATTAAACGGAATGACCCGCGCGTCGCGGATTTGGCTGAGCGCCCGCATTGCGCGGCCAATCACCGCCTGGGCACTGTTCTCTTTACCGTTACGCTCTTCCCACGGTTTCAGGCTGATAAACGCCATCCCCGCGTTCTGGCCCTGGCCACTAAAGCTAAAGCCATTAACGGTGAACACACTTTCAACGTTCGCTTTCTCATTGTTCAGATAATAATTTGTCACCTGATCCATGACTTTCTGGGTGCGTTCCTGCGTAGCGCCGGCAGGGAGCTGGACCATGGTCAGGAAGACGCCCTGATCTTCATCTGGCAGGAAGGATGTCGGCAGACGTAAAAACAGCGCTCCCATAACAACGACAATCAGCAGGTAGATAAGTAGATAACGACCGCTTCTGCGGACAATACCGCTAACACTGCCGGTATAGTGGTTTACACTGCCATCAAACAGGCGGTTAAACCAGCCAAAGAAACCGCCCTGGTGACCGTGCTTTTCTGGTGAAACAGGTTTAAGCAACGTGGCGCAAAGCGCTGGCGTCAGGATCATTGCCACCAGCACTGAAAGGGCCATGGCCGACACGATCGTAATGGAGAACTGGCGATAGATAGCGCCAGTGGAGCCACCGGAAAACGCCATCGGCACAAACACGGCGGACAATACCATGGCAATCCCGACCAGTGCGCCCTGAATTTGCGACATGGATTTCTCCGTCGCCTCTTTGGGGGGCAAATGTTCCTCGTGCATCACACGCTCAACGTTCTCGACCACCACGATAGCGTCATCCACAAGGAGTCCTATCGCCAGAACCATGCCGAACATCGTAAGCGTGTTTATTGAGAAACCAAAGGCGTCGAGGATAGCAAATGTACCCAGCAATACGACCGGAACCGCGATGGTTGGGATCAAGGTCGCGCGGATGTTCTGCAAGAACAGATACATCACCAGGAACACCAGAACTATTGCCTCAAACAACGTCTTAACCACTTCGCGAATAGAGATTTGTACGAAGGGAGTCGTGTCATAAGGATAAACCGTTTTCACCCCATGCGGGAAAAAGGGTGCCAGTTCGGCCAGTTTACTTTTTACGGCGGCCGCCGCATCCAGCGCATTCGCACCTGTTGCCAGCTTAATACCAAGCCCTGTCGCCGGACGGCCATTGATACGGGCGATAGTGTTATAGTTTTCGCCGCCAAGCTCAATGCGTGCAACATCCTTCAGATGCACTATGGAGCCATCGGCATTGACCCGCAACGTCACGTTTCCAAACTCTTCGGGGTCTTTAAGCCGTGTTTGAGCAATAATGGAAGCGTTTAGTTGCTGCCCTTTAACGGCAGGCGCGCCACCAAGCTGGCCTGCGGCAATTTGATCGTTCTGCACTTTAAGCTGATTGATAACATCAACCGGCGTCAGTTGATACTTGTTCAGCAAGTTGGCATCCAGCCAGATACGCATTGCATACTGAGCACCAAACAGCTGAACATCGCCAATGCCATTGAGTCGGCTAAGCGGATCTTTTACGTTTGACGCTACGTAGTCAGAAATATCTTCCTGAGTAACATTGGGATCATCAGACACAAAGCCTGCCACCATCAGGAAACTGCTGGTGGATTTTTTGACTGAAATTCCCTGTTGCTGAACCTCCTGAGGTAACAACGGCATCGCGAGTTGCAGCTTATTCTGCACCTGAACTTGCGCGATATCAGGGTCTGTCCCTGAGTTAAAGGTCAGGGTAATGGTCACGCCACCCGCAGAGTCGCTGGTGGAGGACATGTACATCAGGTTATCGATACCGTTCATATTCTGTTCGATAACCTGCGTTACGGTATCCTGAACCGTTTGCGCATCGGCACCTGGATAGGTTGCCGAGACGGAAACCGCTGGCGGTGCGATAGTGGGATACTGCGCAACAGGCATCTGTAAGATTGCCATGACGCCTGCCATCATCAGAATGATAGCCAGTACCCATGCAAAAATAGGTCGTCTGATAAAAAAGTTAGCCATGTGCGGTCACCTTATTGTGCTGCTTTAACCGCAGTTTCTTCTGGGATGGCTTTCACGGTGGCTCCCGGCTCTGCTTTTTGCAGACCGCTGACAATAACCTTGTCACCATCTTTTAAGCCATCACTGATAAGCCATTTATCACCAATGGCCTGCGAAGCTGTAACATCACGCAGCTCAACTTTGTCTTCGCTGTTCACGAGCAGTACGGTGGCATCTCCGCGAGGGGTGCGGGTTACGCCCTGTTGTGGCACCAGAATGGCATTGGGTTGCACACCTTCATCAATGCGTGCGCGCACAAACATCCCCGGCAGCAACTGATGCTGAGGATTGGGGAAAATAGCACGCAGAGTGATAGAGCCCGTATTCTCATCAACCGTCACGTCAGAGAACTGGAGGCTGCCTTTTTCCGCGTAAGGTTGGCCATTTTCCATTACCAGCTCAACGCTGCTGGCCTCATTCCCTTTTTGCAAACTGGCCTGTTTAAGGCGCATAAAATCGTTGCTGGACTGCGTCACATCAACGTAAATCGGATCGAGTTGTTGGACGGTGGCGAGGGCGTTTGCCTGACCATTCGTGACCAGCGCACCTTCGGTTACGAAAGATTTACCGATGCGGCCGCTGATGGGTGAAGTCACTTTGGTATAGGCCAGGTTAATCCGTGCGGTTTCGACTGCCGCTTTAGCGGCCAGTACGCTGGCATCCGCCTGACGTGCATTCGCTACCGCCTGATCATAATCCTGCTGGCTGATGTATTTAGTGCCCAGTAGCGGAACATAGCGTTTCACCGTGAGGTGCGCGATAGTCGCAGCCGCTTCACTTTTTGCCAGATCGCTTTTGGCACTATCCCAGGCGGCCTGGTAAGTCGCAGGATCAATCTGATAGAGCGATTGCCCGGCAGTGATGTCGCTGCCCTCAGTGAAATTACGTGACAGAATGATGCCGCTCACTTGCGGACGAACTTCGGCAATACGAAATGCGGAGGTACGACCCGGCAATTCAGTTGTCACTGTCAGGGGGGCACTTTTCACGACATGAACTGTGACCTGGGGAGCCGGTAACGTCGGCTGTTGATTCCCTTTATCATCACATGCTGCAAGTAACGTAGCAGAAATGAATAGACTGGAAAGGAGTGTAGTCCTGGCGTGGATCGTCATTGCTGTTCCTTAAAAACCGAAAACCAGAATTCGCCGAAAATCGGTGAAAGAAAATGCTTAATAAAAAAACAGGGGGTTATCCTACAAATAATCATCACTGGATGTAAGAGATACTTATTTATTGAGGCTGTCCACGGCACATAAAGGCAAAAAAACGATGAGTAAATGAAGGGGGAATTAGTAGATTGTTATTTTATATTGATGGCATGAATATAAATGGGAAATACATTCCCTAAAATTATTTTTTCTTTGCCACTTTTTATGTAAATATTATACTCATGATCGTTAATAATGCTTATTAATACGTAAAAATTAATACCCTTATACAGCCATTTAGTCGTTGTGCTGAGGGCGAGATCCTATGGCAAGGAAAACAAAAGCAGAAGCACTTAAGACCCGACAGATGCTGATCGAGTCAGCGATTGAACAGTTTGCACAGCATGGAGTGGCAAACACCACCCTGACGGATATCGCTGATGCCGCTGGCGTCACACGTGGCGCGGTCTATTGGCACTTCAATAGCAAAATTGATATTTTTAATGCTATCTGGGAGCAGCAGGCTCCCTTGCGAGATATCATTTATCACCAAACAAAAGAGGATATTCATCTCAGTCCGCTGCTACATTTACGTAACCAGTTTGTTATTGCTTTGCAATATATTGCAGCGGATTCACGTTTGCGCGCATTAATGCAAATTTTGTATCACAGATGTGAATTTATTGACGAAATGATGCCAGAGGATGAAATCCGTAAGAAAATTGGTTTTAGTCATGAGCATGTACGCGCGGTGTTAAAAGAAGCAGTGACATCAGGCTCACTTCCGACGGAAGTTGATCTTAATGTTGTATTAATTATGTTACATGGTTTCTTTAGTGGGGTAATAAAAAACTGGCTAATGGCTCCGGAAAAATTTGACCTGTATCAGCATGCACCAACGTTAGTGGATAATATTATGCTGGCGGTAACAGCGAAGCCCGGTCAAATTTTGCGCGAAGCATCGGTAGCCTGTTGAAAAGGGAATCGTCGTGAGGTCACCGCTATTTCAGCTCTTCGGCAAACGCCAGCACGGCATCTGCGCTGATCGGTTTGCCGAGCAAAAAACCTTGTAAGGTATTACATCCCAGCTCTGTCAAAAAACGTTGCTGCATTTCGGTTTCTACGCCCTCTGCAACGACCTTAAGACCCAGCGTTTTTGCCAGCGCGACAATAGCCGAGACAATGGTGACGTCTTCTCCCTCGCCGCTAAGCTCGTTGACAAAGGCTTTATCAATTTTCAGTTCACTGGCAGGCAGTCGCTTAAGGTAAAGCAGGCTGGAGTAACCGGTACCAAAATCATCTATTGAGGCTTTGACACCCAGTTGCGTGAGAGAAGTGAGTATGCGCACACTTTCATCCGGATTGCTCATCGCCGTGGTTTCCGTTACTTCCAGTATCAGCATCTCAGGCGGTACGGCATGACGAGCAAGGCTCTGCATCACTGTCTTCACCAACGCCGATTGCTCAAACTGTAGTGGTGAAAGATTGACTGCCACCGACCAACGGGTATTACCCTGTACGCGCCATTCACTCAACTGTCGGCAGGCTTCGTCAATCACCCAATTGCCGACAGGAACAATGAGCCCGGTTTTTTCTGCCAGCGGCAAAAAAATTTCAGGCATTAAAAGTCCCTGTTTCGGATGCTGCCAGCGCAACAGGGCTTCAAAACCGATGACCGGGCCTGCCGGAGCCTGAAATTTAGGCTGATAATAGAGACGCAGCTCTTTACGTTCCAGTGCCTGCCATAAGTCATTCATCAGCTGTAGTTGCGTCTGGGCCAGTTGATTCATTGACGGCTGGAAAAAATGATAGCCGTTACGTCCCATATGTTTGGTGTGATACATCGCGGCATCTGCATTAAACATCAGCTCACGCTCATCTTTACCATCGTAAGGGTAGAGGGTGATGCCCACGCTAAGCGTCACCATAATTTCATACGGTTCCAGATTGAATGGCCGATCAATCACGCTGACCAGTGCGCTTGCCAGAGAGGCCGCTTCTTCGGGTGTTTTGCTCTCTGCAAGCAGTACAAACTCATCACCGCCGATTCGGGCAAGGGTATATTGACCTTTCAGGATGGTGCGCAAGCGGGCAGTCACCTCCACCAGTAACTGGTCACCAGTGTCATGCCCATAACCATCATTCACATTCTTAAAACCATCCAAATCCATAAACAGCAGAGCAAATGACGACCCTTCGCGGTCGGCTTTATTAATAGCCTGCTCCAGGCGGTCCTGAAGCAAAATGCGGTTAGGCAGGCGAGTGAGTGTGTCATGAAGCGCCATTTCCGCCAGCTCACGATTAGCCTGCGCCAGCGAGGAAGCCAATAAAGAGGTGCGCGCCTGTAACCGGGCATCCAGCATTGAAACGATAAGCGTAATCGCAAGAATGGCCAGCGCCATTACGCTGACCAGCACAGCCAGCCAGTTTCCATTCATACCCTGATTCAACGTATGCGTATGTGCTGAAAAATGAGCGGCCATCATGCCGGTATAGTGCATGCCTGCTATCGCAACACCCATGATTAACGCGGCACCGGCACGTAGAACGGCAATCTGCTGGGCCTCGCGACGCAGTCTGAAGGTAAGCCAGAGCGCGACCAGCGAGGCCAACATCGCAATCAACACCGAAACACCTACCCAGAATAAATCCCAGACAATAGGCTGCGAAACCTGGAGGGCGGCCATGCCGGTGTAATGCATGGTCACGATGCCGGTTCCCATTATCAACGCACCCGGAAGCAGACGACGAAGCTGTAACCGCTCGGCGCTGACCAGCCAGAGGGCAAAAAGAGAGGAACTAATGGCAATAGCTAGCGAAAACGCGGTCAACGCGGGATCGTAACGCTGGTTCATGGCAAGTTCCATCGCCAGCATACCAATGAAGTGCATTGCCCAGATGCCCGTTCCCATTGCGAAACCACCGCCAATTAGCCAAACGTAGGTCACTTTCCCGGAGGCATCTGACACTCTCCCTGCCATATTAAGGGCAGTGTATGAGGCCAGAATGGCAACAATAAAGGAGACAACAACGAGGATTTGATCGTAGTGGTTAACCGGCATCATGTCTTAAACTCATCCGCAGTGGAACGTTCAGGCAATACCTGTTGTAAGGGGGCAAGACATTACCACTGTCCTGAGATAGCGCAAAGTGTTTTAAATCCGTGCTTTTTATGCGGAAAACGTTGCTCAATTCAATAAGACTGGCGTCAGATGTCGCTACAGTTTACCAGTTTCAATGGGTTGACGGAGTCCATGTTCCTGCACTTCGCGTTTTCCGTCATCAGCCATTCAATCCACTGCACAACCAGGGCGTCAAAAATGAAGACAAAAATGGCGAATAACACCAGCCATCCGTATTTACGAATCATTGCGCTGTCCTGATAGTGGGGAGGAAAGTGCTGGCAATATACATGAAAAAAGAGGCAGAGAAAGAAGAAGATGAGTTCTTTACTTATCACGCGTTATGGAGGGATGCCGTCATCATAATGCCAATAAAAAAGGCGCTTCCCCATGCCGAAGAGCGCCTTTTAAAACAAGCAGTTAACTGATTAGTATCAGTTCATGCCGTATTTTTTCAATTTTTTACGCAGCGTGCCACGGTTGATGCCCATCATCAGGGCAGCACGGGTCTGGTTGCCACGGGTGTATTGCATCACCATGTCCAACAGGGGCTGTTCTACTTCAGCCAGTACCAGCTCGTAGAGGTCATTAACGTCCTGACCATTCAGTTGAGCAAAATAGTTCTTCAGTGCTTGTTTAACCGAGTCACGCAGGGGTTTTTGAGTTACCTGGTCCTGAGAGTTAACGGTAGAAACGGTCAGTACGTCAGAATTTACGCGTTGTTCGAACATAGTTCTGTTAGCTCTTTATTTCTGTTTAGGCAAGTTTTTCGAAGTATGCCTCCAACGCCTCCAGCTGTTCGCTGGCATCATCAATGGCGTTGAATGTGCGCCGAAACTGGTCATCTGGCGCGTGCTCCTGAAGATACCAGGAGACGTGTTTACGCGCAATTCGGTACCCTTTTGCCTGACCATAAAAATCATGCAGTTCCCGAACATGCGTGCAAAGTAAGCGCTTGATCTCTGCCAGCGGCAGAGGGGGCAGCAGCTTCCCAGTGTCCAGATAGTACTGGATTTCCCGAAAGATCCAGGGTCTTCCCTGAGCTGCCCGGCCTATCATCAGGGCATCCGCCCCTGTATAGTCGAGAACAGCTCTGGCCTTAAGCGGGTCAGTAATGTCGCCATTCGCAATAATCGGAATGGAAACTTTCTGCTTAACTGCCCGAATGCTGTCGTACTCAGCATCTCCGTTAAACAAGCAGGCGCGGGTGCGTCCGTGAATAGTCAGAGCCTGAATGCCACAGTCTTCAGCCAGTTGGGCAATCTCTGTGCAGTTACGGTGTTCCGGAGCCCATCCGGTACGAATCTTTAGCGTGACAGGAACATCCACCGCCTTTACAACACCGAGCAGGATAGACTTCACCACATCCGGATATTGTAGCAGGGCAGAACCTGCAAGCTTCCGATTCACCTTCTTCGCCGGGCAGCCCATATTGATATCAATAATCTGAGCGCCACTTTCCACGTTAATACGCGCGGCTCCGGCCATCTCTTCAGGATCGCTGCCGGCAATTTGCACGGTGCGAATCCCTGGCTCATCAATGTGTACCATCCGTAAACGGGACTTGTCGCTCTCCCAAACCTGCGGGTTGGAGGACATCATCTCGGAAACGGTTAACCCTGCTCCCATCTCATAGCACAGCGTCCTGAATGGTCTGTCGGTAATGCCAGCCATCGGTGCTGCGATCAAACGATTTCTGAGCTGGTAATGTCCGATACGCATGAGTTAAGAAATAACCACTCTGTGACTGCAAGGCGGCGTATATTACGCATTTTTTGCATGAGATGAAAGGCCAAACTTTGACCAATCCTCTGTCCTGGATCAATGAATCGCAGCCTGGAAGGCTTCTTATAAATAAATTACCTTAAATATCATGCAGTTAATAAATTACGGCGATTTTGTATGCAATTATAAATTCGTAAAACTTCTCTTTTTTTCTTACCGGAAGTACCGCGCTGGCGGGATAAAAAGCTGTTTTAATAAGCAAAAAAGCGTTTATGAATGCGATCGCGGTCTCATTTTTAGATAAAAATATATCGAAACTATCAATAAGTACGCGGCCCGCCGGCCGCGTTGGGATTACTTTTTACGGCCAGTGATCCGGCACCACTCCTCTTTCTCAACCACCGGGTCGAGCGCGAAGAGATCGGCATAGGCTTCACAGACGCTTTCCGCCTGGCTTGCCAGAATGCCCGATAGCCCCAGCAGGCCGCCCTGAACCGGCAGTACGCTGATAAGCGGCGCAAGCTCGCGTAGGGGGCCTGCAAGAATGTTAGCTACTACCACATCGGCTTTCATCGCTTCCGGCTGGTCCTGCGGTAAATAAAGCGCCAGGCGCTCAGAAACGCCGTTACGCTCTGCGTTGGCGCGGCTGGCCTGAATGGCCTGCGGATCGATATCAATCCCAATCGCCTTCGCCGCACCCAGTTTGAGCGCCGCAATGGCCAGAATGCCGGAGCCGCAGCCAAAATCAATTACCGTTTTACCACTAAGATCCAGCCCGTCCAGCCACTGTAGGCACAGCGAAGTGGTTGGATGCGTGCCGGTGCCAAATGCCAGTCCCGGATCGAGCATCACATTGACGGCGTTTTCATCCGGCACGTCGCGCCAGCTCGGGCAGATCCACAGACGTTCACCAAAACGCATCGGGTGGAAATTATCCATCCACTCACGTTCCCAGTCTTTGTCCTCGATCTGCTCAATTTTATGTACGAACCCAGCGCCCAGCAGCGGATTCAGCTCCAGCGCGGCAACGACCGCTTTCATATCGGTTTCCGCATCGAACAGGCCGATAACGTCCGTATCGCCCCACAGGCGCGTTTCACCCGGCAGCGGTTCAAATACCGGCGTGTCATGCGTGTCCTGGAAGGTAATGGAAACCGCACCGGCCTCCATCAGCGCATCGCTCAGCTCTTCGGCATTCGCGCCGGTTGTATTTAATTTCAGTTGTATCCACGGCATGCAAAAACTCTTTATTTATCAGGAGAAATGATAGCGTCTTGCGGTACAGGTTGACCGAAACGGTTACCCACCACAAACGCCAGCAAACTTAACAGCAATGCAGGGACAATCGGATGAAAGCCCAGATACTGAATATTCAAGGAGGCGAGTACGGCATAAAGCACCCCGCCGATAATCATCGCACTTAGCGCTCCAGCGGCATTGGCGCGCTCCCAGTACAGGCCCAGCACCAGCGGCCAGAGAAATACCGCTTCAAGCCCGCCGAACGCCAGCAGGTTCAGCCAGATGATCATCTCAGGCGGACGCCATGCGGCGAGCAGCAGCAACGCCCCCAGAGCCAGCGTAATCACCGCCGACATACGTTTAAGCCGACGCTCGTTTTGCAACTGCTCTGGACGCATATTCAGGTACAGATCTTTAATGATAGTCGCGGAACTTTGCAGCAGTTGGGCGTTAATAGTCGACATAATTGCCGCCATTGGCGCGGCGAGGAAAATCCCGGCGGCGAACGGCGGCAGGACTTTAACCATTAACGTCGGAATAACCAGATCCGGCACCGTAAGGTCTGGGATCACCGCGCGTCCCAGCGCGCCGGCCAGGTGCATGCCGAACATCAGGATGGCCACGACAATGGTGCCGATAATAATCCCGCGATGAACGGCTTTACTGTCTTTATAGGAGATGCAGCGTACCGCGGTATGCGGCAGGCCGATTACGCCAAAGCATACCAGTACCCAGAAAGAGGTCATAAAGGTCGGCGAGAGAATATCCTCCGCGCCCTGAGGGGAAACCAGTTTCGGGTCGATAGTCCTCAGCGTTTCAACCGCATGGCCTAAGCCGCCAGTCGCATGTACCACGCCCACCAGCAGCACAAGCGTGCCGATCAGCATCACCATCCCCTGCATCGTATCGTTGAGCACGCTGGCACGAAATCCACCGAAAGCGGTGTACAACGCGATGCTAATACCAAAGATCAGCAAACCGGTTTCATAGGGTATGCCCGCGGCCGTCTCCAGCAGACGTGCGCCGCCGATAAACTGTACCGTCATCGCACCGACAAACGCGACCAGCAGGCTCAGGCTCGCCAGCCAGACCAGCAGTCGGCTCCGGTAGCGGGCAAACAGCATATCGTTGAGCGTCACGGCATTATAGCGGCGGGCAAGGATAGCGAATTTTTTGCCGAGAATGCCGAGCGAGAGCCAGATAGCAGGGAGCTGGATCATCGCCAGCAGCACCCAGCCTAAACCATATTTATACGCCGCGCCGGGGCCACCGATAAACGAACTGGCGCTGATATAAGTCGCCGTCAGCGTCATCGCCAGCACCACGCCACCCATTGAGCGGCTGCCGAGGAAATACTCGTTTAAAAAATTGCCCGTTGCCCGTTTACGCATGGCATAAACCGACAGGCCAAATACTATCAGTAAATAGGCGATAAGCGGCAGGATCACTTCAGACTGCATCATCGTCCTCCAGCGAAATATCGCGATAGATAAATTTCACCATCGCCCAGCACAGCACAATAAAAATCAGCGGCACCAGCAGACAGGCCATTTCAAACCAGTGCGGCAGGCCGGTTATGCCCTGTGCTGAACCTGGTAAGTAAGCGCCCACTAACCATGCGGCGAGGTAAAGAAGCGTTAACCACAACGCCCAGCGCGCCTCTTTATGAGCCTGAGCAAAACGTTTATTCATAGCTTTCCAGAGTCAGGAATGTCGTTATTCTGCGGTGATTGTACGGATAGAGAGGGCATTACCCAAAGATTTTCCGCTGTAGCCGGCGAGGATACAGCGGAAAGGGAGGGTTAAATAGTCAAATGGAGGGCGACGTTCACATTAGCAGACCCGTTTTCATCGTGCCAGTCGAGGGCGATCAGATGCAGCGTGCCGTGATATTCGCCTTTTCGCGGCAGCGTCGATCTTCGCTACCGGGCGTAGTGCTGGAAAAATCTATAGCCGGGGCAGGCTCTACGGGCGAGGTTGATCCCGCAGTAGGTTTTCAATGTCGGAAATAGACGAAATGCCTTCCATTGGTCCCTGTTGCATTACGGCGAGCGCGCCGCTGGCATTGGCGTATTGCAACGCTTTCTGTGCTGAAAAGCCTGCCAGAAACAGAGAGACAAAGGTTGCGCCAAAACAGCCGCCCGCACCTGTCGGGTCGACGCTATTTACCTTGTGACCAGGAATATGCAACGTCTGAAGCGTATTCTTCTCAAGCCGGTAATAGCTTGCGCCTTGCTGTGCGCGTTTTACCGCAACATGCTTTACGCCGCTATGGAGAAGCTCGCTAATAATCTCTTCTGCTGGCTGATTTTTATAACGTGCGAAAAAAGGCAATTCGCTTTCGCTGGGCAGAAAAATATCTGTATATTCAACCAGGTAGTCAAGAGCCTGTGCCATTTCAGGAATATTAAGCATCTCTTTACGAATATTGGGATCGAAGGACACGGTGCCACCAGCATCTTTAATGACGGTAATTGCTTTACGCATCGCGTCAATCATTCGGAAAGAAAACAATGACGAGCCCATAATGTGAATATGGGTACACTGGTGCAGCAGCTCGATATCAATATGTTTAGCGGCAAACACACCACAGGCGCTATTGGGAATATTAAAAACGAAGTCGCGCTCCTGCGGAGTGCGATAGCTTACGAACGCCGTGCCCGTTACGGCATTATCTATAATGTGGATGCCATCGGTAATCACACCTTCATGACGCAATCTCTCAATATTCAGCCGACCGAAATCATCGCTGCCCACGCAACCAAAAATGATTGCCCGATGGGCAAGCTTTGCAACCTGAGCGGCGAAAATCGCGGGTGCCCCGCTGGGAAAGGGCCCCACAAACTCGCCTGGCTGAGTGAATTTTTGTTGCGGGTCCCGCGACAAAAACTCGACCAATAATTCACCCATGGTACAAATGGTAAGTGTCACAAACACCCTCTCATTCCTGAAACCTCTCGCGATTAGTCCAGGTAAAGCACTCATTACTGGTATAAAGAATAACAAAATCAGCATGCTGTAATTGTTGCTGATAATGTTCATTAATACTGCGGTAGACGATCACATTTTCCGCCTGATCGATATGGCCGATAGACGCGGTGGCAGAGGCCGAATCTGCGGTCACGATAACAGTTTTGTTTTGTGCGTGATCAAAACAAAGCTGCCAGGCAGGTGCCAGCCGGGGCATGGCAATATTCAACGCTCCTTCCGCATCAATATTGCTAACCTCCAGAATACTGTGGGTCAGGGTGTAATGCTGAAATGCCTGCTCCAGCGATTTTCCCGCCAGCGCGGTATCCGGACGTAACATTTCACTGCCGGCCAGGATGATCTCTCCGTCAATAAATTGATTTGCCAGAAGCGCATGCTCAGGATCGTTGGTGATCAGACGAAGTTTTTTCACTTCGCTTAACAGCGGGATAATTTTGCGACAGAACGCACCATGGCCGAGAAATAACGTATCCCGGTCGCGAATGAGACGAACGCAGTGGCGGGCAATCTCCATTTGTTGCGCCAGTGACGGCGTCGCTGCCTGTAGAACTGCTTCTGGCTCCGCAGGCGTTGTCGGCGTCGCGATTGCCCCGCCGAATGAGCGTTTCAGGTAGCCCTGTTGCTCCAGATAACTTAAGTCGCCGCGAATGGTTACCCCAGAAACACCGAGTTGAGCAGATAAGTCATCAACCTTGATTTCTCCTTGCGCAGCGACAATTTCAGCAATCTTCAGCCTGCGTTTTAAAAGAGTAGAGGATTTTCTCGGCACGTTAACACTCGTAATTGGCCTGTAATGTCTATCACTATAATCTCATGATTTTTTCTTTGAAAGTTATCCTTCAGCAAAGCTGTACTTTGAAAAGCTCTTCATAACCCTGTTTTACATCTCTTAAATACAACCTATTGAAATACAATGATATTTATACAGGCCTCGTTGATTTCTTAACTCTCGCTTTCAAAATGAAAATTCATTTTGGTTTTGTTTTGTAAGTTTTGTCTCGATTTTTTGAGCTTAATCACGCTTTTTGCCTCTTTGCTTATGCTAGTTTTCTTACAAAATGAAAGTAAAGACTAACTTTCTTCGTTTTGTAAGCAAAAAGCCAGGAGAAGAAATGTTCATTATTTCAAGTAAAAACATGTTGAAGAAGGCGCAATGTGAGGCATACGCTGTACCGGCGTTCAATATTCATAACCTTGAAACCCTTCAGGTCATTGTGGAAACCGCAGCACAATATCGCTCTCCGGTAATACTTGCGGGTACGCCTGGCACGTATCGCAACGGAGGCGTGGGAAATTTGATATCGCTGGTGAAAGCACTGTCCCGTGAATATCAGCTGCCGCTGGCGTTACATCTTGACCATCATGAAGAGTGCGAAGATATTTTTAATAAAGTGCGCGCCGGCATCCGCTCCGTCATGATTGACGGCTCTCATCTGCCATTCGAAGAAAATATCGCGCGCGTTAAAGAGGTTACGACCTTTTGTCATACCTATGATGTTAGCGTGGAGGCTGAGCTGGGACGTCTCGGCGGGCAGGAAGATGACCTGGTGGTTGACGCAAAAGATTCTGCTTATACCTCACCGGAAGCGGCGGCAGAGTTCGTTCAGCGCACGCGGATCGACTCGCTGGCGGTCGCGATTGGCACAGCGCATGGTCTTTATACTCAGGAGCCTCGCTTAGATTTTTCACGCCTGGAACAGATCCGCCAGCACGTAGATATCCCATTAGTTTTGCATGGCGCTTCCGGTTTAACGGAGCATGATGTGCAAAAATGTATTCAGCGCGGTATTTGTAAAGTGAATGTCGCCACTGAATTAAAAATAGCTTTTGCCGATGCGCTGAAAGTCTATTTCCATAATAACCCCGATGCTAACGATCCGCGTCACTATATGCAGCCTGCTAAAGCTGCAATGAAGGAAGTGGTGGCGCGTATTATTGGCGTCTGCGGCAGTGCAGGAAAGATTTAAAAATATCTGACCCTACAAAACAACGAGGAACGTTATGAAAAAAATAAAATTACTTGGCTCTGCTATGTTAGTGAGCCTGGCATTGTTCTCACAAAGTTCATTTGCCAAAGAGTATAAAATTGGCGCTTCACTATTAACACAGCAACATCCTTTTTATATTGATTTGGCTAACGCAATGAAAAGCGAGGCCAAAAAAGACAACGTTAATCTGAGCATTTCGATTGCTAACCAGGATTTGAATAAACAGTTGTCTGATGTGGAAGACTTTATCACTAAAAAAGTCGATGCCATCATTATCTCTCCCGTCGATTCAAAGGGCGTACAGGCCGCTATTATCAAAGCGGACAAAGCAGGCATCCCGGTTATTACTGTTGATGTAGCTGCCGAAGGGGTGCCGGTCGTGACGCATGTAGCGACCGATAATTATGCGGGAGGCGTACAAGCCGGTAAATTAATGGGGAAAATGTTAAATGGTAAAGGTACGGTCGCCATTATTTCCTATCCGGCACTGCAATCTGTCGTGGCCCGCGTAGAGGGCTTTAAGAAAGGATTAGGCGAGACTCCCGATATCAAAATTGTCGCGGAACAGCCGGGGATCACCCGGGCCGAGGCGTTAACCACTGCCCAAAACATTATGCAGGCGAATCCTGGCCTTAGCGGCTTGTTTGGATTTGGCGATGATGCGGCGCTGGCGGCGGTGATTGCAGCCAAATCCGCGCGTAACGACAATATCAGGATCATTGGTTTTGACGGCATGAAAGAAGCACGCGATGCGGTCGATAGCGAAAAAACATTTGCCGCGGTGATCCGTCAATATCCCGATCAGATGGGCGAAAAAGCAATTGATGCCGCGGTTGATCACCTTAACGGTAAATCGGTGGAAAAACTGATCCCAGTACAACCTGGTGTCTATACAGGGAAATAAAATTATCTTTACCTCACAACAAAACGCAGAATGCGTTTTGTTGTGATACTGAGGTAACAATGACAGATGTTATTCTTGATGTTTCGCATATAGTAAAGACATTCGGTCACGTCCAGGCGTTAAAGGATATTACCCTGACCATCCGCAAAGGACGTGTGCATACATTATTGGGTGAGAACGGCGCAGGCAAATCAACGTTAATGAAAATCCTTGCGGGTGTTTATCCTCCAACACAAGGAACGATAACGCTACACGGTAAAGACATTGCGATTAATAGCCCACAGCATTCGCGCAAACTTGGCATTGCCATTATTTTCCAGGAGCTCAGTCTTAGCAATAATATGACGGTTGCGGAAAATATTTACGCTAATAATGAACCAATGCATTGGGGAATTATTAACGACAAAAAAATGCTTACTGATTGTCAGCAGCTGTTGACCGAGTTAGGTATTCCTCTGGACCCACAGGAAGTGGTCGGTAATATGTCGATGGCGCATCGGCAATTGGTTGAAATTGCCAAAGCGCTAAGTTATCCGGCGGATGTGGTGATCATGGATGAGCCAACCTCCTCACTGAGCGATAACGAAGCTGAAATTTTATTTAATATTATTGCCAAATTAAAAGCACGTGGCAGCGCAGTCATTTATATCTCTCATCGGATGGATGAAATCATGCGCATTTCTGACGATATCTCCGTGATTCGCGATGGAGAATATATTGCTACCCATGAGAAAAAAGACAGTGATATCCAGCGCCTGATAGCGCAAATGGTCGGACGGGAAATGAAAAATATCTGGCCGCCGCGTATTGGGCAAAAGCCCGATGAAAGCGTCACACCAAAACTGGAGGTGAGGGATCTTACTCACCCAACACTGTTTCAGCAGGTGAGTTTTGCCGTGCGGCCAGGTGAAGTGCTGGGATTTTTTGGTCTGGTAGGCGCGGGACGTTCTGATGTAATGAAAGCGTTATTTGGGCTGATTGCTTATCAGGGAACCCTTTTAATTGATGGTCAGGAAGTCACCCTCTCAAACCCGAAACAGGCGATCGATCATGGCATTGCGTTTGTGACGGAAAACCGTAAGGAAGAAGGGTTGGTACTGATGCATGACGTGAACATGAATACGCATCACGTTGCCTTTCAGTATAACGCGTCGGTGATGGGCCTCATTAATCATCAGGAGGAGGAGAAGCGAACGCTGGCGTCGATCGCCCGCATGAACACGAAAGTGAATTCAATCCATCAACTAACCGGCGCATTAAGCGGCGGCAATCAGCAGAAGATCGTGTTATCGAAATGGCTGGAAAAAACACCGCGCATTTTATTGCTTGATGAACCGACGCGCGGTGTGGATGTGGGCGCAAAATTTGAAATTTATAACGTCATACGCCAACTGGCGGCAGCAGGCACGGCCATTATTCTGGTCTCCTCTGAACTGCCGGAAGTGATGGCGCTAAGCGATCGTCTGGTTGTTATGCGCAACAAAACCATCGCTGAAATTTTTTCATGTGAAAATTTAACGCAGACGCAGGTAATGACCGCGGCAACAGGAGTACGGTAAATGACTGAGAAGACTATCCCTATGTCAAAAGCTCCGGCTTTACCCGCAGCCAGCGGATTTAAAAAAGCCCTGAAACAATATGGCGGTATTCTGAGCGGCATGGTGGTGCTGATCATTCTGTTCAGTTTTATGAATGACAGTTTTTTCACAACCAATAATATTACCAATATCATTCTTCAGGTTTCTATCATCGCCATCACGGCGTATGGTATGACGTACGTATTACTGCTGGGTGATATAGATTTATCAGTAGGTTCGACGATCGCTTTAATCGGCACGTTTGCCGCCCTGGGCGCGTCATGGGGCGTTCCTTTTATATTATTGGTGCCTCTATCCATAATAGCGGCGCTGGTTCTGGGAATGATTAACGGAGGATTAACGGCCTTCGCGGGAATACCCTCCTTTATTGTCACCGTTGCCACCATGGGGATCTTTCGCGGTATAGCCTACATTGTAACGGATGGCACGCCGATTATGATCAAGGATAACGCTTTTCTGGCGCTTGGCAACGGCGAGTTTTTATATATTCCTGTTCCTATTTGGATTCTGCTGATTTTATTGCTGGTGAACCATTTCATTCTGACTAAGACAACATTTGGCCGCAAAATTTATATCACTGGCGGTAATAAAGAGGCCGCGATTTATTCTGGTATTAACGTTGTCCGGCTGAATATTAAAGTCTTTATGATCACCGCCGTGCTGGCGGGCGTCAGCGGCATGATCCTCGCTTCCCGTCTTTACTCCGGGCAGCCTAATTCCGCGCTGAGCTATGAACTGGATGCAATCGCCGCCGCCGTGCTGGGTGGTACAAGTCTGAATGGTGGTTACGGTACGGTTATCGGCACCATGATTGGCGCGTTAACCATTGGCGTTATCAATAACGGCATGAACTTAATGAATGTCCCCTATTTCTATCAGATGGTAGTGAAAGGATTAGTCATTTTGGTGGCGGTTTATGTTGATGTCAGAAATAAAAGAAAACGCAGCTAATTATTTCAGGGGATTAATCATATGAGTAAGGTCTTCACGATTGGAGAAATTCTGGTTGAAATTATGGCGCATAAAATTGGTCAGCCGTTCGATCAACCAGGCGTCTGGAACGGTCCGTATCCCAGCGGCGCACCTGCAATTTTTATCGATCAGGTGACCCGACTTGGGGTGCCTTGCGGCATCATTAGTTGTGTGGGGAAGGATGGTTTTGGCGATATTAATTTACATCGCCTGGCTGACGATGGGGTAGATATAAGGGGTATTTCCGTTTTACCCCTGGAGGCAACCGGCAGCGCGTTTGTCACCTATCATAAGTCGGGCGACCGTGATTTTATTTTTAATATTAAAAATGCCGCCTGCGGTAAACTATCGGCGCAACACGTAGATGAAAACTTGCTGAAAGATTGCACACACTTTCATATTATGGGTTCATCGTTATTTTCGTTTCATATGGTGGATGCGGTAAAAAAAGCGGTGGCGCTGGTTAAAGATAATGGCGGAATCATTTCTTTTGATCCCAATATCCGTAAAGAAATGCTCGATATTCCTGAAATGCGCGATGCTTTGCATTTTGTGCTTGAATTAACGGATATTTATATGCCCAGCGAGGGCGAGGTGCTGTTACTTTCACCGCATTCTACGCCTGAACGCGCCATTATGGGTTTTCTTGATGAAGGTGTTAAAGAGGTTATCGTTAAACGCGGTAATAAAGGTGCTAGTTATTATTCGCAGGAGGAACATTTTCATGTCGATAGTTATCCGGTACAGGAAGTTGATCCTACCGGTGCAGGGGACTGCTTTGGCGGCGCTTATATCGCGTGCCGTCAGTTAGGGTTTGATGCGCATCAGGCGCTGCAATACGCCAATGTCTGCGGCGCGCTGGCTGTCACGCGGCGAGGGCCGATGGAAGGCACCTCCCGGCTTGAAGAGATCAGGGATTTTATCTGCCGTCACACCACACCTGACAGGGAAGCGTCGCTATGAAAAAAGCTATTTGGCCGTGGATCGGCGATCTCTCTCAGGTGGCGGGTATTAAGCACTATGAGCTGCGTAGCGGCAAAGCGAAAGGCACGGAAGCGTTTGATGTGCGTACCGGCGCGGGGCTGGCTTTCACCGTGGTAAAAGATCGCGCCCTGGATATTGCCTGGGCCAGTTATAAAGATACCGCACTTTCTTTTATTACACCGAACGGTATGGTCGCTCCAACGTTCTTTGAACCACAGGGTAATGGTTTTCTACGCAGCTTCTACGCGGGGCTGCTTACGACCTGCGGCCTGAGTTATATCGGCACGCCCTGCGAAGATAATGGCGAGGCGCTTGGGTTGCATGGACGTCTGGCTGCGACGCCAGCGGAAGAGGTGGGTTATCGTACCGAGCGGACTGAAGACGGTATTGAATTTATCATCAATGGCAAAATACGTGAGACGCGTCTGTTTGGCGAAAACCTGACGCTGGAGAGAACCCTTCGTTGTGAATACGGGAAGAACGTTCTGCACATCACGGATAAAGTGACCAATAACGGGTTTAGCGAGCAGCCGTTGCAGATCCTGTATCACTTTAATTATGGCTGGCCGCTATTGTCACCGGATGCGGAAATTCTCCTGTCGGCCAGAAATGTCGTGCCGCGTACGGTGCGAGCGGAGGAGGGATTAACCGGACATCTGGATATCACCGCGCCGCAGCCAGGCTTCGCCGAGCAGGTTTATTACATAACGCCTGGCAGCGATAGCGAGGGCATGAGCAAAATTGCGTTGATCAACCGGCAGTTAGGCTGGGGGATCTATGAAACATTCAGCACCCGGCAGTTACCAAACGTGATCCAGTGGAAGAATTTAGGCGCGGGCGAGTATGTGATGGGTCTGGAAGTCAGTAACAGTTTTCCTGACGGACGCGATAAAGAGCGTGCAGCAGGACGGCTCCAGTTTATTCAACCCGGCGAAACGCTCGATTACTGCTTTGAACTGGGCATTGTGGAAGGGGAAGAAGCTTTGAACGCATTGAAAGACGAAATTGCGGGTTACTGCTAATCCCATTAAAAAAACGCCAGGCTGTAATAAAAAGCCTGGCGTTAATCAGATCGTCGTCAGGCGCGGCGAACCGCGCCGACACTAACCCGTTACTTTTCCTGCAACCCGAGTTTTTTCTCCAGATAGTGAATGTTAGTTCCACCATTCTGGAAGTGCTCGTCGTTCATGATGCGCGTTTGCAGATCAACGTTGGTTTTAATGCCGTCGATGATCAGCTCCTGCAACGCATTTTTCATGCGCGAAATTGCAATATCACGGGTTTCTCCGTAACAAATCAGCTTACCGATCATTGAGTCATAATACGGCGGTACGGTATAGCCGGCGTAAATATGAGACTCCCAGCGCACACCAAAACCGCCAGGCGCGTGGAAACGGGTAATTTTACCCGGGCTTGGCAGGAAGGTGTTCGGGTCTTCGGCGTTGATACGGCATTCAACCGCATGGCCTCTGACCTGGACTTCTTCTTGCTTGATCGACAGCGGCTGACCTGCGGCAATGCGCAACTGTTCTTTGATCAGGTCAACGCCGGTGATCATTTCAGTAACCGGGTGCTCGACCTGAATACGGGTGTTCATTTCGATGAAATAAAACTCGCCGTTTTCGAACAGAAACTCAAACGTACCCGCGCCGCGATAGCCGATATCCACGCACGCTTTTGAGCAGCGCTCGCCGATGTAGCGACGCAATTCCGGCGTGATGCCCGGTGCTGGCGCTTCTTCGACGACTTTCTGGTGACGGCGCTGCATGGAGCAATCACGTTCAGCCAGATAAATAGCGTTACCCTGACCGTCAGCCAGCACCTGAATTTCGATGTGGCGTGGGTTTTCCAGGTATTTTTCCATGTACACCATGTCATTGCTGAAAGCGGCTTTCGCTTCTGCTTTGGTCATGGAGATGGACTGCGCCAGTTCAGCATCGCTACGCACTACGCGCATACCGCGACCGCCGCCGCCGCCGGACGCTTTGATAATAACCGGATAGCCAATGCGTTTAGCATGAGCACGGTTAAGATCCATATCGTCGCCCAGTGGGCCGTCAGAGCCCGGTACGGTCGGCACACCAGCTTTCTTCATGGCGGTAATGGCGGACACTTTGTCGCCCATCAGGCGAATAGTTTCCGCCTTCGGACCGATGAAGATAAAGCCGGAGCGTTCAACCTGCTCGGCAAAATTGGCGTTCTCAGAGAGGAAGCCGTAACCCGGATGGATTGCCACCGCGCCGGTGATTTCAGCGGCGCTGATGATAGCCGGGATGTTCAGATAGCTTTTTACGGACGGAGCAGGGCCGATACATACGGTCTCATCCGCCAGCAATACGTGTTTTAAATCGCGATCCGCAGTGGAGTGTACAGCGACGGTCTTAATGCCCAGCTCTTTGCAGGCACGAAGGATACGCAGTGCGATCTCGCCACGGTTAGCGATGACAATTTTATCCAGCATGTTCGCCTCGTTACTCGATGACGACCAGCGGCTCGTCAAATTCTACCGGTTGACCTGTTTCGAGCAGAATAGCTTTCACTACGCCCGCTTTGTCGGCTTCGATCTGGTTCATCATTTTCATTGCTTCAACGATGCACAGAGTGTCACCCACATTCACTTTTTGGCCCACTTCGATGAACGCTTTGGCATCCGGGCTCGGGGTGCGGTAGAACGTACCGACCATCGGGGAACGTACGATGTGACCACTGATTTCTGCCGCTGCTGGCGCTTCCATGGCCGGAGCGGCCGCCGGAGCTACAGCGTTAGATAAAGCTGGCTGCTGCATAACGGGCGCAGCATACGCCTGTTGCATCACTGGGATACCTGCATTCGGCGCGGCACGACTGATGCGTACAGACTCTTCGCCTTCAGAAATTTCCAGTTCGGAGATGCCTGATTCTTCAACCAGCTCGATCAGTTTTTTAATCTTACGAATATCCATGAGTGGGTTCCGTACTCTTTGTTTAGTGTGATTGTGACAGGCGTTTAACCGCCGTCTGTAAAGCATAAAAATAACCGGATTCTCTGGATTAATGAGAAGCACATCTGCTCATCATCCTCCGGTTACCGGGCAGAACAGCTATTAACCATTCATATGGAAAATACCTGACTCGCCAGCTATTGTGTCGCCATCTTCGGCTATTGTCCGGCAAAAAACAAAATATACCTTCAATGGACGATTGTCACCTTTCCGGGGCGATAAATCCCCTGGCAGGAAAATTGAAGTCGCACATTATAACGATTTCGTAGCATTTCGCAGCTAAATACTGGTCTTATCAGGGAAGATTATCAACCGCTATTGCCGTAAGCGCAGTCGCAGAGGGAATATCTGCGGGAAACCGCACACTTTCGACACTAACGCAGCCATTGACGGAACTTTTTGTAACGCCATGCTAAAAGCACCAGCGCCAGCACGGCATAAATCACCGGCTGTGGCGACAAAATTTTTACCGACCACAAATAATGCACAGGGGCGAGGATCGCGACAAGATAGATGCAGTTATGCAGTTTTTGCCAACGCCGGCCCAATTTCCTCTGCATTAACTGAGGCGACGTTATTGCCAGCGCCAGTAATATAAGCCAACTGATGCCGCCCAGGGTCAGATAAGGACGTGTGACCAGCTCTTGTCCCAGCAGCGATAAATTGTTGATACCCAGTTCCAGTAACGTATAGCTGGTCAAATGCAGCGTGGCCCAGGCAAAGCACCATAAGCCTAAAAGACGCCGCGTGCGTATCAATAAGGGCTGTTTAGCGTATCGCGTCAGCGGTGTGACCAGCAAGGTCGCCAGAAGTAATTTCAGAGCCATCCTACCGGTAAAGTGCTGGATATCCTTTGCCGGATCGGCGCTGAAATAGCCCTGGGACGCTGCCCAGAATAGCCACACCAGTGGTAGAAAAGCGGCCAGGTGCAGCACGACTTTCAGCCAGACTATGTGTTTTGCCGTTAATCGCACTCAAAAGCTCTCCCGCAAATCTAAGCCTTTATAAAGCGATGCCACCTGATCGGCATAGCCATTAAACAACAGCGTCGGTTGACGCTTAACATCAAGCACGCCGCCGGAACCGATAAAACGCTCCGTTGCCTGCGACCAGCGCGGATGATCCACATGCGGATTGACGTTGGCGTAAAAACCATATTCATCCGGTGCAGAGAGATTCCACGTCGTCGGCGGGCGCTCGCGGGTGAGGGTAATACTGACGATGGATTTAATGCCTTTAAAACCATATTTCCACGGCACGGTAAGACGAACCGGGGCACCGTTTTGCGGCGGTAGCGCTTTGCCATACACGCCTGTGGTCAACATCGTCAGTGGATGCATCGCCTCGTCGAGCCGCAATCCTTCAACATAAGGGTATTTCAGACCGCCGCCGATAAAGCGATCCTTCTGACCCGGCATTTGCTCTGGCGCATAAATCGTTTTAAACGCGACGTACTTCGCGTTACTGGTGGGTTCAACCAGCGCCAGCAGTTTATGCAGCGGAAAGCCGATCCACGGCACTACCATCGACCAGGCCTCAACGCAGCGCATGCGGTAAATGCGTTCTTCAAGCGGGAAACGTTTCGTTAAGTCATCATGATCGAGAGTGAGGGGTTTAGCCACTTCACCATCAATCTTCAGCATCCACGGATCGGTTTTCAGGCTCCCGGCATTAGCTGCAGGATCGGCTTTATCCAGTCCGAATTCATAGAAATTGTTATAGCCGGTGACTTTATCTTCTGGCGTTTGCGCAAGCTGACTCTGCCACTCAGCAGGGCGAGTAAAATCCAGCGGCTTACCCGACGGCGCAGGGGGACGATCGTGACCTTTAAACCAGTCCAGCAGATCGGCTCTTGCCATAGCGGGCACGCTGAGCGTAGCGGCACTGATACCCAGCGCTTGCAGAACCTGGCGGCGCTGCATAAAAAAAGCCGATTCGGCGGTGACATCGGCTTCAGTAAAGCGACGTAATTTCTTCATGACGGACTCCCGGCGAGCGCGCCCTCAGCAGAACAGCTGCAGCGCACCTGTAATCATGGCAGGGAGTCTGTCAGCGCGCGAGAAAATTGGTTAATTAAATGTAAATTTTCTCGCACCAGCATTATTTCACTTTTACCAGCGTACGGCCCTGCACCTGATTGTTAATAATGGCTTCGGCCACTTTTGGCGCATCATCAAGCGTGATTTCCGTCGCCGCTTGCGTATAAAACGTCTCTGGCAAATCCTGAGCCAGACGACGCCAGGCTTCCGCGCGTCGTGCAGCAGGGGCCATTACCGAATCTACGCCCTGCAAACGCACGTTGCGCAAAATAAACGGCATTACCGTTGTTGGCAGCGCAAAGCCGCCTGCCAGACCGCAGGCCGCTACACAGCCGCCGTAGTTCATTTGCGCCAGGACTTTTGCCAGCACCTTGTCGCCAACGGTATCAATCGCACCTGCCCATAGCTGTTTTTCAAGTGGACGCGTTTCGGCAAATTCATCACGCCCGAGAATGCGGCTGGCCCCGAGAGTACGCAGATAGTCGTGAGTGCTTTCGCGACCGGAGACCGCCACCACCTGATAACCCAATTTATGCAGCAGGGCCACAGCGGTACTGCCAACGCCCCCGCTGGCACCCGTCACCAGGATTTCGCCGCTATGAGGGCGGATGCCTGCCTCTTCCAGCACCATGACGCACAGCATGGCAGTAAAACCTGCTGTGCCAATAATCATTGCCTTACGGTCATCAAGCCCTTCAGGGAGTGCCACCAGCCAGTCACCGTTAACGCGAGCGCGTTCAGCCAGACCGCCCCAGTGATTTTCGCCCACGCCCCAGCCGGTCAGCACCACCTGCTGACCAGGATGGAAACGCGGATCGTCGCTGATATGAACCGTCCCTGCGAAGTCGATGCCGGGCACCATGGGAAAATGGCGGATAATTTTGCCTTTACCGGTAATGGCCAGGGCGTCTTTATAGTTCAGACCGGACCACTGAATATCTACGGTGACGTTGCCTTCGTGTAGCTGGTTGTCATCAATATGTTGCACCGACGCGAGCGTTTTCCCGTCCTGCTGTTCTAAGAGTAAAGCCTGCATAATCCGCCCTCATTTGACCAATGATTAGAAATACTACTCAGCAGACTATACTCGTTAATCAAAATACGATGCCGACTTTACGCAATAAATTGCCAGATCCGCCAGGTTTGATAGTATTCACAGTTCATCTGCGAGTTAGTGCTTACTTTAAGGTAAATGCTGCTGGCTGAGGGGCCTTACATTAACCGGGCTGTTCATAACACAACGGAGTTAACTCAGGGATGCGTTTAACGACGAAGTTTTCCGCTTTTATTACCTTGCTTATTGGCCTGGCCATTCTGGTCACGCTGATAGGATGTTCGCTCAGTTTTTATAATGCGATCCAGAGCAAAATTGACGGACGCGTGCGCGCTGTTGCTACCATTCTTGATAACCGGCTGGTTACTCGTGCCTTTGGGCAGCTTGATATCCAGATGGATGAATTAATGGTGCCTGCTGATATTGTCCGCATTGATTTTTTCCACGGGAAACAGGTGCTCTACAGCCATGCCAGGACAGGAAGCTATCGTCTGCTGGGGAGCAGTAACCTCTATCGTGAACAGACCGTTTCTTCATTAAAGCATCCGGGTATGACCATCCACCTGATCTACCAGGACCCGATGGCCAATTATTTTCACTCCCTGATGACCACCGCGCCGTTAACCTTTGCGATTGGTTTTATGGTGCTGGTGATTTTTCTGGCGGTCCGCTGGCTGCGTCGTCAGCTGGCGGGAGGAGAACTGCTGGAAATGCGTGCGACGCGGATACTTAATGGCGAGCGGGGACACGGCGTGCGCGGCACCGTCTATGAATGGCCCGCCCGCGCCAGTAGCGCGCTCGATATGCTGCTCTCAGAAATTCATTTTGCCAGTGAGCAACGCAGTCGGATGGATACGCTTATTCGCTCCTATGCTGCACAGGACACGAAAACGGGGCTAAATAACCGTCTGTTTTTCGATAGCCAACTGGCCACCCTGCTGGAAGATCAGGAAAAAGTGGGAACACACGGCATTGTGATGCTTATTCGTTTACCTGACTTCGATCTGCTGTCGGAAAGTTGGGGACGCGCAGCGGCGCAGGAGCATTCCTTTACCTTAATTAACCTTATCTCTACCTTTATTATGCGCTATCCCGGCGCGCTGCTGGCTCGCTATCATCGTAGTGATTTTGCCGTATTACTGCCGCATCGTACCTTAAAAGAAGCTGATGGCATTGCGTCCCAATTGTTAAAAGCGGTACGTGCGCTACCGCCGTCCAGAATACTCGACCGGGAAGACACTATGCACATCGGCGTATGCACCTGGCGCAGCGGACAAACCACAGAGCAGGTAATGGGGCATGCGGAAACAGCGACACGTAACGCCGTGCTTCAGGGCGGTAATAGCTGGCTGGTTTATGACGATTCACTGCCTGAGAAAGGCCGCGGTAACGTACGCTGGCGAACATTGATTGAGCAAGTGCTAAGCCGTGGCGGCCCGCGTTTATACCAAAAACCGACGGTACTGGCAGATGGTCATGTGCATCATCGGGAATTACTCTGCCGGATCTTTGATGGCAATGAAGAATTGCTGACGGCGGAATATATGCCTTTTGTCCTGCAATTTGGCCTTGCCGAAGAATATGACCGTCTGCAAATCTCCCGTATGCTCCCTTTCCTGGGGTTTTGGCCGCAGGAAAACCTGGCCATGCAAATCTCCGTTGAGGCATTAATACGCCCACGTTTTCAGCGCTGGTTACGTGATACATTAATGCAATGCGAAAAATCGCATCGAAAACGCATTATTTTTGAACTTGCTGAGGCGGATGTTTGTCAACATATCAGCCGCTTACAGCCTGTGGTGCGATTAATTAATGCGCTGGGGGTAAGAGTGGCGGTCGCCCAGGCAGGGTTAACCATGGTGAGTACCAGTTGGATCAAGCAGTTGGACGTTGCCATAATTAAATTGCATCCTGGCCTGGTGCGTAATTTTGAAAAACGTAGCGAAAACCAGCTTTTGGTACAGAGCCTGGTTGAAGCCTGCAAAGGAACATCAGCGCAGGTTTTTGCCTGTGGAATTAGGACAAAAAGCGAATGGCTAATTCTGGCGGAATGTGGTGTAGCGGGTGGGCAGGGCGATTTTTTTGCTGCCTCCCAGCCACTTGACTCTAATCTTAAAAAATATTCGCAAAGATATTCGGTTTGACCTGCCGTTTACTATGTTTTCACGTAGAATAACGCGCGCTGTATCTTTGGGGGTGTGCTTGTCTGCCCGCCAGGATCACGCAGTTAACGACCTTTTACAGGTTGCAAATGAAAGCAGGGAACGCTGCTGATGATGTTAAATCTGAAGGAGTCAGGTATCAGTTTGTAACAAAGGTAACGAACTGCACTAATTTTCACCGTAGCAGATGATTTTTGCGCCTTGTCGCTGCTGCGTGTGGTTGGTAAAGTAAGCGGATTTTGTACTCCGCCCCAGCTTTCAGGATTATCCCTTAGTATGTTGAAAAAATTTCGTGGCATGTTTTCCAATGACCTGTCCATTGACCTGGGTACTGCGAATACCCTCATTTATGTGAAAGGACAAGGCATCGTATTGAATGAGCCTTCTGTAGTGGCCATTCGTCAGGATCGTGCTGGTTCACCGAAAAGCGTCGCCGCTGTCGGTCATGACGCGAAGCAAATGCTGGGCCGTACGCCTGGTAACATCGCGGCGATTCGCCCGATGAAAGACGGCGTGATTGCCGACTTCTTCGTGACCGAAAAAATGCTTCAGCACTTTATTAAGCAGGTGCATAGCAACAGTTTTATGCGTCCAAGCCCGCGTGTGCTGGTGTGTGTCCCGGTGGGGGCTACCCAGGTTGAGCGCCGTGCTATTCGTGAATCCGCGCAGGGCGCTGGTGCCCGTGAAGTATTTTTGATCGAAGAACCCATGGCTGCTGCGATTGGTGCGGGTCTTCCGGTCTCTGAAGCAACCGGCTCGATGGTGGTGGACATTGGTGGCGGCACCACTGAAGTCGCCGTGATCTCCCTGAACGGCGTGGTGTACTCCTCTTCCGTGCGCATCGGCGGTGACCGTTTCGACGAAGCCATCATCAACTATGTACGCCGTAACTACGGCTCGCTGATTGGTGAAGCCACTGCGGAGCGTATCAAGCACGAAATCGGTTCTGCCTATCCGGGCGACGAAGTGCGCGAAATCGAAGTTCGCGGCCGTAACCTGGCGGAGGGCGTGCCGCGCGGCTTCACCCTGAATTCTAACGAAATCCTCGAAGCATTACAGGAACCGCTAACTGGCATCGTCAGCGCGGTGATGGTTGCCCTCGAACAGTGCCCGCCAGAGCTGGCATCTGACATCTCCGAGCGCGGTATGGTGCTGACCGGCGGTGGCGCGTTGCTGCGTAACCTTGACCGTCTGTTAATGGAAGAAACCGGTATTCCTGTCGTTGTTGCTGAAGATCCGCTGACCTGTGTGGCTCGCGGCGGCGGCAAGGCACTGGAAATGATCGACATGCACGGCGGCGACTTGTTTAGCGAAGAGTAGTCGGCTTCGGGTGCGGGGTTGCCTTAGCGCTGCCCCAGCCTGAACTGACGCGAGAATACGCATAGCCTATGAAGCCCATTTTTAGCCGTGGCCCGTCGCTACAGATTCGCCTTATTCTGGCGGTGCTGGTGGCGCTCGGCGTCATTATCGCCGACAGCCGCCTTGGTACGTTCAGCCAGATTCGAACGTACATGGATACTGCCGTCAGTCCTTTCTACTTTATCTCAAATGGTCCCCGCGAATTACTTGATAGCGTCTCACAAACGCTGGCCTCGCGCGATCAGCTCGAACTTGAAAACCGGGCGCTGCGTCAGGAACTGCTGCTGAAAAACAGCGACCTGCTAATGCTGGGGCAATATAAGCAGGAAAACGCGCGTCTGCGCGAGCTGCTGGGTTCCCCGCTGCGTCAGGATGAACAAAAAATGGTCACCCAGGTGATCTCAACGGTCAACGATCCCTACAGCGATCAAGTGGTCATCGACAAAGGCAGCGCCAACGGGGTGTATGAAGGCCAGCCGGTCATCAGCGATAAAGGCGTGGTTGGGCAGGTGATCGCCGTGGCGAAGCTGACCAGCCGCGTGCTGCTGATTTGTGATGCCACCCACGCGCTGCCGATTCAGGTACTGCGTAACGACATTCGGGTGATTGCTGCCGGTAACGGTTGTACTGACGATCTTCAGCTTGAGCATCTGCCTGCCAATACCGACATTCGTGTCGGCGACGTGCTGGTGACCTCGGGTCTTGGCGGTCGTTTCCCTGAGGGCTACCCGGTTGGCGTGGTCTCCTCCGTGAAGCTCGACACCCAGCGTGCCTACACCGTTATCCAGGCGCGTCCGACCGCCGGTTTACAGCGTTTGCGCTACCTGCTGTTGCTGTGGGGAGCGGATCGTGAAGGCACCAACCCGATGACGCCGGAAGATGTGCACCGCGTGGCAAATGAACGTCTGATGCAGATGATGCCGCAGGTACTGCCGGCACCTGATGCGATGGGGCCGCCAGCACCTGTGCCTGCGCCAGCGACGGGCATAACGTCTTCACCGCAGCCGCAGACGCAGCCGTCCTCTTCAGGAGGGCAGTAGTGGCGAGTTACCGTAGTCAGGGGCGATGGGTTATCTGGCTCTCGTTCCTGGTCGCACTTCTGCTACAGATCATGCCCTGGCCGGATAACATCATTGTTTTCCGGCCAAACTGGGTATTGCTGATCCTGCTGTACTGGGCGCTGGCGCTGCCGCACCGGGTCAATGTGGGTACCGGTTTATTAATGGGTGCCATACTGGATCTGATCAGCGGCTCCACGCTGGGCGTACGTGCGCTGGCGTTAAGCATCATTGCCTATCTGGTGGCGTTGAAATACCAGCTATTTCGCAACCTGGCGCTCTGGCAACAGGCGCTGGTAGTGATGCTGCTGTCGCTTGCTACTGACATCATCGTGTTCTGGGCTGAATTTTTAGTGATCAACGTCTCTTTCCGGCCCGAAGTATTCTGGAGTAGCGTAGTAAACGGCGTACTCTGGCCCTGGCTCTTCCTGCTGATGCGGAAAATCCGCCAGCAATTTGCGGTGCAATAAGGTTTTTATGACAGCGCTTTATCTTGCTTCCGGTTCTCCACGTCGTCAGGAACTGCTCACTCAACTGGGCGTGACGTTCGAGCGTATCGTCCCTGGCATTGAAGAACAGCGGCAGCCCGATGAAAGCGCGGCGCACTACGTTGTTCGTCTGGCACGGGAAAAAGCGCTGGCAGGCGTGGCACTGGCCGCCAGTGACCGGCCTGTGCTGGGGGCGGACACCATCGTTGTCCTGCACGGTGAGGTACTGGAAAAACCACGCGACGATGCCGATGCTGCCGCCATGTTGGGCAGGCTTTCCGGGCAGACCCACCAGGTACTGACGGCGATAGCGCTGGCAGACCGGCAGTCGGTGCTTGAAAGTCTTGTAGCGACAGAGGTCACCTTCAGGGTACTCTCTGAAGAGGATATCGCGGGCTATATTGCCAGCGGTGAACCTCAGGATAAAGCAGGTGCATACGGTATTCAGGGGCTGGGTGGCTGTTTCGTCAGGAAGATTAATGGCAGCTATCACGCCGTAGTCGGCTTACCGCTGGTGGAAACGTATGAGTTGCTGAGTAATTTTAACTCACTGCGTGAGCAAAGGGATAAACATGACGGCTGAATTGTTGGTAAACGTAACGCCCTCGGAAACCCGTGTGGCGTATATTGACGGTGGTATTCTCCAGGAAATCCACATTGAGCGTGAAGCCCGACGTGGGATTGTAGGCAATATCTACAAAGGTCGCGTGAGTCGCGTTCTCCCCGGTATGCAGGCGGCATTTGTAGATATTGGCCTCGACAAAGCCGCTTTCCTTCATGCTTCCGATATCATGCCGCATACCGAATGCGTGGCCGGTGAAGAGCAAAAACAGTTTATTGTCCGTGACATCTCCGAACTGGTCCGCCAGGGGCAGGATCTGATGGTGCAGGTGGTGAAAGATCCGCTTGGCACCAAAGGCGCGCGTCTGACGACCGATATCACCCTTCCTTCTCGCTATCTGGTCTTTATGCCGGGCGCGTCGCACGTCGGCGTATCACAGCGCATTGAGAGCGAAGTTGAACGCGACCGGCTGAAAAAAATCGTCGCTGACTATTGCGACGAGCAGGGCGGGTTTATTATCCGTACCGCAGCGGAAGGGGTATGTAATGACGATCTGGCAGCGGATGCCGCCTATCTGAAGCGTGTCTGGACCAAAGTGATGGAGCGTAAAAAACGCCACCAGACCCGCTATCAGCTTTACGGGGAACTGGCGCTGGCGCAGCGCGTACTGCGTGATTTTGCCGATGCGCACCTCGACCGTATCCGCGTTGACTCCCGTCTGACCTTTGAAGCGCTGCTGGAGTTTACCGCTGAGTACATTCCTGAAATGACCAGCAAGCTGGAACATTACAGCGGGCGTCAGCCGATTTTCGACCTTTTTGACGTGGAGAATGAAATTCAGCGCGCGCTGGAGCGCAAAGTTGAACTGAAATCTGGCGGCTATCTGATTATCGATCAGACTGAGGCGATGACCACCGTTGATATCAACACCGGCGCGTTTGTTGGCCATCGTAATCTTGATGACACGATTTTTAATACTAACATTGAAGCAACGCAGGCGATTGCGCGTCAGTTAAGGCTGCGTAACCTCGGCGGGATCATCATCATCGACTTTATTGATATGAGCAACGACGACCACCGCCGCCGGGTACTTCATTCTCTTGAGCAGGCGCTGAGCAAGGATCGGGTTAAAACCAGCATCAATGGCTTTTCACAGCTTGGGCTGGTTGAGATGACCCGCAAGCGCACCCGTGAAAGTGTGGAGCACGTGCTGTGTAATGAGTGTCCAACCTGCCACGGTCGCGGGACGGTTAAAACGGTGGAAAGCGTATGCTATGAAATTATGCGCGAAATCGTGCGCGTGCATCATGCCTACGATTCCGACCGTTTTCTGGTTTACGCTTCTCCTGCGGTGGCAGAAACGCTCAAAGGTGAAGAGTCTCACGCGCTGGCAGAAGTCGAAATCTTCGTCGGTAAGCAGGTCAAAGTCCAGATTGAACCGCTCTATAATCAGGAGCAGTTTGATGTGGTAATGATGTAATACAACAGTCTGCCGGCTCGCGGCGGACAAGGAGAATGGCGTGAGGCGATTGCCGGGGATTTTACTGCTTACAGGCGCAACGCTGGTTGTCATCGTTGCCCTGGCGGTGAGCGGCTTGCGTCTTGTTTTGCCGCGGCTGGACAAATGGCGTCCGGCCCTGCTGGCTAAAATCGAATCCTCCACCGGCGTACCGGTTGATGCCAGTCAGATCCGCGCCAGTTGGGAAAATTTTGGCCCGACGCTGGACGTGCGTGACATCAGCGCCCAGCTCAAGGATGGTGGTCAGGTTAGCGTAAAGCGGGTTACGCTGGCGCTCGACGTCTGGCAGAGCCTGCTGCATATGCGCTGGCAGTTCCGCGATCTCACCTTCTGGCAGCTTCAGTTCAGCACTAACACGCCCCTGCTGCAAAACAGCGGTGAGGGTATCAAAACCGATCGCATCAGCGATCTCTTTCTGCGGCAGTTCGATCATTTCGATCTGCGCGACAGCCATATCAGCTTCCTGACCCTTTCCGGGCAGCGCGCCGAACTGGCGATCCCCCAGCTTACCTGGTTGAACGGCCGTAACCGCCATCGCGCGGAAGGCGAAGTCAGTTTGTCCAGCCTGACCGGGCAGCATGGCGTCATGAAAGTGCGTATGGATTTGCGCGACGATAACGGTCTGCTGAACGACGGAAAAGTCTGGGTGCAGGCCGACGACATCGACGTCAAGCCCTGGCTGGGGCGCTGGATGCAGGATAACGTAGCGCTTGAGACGGCGCAGTTCAGTCTTGAAGGCTGGGTCAATCTCACCAAAGGCGATATCTCAGGCGGCGATGTCTGGCTGAAAAAGGGAGGCGCGAGCTGGAAGGGCGATGATAAAACGCATCATCTTGCTGTCGATAACCTGACTGCCCACGTCTCAGGCGGCAACGCCGGATGGGAGTTCCGCATTCCTGATACCCGCATCACCATTGACGATAAACCCTGGCCCCAGGGCGCACTGGCGCTGGCCTGGATACCTGAAAAAGACGTAGGGGGACACGATCGGGTACAAAGCGACGAGTTCCGCATTCGCGCCAGCCATCTTGAGCTGAGCGGGCTTGATGGTTTACTGCCGATAGCCGAGAAAATCTCGCCCAGACTTGGCGAAATTTGGCGTGCGACGCAGCCTTCCGGGCAGATAGACGCGCTTGCGCTGGATATCCCGTTAAAAGCGACGGAGAAAACCCGCTTTAACGCCTCATGGCAAAATCTGAACTGGAAGCAGTGGAAAATGCTGCCCGGTGCCGAACACTTTTCCGGACAACTGGTCGGCAGCGTGGAAAATGCTTCGCTGACGGCCTCAATGAACAACGCGAAAATGCCTTACGATTTGGTGTTTCGCGCGCCGCTGGAAATTGAAAAAGGTACTGCCACGCTCAACTGGATCAAGAATGAGCACGGTTTTATGCTCGATGGCCGCAACATTGACGTTCAGGCGAAAGGCGTGCGCGGCGCAGGCGGCTTTCGTTACCTGCAACCGAAAGACGATCAGCCGTGGCTGGGCATTCTGGCGGGAGCCAACGCGACCGATGCCTCGCAGGCATGGCGCTATTTCCCACAGAACCTGATGGGCAAAAAGCTGGTGGAGTATCTCAGCAGCGCCATTCAGGGTGGGCAGGCAGAAAACGCCACCATCGTCTACGGCGGTAACCCGCGACTGTTCCCTTATAAACACAATGAAGGACAATTTGAAATTTTTGTCCCGGTGCGTAATGCCACCTTTGCCTTCCAGCCGAACTGGCCGGCGTTAACTCAACAAGATATTGACCTTGATTTTATTAACGATGGCCTGTGGATGAAGGCCGACAGCGCACAGCTTGGCGGTGTGCAGGCGCGGAATTTACGGGCCGTTATTCCAGATTACGTGAAAGAAAAACTGCTCATCGACGCCGATTTGCAGGGGCCGGGCAAAGAGGTTGGCCCATACTTCGAAAAAACGCCGCTGGATGATTCGCTGGGCGCGACGCTGCAACAACTTCAGCTGGATGGCGATGTGAACGCTCGCTTACATCTCGATATCCCGCTGGACGGCGAAGAGGTCACCGCCGAAGGCAACGTGGTGCTGAAAAACAACAGCCTGTACATCAAACCGCTGGATTCGACGCTGAAAAACCTGAGCGGGGCTTTTCGTTTCGTGAACGGTAATCTGCAAAGTGAACCGATGCAGGCAAACTGGTTTAATCATCCGCTGAGGGTCAATTTTTCCACCACTGAAGGCGAGAAAGCCTATCAGGTGGCGGTCAATATGAACGCTAATTGGCAGCCAGCCCGTACCGGCATTTTACCGAAACAGCTTAACGAGGCGCTGAGCGGCACTATTCCGTGGCAGGGAAAAGTGGGCGTTGAGCTGCCTTATCGTGGCGGTACCTATTATGACGTTGAGCTGACCGGCGATTTGAGAAATGTAAGTAGTCACTTACCTGCGCCCGCCAGTAAATCAGCGGGGACGCCGTTACCGGTTAAGGTGAATGCGAAAGGCGATCTGACGCATTTCGATCTGACCGGCAACCTGGGCGCAGAAAGCCATTTCAACAGTCGCTGGCTGCTGGGTAAAAAACTTACCCTCGATCGCGCGATACTGACCACCGACAGCCGCACGGTGCCGCCACTACCGCCACAGCAAGGGGTAGAACTTAATCTGCCGCCGATGGACGGCGCTGAATGGCTGGCGTTGTTCCAGAAAGGCGCGGCGGATAACGTCAGTGGGGCGGCGCGTTTTCCGCAAAGTATTACGCTACGCACGCCAGCGCTGTCTCTGGGCGGGCAGCAGTGGAATAACCTTAGTCTCGTTTCGCAGCCGATTACAGGCGGCTCGCAGGTAGACGCGCAGGGTCGCGAAATCAATGCCACCCTGACGATGCGCGATAACGCGCCGTGGCTGGCTGCGATCCGCTATCTTTACTTTAACCCGGCCAGTAAAAAGGCCGGTAACGCGACTGCCGATGCGCCGTTTAGCGCCAACAACATCAATTTCAGCGGCTGGCCTGATGTACAGTTGCGTTGCGCCGAGTGTTGGTTCTGGGGGCAAAAATACGGAAGAATCGACGGCGACTTCACCATTAAAGGCGACACCCTGACCCTGGCGAACGGGCTGGTTGATACCGGCTTTGGACGGCTAACTGCCGATGGCGTATGGGTCAACGGCCAGGGGAATAAGCGCACTTCGCTGAAAGGGAAAATTCATGGCAGTAAGCTGGATGCCACGCTGGGATTCTTTGGTGTTGCCACGCCGATTCGCGACTCCTCCTTTAATCTTGATTACGATCTACACTGGCGCGATGCACCGTGGCAGCCTGATGTCTCTTCGCTGAACGGCGTGCTGCATACCCGACTGGGCAAAGGGGAATTCACCGATATCAGTACGGGTCACGCCGGGCAGTTGCTGCGTCTTGTCAGCGTTGATGCGCTACTGCGTAAGCTGCGTTTTGATTTCAGCGATACCTTTAGCGAAGGGTTCTGGTTTGATTCCATTCACAGTACCGCCTGGATCAAAGACGGTACGCTACACACCGATGATACGCTGGTGGATGGGCTGGAAGCCGATATCGCCATGAAAGGCTCGGTTAACCTGGTACGCCGCGAGCTGGATATGGAGGCCGTGGTGGCCCCGGAAATCTCCGCCACCGTCGGCGTGGCAGCCGCCTTTGCCGTCAACCCGATTGTCGGCGCGGCGGTCTTCGCCGCCAGTAAAGTGCTGGGGCCGCTGTGGAATAAAGTGTCTATACTGCGCTACCGCATTACCGGTCCGATAGACAAACCGCAAATTAACGAGGTGCTGCGTCAAACGCGCGATGGCAAAAAGCAATGATTTGACGACAGCTATGAATTGCCTCACTCTCAATAGATACGTTTTTTTATCGCCAGCCGTGCTGGCAACCAAAGAGTAGCAAAATAATGAGTCTGAACCTGGTAAGTGAACACCTGCTTTCTGCAAACGGCCTGAACCATCAGGATCTGTTTGCCATTCTCGGCCAGTTAACCGAGCGTCGGCTTGATTATGGCGATCTCTATTTTCAGTCGAGCTACCACGAATCCTGGGTTTTAGAAGACCGCATTATTAAAGATGGCTCATATAACATCGACCAGGGGGTTGGTGTCCGTGCCGTGAGCGGTGAGAAAACCGGTTTTGCCTATGCCGATCAGATAAGCAAACTGGCGCTGGAGCAAAGCGTACTGGCGGCGCGCACTATCGTGCGTGATACGGGTGATGGCCGCGTGCAGACGCTGGGCGCAGTGGAACATCGCGCGCTGTATACCAGCATTGATCCGCTGCAAAGCATGAGCCGCGAAGAGAAACTCGACATTTTGCGCCGGGTTGACAGCGTGGCGCGTGCGGCAGATCAACGAGTGCAGGAAGTGTCCGCCAGCCTGACCGGCGTTTATGAACTGATCCTCGTGGCGGCTACCGATGGTACGCTGGCAGCCGACGTGCGTCCGCTGGTTCGGCTGTCGGTGAGCGTTCAGGTGGAAGAAGACGGCAAACGCGAGCGTGGAGCCAGCGGTGGCGGTGGTCGCTTTGGCTATGAGTACTTCCTCAGCGATGAAGATGGTGAGGTTCGCGCCGATGCGTGGGCCAAAGAGGCGGTGCGCATGGCACTGGTGAATCTCTCTGCCGTCGCGGCACCCGCCGGAACATTACCGGTGGTGCTGGGCGCTGGCTGGCCTGGCGTCCTGCTGCATGAAGCGGTTGGTCACGGTCTGGAAGGTGACTTTAACCGTCGTGGCACTTCAGTGTTCAGCGGTCATATTGGAGAACTGGTGGCTTCAGAATTGTGCACCGTGGTGGATGACGGCACTATTGCCGATCGCCGCGGTTCAGTGTCCATTGATGACGAAGGTGTGCCGGGCCAGTACAACGTGCTGATCGAAAACGGTGTGCTAAAAGGCTATATGCAGGACAAACTTAACGCGCGTCTGATGGGCGTTGCCCCAACCGGTAATGGTCGCCGCGAGTCCTATGCACACCTGCCGATGCCGCGTATGACTAACACCTATATGCTGGCAGGCAAATCCACGCCGCAGGAAATTATCGAATCCGTCGAGTACGGCATCTACGCGCCGAATTTTGGCGGTGGGCAGGTAGATATCACCTCCGGCAAATTTGTCTTCTCGACTTCTGAAGCGTATCTGATCGAAAACGGCAAAGTGACCACGCCCGTGAAAGGCGCGACGCTGATTGGCTCCGGAATAGAGGCGATGCAGCAGATTTCGATGGTTGGTAACGATCTGAAGCTGGATAAAGGCGTGGGCGTTTGTGGCAAAGAGGGCCAAAGCCTGCCGGTAGGCGTGGGTCAGCCGACGCTGAAAGTGGATAACCTGACGGTGGGTGGCACAGCGTAACGTTTTTACCTCGCATGTTGCCGGGTGGCGGCTTCGCCTTACCCGGCCTACGATTCGTGCCATATCAAAGAGTTGCAAAACATGTAGGCCCGGTAAGCGCAGCGCCACCGGGCAAGATCATACGCCAGCGTAATACTTGTATTGCCGGGTGGAGACTTCGTCTTACTCAACGTGCAATTCTTGTTATATCAATGGGTTGAAAAACATGTAGGCCCGGTAAGCGCAGCGCCACCGGGCAAGATCATACGCCAGCGTAATACCTGTATTGCCGGGTGGAGACTTCGTCTTACCCAACGTGCAATTCTTTCTATATCAACGGGTTGCAAAACATGTAGGCCCGGTAAGCGCAGCGCCACCGGGCAGAACGACAACCGAGGCTTAGCGATCGTTTCAGGGGAAGCGTCAGCGTGGTTCTTTCCCCCGCCCGCGCATTTCCTGATACACGCGCGCCACTTCCACAAAATAATCGGTCAGTGCATTAATACACACCTGCACTTTCAGCGGCAGTTTATCTTTTTCGGTATACAGCGCATAAACCGGACGCGGATCGGACTGATAGCGAGGCAGCAGGATCTCCAGATCGCCACGATTGATCTCATTGATCACCCACATTAACGGCACGTAGGCGATCCCGGCTCCGGCCACCAGCCAGCGGGTGAGGGTCATGGGATCGTTAGTGACAAATCGTCCTTCCGGGATCAGGCGGGTGGAAATGCCTTCTGGCGCGATCAGTTCGAATTCATTATCCGGCCGCACGCTGTATTCCAGCCACGAATGGCTGGCCAGATCGGCGGGTTTCTCCGGAATTCCGGCAAGCTGGAGATAACTTTTTGCCGCGCAAACGACCATCGGCATATTCCCCAGCCGCCGGGAAAACAGGCTCGAATCCTGTAATGCGCCTACACGGATTGCCACATCCAGCCCATCGGCGATCAAATCCGGGGCAGGGATGCCGGTCACCAGGTTCACCGCCAGCCCCGGGTACTCTTTCAGCATCTCTGCGGTGATAGTTGCGAGTACATTTTGTGCCATGGTTGAAGAACACCCAATGCGCAGCGTACCAATTGGCGTGTTGTTAAATGCGTAGAGCTGCTCATGCACATCCTGCACTTCATGCATCATCCGGCGGCAGCCCTGATAGTAAATCTTCCCGGCTTCGGTCAGCGCCAGGCTGCGCGTACTGCGGTTTAACAGCTTAACCTGCAATTCATCTTCCAGTTTTGACACCGTCTGGCTAAGTGAAGAAACGCTCATTTGCAACTGCCTGGCAGCGGCGGTAAATGAGCCGTGTTCTACGACTTTGGCAAACACAGACATACGCTTAAGACGTTCCATTGTTCACTCTGGCTTAAAAGTGATTTAGATCACATAATATAGATCACAGCATAACTGTTACGCTAATATATTGTTAGCCATATAACTAATACATCGCACTCGCCTGCACTCTCTCGAATCAAGGTCAACATGAGTCTGTTTCCCGTCATTGTGATTTTCGGCCTGTCCTTTCCGCCGATCTTCTTTGAATTGCTGTTGTCTCTGGCCCTCTTCTGGCTGGTGCATCGTGTGCTGGTCCCGACCGGGATCTACGATTTTGTCTGGCATCCTGCACTTTTTAATACCGCGTTGTATTGCTGCCTGTTTTATTTGATATCGCGTTTGTTCGTCTGAGGTGGATGTGAAAACACTAACAAGAAAAATTTCCCGTACGGCCATTACGCTGGTTTTGGTCGTGTTAGCCTTTACGGCTATTTTTCACGCGTGGGTCTATTACACGCAATCGCCGTGGACGCGCGATGCCCGCTTTAGTGCGGATGTGGTGGCCATTGCGCCGGATGTCGCCGGGCTGATTACTCAGGTTGACGTAAAAGACAACCAGCTGGTCAAAAAAGATCAGGTGCTGTTTACCATTGACCAGCCGCGCTATCAAAAAGCGGTGGAAGAGGCTGACGCTGACGTCGCCTACTATAAGGCTCTGGCAAGTGAAAAACGGCGTGAGGCCGGGCGACGCAACCAACTGGGCGTGCAGGCCATGTCGCGGGAAGAAATTGACCAGGCCAACAACATCCTGCAAACCGTTGAACATCAGTTAGCAAAAGCCGAGGCCACACGTGATCTGGCAAAGCTGGATTTAGAACGTACGGTCATTCGTGCGCCTGCCGATGGTTGGGTAACCAATCTGAATGTCTACAGCGGTGAATTTATCACCCGGGGCTCAACCGCCGTGGCGCTGGTGAAACACAATACCTTTTACATTCAGGCCTATCTTGAAGAGACCAAACTCGAAGGTGTACGTCCGGGTTACCGGGCAGAAATCACGCCGCTGGGCAGTAACAAAGTGATCAAAGGCACCGTTGACAGCATCGCTGCCGGGGTGACCAATGCCAGCAGTAGTAACGATGCGAAAGGCATGGCAACTGTCGATTCAAATCTGGAATGGGTCCGTCTGGCACAGCGTGTACCGGTACGTATTCGCCTTGATCGCCAGGATGAAAATCTCTGGCCAGCCGGGACGACAGCCACGGTTGTTATTACCGGTGCGCAGGATCGAGATGTCCGGCAGATGACCTTCTTCCAGAAACTGGCGCTGCGCCTGCGCGAGTTCGGCTAAACGCTATGGGTATGTTTTCCATAGCCACGCAGCATGTGCGCTTTGCCATTAAGCTGGCTTGCGCCATCGTGCTGGCGCTGTTTGTCGGCTTCCACTTTCAGCTTGAAACCCCGCGCTGGGCTGTGTTGACGGCGGCGATCGTTGCCGCAGGCCCGGCTTTTGCGGCAGGCGGTGAACCCTGGTCCGGGGCGATCCGCTATCGCGGGATGCTGCGTATCATCGGCACCTTTATCGGCTGTATCGCTGCGCTGACGATCATTATTTTGATGATCCGCGCGCCGCTGCTAATGGTGCTGGTGTGCTGCATCTGGGCTGGGTTTTGTACCTGGGTCTCGTCGCTGGTCCGCGTTGAAAACTCCTACGCATGGGGGCTGGCGGGTTACACGGCGCTGATCATTGTGATCACCATCCAGACGGCACCGTTGCTGACGCCACAGTTTGCCGTCGAGCGCTGTAGTGAAATTGTGATTGGCATCGTCTGCGCTATCGTTGCAGATCTGCTCTTCTCCCCGCGATCCATCAAACAGGTTATCGATCTGGAGCTGGATAACCTGCTGGTGGAGCAGTACCGTCTGATGCAGCTTTGCATCCAGCACGGTGACAGCGAACAACTGGACGCGGCATGGGGTGCGTTGGTGCGCCGTACGGCAGCGCTGGAGGGCATGCGCGGCAATCTGCTGATGGAATCCTCCCGCTGGTCGCGCGCGGGCCGCCGTCTGAAGGCGCTGAACACCGTTTCGCTGACCCTTATCACCCAGGCGTGTGAGACGTATATCATGCAGAACACGCGCCCGGAGCTGGTGAACGATACCTGGCGGGAGATTTTCGCCGTCCCGGTTGAAAACGCGCAGGATGTCCATAAGCAGCTAAAACGTATTCGCCGCCTGCTGGTCTGGACCGGCGAGCGGGATACGCCGGTAACAGTGTATAGCTGGGTTGCTGCCGCTACGCGCTATCTGTTATTAAAACGTGGCGTGGTGGGGAATACCAAAATCAGCGCGGTGGAAGAAGAAATCCTTCAGGGCGAAGTGCTTGTCCGGCTGGACTCCGCCGAGCGTCATCATGCGATGGTCAATTTCTGGCGCACCACGCTGTCGTGCATTCTCGGCACCTTGTTCTGGCTGTGGACCGGCTGGACCTCCGGCAGCGGGGCGATGGTGATGATTGCGGTGGTGACATCGCTGGCGATGCGTCTGCCGAATCCGCGCATGGTGGCGATAGATTTTCTTTACGGCACGCTGGCTGCGCTGCCGCTGGGCGCACTGTTCTTCCTGGTGATTATTCCCTCAACGCAGCAAAGTATGCTGCTGCTGTGTATCAGCCTGGCAGTGCTGGCCTTTTTTATTGGCATTGAGGTACAGAAAAGACAGATAGGCTCGCTGGGGGCGCTGGCAAGTACCATTAATATTATCGTGCTCGACAACCCGATGACTTTTCACTTCAGCCAGTTTCTCGACAGCGCGCTGGGGCAGCTGGTAGGCTGCTCGCTGGCGCTGATGGTGATCCTGCTGGTGCGCGATAATTCCCGCACGCGAACCGGACGCGTGTTATTGAACCAGTTTGTTTTTGCCGCGGTCTCGGCAATGACCACCAACGTTGCCCGGCGTAAAGAAAATCATCTGCCAGCGCTCTATCAGCAGCTCTTCCTGCTGCTGAACAAATTTCCCGGTGATGTCGCGAAATTCCGCCTCGCGCTGACGCTTATCATCGCGCACCAGCGCCTGCGTGATGCGCCGGTGCCCATTAACGACGATCTTTCGGCCTTCCACCGTCAGCTAAGGCAGACTGCCGACCGGGTGATTGCCGCTGGCAATGATGATAAGCGCCGCGCCTGCTTTACCGAACTGCTTGAGCAGCTTGATGTTTATCAGGAAAAACTGCGCTACTGGCAGGCCTCGCCACAGGTCACTGAGCCGGTACATCGTCTGGTTGGCATGCTGCATAAATATCAGCACGCCTTAACTACACGCTGAGTTCGCGGCACAAAATGGAAAAACCGATGCCAGAAGCGTCGGTTTTTTTATGGCTATACTTAAACGCGACAAAAGAACTCATCGGGAGGAAGCATGGCAGACCAGACACTTCAGGAGCATGAACTTTTTCAGACAGGCTACCTGGTCGACGGCGTGTGGAAAACGCTTGATACCACCTTTGATGTCGTCAATCCGGCGACTGGCGAGGTCATTACCCGCGTGGCTAAAGCCGGGAAAAAAGAGACTGAAGACGCCATCGCCGCTGCCAGCAACGCCTTCCCCGGTTGGCGGGCAAAAACCGCCAAACAGCGTTCGGAAATTCTCTACCGCTGGTATCAACTCATCATCGAAAATAAAACCTGGCTGGGCCAGCTAATGACTACCGAGCAGGGAAAACCGCTCAAAGAAGCTGAGGGTGAAGTGGAATACGCCGCCAGCTTTATTCAGTGGTTTGCGGAACAGGCCAAACGTGCTAACGGAGAGATTATCCCTCCGGCGAAGCCTGGCTCACGCATTCTGGCGACGCGCGAACCGGTTGGCGTGGTCGCTGCTATTACCCCGTGGAACTTTCCGATGGCGATGCTCACCCGCAAGCTTGGCCCGGCGCTGGCCGCAGGCTGTACCGGGGTGATTAAACCTGCAAATAATACCCCGCTCAGTGCCTTTGCCTTGTTGCAACTGGCGAAAAAAGCGGGCGTACCTGATGGTGTGCTTAATGCCGTGGCAGGGAATACATCTGAGATCAGTGATGCGATCATGGCAAGCGCGGAAGTGCGTAAAATCACCTTCACCGGCTCGACAGCAGTAGGCAAAACGCTGGTGCGTAATTCAGCCGACACCATGAAGAAAATCTCTATGGAACTGGGCGGTAACGCGCCTTACATTGTTTTTGACGATGCTGACATTGATGCCGCCGTGCAGGGCGCGATTGCCAACAAGTTCCGTAATGCCGGGCAGGTGTGCGTCAGCGTTAACCGCTTCTACCTGCATGAAAGTATCTACGACAGCTTCGTGAATAAACTTAGCGACGCCGTTAATACGCTCAAAGTCGGCAACGGTCTGGAGGAAGGCGTCATCGTTGGCCCGCTGATTGAGCCTTCTGCGGTAGACAAAGTGCGCGAGCATATCGATGATGCGGTGAGTAAAGGCGCGAAAATTCTCGCCGGAGGGAAGGCACACGCGCTGGGCGGCAACTTCTGGCAACCTACGGTGCTGGGCGATTGCAACGATGGGATGAAGCTGGCGCAAGAAGAAACCTTCGGCCCGGTCGCTGCCTGCTTCCGCTTTACCTCTGAGGATGAAGTTATTCAGCGCGCAAACCATACGCCATTTGGCCTTGCCGCCTATTTTTATACGCAGAATCTGCAGCGCATCTTCCGAGTCTCTCAGGCGCTGGAAAGCGGCATGATTGGCGTCAATGAATGTGCCGTTTCTACTGAAGTTGCCCCGTTTGGCGGCGTAAAAGAATCCGGGCTTGGGCGCGAAGGGTCAGTGCTGGGACTGGATGAGTTTTTAGAAGTGAAAACCCTGCATATTGGGGGGTTATAAGCTGCCGGGCGGTAGCTGCCGCCCATTAGGTCTGGATCGGGCAATGAAAACCTATACTTTCGACTTTACGACTATAAAAAATCAAAGCGATTTCTACCGCGAATTCACGCGCCAGTTTGCCCTGAAAAGTGAGCAGGTTAGCGATCTGGATTCTTTGTGGGAAGTGGTAATGGGTAATGTGTTGCCTCTGCCGCTGGAAATCGACTTTATCCATGTCAGCGATGCCAGGCACCGACGTTACGGTGCACTGATCCTGTTATTTGATGAGGCAGAAGAAGAGCTGGAAGGCCAACTGCGTTTTAACGTTCGTCAGTAAAAAAAAGCCCCCGGAGAGCGGGGGCAAAGTCGTCTGACAAGACGACGAGGGTTTATTTATACAATTCTGCAGTTGCGTGCCAGTGGTCACCGGTGCGCATTTCAGTTATGCGGTAACTGCTGGCCCCTTCTTTTTCTGCTTTGGCCGCCAGTTCATGGCGCATATCCATCGGGCTGCTTGTGACAGCGGATGCTGAGACAGTGCCCATTGGCTGAAGGTTTTGTGCCTGCTCAGCATTTACCTGATGGGCAGCGGCGCTGGCTCCAAAAGAAAGAACAGAAGCCAGACCGAGAGAGGCGATAATCATTGCGTTTTTCATGGCGTACTCCTTAAACAGGGTTGTCCGTGCGGCAGGACCTTTTGTGTGACTTTTTTATGGGATGCCGCAGCAGGGAATGATGTCTTACTTATTGCTAACTTATTTATACAGCTCAGCGGTGGCGTGCCAGTGGTCGCCGGTACGCGCTTCAATCACGCGATAGGCCGATACACCCTGCTCAGCGGCTTTTTGATCCAGCATCGCACGCATATCCATCGGCGCAGTACCGACCGCGCTTACAGAGACGGTGCCGATAGATTCACGATTCATTGCCTGATCGCTGGAAATTGAATCCGCAGCGACAGCGCCAAACGAAAGGATGGAAAGCAGGCTCAGGGTAGCTAAAGTGGTTTTTGTTTTCATGATATTGACCTCGTCGAAATTTTTCGTAAGGGCCTTATTTCGTGACCCTCATCACAAAATCAAGTATACACTAATCACGCGGAAAATTAATAACAGACTAATTATAACTGGGGTTAATATGTTTTAATGATGGACTTTCATATAACCCTGAAGAATAAAAAAGGGTTATTTCGTGCTCACCTTCATGTAAAAGATATTAAAAATCATGAGAATACGTAAATTTGATTTTTTGTGCTTTTATGTGCGAAATCATTCGCTTTGTGAATGATATGAGACGGTATATCGCACTAAATGTTAAAGAAAATGAAGATGTTTGTAGGGGGGTGGGGCAGGAAACAGCATTCCCTCCAGGCGGTCTGAAGGGATGTGCCTTAAAGCTCTTGCTCAAACAACACTAAAATGGCTTCGTATAATTCCTTCACCGTAAAATCACGGGCCGGAGTGGTAAAAATAGTATCATCACCCGCGATGGTGCCGAGAATGCCCTCCGCTTTACCCAGCGAATCCAACAGGCGCGCAATCAGCTGCGCAGCGCCGGGACTGGTATGAATAACCACAACGGCGTCGTTATAGTCGATATCCAGAACCAGATTCTTCAGTGGGCTGGAGGTTGTTGGTACACCCAGTTCCGCCGGCAGGCAGTAAACCATTTCCATTTTGGCATTGCGCGTGCGTACCGCGCCAAATTTCGTTAGCATGCGGGACACTTTGGACTGATTGATATTTTCGAAGCCCTCCTCCTGCAACGCCTGGACGATCTCTCCCTGAGAACTGAATTTTTCTTCTTTAAGAAGCGCTTTAAACGCTTTGACTAATTCTTCTTGTTTAGTCGAGCTTCGCATAAGTCACCCATATCATGGCGGTAGAAACAACATTATTATGCATACTGATGAATTTTTATGCAAATTATCTGCCGTGAATTAGGCTGAAATAATGTTATGAAAGGGAGCGATTTTATCAAATTTCGTTATTAAGAGACATGTCTGTATCACAAGAAAGGGATTGGCTTAAAAGTAAATTAATTGTTATCAAATTGATGTTGTTTTGGTTACCCTCGACGGTGTAATGTAACCGCGTGTTGATTCGTTAGCCAAAGTGACTACGGTCTTCGTAAGTAAAACATATTGTGCTTTTTTCGCCTGCAATATTGCGCGTGATGACGCATTCCAGGCGCAGGGCATTTGTATTTGCAGAGGTCTTTCACTACTGTCACTGCAATGGAGTAACGGTCAATTATATTAACCATAATAAGGAGTTTAGGATGAAAGTTGCAGTCCTCGGCGCTGCGGGCGGTATCGGCCAGGCGCTTGCCCTACTACTGAAAACCCAACTGCCTTCAGGCTCAGAACTCTCCCTGTACGATATCGCGCCAGTCACTCCCGGCGTCGCCGTTGATCTTAGCCATATCCCGACCGACGTGAAGATTAAAGGCTTTTCTGGCGAAGACGCCACTCCGGCACTGGAAGGCGCTGATGTGGTGCTGATTTCGGCAGGCGTAGCGCGTAAGCCGGGTATGGATCGTTCCGATCTGTTTAACGTTAACGCTGGTATTGTTAAGAATCTGGTATTGCAAATCACCAAAGCCTGTCCGAAAGCCTGTATCGGTATTATTACTAACCCGGTTAACACGACGGTCGCGATTGCGGCGGAAGTGCTGAAAAACGCGGGCGTCTATGATAAGAACAAGCTTTTTGGCGTCACTACGCTGGATATCATTCGTTCCAATACCTTCGTGGCTGAACTTAAAGGCAAGAAACCGACTGACGTTGAAGTCCCGGTTATCGGTGGTCACTCAGGGGTGACTATCCTGCCGCTGCTGTCGCAGATCCCGGGCGTCAGCTTTAGCAGCCAGGAGGTTGCCGATCTGACCAAACGTATCCAGAACGCGGGGACGGAAGTGGTGGAAGCTAAAGCCGGTGGCGGTTCCGCAACGCTCTCTATGGGGCAGGCGGCGGCACGCTTTGGTCTTTCTCTGGTTCGTGCACTACAGGGCGAACAGGGTGTCGTAGAATGTGCCTATGTTGAAGGTGACGGCAAGCACGCGCGTTTCTTCTCGCAACCGCTGCTGCTGGGCAAAAACGGTATCGAAGAACGTAAACCTTACGGCGAGCTGAGCGCCTTTGAACAGCAGGCGCTGGACGGCATGCTGGAGACGCTGAAAAAAGATATTCAGCTTGGCGAAGAGTTTGTGAATAAGTAAAGCGTATTACCCTGCAACACAATGCCCGGTGGCGCTGCGCTTACCGGGCCTACAGTTATACACAACCCATTGATGCGACAAAAATCGTAGGCCGGGTAAGGCGAAGCCACCACCCGGCATGACGTGGGCTATCCATCGCAGCCTGCGCCGCTGCGCTTACCGGGCCTACGGTTATACACAACCCATTAATGCGACAAGAATCGTAGGTCGGGCAAGGCGAAGCCGCCACCCGGCATGACGTGGGCTATCCTACGAAGCCTGCCCGGTGGCGCTGCGCTTACCGGGCCTACAGTTATACACAACCCCTTGATACAAAAAGAATCGTAGGCCGGGCAAGGCGAAGCCGCCACCCGGCATGATGTGCCACAAGAGCTACCCGGCTTTCATCACTCTGTTGCCGGGTATTCCTGAATCGTCACGTCCAGCTTCAGTTTCTTATCCTCACGCATCACCTCGACCGGGATCACCGAGCCTGGACGAATTTCCGCCACCTGGTCCATTGTTTCCAGCGCAGACACTGCGGGTTTGTTATTGACCGAGACAATCACGTCATTAACCTGAATACCCGCTTCCGCTGCCGGGCCACCCGGGGATACTTCATTAACCACAATTCCCTGAATCTGGTCGATGCCCGCGCCCTGGGCATGGAGCGGCGCAATTTCGCGGCCACCGATGCCAATATAACCACGGATCACCCGACCATCGCGGATCAGCTTATCCATAATTTTGGTGGCTAACTGGAAGGGAATAGCGAAACCGATCCCTTCCGGCGTCTCGCCATCGTTGCTTTTATCAAAGGACAGGGTGTTGATGCCCATCAATTCACCAAGCGAGTTAATCAGCGCGCCGCCAGAGTTGCCGTGGTTAATGGAGGCGTCGGTTTGCAGGAAGTTTTGCCGGCCCGACGGGTTGAGGCCGATACGACCGGTGGCGCTGATGATCCCCTGGGTAATCGTCTGCCCGAGGTTATAAGGGTTGCCGATAGCCAGCACCACATCGCCGATATGCGGAATACGCTTACGATTAATCGGGATCACCGGCAGACCGCCAGTGGCATTAATTTTGAGCACCGCCAAATCGGTCAGGCTGTCGGAACCGACCAGCAGCGCTTCAAAAACACGGCCGTCCTGAAGCGCAACGATAATCTGATCCGCATCGTTGATCACATGCTTGTTGGTAACGATATAGCCGCGTTCATCCATAATCACCCCGGAGCCGAGCGTGCGGATCTCCAGTTGGTTATGGCTGTTGCTGTTCAGTCCACGGTTGTATACATTCACGACCGCAGGCGCGGCGCGGCGCACAGCCTGGTTATAACTGACGGGGGACTCATCGGCACTGTCATAATTCGGTGTCGAATGGACATTCCACTGGCGTAAAGAGGGCATCGCAGCCAGTAACAGGCCGCCGACAATCAGACCGATAGCAATCGAGCGTAAAAGCTTCACAAGCATGATGCGGATATCATTGATAAATAAACCGTCGCAGCATAGCACGACTTTTCCGGACATCACACGTCAGGTGACGTCCGGAAGCGCCAACTATTAACGCAGAAGCAAATAGATGTTCTCATTCCCGCGTACAATATTCAGGGCAATGATGGACGGTTTCGACTCCAGCGCTTTACGCATTTCAGCAATAGAGTGGATGCGTTCGCGGTTGATACCCGTGATCACATCGCCTTTATGCAGTCCGGCCTGCGCTGCGGCGCTGTCTTTTTCCACTTCATCCACCGTAATTCCTTTCGAGCCGTCTTTTAACTGACCGTCGCTGAGTTTTGCCCCCTGAAGCGCTGGCGCAATCATCTCAGCACTGGCGGAAGACGAGGTGCTCTTATCCAGCGTCACTTCTACGTTAAGCGGTTTGCCGTCGCGCAGTAATCCCAGCTTCACTTTGCTGCCCGGTTCTGTAGTGGCGATCCGCGAGCGCAATTCGGCAAAGCTGTTCAGCGGTTTATCGTTCAGGCTGACGATGACATCGCCTGATTTAATCCCTGCTTTTGCCGAACCAGAGTTGCGCAGTACTTCACTGACAAATGCGCCACGCGTCACATTAAGATTAAAGGCTTTAGCGATATCCGCCGACATCTCCATGCCTTTGATCCCCAGCAGGCCGCGTTTGATTTCACCAAACTGAATCAACTGCTGAGCCAGCGTGCGCGCCATATTGCTGGGGATGGCAAAACCGATGCCAACGCTGCCGCCGCCCGGTGCAAGAATGGCCGTGTTAATGCCGATCAGTTCGCCGTTTAGATTCAGCAACGCGCCCCCGGAGTTGCCCCGGTTGATGGAGGCGTCGGTCTGGATAAAGTTTTCCAGCCCTTCCAGATTCAGGCCGCTGCGGCCCAGCGCGGAAACAATCCCGGACGTTGCCGTTTGCCCGAGTCCAAACGGATTGCCGACCGCCACGGCAAAATCGCCGACGCGAAGTTTATCGGAATCTGCAATCGCGATTTGCGTCAGATTAGGCGCGTTCTGGATTTGCAGGAGCGCGATATCGCTCTGATCGTCACTGCCAATCAATTTGGCTTCAAACTCACGACCATCGTTGAGTTGCACGCTAATTTTCTGCGCCTGATTAATCACATGATTGTTGGTCAGAATATAGCCTTTCGCCGCGTCGATGATGACGCCAGAACCCAGCCCCTCAAAAGGCTGTGGCTGCTGATCCGGGGCCACATCGCCAAAAAATTTTTTCAACTCTTCGGGCACTTTTGCGCCCTGGACGGCAGTGCCTTCAACCTGAACGCTAACTACCGCAGGCAACACTTTTTCCAGCATGGGAGCCAGGCTCGGCAGCGCCGCCTGACCGGGAACCTGCGACGGCAGTGCCGCAACAGCCGCAAAGGGTGCCGAAAGAGATAACCCGACACTTAACGCTAACGCACTCAACAGCAGGGTTTGTTTCTTCATCGATGCTGGCTCTCATACCTGAAGTGAAAAAAGACCATCCCAAAACAGTTTGATGTTATTGAAAATGTGGCCGGGTCACAATGCGATAATGATTAAATAATAGCTGGTATAAGAAAAACTGAAGCGGGCGCAGCGCGTGCGCCCGAAAAGAAAGGAAGAAGGATTTAGTCGCGCTTAATGCCGTTACGCAACAAGCCCGACGCGCCTTCTGAGTAATCGCGCGGCATCTGCACCGGAGCCTGATCGTTATTGGCTTCCGATTCAGCCAGACGGTTGCGGAAAGGATTATTTTCCGCTGCCATGCCGGGCAGAAGGTTACTGGAGCTTTTTGCCATATGCTGATAAATCTTACGATAATCATCAGCCATGTTATCCAGCAGTTCCGCGCTATGGGCAAAGTGGCTGACCAGCTCTTCACGATACTCTTCCAGCTCTGCTTTGTTTTTTTCCAGTTCGTACTGCAAAGCCTGCTGTTGACGCAGTTTACGATTACCAAAACGCATGGCAACGGCACCGATGATGATACCGACAACTAAACCAATTAGCGCATATTCCCAGGTCATGTACATCTCCCGTTGTTTGTGATTCCGTAGGGTATTGGCAATGAGGCGTCGTGCCTCTGCCCGATAATGCCACTATAACCGCTAAATCCTCAGAAGTGGAATCCCGGCCGCACATCGCGTAGTGTAGAACGGCCTTTTTTTCGCCAGGCGTGAACGATGGCACACAGATTGACAAGGAATAATAATAAGCCATGCAAAGCACTTCCCCGATATCGCGTTACCAGCAGGCCCTGAAGGAGGGCAGCCACCAGCCAGACGATGTGCAGCGCGAGGCGGTAAGCCGCCTGGATGCCATCTACCAGCAACTTGCCGCACGGACCGAGCCTGCGACGCCACGCGGTGGCCTGTTCGGTAAAATTGGCAAACTGCTCGGTAAACAGGATAGCGTGGTCATCCCTCCCGCGCGCGGGTTGTATATGTGGGGCGGCGTGGGGCGTGGCAAAACCTGGTTAATGGATCTTTTTTACCAGAGCCTGCCAGGCGAACGTAAACAGCGCCTGCATTTTCACCGCTTTATGCTGAGGGTTCATGAAGAACTGACGCAATTGCAGGGAGAGAGCGACCCGCTGGAAGTGGTTGCCGACCGTTTTAAAGCCGAAACCGACGTGCTTTGCTTCGATGAATTTTTTGTCTCGGACATTACCGACGCGATGCTGCTGGGCGGGTTGATGAAAGCCTTATTCGCGCGCGGTATTACGCTGGTGGCAACCTCTAACATCCCGCCGGATGAACTGTATCGCAACGGGTTACAGCGTGCGCGCTTCCTGCCTGCCATTGAGGCTATCAAAGAACACTGCGATGTTATGAACGTGGATGCAGGAATCGATTATCGCCTGCGCACGCTGACTCAGGCGCATCTGTGGCTGTCGCCACTCAATAGCGAGACGCAACAGCAAATGGATACGCTGTGGCTGGCGCTGGCGGGCGCGAAACGCAGCCATGCGCCAGAGCTTGAAATTAATCATCGCCCGTTCCCGACGCTGGGCGTGGAAAACCAGACGCTGGCGGCGTCATTTACCACGCTGTGCGTCGATGCCCGCAGTCAGCATGACTATATTGCGCTCTCACGGCTATTTCATACGGTGCTGCTGTTTGACATGCCGGTGATCACCCCGTTAATGGAGAGCGAAGCACGACGTTTTATCGCGCTGGTGGATGAATTCTACGAGCGCCATGTGAAGCTGGTGGTGAGCGCCGAACGTCCGCTGGCGGAGATTTATCAGGGCAACGTGCTCCAGTTTGAATTCCGCCGTTGTCTGTCACGTTTGCAGGAGATGCAGAGCGAAGAGTATTTGCGTCTTGAACATCTGGCGTGAGGGTAGCGGGGTATGTAGTAGCGCAAAAACCCCTGTGCAAATCACAAAAAGGGGTCGATCTTTAACCCTGACTTCTCTATAATCCTGCGACCCCACGTTACAACGAAGTTTTTTTCCCAAAACTTTGTGTGCCGGTTTAAACATATCCGAGGGGGTAGGTTTACTGGACAATGTCGTGTGAGCCTCATGTGTTTTGAAGCGTTTGGGTGTTCACCAACGTGTAACTAATTTATTTGGGTAAGCTTTTAATGAAAACTTTTACAGCTAAACCAGAAACCGTAAAACGCGACTGGTATGTTGTTGACGCGACCGGTAAAACTCTGGGCCGTCTGGCTTCCGAACTGGCTCTTCGTCTGCGCGGTAAGCACAAAGCGGAATACACTCCGCACGTTGATACCGGTGATTACATCATCGTTCTGAACGCTGATAAAGTTGCTGTTACTGGCAACAAGCGTTCTGACAAAGTGTACTATCACCACACTGGCCACATCGGTGGTATCAAACAAGCGACCTTTGAAGAGATGATTGCTCGCCGTCCTGAGCGTGTGATTGAGATCGCGGTTAAAGGCATGTTGCCAAAAGGCCCACTGGGTCGTGCTATGTTCCGTAAACTGAAAGTTTACGCAGGTAACGAGCACAACCACGCGGCACAGCAACCGCAAGTTCTTGACATCTAATCGGGATTATAGGCAATGGCTGAAAATCAATACTACGGCACTGGTCGCCGCAAAAGCTCCGCAGCTCGCGTGTTCATCAAACCGGGCAACGGCAAAATCGTTATCAACCAACGTTCTCTGGAACAGTACTTCGGTCGTGAAACTGCCCGCATGGTAGTTCGTCAGCCGCTGGAACTGGTCGACATGGTTGAGAAACTGGATCTGTACATCACCGTTAAAGGTGGTGGTATCTCTGGTCAGGCTGGTGCGATCCGTCACGGTATCACCCGCGCTCTGATGGAGTACGACGAATCCCTGCGTTCTGAACTGCGTAAAGCTGGCTTCGTCACTCGTGACGCTCGTCAGGTTGAACGTAAGAAAGTCGGCCTGCGTAAAGCACGTCGTCGTCCGCAGTTCTCCAAACGTTAATCGGTTTTTTACCGATGGCACAAAAACCCGCTTCGGCGGGTTTTTTTATGCATAACGTCAGGTTTATCCACATTTTTAGGCCCTCAACGGCCTCTTTTTCCACATTTCCGGAATAGCCTCACCACAAAGGCGTCAAAATCTGGTAAACTATCATCCAATTTTCTGCCCAAATACCGGGGATTGTTCATTTTTTGTTTACTAACTGAACAGGAATGTCGTTCAACGGAAATGAGGCGTAAACATCTGGTCAGTCACTCTGTGGCTGGCAGCAGTAAAAATTCTGAATATACCTGGAGGTTTCCATGGCTGTCGCTGCCAACAAACGTTCGGTAATGACGCTGTTTTCTGGTCCTACTGACATCTATAGCCATCAGGTCCGCATTGTGCTGGCTGAAAAGGGTGTTAGCTTTGAAATAGAGCATGTGGAGAAGGATAACCCGCCTCAGGATCTGATTGACCTCAACCCGAATCAGAGCGTGCCGACGCTGGTAGATCGTGAGCTGACCCTGTGGGAATCCCGTATCATCATGGAATATCTTGATGAGCGTTTTCCGCACCCGCCGCTGATGCCGGTTTATCCGGTTGCCCGTGGTGAAAGCCGTCTTTACATGCACCGTATCGAAAAAGACTGGTACACGCTGATGAACGTCATCGTCACCGGTTCTGCTTCTGAAGCGGACGCTGCGCGTAAACAATTGCGTGAAGAATTACAGGCCATTGCACCGGTATTCGGTCAGAAGCCTTATTTCCTGAGCGATGAATTCAGCCTGGTCGATTGCTACCTGGCCCCGCTGCTGTGGCGTCTGCCGCTGCTGGGTATTGAATTCAGCGGAGCGGGGGCGAAAGAGCTGAAAGGCTATATGACCCGCGTGTTCGAACGTGATTCTTTCCTCGCTTCTCTGACTGAAGCCGAGCGTGAAATACGTCTTGGCCGGGGCTAAACCGCATGGATTTGTCACAACTCACCCCACGCCGTCCTTATCTGCTGCGCGCATTCTATGAATGGCTGCTGGACAACCAGCTCACGCCGCACCTGGTAGTGGATGTGACGTTGCCTGGCGTGCATGTCCCGATGGAATATGCGCGAGACGGGCAGATCGTGTTGAATATTGCACCGCGTGCAGTTGGCAATCTTGAGCTGGCGAACGACGAAGTGCGTTTTAACGCGCGCTTTGGCGGCGTGCCGCGTCAGGTGTCCGTTCCACTGGCCGCGGTACTGGCTGTCTACGCGCGTGAAAACGGTGCAGGCACCATGTTTGAGCCGGAAGCCGCCTACGACGAAGACATTGTCAGCCAGAACGACGACGGCGAGTCTGACGTTGAAAATGAAACGGTGATGTCGGTCATTGATGGCGACAAACCCGATCATCAGGATGATAACGATCCGGATGACGATCCGCCGCCGCGCGGTGGCCGTCCTGCACTGCGTGTCGTGAAGTAATATCCTTCTCTCTCCTGGCGGAGAGAGAAGCTTCCTGCCTTACTCCCTGCTCATATCATATCTTTGCGCATAATGTTTGCAGTGTGCAGACTGACGACAAACCTGTTTTGCTATTTTTTGCGCCGTTTTGCCAGGTGGCGGTTTCGCCCTGGTGGCCTTCGAAACATTTAATATCAACAAGTTACGTGCAGCCCGTAGGCCTGTGCAAGCGAAGCGCCGCCAGGCATCATTCTACGGGATGATGTTTGTCAGCAATCTGTATTGTGCAGATGCTCACGTTAGCCGCTGCACTAAGGCCACAGGAGATAGCCGATTAGCGCTTAAACGTCACGGTTTCCGGCTGGGTCAGATGCAGTGTTGTCTGGCTCGGTATCGTTTCGGCGATGATCTGCCCGTGACGAATGGAGTAACGAGCGGGCGTCTGGCGACGAACCGCGTCAAACCCATTCTCTGCCGGTAAGATCACCAGATTAGCGGAATTCCCCACGCTCAGGCCGTAGTCTTGTAAATGCAGCGTTTTCGCGCTGTGGGTGGTTATCAGATTCAGCCCATCGTTGATTTGCCCGTATCCCATCAACTGGCAAACGTGCAGGCCCATATGCAGCACCTGTAGCATATTGGCGGTACCCAATGGATACCATGGATCGAAGACGTCATCATGGCCAAAGCAGACGTTTATGCCCGCCTCCAGCATCTCTTTAACGCGTGTCACGCCGCGACGCTTAGGATAGGTGTCAAATCGCCCCTGCAAGTGAATGTTCACCAGCGGGTTGGCAACGAAGTTAATCCCTGACATTTTCAACAGGCGGAACAGACGGGAAGCGTAGGCACCGTTGTAGGAGTGCATTGCCGTGGTATGACTGGCGGTAACGCGATCGCCCATTGCATCGCGATGAGCCAGTGCCGCGACAGTTTCAACAAAGCGCGATTGCTCATCGTCAATTTCGTCACAGTGTACATCGACCAGGCGATCGTATTTCTGCGCCAGGGTGAAAATTTTATGCAGTGACTCAACGCCATATTCACGCGTAAATTCGAAGTGAGGGATTGCACCAATGACATCGGCTCCCAGACGGAGGGCCTCTTCTAATAGCGCTTCGCCGTTAGGGTAAGAAAGAATGCCTTCCTGGGGAAACGCCACGATTTGTACGTCCACCCAGGGTGCGACCTCTTGCCTGACTTCCAGCATCGCTTTCAGTGCCGTCAGGGTGGGATCGGAAACGTCAACGTGCGTGCGAACGTACTGGATACCATTAGCCATCTGCCATTTCAGCGTTTGCATGGCCCGTGCTTTCACGTCCTCGTGAGTCAGCATGGCTTTGCGTTCGGCCCAGCGTTCAATCCCTTCAAACAGCGTACCCGACTGGTTCCAGGCCGGCTCACCCGCGGTTTGCGTGGTGTCCAGATGGATATGCGGCTCCACAAACGGCGGGATGACCAGCCCACCTTCGGCATCCAGCATGTTGTCTTGCGCTAAAGCTGGCCCTTCCTGCGGTTCAATGCGGCTAAAGCGCCCGTTTTCAATCGTGAGTTGCCATAATCCTTCGCGCCCCTGTAGACGTGCATGGTGGATAGTAAGGGAATTATTCTGCATGGTCGATCTCCGGGAATTTTGCAACGCTGCGATTGAAAAGAGGATTTAACAGGATATAGCTGAAGACACCGCCGAGTACGGCATTGACCGGGACAATACCGGGAACGTAATGCCCGGCGGCGATGCCCAACGCGACGGAGAGAATCGCCATCCAGTTGACGGGAATAAAGCGCGCGTTGTTGAAGTCGGCATAGCGGCGGCGATTCAACAGATAGTCGGCAATAATCACTCCGCCAATCGGTGGGATGGCGGATGACAAAAACGTCAGCCAGCCGACGAAATTATTGTAAAGCCACAATGCGCATAGTGTACCGATAATACCGTTCACTACCGACAGCGTGCGGCTGGAAAGGCCGGTAATATTGGCGAAGCCCAGACCTGACGCATACAGCGCGTTGTCGTTGGTGGTCCAGATATTCAGACCGAGAACCACAATCGCGGGCAGCAGCAGCCCTTGTGCGATCATGACGTCAGAGATGTCCGCCTGACCTACAGCGGCGGCACCTGCCGCACCGAAAATAAACATCAGCGAATTACCGAGGAAAAACGCCACCATCGCAATCAGCACCGCGCTTTTGGCATTACGGCCAAAGCGGACAAAGTCGGCGGTCAGCGTACCGGCACTGACAAACGATCCCACCACCAGCGCCAGCGCGCTTGAAAAATCCAGTGGCGTCTGCGGCACTATCGTCCTGAGATGAGCGAGTCCGCCCACGCCGCTAACGGCAAGCCACACCGAATAGCTCCCCAGAATGACGATAGCGGGCACAGCGATGACAGACAAAATAGTCAGCGCCGAGATACCGAAAAAGATAGTCAGGGTCATCAGCAGGCCAGAAACGGCAATCAGAATATTGGCGTCAAGCCCTGTCGCTTTACTGACCGGAATGGCAAACATCGCCACGCCAACGCCGAACCATCCTACCTGGGTACCGCCTAACAGTAGTGAGGGAAGCCATGAGCCTTTAATGCCAAAAGAGTAACGTGCAAGGAGGTGGGTCGAGAGTCCGGTTTTTGCGCCGATGTAACCAAGAAATGCAGTGTAGATACCGAGGAGGAGATTACCAAAGAGAACAGCGAGGAAGAAATCATGATAAGAAAGACCGGTGCCGAGCGTTCCTCCGGTCCACATACTGGCGGAAAAGAACGTTAAACCCAACATGACAAAGGTCAGTGGAACTACGCCTTTTCGCGCCGCCAGAGGCACTGGCCCCTGGCTATAATTGTTATCTTGCGACACAACGCCTCCTTAAATTTGGCCCAAAAAATCCGCCGCATAATATACACTTCTCACAGAAAAGCAAACGATTACGTCAGAATTTTTTTATAACGGAAATCCATTGAGTTGATATGTAAGAGAATTTTTTGAATGGCTTTTGCTGGCGTTCCGGATACAGCCTGGATAACTCCAGTGTGTTGAAAATAAAGATAAAAACACGTAAATCGCCACGGAGCAGGGGGAGATAAAAGCGTGCTTTTAGCAATGCATTAAATCCCATGATCGTCCATTGCGCTACATCCTGAGCGGCCCTGACTCGCCACCATCATCTGAATAAGGTGATGGTGGCATCAGGAGGGCAGACTTAGACTTCCATAAAATTCAAAATCCCGTCAGCCGCTTTACGGCCTTCGGCAATCGCCGTTACTACCAGGTCCGAACCGCGCACGATGTCACCACCGGCGAAGATTTTCGGGTTGCTGGTCTGGAACGCATTGTCGCTGCCTTCCGGGGCGATCACGCGACCCTGCGAATCCAGCTCAACGCTGTGTTTCGCAAGCCATTCCATGCTGTGAGGACGGAAACCAAACGCCATCACCACGGCATCGGCGGGTACAATGTGCTCAGAACCAGCGACAATCTCCGCGCGGCGACGGCCTTTCGCATCCGGCGCGCCCATTTCGGTACGCGCCATTTTCACACCGCAAACCTTGCCATTGGCATTAACTTCCACGCCAAGTGGCTGGACGTTGAACTGAAATTCGACGCCTTCTTCACGCGCGTTTTTCACTTCACGGCGGGAACCCGGCATGTTTTCTTCATCACGACGATACGCGCAGGTCACATGCGTCGCGCCCTGGCGAACCGAGGTGCGCACGCAGTCCATCGCGGTATCACCACCGCCAAGTACCACCACGCGTTTGCCTTCCATGCTGACGTATGGCTCGTCGGTCGTCTCGCCAAAGCCCATAATCTGTTTGGTATTGGCGATCAGGAACGGCAGGGCGTCAAATACGCCATCGGCGTCTTCATTTTCCAGCCCGCCGCGCATCGACTGATACGTACCGACGCCGAGGAACACCGCGTCGTACTCCGCCAGCAAATCGTCGAGCTGAACGTCACGGCCCACTTCAACATTGAGGTTGAACTCAATACCCATGCCGGTAAAGATCTCACGGCGGCGAGTCATCACCTCTTTCTCCAGCTTGAAGGCCGGGATACCGAAGGTCAGCAAACCACCGATTTCCGGATGGCGATCGAACACCACTGCTTTGACGCCATTACGGGTCAGCACGTCAGCGCAGGCCAGTCCCGCCGGACCGGCACCAATAATGGCCACTTTTTTTCCGGTCTGCTTCACGCCGGTCAGATCCGGACGCCAGCCCATCTCGAACGCTTTATCATTGATATAACGCTCAATATTACCGATGGTCACCGCGCCAAATTCATCATTCAGTGTGCAGGAACCTTCACACAGGCGGTCCTGGGGACAAACACGGCCACAGACTTCCGGCAGGGTATTGGTCTGGTGCGACAGTTCCGCCGCCTCGAAAATACGCCCTTCATTCGCCAGCTTCAGCCAGTTCGGAATGTAGTTATGAACCGGACATTTCCACTCACAGTAGGGGTTGCCACAGGACAGGCAGCGATCTGCCTGCGCTTTGGCCTGGCCTTCTGAAAACGGCTCGTAGATTTCAACAAATTCAATTTTGCGGATCTTCAGCGCTTTCTTCGGTGGATCAACGCGCTGCAGGTCGATAAATTGATAAACGTTCTGACTCATAATGACCCCTTACTGCGCCTGCACACGCAGCTCTGCTGCGCTACGACTACGGTGACCCAACAGGGCTTTAACATCGCTGGATTTCGGTTTAACCAGCGCGAATTTGGACGAGAAGGCTGACCAGTGCGCCAGGATCTCTTCACCACGCTGTGAACCGGTATGCTGCACATGCTCGGTAATAAGCCCGCGCAAATGCTCTTCATGAATGGCGAGGTCATCGACGCTCAGTACTTCCACCAGCTCCGGGTTCACGCGTTTACGGAATTCGCCGTCTTCATCCAGCACGTAGGCGAAACCACCGGTCATGCCTGCGCCGAAGTTAACGCCGGTTTTGCCCAGAATACACACGATACCGCCGGTCATGTATTCACAGCCGTTGTCGCCAATACCTTCCACCACGGTGATCGCGCCGGAGTTACGCACCCCAAAGCGTTCGCCCGCGCGGCCTGCGGCATATAAACGGCCGCCAGTAGCACCGTACAGACAGGTGTTGCCGATGATGCTGGCTTCATGGCTGCGGAAGGAAGAGCCGACCGGCGGACGTACCGCCAGCAGACCGCCTGCCATCCCTTTGCCCACGTAGTCGTTGGCATCGCCGGTCAAATACAGCTCCACGCCGCCCGCGTTCCACACGCCGAAGCTCTGGCCTGCGGTACCGCTGAAGTGCGCTTTGATCGGATCGGACGCCAGCCCCTGATCGCCGTGGGTTTGTGCGATATAACCAGAGAGCAGCGCACCCACCGAACGGTCGGTGTTGCGAATATCAAACCAGAAGGTTTTGCTCTGCCGCTCGTCGACAAACGGTTTGGCATTTGCCAGCAGTTGTGCGTTCAGCACGCCATTATCAAACGGCGGGTTATGCTCGGTGCAGTAGAGTGCTTTACCAGGATGCGGCTCGGCGGTCTCCAGCAGCTTGCTTAAGTCCAGTTTCTGCTGTTTGGCAGTAAACCCGTCCAGCTCTTTGAGCAGGTCGGTGCGGCCAATCAGATCCACCAGACGTTTCACGCCAAGCTGCGCCATCAGCTCGCGCACTTCACGGGCGATAAATTCAAAGTAATTGGTCACTTTGAACGGCAGGCCGTGATAGTGATTCTTACGCAGTTTTTCGTCCTGGGTTGCCACACCGGTGGCGCAGTTGTTCAGATGGCAAATACGCAGGTATTTACAGCCCAGCGCGACCATCGGCCCGGTACCAAAACCAAAGCTTTCCGCGCCAAGAATGGCCGCCTTGATGATGTCCTGGCCGGTTTTCAGGCCGCCATCAACCTGAAGACGGATTTTATGACGCAGGCCGTTCGCCACCAGCGCCTGCTGGGTTTCCACCAGCCCCAGTTCCCACGGGCACCCGGCATATTTCACCGAAGAGAGCGGACTGGCACCGGTGCCACCGTCGTACCCGGCGATGGTAATCAGATCGGCATAGGCTTTTGCCACGCCGGTGGCGATGGTGCCCACGCCCGGCTCGGACACCAGCTTCACGGAGATCATCGCTTTCGGATTGACCTGTTTGAGGTCAAAAATGAGCTGCGCCAGATCTTCGATAGAGTAAATATCGTGATGCGGCGGCGGGGAGATCAGCGTGACGCCCGGCACGGAGTAGCGCAGTTTGGCGATGTACGGCGTCACTTTATCACCCGGCAACTGACCGCCTTCGCCAGGCTTCGCGCCCTGAGCGACTTTAATCTGGATCACATCGGCGTTGACCAGATACGCTGGGGTGACGCCAAAGCGACCCGAGGCCACCTGCTTGATGCGCGACACTTTATTGGTGCCGTAGCGCGCCGGATCTTCCCCACCTTCGCCAGAGTTCGAATTGCCGCCGAGGCTGTTCATCGCTTCCGCCAGCGCTTCGTGCGCTTCCGGGCTCAGCGCGCCGATAGACATCGCGGCGGTATCAAAGCGTTTAAACAGTTCGGTTGCCGGCTCAACATCGTCAAGACTTACCGCCTCGCCGTTGGGGTTGATCGCCAGCAGATCGCGCAGCGTTGCTGCCGGACGCTCGTTAACCAGCTTCGCATACTGCTGATAATCACTGTATTCGCCGCTCTGCACCGCCAGTTGCAGCGTACGCACCACGTCCGGGTTATAGGCGTGGTATTCACCGCCGTGCACGTACTTCAGCAGACCACCCTGTTCCAGCGGCTTACGCGCCAGCCAGGCACGTTTCGACAGGTTCAGCAGATCCTGCTGGAAGTCGCTGAAGCCCGCGCCGCCGATACGGCTGATCGCGCCCTGGAAACAGAGGCTGGAAACGTCTTTATGCAGGCCGACCGCTTCAAACAGTTTCGAGCAGCGGTAGGAAGCAATGGTCGAGATGCCCATTTTGGACATGATCTTGTACAGACCTTTATTGATGCCGTTACGGTAGTTCAGCATCACCGTGCGGTAGGCTTTTTCAATCGCTTTGCTGTCGACCAGCTTCGCCAGCGTTTCGTAAGCCAGGTACGGGTAGATCGCCGTCGCGCCGAAGCCCAGCAGCACTGCAAAATGATGCGGATCGCGGGCACTGGCGGTCTCTACAATAATGTTGGCGTCGCAGCGCAGGCTTTTTTCGACCAGACGCGTCTGGATCGCGCCGACGGCCATCGGGGCCGGGACCGGCAGACGGTTTTTAGCAATGTTACGGTCAGAAAGCACCAGCAGAACGGTGCCGTCGCGGACCATCTGCTCGGCTTTATCACACAGCGCATTCACCGTGGTTTCGAGGGAGGTTTCTGTCACGTCAAAGGTGATATCCAGCACATCTGCGCGATAGTGATCCCCGGTCAGGGTAGTGAGCTGTTTAAAATCGGAGTACAGCAGGATCGGCGATTTAAAGCTCAGACGGTGCGCCTGGCCTTCCGCTTCGCAGAACACGTTCATCTCGCGGCCAATGCTGGTCGCCAGCGACATCACATGCGCTTCGCGCAGCGGATCGATCGGCGGGTTAGTGACCTGCGCGAACTGCTGGCGGAAGTAGTCGTAAATAATGCGCGGCTGGCTGGAGAGTACGGCGAACGGGGTATCGTCGCCCATTGAACCGACCGCTTCCTGGCCATTTTCGCCCAGCACGCGGATCACCGAATCCAGCTCTTCGTTGCTGTAGTTAAACTGTTTCTGGTAGCTGGCGAGCAGATCGTCGTCCATCTCACGGCTGCCGACCTGATCGTCGGCCAGATCTTCAAACGGTACCAGACGGCGGACGTTTTTCTCCATCCACTCTTTATACGGATGGCGGCTTTTCAGATCGTCATCGGTTTCCGCCGAGTGCAGAATGCGCCCGCCGCGAGTGTCGATCACCATCAGTTCGCCAGGACCGACGCGGCCTTTCTCGACCACTTCATCCGGCTGATAATCCCAGATGCCGACTTCCGAGGCACAGGTGATCAGTTTATCTTTGGTGATCACATAGCGGGCCGGACGCAGGCCGTTACGGTCGAGGTTACAGGCGGCAAAGCGGCCGTCAGACATCACGATGCCCGCCGGACCGTCCCACGGCTCCATGTGCATAGAGTTAAAGTCGAAGAATGCGCGCAGTTCCGGGTCCATATCCGGGTTGTTCTGCCAGGCTGGCGGCACCAGTAAACGCATGGCGCGGATGATATCCATCCCGCCTGCCAGCAGCAGTTCCAGCATGTTATCCATTGAGCTGGAGTCGGAACCGGTCTCGTTGACGAACGGCGCGGCATCGTGCAGATCGGGGATGAGCGGCGTCTGGAACTTATAAGTACGCGCCCGCGCCCACTGGCGGTTACCGGTAATGGTGTTGATCTCGCCGTTATGCGCCAGATAGCGGAACGGCTGTGCCAGCGGCCAGCGCGGCACGGTATTGGTGGAGAAGCGCTGGTGGAACAGGCAGATGGCCGATTCCAGACGCAAATCCGCCAGGTCCAGGTAAAAGCGCGGCAGATCCGCCGGCATACACAGACCTTTATAGATGTTGACCAGATTAGACAGGCTACAGACGTAGAAGTCTTTATCTTCCTGAAGACGCTTTTCAATGCGGCGGCGGGCGATAAATAAACGGCGTTCCATATCACGAGGACGCCAGCCCGCAGGCGCGTTGACAAAAATCTGCTCAATACGCGGCAGCGAGGAGAGGGCGATTTCACCGAGCACGCCGTCATTGGTCGGCACCTCGCGCCAGCCCACAATCGACAGCGTTTCTCGCTGGAGCTCTTCTTCAACGATTTCGCGTGCGGCTTTTGCCAGGTCAGGATCTTTATTCAAAAACAGCATCCCGACGGCGTAATTTTTGGCTAAGCGCCAGCCGCGCTCTTCGGCAACGATGCGAAAGAAACGATCGGGTTTTTGCAGCAGCAGGCCGCAACCATCGCCGGTTTTACCGTCGGCGAGAATAGCGCCACGGTGCTGCATACGCGCCAGCGCGTGTATCGCGGTACGCACTACCTTGTGGCTAGGTTCGCCTTCTATGTGGGCGATCAGGCCGAAACCACAGTTATCCTTCTCAAGGGATTTATCGTACAACATATCAGTGAACCTCCCCAGGCTCTACGGGAGACCCTCCTGACCGCGGCGCACGGGCACAGAAAGAGCATGGCGACGGGGCTGACCTGCCTCGCATTCGCCCTCTTTAATATCCTTTCGCGTAGGTCACACAAGTGTTGAGGACTTGCTTAAGAGGGAATCTCAATTACTGCATAAATATGATGGACCAGCGGCCCATCCAGAAAGCTTCCAGCGGATTTCCAACTTATCGGGATTTAGTATCCAGGTCAAATGACATTCTTATTTATGCAAAAATGTGCTAAACGTGGCCTAATATTTTGAAATTAATAGGAAATTAAGTTGGAGGGTCATGCGTTAACCGCTATTCAGACGCCTGGAGAGTGTGATCTGTCTCACTATCAGTGAAGCATGCTACAAATCTATTTTGCTTATTTTTTATGATGGATTAGCATTTTATACTGGCTTTAAAAAGAATATTGTACGATCGCTCTGTTTTTAAATCCTGACAGCAGAAATGAAAAATTTCTGTGGGCCATAAGTAAAAGTCATCATCTGAAGCATGCATGAAATTGCGGTAATTGTGACTGATTATTCAATAGATAAAAGCCACCCCGGGCGATTGATCCAGGTCATCGCCAACGGCGGCTAAAAGTGGCAGGCTTGGCCCCATTCATCAGGACGTTCTGGCAGATTATGCAGTTACAAAAATTAGTCAATATGTTTGGCGGCGATCTTGCGCGTCGTTATGGCGAAAAAGTTCATAAACTGGCGCTGCACGGCGGTTTCAGCTGCCCGAATCGTGATGGTACCATCGGGCGCGGCGGCTGCACTTTTTGTAACGTAGCCTCATTTGCTGACGAAGCGCAGCAATATCGCTCCATCGCCGAACAACTGGCACATCAGGGAATGCTGGTGAATCGCGCCAAACGCTATCTCGCCTATTTTCAGGCCTATACCAGTACCTTTGCCGAGGTACAGGTACTACGTTCGATGTACCAGCAGGCGGTGAGTCAGGCCAGCATTGTCGGCCTGTGCGTCGGCACCCGTCCGGACTGCGTGCCGGAGGCGGTGCTCGATCTGCTCAGCGATTATAAACAGCAGGGCTATGAAATCTGGCTGGAGCTGGGGCTACAGAGCGCGCAGGATAAAACCCTGCATCGCATTAACCGAGGCCATGATTTCGCCTGTTATCAAAAAACTACCCGCCTGGCACGCGAGCGCGGCCTGAAGGTGTGTGCGCATCTGATTGTCGGCCTGCCGGGTGAAGGGCAGGGCGAATGCCTGCAAACGCTGGAGCGGGTCGTTGATACCGGCGTCGACGGTATCAAACTTCACCCGCTGCATATCGTCAAAGGGAGCATTATGGCCAAAGCCTGGCAGGCCGGGCGGCTGAGTGGTATTGAACTGGAAGATTATACGCGGACGGCAGGCGAGATGATCCGCCACACGCCGCCGGAAGTGATTTTCCATCGTATTTCCGCCAGCGCCCGTCGCCCGACGCTGCTGGCCCCGCTGTGGTGCGAAAACCGCTGGACGGGGATGGTCGAGCTGGATAAGTACCTGAACGAGCATGGGGTCCAGGGAAGCGCGCTGGGAAGACCGTGGAAGAGCCTTCCGCAAGACAGCGCATCAGAACCCAAACATAAATAAGCTTTCAATGCGACTATCTATCTTTGGCCCCATTAAATATTATAAACCATGCGAATATAATTATAAGCACCCAAATGCTTATTCTGAAGATGCATTTGAGATGAACAAGCAGCTCTGGTTAAATGAAAATGCCGCCCATGGTATTGAGGATAGCTTTTGGCATTACTATAATAAGAATAAAACTGGATAATAAGAAAAATACAAATAAATGAAAGAAGTAACTTATCTTGAATGGTTAAAGCAACTACCCAAATGCGATAACCTGTACTCGTCTTCATGTTGTCCAGTTTGTAATTGTAAAGGGCTTTCTTATCAATACATGGGGTTTAACGATAAGGATATTGGGTGGAAAATAGTGTGGTGTGAATCTTGTGGGTCTGGAATAAAAATATCGAGAACCAAAATACCTTCAGGGGCAAATGTATTAATCGAGGATAAGCAGCAGGAAGCGTTTTTTGTAGCGCATTCTAATCTGAACTTAATATTATAAGACTACATCTGATATAAAAAGAACCCCAAAAATATGGGGTTCTTTAAATTTTAAAACCAGTATTAACGCTAAATCTTACTTCTTCGCACGCTCAAAAGAGGCAACGATTTCAGCTTTAGCTGCTTCTGCGTTATCCCAGCCGTCGACTTTCACCCATTTGCCTTTTTCGAGATCTTTATAGTGCTCGAAGAAGTGGGTGATCTGCGCTTTCAGCAGCTCCGGCAGGTCGTTCACGTCTTTGATGTGATCGTATTCTTTGCTCAGTTTGGTGTGCGGTACCGCAACCAGTTTGGCATCTTCGCCAGACTCGTCGGTCATTTTCAGTACGCCAACCGGACGGCAGCGGATCACTGAACCGGGTTCCAGTGGGTACGGGGTCGGGACCAGAACGTCTACCGGGTCACCGTCCAGAGACAGGGTGTGGTTGATGTAGCCGTAGTTGCACGGATAGAACATCGCGGTAGACATGAAACGGTCAACGAACAGTGCGCCGCTTTCTTTGTCGACTTCGTATTTGATTGGGTCCGCGTTCGCCGGGATCTCAATAACGACGTAGATATCTTCCGGCAGATCTTTACCGGCCGGGACGTTGAGTAAGCTCATGTCTGTTTCCTTTAAAATGTATGGCAAACAAGTGCCCGGTATTATAGCCAACTGGCAAGGAATGTCTTGACCTCTTTTTGGGAAGGTGGTTTTTTCAGAACATGCTTTGACGTCCTTTTCATGACAGGAAAATCCATAAAGTCAGCTACTTACTGAATAAGTTAGTGTAACCGGTTACACCAAGCATCATCCCGCCCAATAACTGTCTGAAAATTATTCATTTTTATGATACCTCTGGTGAGCTGCCATCCCCCGCACCATCACGCCCGGCGCAGAAGGGCCTTGTTAATGAAGTGTTCTTTTTTCTGAAGTGTGATGTAACTCATTTTGTTACATCCCGGTTTGTCTATAGTTCAAGCGCAGGTGACTTTTTACTAACAATAACCCTACGAGGACGCTCTTATGTGGAAGCGCTTACTTTTAGTCACAGCAGTTTCAGCAGCCATGTCGTCTATGGCAATGGCCGCCCCACTCACCGTGGGTTTTTCTCAGGTTGGTTCAGAATCCGGCTGGCGCGCAGCCGAAACCAGCGTTGCGAAAAGCGAAGCTCAGAAACGCGGCATCACCCTGAAGATTGCTGACGGCCAGCAAAAACAGGAAAACCAAATTAAAGCGGTTCGCTCTTTCATCGCTCAGGGCGTTGACGCGATCTTCATTGCGCCGGTTGTTGCCACAGGCTGGGAGCCAGTACTGAAAGAAGCCAAAGATGCTGAAATCCCGGTGATCCTGCTCGACCGCTCTATTGATGTGAAAGATAAATCACTTTATATGACCACCGTAACCGCCGACAACGTGCTGGAAGGACGCTTAATCGGCGACTGGCTGGTAAAAACCGTTGCGGGCAAGCCATGTAATGTCGTGGAGCTTCAGGGAACCGTCGGTGCCAGCGTGGCAATTGACCGTAAGAAAGGGTTCGCCGAAGCTATTTCCAAAGCTTCAAATATTAAAATCGTTCGTTCTCAGTCCGGCGACTTTACTCGCAGCAAAGGTAAAGAAGTCATGGAGAGCTTTATCAAAGCGGAAAACAACGGCAAAAACATCTGCATGGTTTATGCCCATAACGACGACATGGCCATTGGTGCGATTCAGGCCATCAAAGAAGCGGGTCTGAAGCCGGGCAAAGATATTCTCACCGGCTCAATTGATGGCGTGCCAGATATTTATAAAGCGATGATGGACGGGGAAGCGAATGCCAGCGTCGAACTGACGCCTAATATGGCCGGCCCGGCCTTTGACGCGCTGGAGAAATTCAAAAAAGACGGAACCCAGCCTGAGAAGTTAACCATTACCAAATCAACCCTCTACCTGCCGGATACGGCAAAAGAAGAGTTAGAGAAGAAGAAAAATATGGGGTACTAAACCACCCTCACCCCTCCCTCTCCCTGAAGGAGAGGGAGGGGAAACCTGCCACATTTGACGCCTTACCCTGGGCATAAACACCGCGCACCGTACCTGTTCTTTGGGCGGGGGATTATACCGCACACCGTACCATCCCCTCTCCCTGAGGGAGAGGGGATGGGTGAGGGGGAAGGGGAGAGGAAACATTATGCACACAGACCAGGAAATCCTGCGCACCGAAGGGCTGAGTAAATTCTTCCCCGGTGTCAAAGCGCTGGACAACGTTGACTTCAGCCTGCGTCGCGGTGAGATCATGGCGCTGCTCGGCGAAAACGGAGCCGGAAAATCGACGCTGATTAAAGCACTGACTGGCGTCTACCATGCCGATCGCGGCACCATCTGGCTGGATGGCGAGACGATTTCCCCAAAAAATACCGCCCATGCGCAACAGCTCGGCATCGGCACCGTCTATCAGGAAGTTAACCTGCTGCCCAATATGTCGGTCGCTGATAATCTATTTATTGGCCGGGAGCCTAAGCGTTTTGGTTTTATACGCCGTAAAGAGATGGAACGGCGGGCAACCGAACTCATGGAGTCCTACGGCTTTTCTCTTGATGTACGTGAGCCACTCAACCGTTTTTCCGTGGCGATGCAGCAGATTGTCGCGATCTGCCGCGCTATCGATCTTTCGGCAAAAGTGCTGATTCTCGACGAACCTACTGCCAGCCTGGATACGCAGGAAGTGGAAATGCTTTTCACCCTGATGCGCCAGTTGCGGGATCGGGGCGTAAGTCTGGTATTCGTCACCCACTTTCTCGATCAGGTATATGACGTCAGCGATCGCATTACTGTTCTGCGTAATGGCGGCTTCGTCGGCTGCCGGGAAACCCGCGAGCTGCCGCAGATTGAGCTGGTAAAGATGATGCTGGGGCGCGAGCTGGATAACAACGCACTCCAGCGTGCCGGGCGGACACTGCTGAGTGAAAAACCGGTCGCGGCCTTTAAGGATTTTGGCAAAAAAGGGGTGATCAATCCTTTCGACCTGGAGGTAAGACCGGGAGAGATTGTCGGCCTGGCCGGACTGCTGGGATCGGGACGTACTGAAACGGCTGAAGTTATTTTTGGTATTAAGCCTGCCGACAGTGGCAGCGCGGTTATCAAAGGAAAAACGCAAACCCTGCGCTCGCCGCATCAGGCATCCTGTCTGGGGATTGGTTTTTGCCCGGAAGACAGGAAAACCGACGGCATCATCGCCGCCGCCTCGGTACGCGAAAATATTATTCTGGCCTTACAGGCCCAGCGCGGCTGGCTACGGCCAATTTCCCGCCGCGAGCAGGACGAAATCGCCGGGCGATTTATCCGCCAGCTAGGCATCCGCACCCCCAGCGCCGAGCAACCGATTGAATTCCTCTCCGGCGGCAATCAGCAAAAAGTCTTGCTGTCACGCTGGCTGCTGACGCGCCCACAGTTTCTGATCCTCGACGAACCAACGCGCGGCATTGACGTAGGTGCTCACGCTGAGATTATCCGTCTGATCGAAACCCTGTGCGCCGACGGGCTGGCGCTGCTGGTCATCTCGTCTGAGCTGGAAGAGCTGGTGGGCTATGCCGACCGGGTGATTATCATGCGCGATCGCAAACAGGTGGCGGAGATCCCGCTGGATCAGCTATCCGTTCCGGCGATTATGAATGCCATTGCGGCATAAGGAGAACCCCGTGATGTCTCGATCCCTCCCGCAAACCACCCCGCCGAAGCGGCGCTTTTCCTGGCCCACAGGGATGCCGCAGATTATTGCACTCCTGCTGGTGCTGGTGGTTGATAGCCTGGTGGCACCGCATTTTTTCCAGATCGTGTTGCAGGACGGGCGGCTGTTCGGCAGCCCGATTGATATTCTTAACCGCGCCGCCCCGGTTGCGCTGCTGGCGATTGGCATGACGCTGGTCATTGCCACCGGCGGTATCGATCTCTCGGTCGGTGCGGTGATGGCGATTGCCGGAGCCACGGCGGCATCGATGACTGTGGCCGGGCATTCGTTACCGATGGTCATTCTGGCCTCGCTGGGCGCGGGCGTACTGGCCGGGCTGTGGAACGGTATTCTGGTGGCGATCCTCAAGATCCAGCCGTTTGTCGCCACGCTCATCCTGATGGTGGCTGGGCGCGGGGTGGCCCAGCTTATTACCTCAGGGCAGATCGTCACCTTTAACTCGCCGCATCTGGCATGGATCGGCAGCGGCTCGCTATTTTTCTTTCCGACGCCGGTCATCATCGCTCTGGTCGCACTGCTCGTTTTTTGGCTGTTCACCCGTAAAACGGCGCTCGGCATGTTTATCGAAGCGGTAGGGATTAATATCCGCGCAGCGAAAAACGCCGGGGTGAATACGCGCGTGGTCGTGATGCTGGCCTATGTGTTAAGCGGCGTTTGCGCGGCGATGGCGGGTATTATCGTCGCGGCTGATATTCGCGGCGCAGATGCGAATAATGCCGGACTGTGGCTGGAGCTGGACGCCATCCTGGCAGTGGTTATCGGTGGTGGTTCCCTGATGGGAGGGCGCTTCAATCTGTTTTTATCCGTAGTCGGCGCGCTGATTATTCAGGGGATGAACACCGGCATCCTCCTCTCCGGTTTTCCGCCCGAGCTCAATCAGGTGGTGAAAGCGGTGGTGGTGATGTGCGTATTAATTGTCCAGTCGCCGCGCTTTATTAGTTTGTTAAAAAGGAGAGCTGGTCATGATAAAACGTAATTTACCGCTGATGATCACGCTCGGTGTGTTTGTCCTGGGTTACCTCTACTGCCTGACTCAGTTCCCTGGCTTCGCTTCTACGCGCGTGATTTGCAATATCCTGACCGATAACGCCTTTCTGGGCATTATCGCCGTCGGCATGACCTTTGTGATCCTCTCCGGCGGTATCGATCTCTCCGTCGGGTCGGTGATCGCCTTTACCGGCGTTTTCCTCGCAAAGGCCATTGGTTTTTGGGGATTGTCGCCGCTGGTGGCCTTCCCGCTGGTGCTGGCGATGGGCTGCGCGTTCGGCGCGTTTATGGGATTGCTCATTGATGCGTTAAAAATTCCGGCGTTTATTATTACTCTCGCCGGGATGTTTTTCCTGCGCGGCGTCAGCTATCTGGTCTCGGAGGAGTCGATTCCGATTAACCATCCGATTTACGATACGCTCTCCAGCCTGGCATGGAAAATTCCCGGCGGTGGGCGGCTGAGCGCCATGGGCCTGCTGATGCTGGGTGTTGTCGTCATCGGTATCTTCCTCGCCCGCCGCACGCGTTTCGGTAATCAGGTGTATGCGATCGGCGGTAATGCCATCTCAGCCAACCTGATGGGCATTTCAACGCGCAGTACCACAATCCGTATTTATATGCTCTCAACCGGACTGGCTACGCTTGCCGGGATTGTCTTCTCCATCTATACCCAGGCGGGCTATGCGCTGGCGGGCGTCGGCGTGGAACTGGACGCCATCGCCTCAGTCGTCATCGGCGGTACACTGCTGAGCGGTGGGGTGGGAACGGTTCTGGGCACGCTATTTGGCGTGGCGATTCAGGGGTTGATTCAGACCTATATCAACTTCGACGGCACGTTAAGTAGCTGGTGGACGAAGATCGCCATCGGGATTTTGTTGTTTATTTTTATCGCCCTGCAGCGCGGTCTGACTGTACTGTGGGAAAACCGGCAGAGTTCTGCCGTGACGCGGGTGAGCGTCCCGCCTGCGAATAAAATCTGATACAGATCCGGTGGGTCTGTTCCGAAAGCGTATTATCCCTGTGTTCCTTACCCTGGTATAATACGCCGGATGTAGCAATCAACATGGCGTTCACCGCCATCGTACGACAGGGACGTTGTAATGATTGAATTTTGGGATACCTTTCTCATCTATTTTGATGAAAATTTCGACTGTGCCCGGGCAAGTCTGTTTCTTCTTTCAGGCATCGCCATTGTCATTATTTTGGGCATGACTGGTCTTCTGAAACGTCATCGCACGTGGTACAGCATTCTCGTGGGAATTAACTACGTTTATTTACCTGTTGCAATCATGATGTTATGCAGCATTTTTTACGCTTTCCGGGTGATGGAGGCGGGGTGGCTGGTTGCCCTCGAAACAAACCATGATGAAATTATCGCTACGTCCGTAGAACATACGCAGGCTCTTAATGAATATCTTTCATTTCTGCATGGTGACACCGCCAGAGAACTTAGCCTTAAGGAAATAACAAAAGAAATTAAGACGCATTATGAAGACGAATATGAAAGCGACCTGCCAGAGGATGGCGATTTTGGCATGCTGAATAATGCGGTCATTCCTTTTCAACGCGCGGTGGGTAGCCGCATGGCGATGGCGGTAACCAGTAAGATGGCGAATTCACTGGCAGGCAAATCGCCAGCGTCGGCGCAGTCGTGGCAACACGCATGGCAACAGGCGACGGAGCCAGCAGTTAAAGAGGGTCTGAGTGTGGATGTCATACGAGAAATGATAGATAAGCTGATGAAAATTATACGCCCGCAATTATATAAGTGGGCTGCCTGCGCGCTGTGTCCTTCATTTCTGGAGATCCTGATTTACGCGCTGTATTCACGTCGCCGGCGGCGGCTGGCGGCAGCATAATGTGAATCGGCATAGTATCAACAAATATGTAACATATTGATTTAACGAATTATCTAAACTTTTTCCGGTTACTGCCGATATCCCCAGTGGATAAACGCATTCCCCCTCTGTAACCGGAAAATAACTATGTTAAGAACACTCTCTCTTCGAACAGGTTTACTGGTTTTACTGGCGGCGCTGGCGCTGCTGATCGTCCTGATCGGCGGCACGGCGTTTTACCTACTGACACACCACGGCGCAGGCTGGGGTGCGATAGTGCTGACGGGCCTGGCAACATTGATTTCTCTTTCTCTGCTGGCGCTGCTGTGGCTGGGGTTAAACAGGCAACTGCTGCATCCATTAAATGAGGCAATTGCCGCGCTGGAGCAGGTCACTACCGGCGACTTAACCCACGAAATCAGCGCTGCCCGCAGCGGCGAATTTATCCGGCTGACCCGGGCGATTGAAATGCTGCGCCTCGCTCTGGCGGACGCCGTTATCCGCGTGCGCGACGCTGGCGCGCATATCGGCTCCGGAAGCCGTGAACTGACGGCTGGTCACGCCGATCTGGCGCAGCGCACCGAATCTACCGCCACCTCCCTTGAGGAAACCGCGGCCAGCATGGAAGAACTGACCGCCACGGTAAAACAAAACGCCGCCAACGCGGAGCAGGCGCATCAACTGGCGAAATCGGTCTCGGATACCGCCGATCGCGGCAGCGAGATGGTCTGCTACGTGATTGAAAAAATGGGCGATATTTCTGGCAGCGCCAATCGTATCGCGGACATTCTCAGCGTGATTGACGGCATCGCATTCCAGACCAACATTCTGGCGCTGAACGCCTCGGTTGAAGCTGCCAGGGCGGGCGAGCAGGGGCGCGGTTTTGCGGTGGTCGCCGGTGAAGTGCGTAACCTTGCCAGCCGCAGCGCCGACGCGGCAAAAGAGATCCGCCAGCTCATTAGCGACTCGCAAACCCACGCCGGGGAGGGCAGCAATCTCGCGATGCAGGCGGGAGAGACAATGGATGAGATCGCCACTGAAGTTCTGCGAATGACAAAGCTGATGCGTGAGATCGCCAGCGCATCGCAGGAGCAAAGCCGGGGTATAGAGCAGGTTAACATTGCGGTGAATCAGATGGATGAGACCGCCCAGCAAAATGCCGCGCTGGTACAGCAATCCTCTGCCGCCACCCGCTCGCTGGAGGAGCAGTCATACGAAGTGATGAACGCCGTCGCCTCGTTCCAGTTGCAGACGGCGGGGTAGTCAGGCTCACCATTCCCTCTCCCACCGGGAGAGGGAATGCCGGTGTTACGCGTCCGGGAACTCGCGGATAAAGCGCTCAACGTCCTCGACCATATGCCCGGTGCCGACGAAGAACGGACGGCGCTGGTGCAGGGTTTCCGGCATGATATCCAGAATACGCTCTTTACCATCGCTGGCTTTGCCACCCGCCTGCTCGGCGAGAAATGCCATTGGATTGCATTCATACAGCAAACGCAGTTTCCCTTCCGGATGGCTGGCGGTGCTCGGGTACAGGTAAATCCCACCCTTGAGCAGGTTACGGTGGAAATCGGCAACCAGCGAGCCAATGTAGCGTGAGGTATAAGGACGCTGGGTGAGCTTGTCCTCTTCCTGGCAGAATTTAATGTATTTCTTCACGCCGCTCGGAAATTTAATGTAGTTGCCTTCGTTAATAGAGTAGGTATTGCCTTTCTCCGGAAAGCGCATCCGTTCCTGGCTGAGGCAGAATACCCCGAGTGACGGGTCATAAGTGAAAGCATGTACACCGCAACCGGTGGTGTAAACCAGCATGGTGGACGATCCGTAAACCACATACCCGGCGGCCACCTGCTGATTGCCAGGCTGGAGGAAATCCTCTTCCGTAACCGGAGTGCCGACCGGTGTTACGCGACGATAAATCGAGAAAATGGTACCGACAGAGACGTTAACATCAATATTGGAGGAGCCGTCGAGCGGGTCCATTAGCACCACGTATTTTGCGTGCTCACAGCCCTCAAAAACAACAATCTCGTCTTCTTCTTCCGAGGCTATACCGGCCACGATATCGCGGGCACGCAGGGCGGCTTTCAGTTTTTCATTGGCAAACAGGTCAAGTTTTTGCTGAACCTCGCCCTGGATGTTTTCCGCCCCGCTGGCACCGAGGATATCGACCAGGCCCGCTTTGTTGATATCACGGTGGATGATCTTCGCTCCCAGCTTTATTGCCGATAATAAAGCAGTAAGCTCACCGGTTGCATGCGAAAACTCATGCTGCTTCTCAACAATAAATTCACCTAACGTTTTCATAACACTTTCCCTGCATTGTATGTGGAGTAATGTCGTTGCAACAATCTTAACAAAGATTCAAAAGAACGCGCACAGGTGAATCGCGCCAGCCACGCAAGGAAAATCCTGAAATGCAGTTCCGTGCTGCCAAACATATGGGTAAAATGCAGGAATTGAAAAAAAGGAAATGACGAATGCGCATTCATATTTTAGGAATTTGTGGCACCTTTATGGGTGGACTGGCCATGCTGGCACGCTCTCTGGGCCACGAAGTAACAGGTTCGGATGCCAATGTGTACCCGCCGATGAGCACGCTGCTTGAAAAGCAGGGCATCACGCTGATCCAGGGCTATGAGACTGACCAGCTTGAGCCACAGCCAGATCTGGTGATCATTGGTAACGCCATGACGCGCGGTAATCCGTGTGTGGAAGCGGTACTGGAGAAAAATATCCCGTTTATGTCCGGGCCCCAGTGGCTGCATGATTTTGTGCTGCGTGACCGCTGGGTAGTGGCTATTGCGGGCACTCACGGTAAAACCACCACGGCCGGAATGGCAACCTGGATACTTGAAGCTTGCGGCTATCAGCCTGGTTTTGTTATTGGCGGCGTCCCGGGTAACTTTGAAGTTTCAGCCCGTCTCGGTAATAGTCCATTTTTTGTGATTGAAGCTGATGAATACGACTGCGCCTTCTTCGACAAGCGTTCCAAATTTGTCCATTATTGCCCGCGTACGCTGGTACTTAACAACCTTGAGTTCGACCACGCGGATATTTTCGACGATCTGAAAGCGATTCAGAAACAGTTCCATCATTTAGTGCGCATCGTGCCGGGGCAGGGCAAAATCATCCTGCCGGAAAATGATATCAACCTGAAACAGGTGATGGCGATGGGCTGCTGGAGCGAGCAGGAGCTGGTCGGTGAGCAGGGGCACTGGCAGGCGAAGAAGCTCACCACCGACGCTTCTCACTGGGAAGTCTGGCTGGACGGTGAGAAAGCCGGTGAAGTGAACTGGGCCCTGGTGGGCGAGCATAATATGCACAACGGCCTGATGGCGATCGCTGCCGCGCGGCATGTGGGCGTCGCACCTGCAGACGCTGCGCATGCGCTCGGCTCGTTTATTAACGCGCGTCGTCGTCTGGAACTACGCGGTGAAGCCAACGGTGTAACGGTCTACGACGACTTTGCCCATCATCCAACCGCTATTCTCGCCACACTTGCCGCGCTACGTGGCAAAGTGGGGGGGACTGCGCGGATTCTTGCCGTACTGGAGCCGCGCTCCAACACCATGAAAATGGGGATCTGCAAAGATGACCTCGCGCCGTCGCTGGGACGTGCGGATGAAGTCTTCCTGCTCCAGCCACAGCATATTCCGTGGCAGGTTGCTGAAGTGGCTGACGCCTGCGTTCAGCCTGCCCACTGGCATGCGGATGTTGATACGCTGGCCGACATGGTGGTCAAAACCGCGCAGCCGGGCGATCATATTCTGGTGATGAGTAACGGCGGTTTCGGTGGCATTCATCAGAAGCTGCTGGAGCGACTGGCGAAAAAGGCGGAAGCTACACAGTATTAATAGCGAATAGTGGTTTTCTCTACAAGGCCTGCATTAGTCAGGCCTTTTTTATGTATGTTTACAGATGCAAGGCCGTTAACCTATTATTCCCAGAGAAATAAAAATATAACGGAAACGTCGAACATGAATATATCACCTGAGATGGCCACACCGGTTGAGAAAAATGTAAAAATGGTCAGTGTTGCCCTGAGTGTGAGCATCGCCTCGCTGGTGCTATTCGCGCTGATGGTTTTATTTGCCGTTTTTGCCGATGGCAGTGATGAGTGGATACCGGTGCTCGATCTGGCAATAATGGCCGTATGGTGCATTATTTTTCTGTTAATGAGCATCAGCTTGCCGATGAGTATTGCCGGTATGATTGCCTCAACGCGGCGGCTAAAGGCGCTGTTGGCCTTTTTTATTTCTGGTATTACCCTGACATTATTAGTGGGCAGTATTTTTCTGGCAGAATCAATGTAGGGAGTGTCATCCACTCCCCTAATGATTAATACTGGCGGGAAGGGATTTTCTCAAGTTCCGCTGAACTCTTACGGGTCATGCCCTGGAAGGGGTTCCAGCTATCGATACCTTTGATGGTGTGCAGATAATAAGCGCTGTTCACCGACATCGCGCAAAACGCGGCATAGGCGATATTTACGCCTCTGACCACGCCATCCATATTGACATCGCTCAACACTTCAAACACGCCTAACAGCAGGTTAATGACGGCAATGCCAACAAATAATGTCAGTCCTTTCTTCCATAAGCCGAGAATACAAAAGTAGATAAAGCCAAAGAAGAACGCATAGAAGTTATACATGTAGCGCGGGCGCTGCGTAAATTTTAATTGCTTAATGGCATCGCGGTAGCCCGGAGAACCCGGCAGGCCATTACGTTCAAAGAAATCGAAGCGATCTTTCCACTTATCGCTGTAGGTCTTTTGTGTCATACGTTGTTCCTTACCCCAGAAAATACCAGATGCACTGGTTGCCCGAGCAAGGATAGACTATTCAAATTAACTGGTCAGCTACCGCCCACTAAATCAGGTGGGGGCAATTAAAGAATATTTGACATTAACCAGCAGAGTGCATTTATGGCCTGCCCAATATAACCGGGCAGGCCATGCGGTTATTATTCTTTGGCTATGGGCGTTTCATCCGTTTTCAACGTAGTTTGGCCCTGAATGTCCTTAATCGTTTTTTCTACGTCACTCACCTGGCTGCTGCTATGGAGCAAGGTATAGGTCAAATCAAACTGCGTGCTTTCGCCCGGCTGAAGTTGTTTTACGCGTTTTTGTTCGCGTTCAATGGTAACCGGATAAGCATAGCTGGTGCCCGGTTCAATACCGGTGACGTAGCCCTGTTTTTCAGTATCAGTATTTTTCCACAGGGTTAAAACCGGCAACTGGCGGGTATCAAACTGAATAGATGCACCTTTATCGCCGGCTTTATTGACGACGGCTGCCAGCGTGTGGTGGTCATTGTCTGAGAGCGGTTTAATGTTAAAGACCATCTCATCGAAGCCTTTAGTTGGCCCCAGGTAGGTTTGCCATTCTTTCAGGCCGCCTTTGGCGTAGTCGTTAAACGGGCTGATGCTTTCCATAGGGGCAAGGAAACGAGCGCCTTCTTCGAGGATCGGCTTGCCGAAGTTGCTGTGATAAATAATCTGATAATCATGCGGATAGTCGGCATGGTTGGTTAACACATCGTGCAGACTAAAGCTGTTGCTGCCCGGTATATAGCGCAATTCGGTCATGGTTTGTAGATCGGCTTTTTTGAACGTGCTTTCTTTTACCAGCCCACGAACGCGAATTTCATACGGTGCGGTGTCACTGACTTCCACTTCAACCTGTGAGGCAGGTGTATTACCCACTTTGCCGTGCAGCGTATAAATCTGTCCGTCCGCCGTCACCGGGTGACCGGTCCATTCATAGCCGCAGCGGACCATCATCTCATTGAATCCTTCCAGCCAGCCCAGGCCGTTACGGCTTTCCAGGTTAATAAATGCCGGGTTAACCACCTCTTTCACCGGCGAATCCCAACCCATACGTACGCCAAACCCTTCAACGTGCAGCAAGTTCATCCCCCGTGTGGGACTCAGCGCAATAGTCAGACCGTCTTTAGCGCGGATCGTCAGTACTTTACTGCCTTCCTGCTTACCACCATGCAACACCTTTTGCTCAATGCTGAAATGACTATCTTTAATGTTCAGCTTATCACTGCTGATTTGCCAGTTTCCTTTGTCTGTGCTGTTTTCAGCACCCGTCAGCACCCAGGTTTGCGCCAGTGCTGGCGCGGAAATAAGCAGGGCCAGAGTCGACAGTGTCAGTATCTTTTTCATAAAAACATCCTTTTTGCTGAATCGATTATGTTTCGGTGGGTAAAATTTAGTGATATCAGCGTTATGAAAATGTGACTTGTCTCACCTGGTGAGTAATTCGCCATTTTGGGATCGAAAAATATGATCAATGACGAAGAAAAAGTGTAATACCCGAAAATATACATACAAAAAAGCGATCTTGATCGCCTTTAGCTTTAACGATTCAGCTATGAATTTCAGCATTAATGAAATAAGAGGAAGGACTAACGCGGAGCGTCCGCGTTAGTAAAGGGCATTACAGATCGTTTTCTGCCAGCTCGCGCAGATACTGGAAAATCTGGCGGGCTGATTTAGGGGGATTGTTGGTTTCTTGTTCTTTCTTCGCGTTACGGATAAGCGAACGTAGTTGCTGACGGTCAGCATGAGGCCACAGGCGCAGCACTTCCGGTACCGCGTCATCGCCTTCAGCAATCAAACGGTCACGGATTTGTTCCAGCTTGTGAAACATTGCCACCTGTTGATTATGGCGGTTTTTCAGCTTATCCAGCGCCTGACGGATCGGCTCTACATCACGCTGACGCAACATTTTGCCTATCAGCTGTAGCTGACGGCGGCGGCCTTCCATTTTAATACGCTGCGCCAGTTCGATGGCGGCACGCAGATCGGCATCGAGCGGGATTTTGTCCAGCGCGTTCTTACCCAGTCCTACCATTTCCGCGCCGAGCTGCTTTAACTCTTCAGCATCACGCTTAATTTCACTTTTACTGACCCAGATAATTTCATCATCTTCGTCTTCGATGTCATCACCGGGAACATCGTCGAGCCAGTCTTCGGGCTGCTTGGTCATATTTGGCTCCTCAAAAAAGAGGCTAATACTAACACCGTGAGCGCACACTGAGAATGGGTTCTCTGTTAGACTTCAATAAACGTCACCTTACATTATGGCACTGGTAATGAAAGTAATCACACAAGTTGCAGAGCAGCGCAAAGTCCTGGAAGAGGCGGTTTCTACCGCGCTGGCGCTGGCTGCCGGCAAATCTGACGGCGCGGAAGTGGCGGTCAGCAAGACCACCGGCATCGGCGTCAGTACTCGCTATGGCGAAGTGGAAAATGTTGAATTTAACAGCGACGGCGCGCTGGGCATTACGGTTTATCACCAGAACCGCAAGGGCAGCGCGTCATCCACCGACCTGAGTCCGCAGGCCATTGCCCGTACCGTGCAGGCGGCGCTGGACATTGCGCGCTACACCTCACCGGACCCGTGCGCGGGCGTGGCGGAGAAAGAACTGCTGGCCTTTGACGCCCCGGACCTCGATCTGTTCCACCCGGCGGAAGTCTCCCCGGATGAAGCCATTGAACTGGCGGCGCGTGCGGAGCAGGCGTCGCTTAAAGCGGATAAACGTATCACCAATACCGAAGGTGGCAGCTTTAACAGTCACTACGGGATAAAAGTGTTTGGTAACAGCCACGGCATGTTGCAAAGTTACTGCTCAACACGCCATTCACTTTCCAGCTGCGTGATTGCTGAAGAAAACGGTGATATGGAGCGCGACTACGCGTATACCATTGGCCGCGCGCTGGGCGATCTGCAAAGCCCGGAGTGGGTGGGTGAAGAGTGCGCTCGCCGCACGTTGTCGCGCCTGTCACCGCGTAAACTCTCCACCATGAAAGCGCCGGTGATCTTCGCCAATGAAGTTGCCACCGGGCTGTTTGGTCATCTGGTTGGCGCGATTGCCGGTGGCGCGGTGTATCGAAAATCCACTTTCCTGCTTGATTCGCTTGGCAAGCAGATCCTGCCGGAATGGCTCACCATTGAAGAACATCCGCATCTGCGCAAAGGGCTGGCCTCCACGCCGTTCGACGGTGAAGGCGTGCGCACAGAACGTCGCGATATCATTAAAGACGGCGTGCTGACCCAGTGGCTGCTGACCAACTATTCCGCCCGTAAGCTGGGCCTGAAAAGCACTGGCCATGCTGGTGGCATTCACAACTGGCGGATTGCCGGACGTGGTCTGGATTTTGCCGGGCTGCTGAAAGAGATGGGCACTGGCCTGGTGGTCACCGAGTTGATGGGGCAGGGTGTCAGCGGTATTACCGGCGACTATTCGCGCGGCGCGGCGGGCTTCTGGGTTGAAAACGGTGAAATCCAGTATCCGGTAAGCGAAATTACCATTGCCGGCAATCTTAAGGATATGTGGCGCAATATGGTGACCATCGGTAACGATATTGAAACGCGCAGTAATATACAGTGTGGATCGGTTCTGCTGCCTGAGATGAAAATCGCCGGGCAGTAAGACCGCTGATAAAGGTCATACCGTGGAATTATGCCTGGCGGCGCGGCGCTTGCACAGGCCTACACATTACGAATAACGGGTTACTGTTGTTCTTTTTTGTAGGCCGGGCAAGGCGAAGCCGCCGCCCGGCAAAACGGAGCCCCAATAGTAACGTCAGGTTTATCATCAATCTCAATAATAAAAAAAGGAAGTGAGCAATGCGTAAAAAGCTGTTAGCGATGCTGGCGGCGTCAACGCTTGTGCTGAGTTCAGCGCATGCCCTGGCCGCCGACCTTGAAGATGACATGGACACCCTTAATGAAAATCTGAAAGTGGTGCAAAAGAGCGACAATGCCGCCGAAATGAAAGCGGCCCTGACCGACATGCGTACCGCGGCGCTGGATGCGCAAAAGGCTACACCGCCGAAGCTGGAAGACAAGGCGGCCGACAGCCCGGAGATGAAAGATTATCGTCATGGGTTTGATATTCTGGTCAGCCAAATTGACGGCGCAATTAAGCTGGCGAATGAAGGCAAAGTGAAAGAAGCCCAGGCGGCGGCGGAAGACTTTAAAACCACCCGCAACACCTATCACCAGAAATATCGTTAATTTTGTTACGCCCCGCGTTTTAGCGGGGTCTCTCGCTCTGGCTCGCCATCGTTAAAAACGCGTCCACCGCGCCATTATTCTCTTTTCGCCGACTGATCAGCATCAGGTTGGCCGCCAGCGCTGGCGCGTCCAGCGGCCGATATACCACCCCCGGCACCGAAATATTCATCAGCGGTTCTGGCACCAGCGCGATCCCCTGACCGGCAGCGGCCAGCGCCAGCACGCTGAGTGAGCTGGAGGAGCAATGCGCGATATCCGGTGCCCGGCCCAGAAGCGCGGTCAGTGAGGTATACAGCGCCTTGTCAGCGCCATGCGTATCGTAGAAAATAAGAGGTTCCCCAGCCAGCATCGCCACCGTCAGGCGAGCCTGGCTGGCGAGCAAATGATCGGCGGCCAGCGCGACGACGCGGTTCCAGATGCCGATCTTTTCGCACCTCAGGGCGGGGATATGTAGTTTACCGTGATCCGGGGTGTAGCCAATATCCAGTTGCCCGGCCAGAATGGCGTCGGCCTGCGCCAGAGGGGAGACTTCACTGGCAATCAATTCAGCCTGCGGAAAACGTGCGCGAAAAGCCCGCAGATCGTCGGTTAATTTACCGCTCAACACCGCGTTGCCGGCAAAACCGATCCGCACCCGGCCCGTCTCACCGCGCAACGAGCGCTGTACGGTCTGCCGTGCATAGTCGGCCTGATCCAGGATGCGTTGCGCTTCCACCTGTAGCAGCCGCCCGGCTTCGGTTAGTTCCACACTACGACTGGTGCGAATAAACAGCGGGCCACCGAGTTCGTCTTCCAGATTCTTGATCTGCATACTCAGTGCTGGCGGGACAATATTAAGCCGTTCGGCGGCCCGGCCAAAATGCTTCGCTTCTGCCACGGCGAGAAAATAACGCAGATGACGCAGATCCATAGGGTTACTCCAGCGTTCACTTGATCTGAACGATCGCTCAATGTCCTCTACTGGATCTTATCGCAGAGAGCGAGGAAACTAAAACCTCCTTTCTGCCGGAGCAGCCTGTCATGCAAAACACTCTCAACGATCGTCAACAAATTACCGATTTACTCACTGGCTGGATGCATCGCGATCTGGGGGAATGGGATCAATTACGCGATCTGTTTCATCCGGACGGCACTATTGAGATCACCTGGTTTGAAGGGCTGGGTAGCGATTTTGTGGATGGATCAATGCGCATGGGCGCATCAGACGTGCGCACCAAACACATGGTCGGTACGCCGGTCGTGACCTTTAACCCGACGGCGACGAAGGCCATCGTCGAGACCAACGCGATGATTATTGGCGAGCATGTGAAGCTGAATCTGGGCTGCGTCGGCCATAACCGCTTTTACGATATGGTGGAAAAACGCGACGGCGTGTGGAAACTGTTTAGACGCCAGAGTATTTATGACATGGCCAGCTTTACCTTCCCGCTCGGCGTGGTCGATATCGACCAAAACACGGTGGCGAAATACCCGCGTGAATATGCTGCGCTGGCGTATTTGCTGGAAAAAAGCGGCTTTCCGGTGCAACGGGTTTTTGCGACGCGCGGGAGCGCGCTTGAAACGCAAATGAAAGCCGAAGCCAGACGCTGGCTGGAGGTCTGAAAACAGGGCAGGCAAAATCTACTGCATAAACTACTTTATCTAACGGGCGGTAGTCACTCCGCCCGCATTATCATTTGTCTGTGATGACACGTAATCTCATCTCATTGGCAGATAATAATAATATCATTATCTCATCTTTTATCGGCAGTAAGGTTATTGATTACCGCGTCTTATAACAAGCCGCTACGCTTATTATTCTGTGAGACAACGGTCTCTGATTTAATAATAAGCACAGAAAAATGCGACTTCATATTATATTCAAACAAAGCTACTTATTGCTGGCGGTTTTTTTATGGGGATGTACTGCCACTCCCCCCACCACTCAAAATCACGGATTAACCAGCGTCCGTGGGCCGGATAATTGTGAAGTGGGCTGTCCCACTGGCGGCAGTACGCAAACGGTGATCCGCGACGTTTATACGCTAAACAACAATAGCAGCACCAAATTTGCCAACTGGGTCGCCTATAAAATTACTAAAACCAGCCAGGCCAGTAATCGGGCGCGGAACTGGAAAGCGGACCCCGATTTGCCCGCCTCCGATACGCTTCCTCCCGCCGCCTATCAGAACGCGAATAAATTACTGGCGGTAGATCGCGGGCATCAGGCACCGCTCGCCAGCCTCGGCGGCAATACGGACTGGCAGGCGCTGAACTATCTCTCTAATATTACGCCGCAAAAGGCCGCGCTGAATCAGGGGGCGTGGAGTCGATTAGAGGATCAGGAGCGCGCGCTGGCAAATCGCAGCGATGTTTCTGCCGTGTATTCCGTTACCGGGCCGCTTTTTGAAAAAACGGGCGCGGCACTGCCTGCTCGCCCCGACGTGATTATTCCGGATGCTTACTGGAAAATTATTTTTATTGGTACCCGTCCGGATAAAGGGAAATATGCTGCGTTTCTGCTGAAGCAATCAACGCCAAAAAACGCCAGTTTTTGTGATTATCAGGTAACGGTAAATACGATCGAGCAACAAACCAATCCGAAACTTACTATCTGGTCGGCATTACCGCAAAATATTGCTGAAATGATTAAAAAGCAGAAAGGCACGTTAGCGCAGGAAATGGGGTGTCCCTGAGCGTAGGTATTTATCGGGCCAGAGGGATAGGGCGTGAGATCGTCCCCCATAACATGCCCGGCGGCGCTTCGCTTGCGCGGGCCTACGGGTTATGCATAACTTGTTGATATTTTGGATTTTATAGGCCGGGTAAGGCGAGGCCGCCACCCGGCATAAAGGCGCACATTGGCAAAAAAATCGTCATTGGCCTGGAAGCGAAACGCTATTATCTCCTTTGCACATAAGTAAACCTTATCGACTTCACATTTCTTCTCTCCGGTTCACCACGTCTTTCGCTTTAAAAAACCGCTGATTTCCGCATTTTTATGTGACTTCCATCACGCTAAACCAGTCAAAAATCATTATTCATTCCCATTCTGTGGAACAGATCACTCTCTCCCCCCGCCTTTCCACTTCGAAGTGGAAAACAACTCGCTACAAACTATTAACCTCCAACGGTAGTTTTACTCCAGAGCCAAAAACGGGGTACGACGAGTGAATAACGGAGCAGTCATTAACGACGCTGGAGAAAAGACGCAACAGATTGGCCAGCTTGCCGATCGTATATTGCCGCAGGTGTATGCGCTGTTGCGTCGTCATCACATTATTCCCAACGCCGTACAGGAACAGATGTTGACATCCCATGTCCGTGCGATGGCCCTCCGGTCGGTGACCGGGGAGTCACTGCCGGAAGTCGATGCCAGCTTGTTTGAGGAAATTTCAGAAGAGTCGATGGCGCTTGCCCGCGACGTGGTCGCGGCATTCGGCAACCTTCCCGAGGAAGAAGCCTGGCTACTGTCGGTGCACTTCGAAGTCGCAAAAGAAAACCTTTAAGGAGCAAAAGATGGAACAGATTACCGTAGTGATTGGCGATCGTTTGGGTAAGGGCCAGAAAGTTGCCGCCGGCGTGGAAAAAGCAGGTGGACGCGCGGTGGTCGTGCCGGGCGTGGCAGCGGATATGAAACTGGGCGATGTCATGAAAGCGGAAAACGCCACCTTCGGCATTTCGTTCTGCGGTAGCGGCGGCGCGGGTGCCATCACCGCGCAGAATAAATATGGCTATAAAGCCAAATACGGCATGCGCTCGGTGGACGAAGGCGTGACCGCCATCAACGAAGGCTGCAATGTGCTGGGCTTCGGCTTTATGGACAAAGAAGAGCTGGGCGAGCGCCTGGTGCAGGCGTGGCAGAAGAAGCACGGCGCATAAGCATGAAAGAACAATTCACCACCACGGTGAGAGTGAAGGGCAAAGGTGAGGCCAAATCGCGCGCCTTTGCCGATGCCCTGAACCACGTTCAGGCGGCAGTGATGACGTCCTCGCCGCATATTTTACTGCGTATTGAGCCACAGGATGTGCAGGTCGTTCATGCGCATGAAACGGTGCGTAAAGAAGCGTTTCTGTTCTTCTTTTTGCGCCGCGAAAGACGGACGTACAGCGTGGAGCTGGATGTCACCGTCAACGTGACCGCCATCGATCTTGATAAGGTCGATTTCGTCACGCAACGCTGATCCTCACTAAAAGGGCGGAACCATGTTCCTGATAATTTTAATAAAATCGCTCATCATCGGCGGCCTGGTCGGCGTCGGCGTGGGAGCCGGGGCTGCACGCATGTTTCATGCGCCCACCACACAAGGGATGGGGGCATTTCGTACGTTGGGCGAGCTGAACTCCTGCGAAGGCGATCCGGCATCTCACTTCTCATTTGGCCTCGGTTTCTTCTTTAACGCCTGGGCATCGTCGGTCGCGGCAGGGTCATTCACCCAGGATGTCGATCACCGCATTATCCCTAACTGGGGCGCAGCGGCGCTGATGATTAAAAACCGTAACGTCGGCGAAACGCTGCACGATCCGAAAAAAATGGCGATCGCCTGCGGTATCATCGGCACCCTTGTCGTGACCTTCCTTAACCTCACCGCATCCTCGGTACCGGAATCCTTACAGGTTACCGCCGTCAAAGTGCTGGTGCCCGCCGCTAACCTGCTGGTCAACACCGTCATGCCGGTGATCTTCTGGCTGGCGGCCATTGATGCGGGTAAAAAATCGGGCTTCTGGGCCACCATTTTCGGCGGGGCCGCGCAGTTAATCATGGGTAACGCCGTGCCGGGCCTGGTGCTGGGGATACTGATTGGTAAAGGCGTGGAAGAGAGCGGCTGGAACCGCGTCACCAAAGTGATGATGGCGGCAATTGTCGCGCTGTTCGTGCTGAGCGCCTTCTTCCGTGGCTTCGACATGAAAATGATCGAATCCTTCCATCTGACCGTGCCGAACTGGCTCGATCTGATCCACAACTCGCTCAGCGGCAAATAACGGAGACGGCAATGGAACAGAATAAAGGGTTTTGGTATGCCGACTGGTCGTTCCCGATCTTCGTTGGTCTGCTCTCATCCGGCGTGTTTGCCGGGACGCACATGTACTACCTCTACGGTATTGGCGCGTTTAACGAAGTAGCGTTTGTCTCCATGCTGCGTGCGGGCATTGATACCGGCGCGTATGGCGCGGTAGCGGCCTTTGGTGCCAGCTTCCTGTTCGCGCGGATTATCGAAGGCTCGCTGGTCGGCATTCTCGACATTGGCGGGGCGATCCAGACCGGCGTGGGCCTCGGGGTTCCGGCGCTGTTACTGGGCGCGGGCATTATGTTTCCGGTGACCAACTTTATTGCGTCGCTGATCACCGGGCTGGTGATTGGTTTGGCGATTGGCTACCTGATCATCCTGGCGCGTAAGTTCACCATCAACCAGAGCGACTCCACCTATGGCGCGGACGTGATGATGGGCGCGGGCAATGCTTCCGGTCGCTTCCTCGGCCCGCTGATTATTCTCAGCGCGATGGCGGCGTCGATCCCCATCGGCATCGGCTCGCTGGTCGGGGCGCTGCTGTTTTATATCTGGCAGAAGCCGATCACTGGCGGGGCGATCCTCGGCGCGATGATTTTAGGCTCCATTTTCCCGGTCGCCATCAGTTAACCCGTGCGGGCGCTCTTGCGCCCGCCTCTACAGGAGAGAGTTATGTTTGATGTACTCCTGCGCCGTGCGCGTCTGGTCGACGATACCGTGACCGATATCGCTCTGCTGGACGGTAAAATTGCGGCGCTGGGTGAGATTACTGGTTCAGCATCGACTGAAATCGACCTTCAGGGCGAATACTACGTCAGCGCAGGCTGGATTGATTCTCACGTTCACTGCTATCCCAACTCGCCGATTTACCATGACCAGCCGGACAGCATCGGCATTGCGACCGGCGTCACCACCGTGATCGATGCCGGCAGCACCGGCGCGGATGATATTGATGATTTTTACGCCATCACCCGCCAGGCAACGACGGACGTTTACGCGCTGCTGAATATCTCCCGCGTCGGGCTGATTGCGCAGAACGAACTGGCGAACATGACGAATATCGACCGCGACGCTGTGCGCGAGGCGGTTAAACGCTACCCGGATTTTATTGTCGGCCTGAAAGCGCGGATGAGCAGCAGCGTGGTCGGCGACAACGGCATCACGCCGCTGGAACACGCGAAAGTCATGCAGCAGGAGAACGGCGACTTACCGCTGATGGTACATATCGGCAACAATCCACCGGATTTGGATGATATTGCCGAACGGCTGACCTGCGGCGACATCATTACCCATTGCTATAACGGCAAACCGAATCGCATCCTGACGCCGGCGGGTGAATTGCGCGCCTCCGTCACCCGCGCCATTCAGCGCGGCGTGCGGCTGGATGTGGGTCACGGTACCGCCAGCCTCAGCTTTGCGGTGGCAGAGAAAGCCATCAGCATGGGCATTCTGCCGCACACCATCAGTTCAGATATTTACTGTCGCAACCGGATCAACGGGCCGGTGTATTCGCTCGCAAACGTGATGTCGAAATTCCTCGCCATCGGGATGTCGCTGCCGCAGGTGATTGAGTGCGTAACCGCCAGCGCGGCAGACGGGCTGCGACTGAAAAACAAAGGGCGGCTGGCCGTTGGCTATGACGCCGACCTCACCATTTTTACCCTGAAACGCCAGCCCACGCTGCTGGTGGATGCGGAAAACAACAGCTTACAGGCTGAAAAATTACTGGTCCCGCTTGCCGCCGTGCGCGCGGGCGCGATTTATCCGACCGAACAAGGGAGTGCGGAAGATGCCTTCAATTTATGAGAAGTACGGTTTAAAACAGGTGATTAACACCTCCGGGCGCATGACGGCGCTCGGCGTGTCCACGCCGCGCCCGGAAGTGGTGCAGGCGGCGATGGACGGCATGAATCACTATTTCGAGATGAAAGATCTGGTCAACAAAACCGGCGACTACATTGCGCAACTGCTGGACGTGGAAGGTGCGACGGTGGTCTCCTGCGCCTCCGCGGGCATCGCGCAGTCCGTGGCCGCCGTGCTGGTGAAAGACAGCGACTGGCTGCTGGAAAACCTGCACGTCACGCCGGTTGAGAACAACGACATCGTGCTGCCGAAAGGCCATAACGTGAATTTCGGCGCGCCGGTTGGCACCATGGTGGCGCTGGGCGGCGGTAAAGTCGTCGAAGCGGGCTATGCCAACGAATGCTCTGCCGATCAACTGGCCGCGGCCATTACCCCGCGCACTGCCGCCATTCTGTATATCAAATCCCATCACTGCGTGCAGAAAAGCATGCTTAGCGTAGAGCAGGCGGCAGTGGTGGCGCGTAAGCACGATCTGCCGTTAATTGTTGATGCCGCGGCAGAAGAGGATCTGCATGCGTATTACCGTGCGGGCGCGGATCTGGTGATCTACAGCGGCGCGAAAGCGATTGAAGGGCCGACCAGCGGACTGGTGATCGGCAAAACCCAGTACGTTGAATGGGTGAAACGCCAGACGGCGGGCATTGGACGCGCGATGAAGGTGGGTAAAGAAGGCATTCTCGGACTCACCTGTGCGATTGAGCACTATCTCAACGCCGAGAAAGAAAGCGGGGCGGAGATGGTCGAAAAAATGACCCCATTCATTGATGCACTGAATGCGCTTAACGGCATCACCGCCCGCGTAGTGTGGGACAGCGCCGGGCGCGATATCGCCCGCGCCGAGATCAAATTTGACGAGTCTGTCACCGGCATTGCGACGGGGGAACTGGTCACCGCGCTGAAACAGGGCGAATACGCGATTTATTTCCGTGGCTATAAAGCCAATGAAGGGATTATTGAAGCCGACGTGCGCAGTGTGAACGCCGCCCAACTGGAGATTGTGGCTCGCCGCATTGCCGAGGTTATTAATCAGGAGAAAACCGCATGAAACTCACCCCAAACTTTTACCGTGACCGCGTGTGCCTGAACGTGCTGGCAGGCTCCAGAGCTAACGCCAGCGCCATCTATGAAGCGGCGGAAGGCCATGTACTGGTGGGCGTGCTTTCCAAAAACTATCCCGACGTGGCGAGCGCGGTGGCCGATATGCGCGAGTACGCGGTGCTGATTGATAACGCGCTTTCCGTGGGGCTGGGAGCGGGCGATCCGAATCAGTCGGCGGTGGTCAGCGCCATTTCGCGCGAGGTACAGCCGCAGCACGTCAACCAGGTATTCACCGGCGTGGCGACCAGCCGGGCGCTACTGGGGCAGAACGAAACGGTGGTGAACGGTCTGGTGTCGCCAACGGGAACGCCGGGCAAAGTGAAAATCTCCACCGGCCCGCTCAGCAGCGGCACGGCGGACGGCATTGTGCCGGTAGAAACGGCCATCGCGCTGTTGAAAGATATGGGTGGCAGTTCAATCAAATACTTCCCGATGGGCGGCCTGCAATGCCGTGACGAATACCAGGCGGTGGCAGAAGCCTGCGCCCGCCACGATTTCTGGCTGGAGCCGACCGGCGGTATCGATCTTAAGAACTTCGGCGAAATTTTGCAGATTGCGCTGGACGCCGGGGTAAGCAAAATCATTCCTCACATTTATAGTTCGATTATTGATAAGGTGAGTGGCGATACCCGTCCTGACGATGTGCGCCAGTTGCTGGCTATCACGAGGCAGTTGGTGGGGTAACCACCCTCACCCCAGCCCTCTCCCTGAGGGAGAGGGAGAAACCCCCCCCCGCTCCGGCGTTTGTGTTGAGGGGCCGGGTGAGGGGGCCCCCCGCCCAACCCGGCCAGAGGCGTTGGCCTTTAGTCCCCTCTCCCTCAGGGAGAGGGTCAGGGTGAGGGGGCGCGCCACCCAACCCGGCCAGAGGCATTGGCCTTTAGTCCCCTCTCCCTGAGGGAGAGGGTCAGGGTGAGGGGGAGCTCCACCCAACCCGGCCAGAGGCGTTGGCCTTTAGTCCCCTCTCCCTGAGGGAGAGGGTCAGGGTGAGGGGGAACCTCATCAGACCAGGCCTGAGCTATGCGCTTTCCTCACGAGAAGAGGAAAATCGATCCGCGATACAAGAGGATAACGACGTGCGATTCCCGAACCAGCGTTTAGCGCAACTGTTCGACATGCTGCAAAACGAGACGCTACCCCAGGACGAACTGGCGCAGCGGCTGGCGGTATCCACGCGCACCGTGCGAGCCGATATCACCGCGCTTAACGCATTACTGGCCCAGCACGGGGCGCAGTTTATTCTCAGCCGCGGTAACGGTTATCAGCTTAAAATTGACGATCCCGCCCGCTATCAAACGCTGAAAACCGCCCAGCCTCGTGCGCTGCGTATTCCGCGCAGCGGGCAGGAGCGCGTGCATTATTTGATGGTGCGTTTTCTGACCTCGGCGTTTTCGCTGAAACTTGAGGATCTGGCGGACGAGTGGTTTGTCAGCCGAGCCACGCTGCAAAACGACATGGCCGAGGTGCGCGAGTGGCTACAGCGTTATCATTTGACCCTCGAAACGCGTCCGCGCCACGGCATGAAGCTGTTCGGCAGCGAGATGGCGATCCGCGCCTGCCTGACGGATCTGTTATGGAAGCTGGCGCAGCAGGATAGCCTTAACCCGCTGGTTACCGAGGTCGCGCTCAATGCGGGCGTGCCGGAGCAACTGGTCACGCTACTGGACACCTGTTTTACCCGTCACCATATTCGTCTTACTGACGAAGGCGAGCTGTTTTTGCGCCTCTATTGTGCGGTTGCGGTGCGCCGCATTAGCGAAGGTTATCCGCTGCATGATTTTGCGGCGGAAGATGTCGAGGAGAAAGTACGGGAGGCCGCACGCGATATCGCCATGGCGCTCGCGCAATTGGCCGGTAAACCGCTTGCTGCGCCGGAGGAAAACTGGCTGCGGGTCCATATTGCCGCCCGTCAGGTTCAGGACATTGCCCCCAGCGCGATTAACGCCGATGACGACGAGGCGCTGGCGAACTACATTCTGCGCTACATCAACACCCACTATAACTATAACCTGCTCAACGATGCGCAGCTGCATGCCGACCTGCTCACCCACATCAAAACCATGATCACCCGCGTGCGTTATCAAATCATGATCCCCAACCCGCTGCTGGAGAATATTAAACAGCACTACCCAATGGCGTGGGATATGACCCTGGCTGCTGTCTCCAGTTGGGGGAAATATACGCCTTATGCCATTAGTGAAAACGAAATCGGTTTTCTGGTGCTGCATATCGGCGTTGGGCTTGAGCGTCATTACAATATTGGCTACCAGCGCCAGCCGCGCGTAGTGCTGGTCTGCGATGCCGGGAACGCGATGGTGCGGATGATCGAGGCGGTGCTGACACGTAAATATCCGCAAATCGACGTCACACGAACCCTGACCCTGCGTGATTACGAGCAGAGTGAAGGTATTAGTGAAGATTTTGTCATTGCTACCGCCCGCGTGAGTGAGAAAGATAAGCCAGTAGTGATCATCTCGCCGTTTCCCACCGACTACCAGCTTGAGCAGATCGGCAAGCTGGTACTGGTCGACCGCACCCGCCCGTGGATGCTGAATAAATACTTCGACGCCGCGCATTTCACGATTATCAATCATCCCGTCGATCAGCAGACGCTGTTTAAAACCCTGTGTGACCAGCTTCAGAATGAAGGCTTTGTCGATGCGGAATTCCTTGACTCCGTCACCGAGCGTGAAGCCATTGTCAGCACCATGCTCGGCGACGGCATCGCGCTGCCGCATGCCCTGGGGTTACTGGCGAAAAAAACGGTGGTTTATACGGTGCTCGCCCCGCAGGGTATTACCTGGGGCGATGAAACGGCGCATGTGATCTTTTTACTCGCCATCAGCAAGCGCGAATATGAAGAGGCGATGGCGATTTATGATATTTTCGTTACCTTCCTGCGCGAACGCGCCATGTCGCGGCTCTGCGCCTGTAGTGATTTCAGCGCGTTTAAAACGCTGGCTATGGAGTGCGTGAGCCGGTTTTGAGGGGCGTTTTCCTGAATCTGGCTTAATGCAGGTAACGCGCTGTGATAGCGCATCTATCGCCTGTCTGATTTTGTCGTGTTAATTAACCTGTGACAACAACTTCGCGATAATCAGTCGGCAGAATTTGTGTTTCATCTGGACTTAAGGAATGTGTCGATGAAATACATAACACCCGCCCAGTTTGCACAGTGGTTAACGTTGTATTGCCCGAGCTTGTATGTGCCGGATGATTAATCGCCATGCCTGAAGCGTGATTTTCAGGCATCTGGCTTAACGCAAATAATGCACAACCTGGTTGCTACTGCCGCGCCAGATAAGCGCCGGGTCTTTTAATGCCTGCACGAATTTCCCGTCCACCAGCACGTTAATCAGATCCACTACCTGCATTTGTGCCTCGTTTAGTTCATCCAGTTTATAGCCGGTCCACATCCAGATATCTTTGCCAGGGCATTCGGCGCGGATTCGCTGCACCAGCGCAAGGATCTCCGGCACGTTTTGTGGATGGAGCGGATCGCCGCCAGAGAAGGTGATCCCCTGGCGTTTGATCCGCGTGTCGTTCAGATCATTGATGATGTTATCGGCCATCGCCTGGGTGAATGGCAGCCCCGAGTTCAGCCGCCAGGTGCTTTTGTTGTAGCAGCCGGGGCATTCGTGTACGCACCCGGAAACAAACAAAGTGCAGCGGGTGCCGGGGCCGTTAACGATGTCGACGGGGTAATACTGATGGTAGTTCATAGTGGTTTCCTGCCGGGTGGCGCTGCGCTTACCCGGCCTACAAAGATGGCGCGCCGCCGGGTATTGTGTCTGCGTACTTACGCCGTGATGCCGGGGGGCGCTTCGCTTACCCGGCCTACAAAGGTGGCGTGCCGCCGGGTATTGTGTCTGCGTACTTACGCCGTGATGCCGGGTGGCGCTGCGCTTACCCGGCCTACAAAGATGGCGTGTCGCCGGGTATTGTGTCTGCGTACTTACGCCGTGATGCCGGGTGGCGCTTCGCTTACCCGGCCTACCTATATAGTGTGCCGCCGGGTATGGTTATGGTGTGCGTACCCGTAGGCCCGGTAAGCGCAGCGCCACCGGGCATGCATACTACGGACTCAGCCGATTTGCCCGTTGCCTAAATGCTTCACGCGGCGCTTCACTTCTTCCTGCTTACCGGCGTTAAACGGCCTGGCATCCGGGCTACCTAAATACCCGCATACGCGGCGGGTGACGGAAACCCGGGCCGCATCGTGGTTGCCACATTTCGGGCAGGTAAAGCCTTTGCTGGTGCATTCAAACTCGCCGGTAAAGCCGCACTCGTAACATTCGTCGATCGGCGTATTGGTCCCGTAGTATGGCACATGCTGATAGCTGTAATCCCAGACGTCTTCCAGCGCTTTCAGGTTGTGCTGAATGTTCGGATATTCGCCGTAACAAATGAACCCGCCATTCGCCAGCGGCGGGTAGGGGGCTTCGAAGTCGATTTTGTCGTACGGGTTCACCTTCTTCTCCACGTCGAGGTGGAAGCTGTTGGTGTAGTAGCCTTTGTCGGTGACGCCCGGCACCACGCCAAACTCGGCGGTATCCAGACGGCAGAAGCGATCGCACAGGTTCTCACTCGGCGTGCTGTAGAGGCTAAAACCGTAGCCAGTTTCCTCTTTCCACTGGTCCACCGCCTGACGCAGACGTTCAACAATCGCCACGCCTTTGGCACGCAGCGCGTCACTGTCGTACAGGTGTTTGCCACCAAACAGTGCGTTGATGGTCTCGTGAATGCCGATATAGCCCAGCGAAATCGACGCGCGACCGTTTTTGAAGATCTCCGACACATCATCGTCTGCTTTCAGGCGTACACCGCAGGCCCCTTCCATATATAAGATGGGGGCGACGCGCGCTTTGACACCTTCCAGACGAGCAATACGCGTCATCAGCGCTTTACGCGCCAGTACCAGGCGTTCATCCAGCAGTTTCCAGAACGCAGCTTCATTGCCCTTTGCTTCCAGCGCGATGCGCGGCAGGTTAAGGCTAATTACGCCGAGGTTATTACGACCATCGTGGACCTGTTCACCCTTTTCATTTTCCCAGATGCCGAGGAAGCTGCGGCAGCCCATCGGGGTTTTAAACGAGCCGGTGACTTTTACCACCTGATCGTAGTTCAGGATGTCCGGATACATCCGTTTGCTCGCGCACTCCAGTGCCAGCTGTTTGATGTCATAGTTGGCATCGCCCGGTTTATGGTTCAGACCGTCGCGGATGGCAAATACCAGTTTCGGGAACACGGCAGTTTTCCGGTTTTTGCCCAGACCCGCGATACGGTTACGCAGGATGGACTGCTGAATCAGACGCGATTCCCAGCTGGTTCCGAGGCCGAAACCAAAGGTCACAAACGGCGTCTGGCCATTGGCGGTGTGCAATGTATTGACTTCATACTCCAGCGACTGGAACGCGTCATAACATTCTTTCTCGGTACGAGAATGGGCATAGCCATCAACATCCGGCACCTGCCACGCTTCCGCTGTTTTACGGTGTTTATTGAAGCTTTCCGTGACGAACGGAGCCAGCACTTCATCAATGCGGTTAATGGTCGTGCCACCATAAATATGGCTGGCGACCTGAGCGATAATCTGCGCGGTAACGGCGGTCGCAGTAGAAATAGATTTTGGCGGTTCGATTTCCGCGTTGCCCATCTTAAAGCCCTGCGTCAGCATGCCTTTAAGGTCAATCAGCATACAGTTGAACATCGGGAAAAACGGGGAATAGTCGAGATCGTGATAGTGAATATCCCCGCGCTCGTGCGCCTGCACCACGTCGCGCGGCAGCAGGTGCTGACGGGCATAGTGTTTGGCGACAATACCGGCCAGCAGATCGCGCTGGGTGGGGATCACTTTGCTGTCTTTATTGGCGTTTTCATTGAGCAGCGCGGAGTTGGTTTGCTCAACCAGACCGCGAATTTCCTGGTTCAGGCGGCCACGTTTTTCACGCTCGATATCGCGATCGTGGCGGTACTCAATGTAGGCGCGGGCGAGCTGCTTATACGGGCCGGACATCAACTGATTTTCAACCGCGGTCTGGATCTCGTTGATATCAACCTGCGTGCGACTATGCATCTGGTTACTGACGACTTCTGCGACGGTGGCGCAATAGTCTGCGTCATCGACTCCCGCTGCTTTAGCTGCACGCAGAATTGCTTCCTGAATGCGCTCTGATTTGAACGGCGCTTTACAGCCATCTCGTTTCATCACATGCGGTGTCATGATCACTCCATATTTAAAAGAACAGGTTATCCACAAAAGAAGAAAGCACCGGGTGGTTTTAATCGTTACTGTATCCAGAGACTTCCCTCAGGTTCGGCCCTTTTATCCACAGCTTTTAAAAAGGGTATGGTGCAATAATAGACGATAAACACCATATATAGGGCCGATGTGCATTCTAATTTCTATATGTAGTGTTTTCATTAAAGATGTTTGCAGTTTTATTGATGCAGGACAAAGTAAAAAACAGACAGTACAGATGGCGGGCGCTGCGGAGAAAAGATTTTTTCCGTACTTATTTTCGAAGGGGAAAAGCCTTAAAAAAAGCAGGGGAAAGTAAACTGCCCGCGTTAAGCGGGCAGCAAGGCACTATTGTAACCACCAGACCGCTTCGAACGGGCGCAGCGTCATGGCCGCAGGCTGAGCAGCGACTTCTTCATAATTGCTCATCAATACCTGCCATGTACCGTTAAGCGTCTCTGGCTGCCAGGGCTGGCATTCGTGGCTGAGGTTGGCGATCACCAGCAGCGTTTGTCCCTGCCACTGGCGACGATAGCACCACAGCTGTGGATGGTCCCCCAGCAGGTCCTGATAGTCGCCCCACGTCAATACCGGCTGCGTTTTACGCAACGCGATCAGCGCCTGATAAGTGTAAAACACCGATTGCGTGTCTTTTATTGCCGCTTCAACGTTGATCTCTCGAGCATTAACATTAATACCAATCCACGGCTCGCCGGTGGTAAAACCGGCGTTGGGGCTACTGTCCCACTGCATCGGCGTGCGGCTGTTGTCGCGCGAGCGCACCGCGAGAATATCCAGCAGTTCCTGCGCGTCACGCCCGTTCACCCGCTGTTCGGCGAACATATTGTGGCTTTCCACATCGCGATAGTCGGTAATGCGGGTGAAATGCGGATTGGTCATGCCGATCTCTTCGCCCTGATAGATGTAGGGCGTACCCTGCATGCCATGTAGCACCATCCCCAGCATTTTTGCAGCGGGAACGCGGTACTCACCTTCATCGCCGAAGCGCGACACAATGCGCGGCTGGTCGTGATTACACCAGAACAGCGCATTCCATGCCCGCTGATGCATGCCCTGCTGCCAGTGGCGAAACAGGGACTTAAGCGCCACAAAATCGGGTTTTGCCTGGGTCCACTTTTCGCCGCCGGGATAATCCACTTTCAGATGGTGAAAGTTGAACGTCATCGACAGTTCGCTGCCGTCCAGCGCTGCGTACTGCTGGCAGTTCTCCAGGCTGGTGGAAGACATCTCCCCGACCGTCATCAACCCGCGTGGTGTAAAGACCTCGCGGCTCATCTCCTGCAAAAATTCATGCGCGCGCGGACCATCGGTATAAAAACGGCGACCGTCACCCCTTTCATCATCCGGGAAGTTCAGGTCTTTAGAGATAAGATTCACCACGTCGAGGCGCAGCCCGTCGACACCACGGTCAGCCCAGAATTCACAGACCTGTTTTAGCTCGGCGCGTACCGCCGGATTTTCCCAGTTCAAATCGGCCTGCTCTGGCGCAAACAGGTGCAAATAGTACTGTTCGCTCTCTGCCTGCCAGCGCCAGGCACTCCCGCCAAATTTGGAGCGCCAGTTATTGGGCGCGATGTCTGGCGTGCCGTCCCGCCAGAAATAGAACTCACGGTACGGACTATCTTTATTCAGCGCCTCGCGAAACCACGGATGCTGAGTTGACGTATGGTTAAACACCATATCCAGAATAATGCGCATGCCGCGCGCTTTAGCCTCAGCCACCAGTTCGTCAAAATCATCCAGTGAACCGTAAGCGGGGTCGATGGCGGTATAGTTGGCAACGTCATAGCCGTTATCGACCTGCGGCGAGATATAGAACGGCGTCAGCCAGAGAGCATCAACGCCCAACATTTTCAGGTAATCCAGGCGCAGCGTCACGCCGCGTAAATCACCTGTGCCGCTGCCGGTGGTGTCCTGAAAACTCTTTGGATAAATTTGATAGATGACACCGTTTTGCCACCAGTGAGGAAGGGTATTCATGATTCATTCCTGCAAATGCGAAGGGGCGCAATTGCGCCCCGAAAAGATCAGACAATCTGTAACGTACCTTGACGGTGCTTACGCTGGTACATCACGGTTGTGAGGACCACCGGGATCACAATCGCAATCATCATGGCGATGCCAAAAACCTGCCAGTAGCCCGGCTGAATGGAAAGAATGCCCGGCAGACCACCAACGCCGATACCGTTAGCCATGACGCCATACAGACCACACAGCAACCCGGCCAGACCAGAGCCGATCATCGCGCAGAGCATCGGGAAACGGTATTTGAGGTTAATACCGTACATCGCCGGTTCGGTGACGCCGAGGAAAGCCGAGATGGCCGCGGGCACGGAGATTTCCCGCTCGTTATGTTTACGGCTGACAATGATAATACCCAGCACCGCCGACGCTTGTGCAATGTTCGACAGCGCAATCAGCGGCCACACTGGCGTTCCGCCAAGGCTCTGGATCATCTGCATATCAATAGCCAGCGTGGTCTGATGCACGCCGGTTATGACCAGCGGCGCGTACAGGAAGCCAAATAATGCTGCGCCGATCGGTGCAAAACTACCGGTCATCAGGTGACGTACTGCAAAGGCCACACCGTCGCCGATCATGCGGCCAAACGGGCCGATAAACGCGTGAGCCAGGAACACCGCCAGCAGCAGAGAACATACCGGCACAACAACCAGATACAGGTAGCTGGGTACGATACGTTTGAGATTATTTTCAATAAAACCGAGAGCCAGGCCGGCCAGCAGTGCCGGAATGACCTGCGCCTGGTAGCCGACTTTCGCGATGCTGAACAGACCGAAGTTCCACACGTCCGGTGTCTGCTGGCCCAGTAAGTAAGCGTTCATTAACTGTGGAGAAACCAGCGTGACGCCAAGTACGATACCGAGAATGGGTGTCCCTCCCATCTTACGCACTGCCGACCAGCAGATCCCCACCGGCAGATAGAAGAAGATCGCTTCACCAATCAGCCACAAGAAATCGTAGATCGTTTTAAGCGCCGGGAACATCTGCGCCAGCGTCTGGCCGTTGCTCATGGGCAGATCGCCAATCACATTCCGGAAACCCAGAATCAGACCGCCGCTGATCAGCGCAGGAAGCAGAGGGAAGAAAATTTCAGCAAAGTGGGAAATAAGCTGCTCGTACCATTTCATATTCTGCCGCGCGGCTTTTTTCGCCTGCTCTTTATCGGCACGCGCCTGGCCGGTAGACGCTAATAGTACCTGATAGTAATCGCCAACGTCGGTGCCGATCACCACCTGAAATTGTCCGGCGTTGGTAAAGCAGCCTTTGACCATTGGCAGTTGTTCAATACCTTTGGGATCGGCCTTCGCGGGCTGGTTAAGCACGAAGCGCAGGCGGGTAATACAGTGGCTGACGGTGGCGATGTTTTCGCGCCCGCCGACCAGTTCGATCAAGCGATCGATATCCTGTTGGTTAACTTTACTCATCTTATAGCCTCGTGGCAGATGAAAGGGAGTGGTGTGATAACTGGCGCAGAGAGTATATCTTCGCTGAATGAGTGAAAACGGGAACGTTCCCGAAACGTAGCGACGATCACAGAAATTGTGTTTTTCAGATCAGGAGAGGGTGGCGGGGATCACGATTTGCTGTGGCTCGCTACGGCCGTTAATTTGTTCAATCAACTGAGACGCAGCCCGCCGTCCGGCCTCGGCGTAGCCCGGATCGACAGTGACGATTTCCGGATGCAGAAATTTAATTAGCGGCGTATTGCCAACGCTGGCGAGCTGAACAGACTCGATGCGTTGCTCCTGCAAATACTTGCTGGCACCAAGCGCCAGGGTATCGGTGGCGCAAACCAGCGCGGTCGTTTCCGGCATCAAGACCTGAGCAACATGTTCGTAGCCCTGCTTCATGGTCAGGCCCGGCAGCGCGGATACCGTCGCCAGTTCATGTTGCTTACAGAATGTCAGCCACGCCTGATGACGGCGCTGACCAGTCGTAACGTCGTGATGGGGAACGCCAAGGTAACTGATGTGCCGATGGCCGCGATCGTAAAGTCGCTGCATCAGCGTCTGGATTGCACCTTCATCGTCGTAGCACACCGAGGCAAAACCTTTCGCCTCACGTGCCAGCAGTACCAGTGAGGGCTGCCAGCGTGCCAGTATCTCCGCACGAATGCCGGTGAAACCAAACAGCACGACCCCATCAATATTCCGGCGCTGTAACATGCCCAAATGTTCTTCGACCATGGCGGGAGAAAACTGGCTCTCAATCATGATCGGATCGTAGCCCTGCTCATAAAACACCGGCAGCATGGTCTGCACCGCCAGATTTTCTGACAGGGAATCCAGGCGAGTGACAATAATGGCTACCACTTTATCACTCTGCCCGCGCATGGCACGTGCAGAGCGGGAGGGAGAGAAACCGTGCTGTTGCATTACAGCTTCAACGCGCTCGCGGGTACGCTCGCTAACACCGCTTTCATTATTCAGCACGCGCGATACAGTGGATTTCCCCACGCCGCTTAAGCGCGCGATGTCTTTGATTGTCAGGCGGTTTTGCATTCTTTCGTCCCATGAGGTGAAGCAAAGTCTAAAAAAAGAGCTTAACTTTACCCGGGTTAATCACAATGGGCAAAGTCTGGTTTACGTTCGGTTTAGTTACCCGGCGGTATCATACCGCCATAATTGCCACAAATAATATTGATAACTCTATATAATTCGCGGCGTTTTATTATCCCCTTAACTTACCGGAGGCTGTATGGACCCCGATCCCACCCCTCTCCCGCGACGGAGATACGTAACCTTCCGGTAAGCCAGCCTTTTCACTGTCTTAGCGGAAGCCTGAGACAGTGACGTTATCCGCGTCCCTGTAAGAAATCTTTGCCTGTAAGGTACGGCCTTGCCACGCCTGCAGGATGTTCTGCGCCCGCTGCTGATGGGTGCGGAGGGACTTATTATGCTGAAAAATATTACCCGCCAGCTTTTTGCCCGGCTTAATCGTCATTTACCCCGCCGTCTGGTACAGCGCGATGTGCTGCCCGAAGCCAACAATCTGGCTGCGGTGGCGATCCCGCCCTCGCTGAGCGAACAGTGCCTGAAGATCGCCACCCTGCAGGAGCGCGATCTCTGGCAGACCTTTAACAGCCATCCGGAAGGGTTGAATCCGTCGGAAGTTGATGCCGCCCGTGAAACGCACGGCGAGAATCAGCTTCCCGCGGAGCAACCCTCGCCGTGGTGGGTACATCTGTGGATCTGTTATCGCAATCCTTTCAACCTGCTGCTTACCGTGCTGGGTATTGTCTCCTATGCCACAGAAGACCTCTTCGCTGCCGGGGTGATTGGTCTGATGGTGGGGATTTCGACGCTGCTTAACTTCATTCAGGAAGCGCGTTCGACAAAGGCCGCCGATGCCCTGAAAGCCATGGTCAGCAATACCGCCACGGTGCTGCGGGTTATCAACGAAAAAGGTGAAAGCAGTTGGGTGGAATTGCCTATCGATCGCCTGGTACCCGGGGATGTTGTAAAACTGGCGGCGGGAGATATGATCCCGGCGGACCTGCGCGTGATCCAGGCACGCGATCTGTTTGTGGCGCAGGCTTCCCTGACGGGGGAATCATTGCCGGTTGAGAAAGTTGCTCACAGCCGGGATGGGCAGCAAACCAATCCGCTGGAGTGCGACACCCTGTGCTTTATGGGCACTAATGTGGTGAGCGGCACGGCGCAGGCGCTGGTGGTGGCCACCGGCGGTAATACCTGGTTTGGACAACTGGCCGGACGGGTCAGCGAGCAGGCGGCGGAACCCAATGCGTTTCAGAAAGGGATTGGTCGCGTCAGTATGCTGCTGATCCGCTTTATGCTGGTGATGACCCCGCTGGTGCTACTGATTAACGGCTACACCAAAGGCGACTGGTGGGAAGCCGCGTTATTCGCGCTTTCTGTCGCCGTCGGCCTGACCCCGGAAATGCTGCCGATGATTGTGACGTCCACGCTGGCACGCGGCGCGGTCAAGCTGTCAAAACAGAAAGTCATCGTCAAACATCTGGACGCTATCCAGAACTTTGGCGCGATGGATATTCTCTGTACCGACAAAACCGGCACCCTGACGCAGGATAAAATTGTGCTGGAAACCCATACCGATATTTCCGGCAAAGCCAGCGATCGCGTCCTGCACTCAGCCTGGCTGAACAGCCATTACCAGACCGGGCTGAAAAATCTGCTGGATACCGCGGTGCTTGAAGGCGTGGATGAAGAAGCGGCGCGCGGGCTTTCAGCGCGCTGGCAAAAAATTGATGAAATCCCGTTTGATTTTGAGCGCCGCCGGATGTCGGTCGTGGTGGCAGAGCAGGCCGATGTCCATCAGTTAATCTGCAAAGGTGCATTGCAGGAGATCCTCAATGTCTGTGCGCATGTGCGCCACAACGGCGATATTGTGCCGCTGGACGAGGGAATGTTGCGCCGCGTGAAACGCGTAACGGATACGCTCAACCGGCAAGGACTGCGTGTGGTGGCAGTTGCGACCAAATACCTGCCGGCGCGTCAGGGTGATTATCAGCGGATAGACGAGTCCGATTTGATCCTTGAAGGTTATATCGCCTTTCTCGACCCACCGAAAGAAACCACTGCGCCCGCGCTGAAAGCGCTGAAGGCCAGTGGTATTACAGTGAAGATTCTTACCGGCGATAGCGAACTGGTGGCGGCTAAAGTGTGCCAGGAAGTTGGGCTGAATGCAGGTGAGGTGGTGACTGGCAGCGAGATTGACGCGCTAAGCGATGACGAGCTGGCGCGGCTGGCCCAATGCACCACGCTGTTTGCGCGCCTGACGCCGCTACATAAAGAGCGGATTGTGACGCTGCTTAAGCGCGAAGGCCATGTGGTTGGTTTTATGGGCGACGGTATTAACGACGCACCCGCCTTGCGTGCGGCGGACATCGGCATTTCCGTGGACGGGGCGGTGGACATCGCCCGCGAGGCCGCGGATATCATCCTGCTGGAAAAAAGCCTGATGGTGCTGGAAGAGGGAGTGATCGAAGGACGCCGCACCTTTGCTAATATGCTCAAATACATCAAGATGACCGCCAGTTCAAACTTCGGCAACGTCTTCAGCGTGCTGGTGGCCAGCGCCTTTTTACCGTTCCTGCCAATGCTGCCGCTGCATCTGCTGATTCAGAACCTGCTGTACGATGTCTCTCAGGTGGCGCTGCCGTTTGATAACGTTGATGATGAGCAAATCCAGAAGCCGCAGCGCTGGAACCCGGCGGATCTGGGGCGCTTTATGATCTTCTTCGGGCCGATCAGTTCTATCTTCGACATTCTGACCTTCTGCCTGATGTGGTGGGTGTTTCATGCGAATACACCGGAATCGCAAACGCTGTTCCAGTCTGGCTGGTTTGTGGTCGGACTGCTGTCGCAAACGCTGATTGTGCATATGATCCGTACCCGCCGTCTGCCGTTCATCCAGAGCCGTGCCGCCTGGCCATTAATGCTGATGACGTTGCTGGTGATGATCGCTGGCATTGCGCTGCCGTTCTCGCCGCTGGCGAGCTATTTGCAGCTTCAGGCGCTGCCACTGAGCTACTTCCCATGGCTTATTGCAATTCTGGCGGGATATATGACGCTGACGCAGTTGGTCAAAGGATTTTATAGCCGTCGGTATGGCTGGCAGTAGTCACCCGATGCAACGCAGTACTTCGGGCGGATCGGTATCACAGGGATACCGGCCGCCCGGATGTTGTCGTGATCACCTCATGACAATAATCAATAAACTCATCTCTTAGCGTGTTATTAAATCGCTCGTTCCATGCCATCACAATATTCCAGATCGTTAACGGGTTATTGATAGGCACTGAAAGTATATCCTTGTGCTCATTATGATGGCAGGCGCTTTCAGGGATAAGCGCACAGCCAAAATTTTCTTTTACCAGCGAGAGGATGTTCGGGTAGCTACTGATTTCTTTAAGGTTTGCGGTTGCAACCGTATTTTTTAAAAAAGTCGATATAATATTGTAGGTGCCCCCGCAGATGTTCTCATCAATACACAGAAATATATTATTACTTAAGATGTCAATAATATTTTGTTGTTCCATTAAACGCTTTTGGCTTTGATGATATATCAACAGGAGACGATCGCGGCGGACGACCATTTGTTTTAAAAAAGTACCGCTTTGTTCACGCATGAATGCCAGATCCAGCTCCCCGGCCAATAACTTTTCACTCTGTGCTGCGGTAGGAAGGTCAATCAGCGTAATGTTTTTTTGTGGATGACTGGTCATGAAATTATTGATGAGGGCAGGGGCCAGGTCTCTGGTGGCCATGCCAAAGGCAACAGATAAATTATTAGGGTTGGTGAGGGTGTTAGCTTTGTTTTTTAATAAGTCGTAAGCAGTAAGAATATTATTTATTTCATTAAATAATAAATGCCCATTTTTATTCAAGATTGTACCACTCTTGATTCTGGAAAAAAGATCCAGGCCTAACTCTGCTTCAAGCGCCTGGATCTGTTTGGTTAACGTTGATTGCGTTACACACAAACGTTCCGCTGCTCGTTGAAAATTCCCGGTATTTGCCAATTCAATAAACGCTTTTAACACCTTTTGGTTCATATTCTTTTGAGGAAACACACAATTATTTTTTTTCATTATACAAACCAGTAAGAGATAAGTAAAAAGATAAATGCCGCATCTGAGCAAAAGACTATCCCCTGCCAGCCTTTTTATTGCATGAGGAGTGAGGACGGCATTCGGCTTGTTGTCAGGGTTTACGTTTAAAAATGCTAAACGCGACTATTTATCGACTTTCGAGGGTTAATTGCCTTGCTATAAGTTCATTAGTATTCATTCAAAAAATGATTTCAACTATATGTATAAAATTTAGTAATGCTTTTTGGCATTGCTGCGTTATTGTTTACCCCCAACATTGCTATATGCATTTTTTTCATAATGCAAGGAAAACAGCATGTCGATAGTGACCTCTAAATTGAGAAATTCAAAGAGAATATTAAATTCATTCTCGGAGATTATAAACAATACAAAATTAATTCATGGAGATGATGATCTTTACTCGCTACCGGTAATCAATGTTGTTGAGATACATCCCACGGACATCTGCGACCTGCACTGTCGTTATTGTAGCTACAAGAATCAACAAAACAGAGAAAGTCTTAATTTAAGTGCGCTGAGAAATCTACTGAAGTTAAAGCCTAAAGCCGTGGTTATTGCTGGCGGTGGAGAACCCACGCTTTATAGTAATGATGGTATTAATCTAAATGATGTTGTTGATTTTTTATTCGCGAATAACGTTGCCGTAGGGCTGATCACCAATGGTAGCCGTAAATTAAACGCTTCGACGCTGGATAAACTAAGCTGGCTCCGTGTTTCTCTGGATGCAATTACCGAAGAAGACTTTTTCGCCCTTAAACAAGGTAAGCTCTCTATAAGAACAAAATTTCTTCAGGCTGCCGTGGCGTCAAAGTGTCAGCATGTGGGAATTGGGTATTTATATGGTGATCATAACATTGCTAATTTGCTTACTGTTTGTCGTGATGTTTTTAGAGATTTTAATCGTCATGTCAATATCCAGTTCAGGCCAATATGCCGAATTCAGTCTTGCCATTGTCCCTCGCAGAATTATGCGAATGATAAACTATTCACGTCAGATCGTGAGTCTTTTTGGCTGGACCGTATTGAAAAATTGCATCAGCAATTACTGAAGACCGCCAGAGAAGATCAGGATTTATATAATTTCGTGATCAATAATACAAATTTATCAAACGTACTGGTAAACGTCGAGGAAAAATCTCTTCGTTTTAACCATTGTTACTCTACTTTAGCTCGCTGGTTAATCCGTGCCGATGGTAATATTTATCCGTGCGTGATGATGGCAACCAATGCAGGATTACCTATAGGTAATTTATCTTCGCTTGCTGTCGAGGAAATAAATTATAACCTAAAGGGTTACTATAATTTTGCGCCTGGATTCTGCAAGGGGTGTGAAAGTTGTTGCCGTTTAGCTGGCGTTGTTAACGAGACGGTAGAAGAGTCCATCACGCAGCCTGGCATGTTAAATAATAACAGTAATATTAATGATTATTTTTATTGAGGAATTACAATGAAAAATTTTCCCGGTTGGCCTCAGTTCGATAAACAAAGCTACCTTGATATCGAAGAGATTCTGTCTAGTGGCAAAGTAAATTACTGGACTGGAAAAAAAGGAATGCAGTTTGAACAGGATTTCGCGAAATGGAATGATTCCGCGTATGCTATTTCTTGTTCATCAGGCACCTCAGCCGTTCATATTGCGGTAAGTTCATTAAATATAGGGCCGGGGGACGAAGTTATTGTTCCTTCTTACACCTTTATCGCCACTTCCTTTGCCGTATTACAGGCGGGGGCCATTCCCGTTTTTTGTGATGTCACACGCGATCATACTATTGATCCGGCTAAAATAGCCGAGCTAATTACTCCACGGACGAAAGCCATCATTGTTGTTCATCTGTATGGCGTTGTTTGCGATATGGCTCCCATTATGGCGATTGCCAGACAGCATAATTTAAAAGTTATAGAAGACAGTGCCCAGTGTATTGGTGGTCTGTATCAGGGCAGAAAAACAGGAAACATAGGTGATATTGGCACCTTCAGCTTTTGTCAGGGTAAACACTTTACTACCGGAGGCGAAGGTGGAATGGTGGTCACCAATGATGAGGATATTGCCTGGGAATGTCGCGCGTTTCGTGATCATGGGTTTGATGTAAAACGAAAAATAGATTTGTTAACGTTAGAGGAACAAACGTTTCATGTGCATAATCGCATTGGTTTTAACTATCGCATGACCGAAATTCAATCGGCGATAGGAATAAACGAGTTAAAAAGATTTGATACGTGGAACCTCAAGCGCAGAAAAGCGTTTGCTGCCATTTACGATCAGGCATTTGCAAACATGCCGGAGATAGAATCGCTACCGTTTACCTCTGAAGAAAGAGAAAATGCTTACTGGTTATACCCGTTAGTGTTAAATCATGACACCTTCCCGGTTGATGCTTCAACGGTATTAGCAGAGCTTAAAAAAGCAGGTATTCCTGCCTTTAAAATTCAGTGGCCGGAAGCCTACGGCGAAAAAGTGTATCGTGAGCTAAATGGTTTTGGCAGCGCCAATTTCCCCTTTAAATCAAAGGAGTATACCGATCCAAAATCGGTAGAGTACACCCGCGTTGTTTGCCAACAAGCGAGAAGCCTGCTGCCTGTGACCTTTAGTCTTTATCTTCATCCCACGTGGAGTGTTGAACATATTCATGCCTGTATCCAGGGCGTGAAACAGGTTTTTGATAAATGTAAGGCATCTTTATAATTGCGGGGAGAAAGATCATGCAAAACATAGACCTTCATGTTCACTCTTCCTGGAGTGATGACGCTGATTATTCGGTCAGCAATCTGATAAAAATTGCTAAAACAGAGCAGGTTTCAGTGTTATCTGTTACCGATCATAATTCCTCTTCTTCAGTCGAAGAGGCAATTTACTGGGGGCATCAAAATAATATCCACGTGCTGCCGGGTATTGAAATTGACTGTTCGTTTGGCAACAATAACTATCATTTGTTAGGCTACGGTTATCGTCGTCATAGCTCCGATTTTACTGACATTGAGCATAATTTTAATCAGCTACAGCAGGCGGCCACACCAATAAAACTTGAGAAGTTAAAAGCGCTCGGTTTTTTCCTCAATGAAGAACATCTTTTTTCTCTCGCAGGCGATAGGGTTCCCCAGGAAGAGGAGATGGCGGAACTGATCCTTGAGGATGAACGCAATGCCGGACATTCGCTACTGGTGCCCTACCGAAAGGGCAATGCACGGGGAGATATGCCGCTGATTAATTTCTTCTGGGATTTTTTTGGCAAAGGAAAACCATGCCATGTTGAAATTGCTTTTCCGCCTCTGCAAGAAATGGTTGAGGTTATTCGTAGTAACGGTGGGATTCCCGTTATTGCGCATATTGGTGCCAATGTGAAAAGCGGGCATACCGATGTCATTAGCGAAATGATAAAAGTGGGTGTGATGGGGGTAGAGGTATTCTCCAGCTACCATGATAACGATCTTCGCCAGCAGCTTTATCACTATGCGCAGGATCGCGCCTTGCTGATGACCTGCGGCAGTGATTTTCATGGTAAGAATAAACCCAAGATCCGGATGGGAAGCTGCAAGCTCAGTTTAAGCGAAAGTGAAAAAGTTAATGAATTTCTGGAGCATGTATTGCTCTATTAAGCTGTCTGCGTAGCTATCTGCCCGGCAATGCATTACGCCGGGCATACTTGCAGCTGGCATAGATTTAACTTGCAATTGTTTATCCCGGATGGGTGATAATATAGCCAAGCATAACCATTAATAAAATTATCATGGCCCAGCAAAATTTGTAAAATGCATTATTGGCACCCATCCCCGAGCGGGCGAGAAAGGTGTTTTCTTCCTTAATATGCTTTGCCGATATCCGGCGAAAGCGGCGGATATAGTAAATACAATAAATTATGAAGGGAGGAATAACCAATGCGCCAGTCGGTTTGGGGAAAACCAGCGTGAGTAATACTGCAACCACAATAAACCCTAAATAGATAATCGGAGCGGTTGATTCAAGTTGTTTTAACTCAAGGCGCACACCTTCGGCATGTAATTCCTGCCAGCGCCGGAGCGTGCTGACGCTAAACCCATATTTTTCACATAATTCTTTGTTGGGAACGCCGCTTTTAGACTGGCGGAGAAAGTCAGCGATCTGCTCCTCAGTAAAACGTGCTTTTGCCATTGCTCTCCCTCCGTGGTCCTGGCGACCACGCCGGACGATTCAGACGCCCGGCATGGTACCGTTATGTCAGACGATTAACGGCGTACCGCGATGGCTTCAATCTCAATCTTTACATCTTTTGGCAGACGCGCCACTTCCACGCACGAACGTGCCGGGAAGGTCGCGTTGTGCTCGGTAAAGAACGCTTCATACGTGGCGTTAACGGTAGCGAAATCGTTCAGATCTTTAACGAAAACGGTGGTTTTCACAATATCGCCGACTTTCAGACCAGCGGCTTCGACGATAGCCTTCACGTTTTCCAGCGACTGACGCGCCTGTGCGGAAACGTCATCCGCGACGCTGCCGGTTTTTGGATCGACCGGGATCTGCCCGGAGGTGATGATCATACTGCCAAGGTCAACACCCTGAACGTACGGACCGATAGCTGCCGGTGCATTTTCCGTCGCGATGGTTTTAGACATAGTTTCTCCTGAAGTGGTTTGATGATTTCCAGCTAAGTGAAACCATTATACAAGTTTGTATTCTGTTTTAGCAGCCAACAAAAGGGATAGCCCACGCTATCCCTTTATGGATGACATCGTGGTTACTCCGTGACCACGGTCCATGCCATTTTCCAGGCAAATCCGACGCCCGGCTCATACTGGTTGGCATAGCGGCTCCACTGTACACAATAGCCACTATAAGGGAATGGGCGGCATTGATAGACTTTACTATCCTTGGGCTGAAGGACGCGGGTACCTGCTTTATAGGCGTTGAGGTGCGCCGGAAAAACGTACTGGTATTTGATCGCCGGGGCAGGTTCAGGCGTGGGCTGAACCGCTTTTTCTTTCAGCATCAGATCCACCACGCCCTGGCTGGCGATATCACCCGCGTCGTTACGGCCAACGTAGCGCAGCATATGATGTCCTGCCTGTGCTCCGGTTAGTTTGATGGTCAGGGTTTGAGATTGATCGCGAAGCGATTGACTGATTTGCCCTCTCTCATTGCCGCTGTGATCGCTCACGTTGGCCTCAAACTGAATGTGGCCCTGTGCGTTTGCCCGTAGCGTGACGGTCGCATTACCATGGTCAATCGCTGTGGCTGCAACATCTGAAACGGTCAATGACGATGTGGCGGCCTCTTCCCCGGTATAGAGGATCATGGTTTCCAGGTCGCTGCCCTCTTTGGCATATACCATGTTCGCCCCATGGACCGGCTCAATCGTACCCTCGGCATTTTTTATACCCGCGCGCAGATCGGGGTGGGCCGCGTTAATCGCGTTGGCCATTGCCCACGGCCACTGCGTGCTGGCCCCGGCGTCATCACTGGTAATGGTGAGCGTTGTGCGCAGGGAAGGGACTTCACCGTAAGCGTTGAAAAATTTCGCCACCACGCGATCTCCTGCTTTAAGCGCACCACCCTGAATAATACCGTTGAGCGTTTTCGTCCAGCCCGCCTGCGCGGCGCTGTCTTCACCACTGGCACCATTGCCAAAATCGACGTCAATCGCCTGATAAAAGCTGTTGGCAGTATCAGCAATTTCCCAGACCGCATAAATTACCTGATAGCCCGTGCGTTGCGGAACGTTACAGGAGTGAGTTACCTGGGTTGCGGGTATATTACCGTGACCATCAATGATACAGAACGGTTTATTTTCAAAGTCATCACGCGTCAGCGGTTTATTCTGATCCCAATTTTGTTTGGTAATATAATAACGCCAGTTGGTGGTCCTGTGCGGCGCAGTATGATACCAGCTAAAATTATTTTTACCGCTTTTAATGGGGGTCTTTACCCAGCGTGTAGGGCTTTGTTCATCCAGCGGTGAATACGCGGATTTCCCGGCGCTGGCCAGTTGCCCGTCTGGCGGCATGGCACCCTCAGGAAAACCGCTGGTTTGCTCTACGCTCTGCGGTTCCCACTGTACGGAGCCACAGTTGGCATTGTTACCTGATTTACACTGAAAGGCCCGACTGGCGGGTGATTCGACATAGCCGTGGGCAAATACCGGGGCGTTAAATAATAGCGTTGCAATACACAGCGAAGCCTTTTTAATTTTCATAATCCATCCCTTGAATAATTAATAAACTGACTGGCGAGTGTATTAATCGGCTTGCGCGAATTCAATGTGCTTTCAGGGTAATGATATTTAATGAGTGTGAGCCGGAAATAATGAGGTTTAAATGTGCTGTGATGATATTTTTTGATTAGACTCAAGCCAGCGGAAATAAAACCCACGCTTTCGGATATGCTTAAAGGAATAGTGCTATTCCATGCGCCGTTATGCCGGGTGGCGGCTTCGCCTTACCCGGCCTACAATTTATACATCAATGGCTTATCGTTAATCGTAGGCCTGTGCAAGCGCAGCGCCACCAGGCATAACCTGCCACGGTGTGACGCTTTTACTCGATCAGTTTGCCAGCACCACCTGATGGGAGAACTCTTTCTCACAATACTTACATTTCAGCGCAATATCGCTGACGCGCTTTTTCACGCTGAAGCTGGAGTTCACCGGCTCCGCGTGGCTGATGCAATTACTGTTCGGGCAGACCAGCACGGCATCAATCCGCTCTGGCAATTTAGGGTGCGATTTACCCACCACTTCATAATCGTCGATGCGGTTGACCGTTGCCAGCGGGGCATAGAGCGCCAGCTGGTCAACCTGTTCATCGGTCAGAAAAGTGTTTTCAATTTTGATGATGTCTTTGCGGCCCATCGCTCCGGACGGCAGGTTCAAACCAACGGTGACGCGTTGTTCAGTTTCGGTCAGTTTAAACAAGGTCAGTAGCCGGAAGCCGACCTGAGCGGGAATATGATCGATGACGGTGCCGCGTTTAATGGCTTCAACTTGCAGTTTGTTATCGTGTGTCATGGTCTTCCCCTTACAGTACTAAGTCTTGATTCAGAACCAGCGCCAGCAATGCCTGGCGGGCAAAAATACCGTTTCCGGCCTGCTGGAAATACCAGGCGTGCGGCGTTTTATCGACGTCGGTGGCGATTTCATCAATGCGCGGCAGCGGGTGCAGCACTTTCATGTTTTCGCGTGCGCCGTGAAGATCGCTGGCGCGCAGAACAAACTGCGCTTTAACATTGGCGTATTCTGACGGGTCGAGGCGTTCTTTCTGCACGCGGGTCATATAAAGAATATCCACCTCGGTCACGACCTCATCAATGGCGTGGTGCACGCTCCAGGCGATGCCCTTTTCATCCAGCATATCCAGAATGTACTGCGGCATCGCCAGCGCATCCGGGGCGATAAAACAGAAACGGTTGCCGCTGAATTTTGCCAGCGCCTGGGCCAGCGAATGCACGGTACGGCCATATTTCAAATCGCCCACCATCGCGATAGTAAGATTTTCCAGTCGCCCCTGCGTTTCCTGGATGGTGAACAGATCCAGCAATGTTTGCGTCGGATGTTGGTTCGCACCGTCCCCCGCATTAAGCACCGGAACCGTGCCGGAGAACTCGGTCGCCAGACGCGCCGCGCCTTCTTGCGGATGGCGCATCACAATGGCATCAACATAGGTGCTGATTACCGAGATGGTATCCGCCAGCGTTTCCCCTTTTTTGCCAAGCGACGTGTTAGCGCTGTCGGAGAAGCCAACCACGCTGGCCCCCAGACGATGCATGGCGGTCTCAAAGGAAAGGCGGGTTCGCGTCGAGGCTTCGAAGAAGCAGCTGGCAATCACTTTATGTTTCAGCAGCTCTGGTTGTGGAGTCGCTTTCAGCGTTGCGGCAGTCACCAGAACCAGCTCCAGCTCTTCGCGGCTGAGATCGTTGATGGAAATGATATGTCTCTGAAATAACGGATTAGCCATGTTTATCTCCTGACGCCTGGGCAAAAAAAAGCCCCTACAATGAGGGGCTTTGAGAATTGATGGAGCAACGGGAAGAAAAACGGCAGGCCGGCACCCTGTTTCAGGTGCGCGAAGACAGTATGTCGTAGACACTGGACCATGCTTCCTCCCGGCAAATTGCCCGCGATTATACTCAGCTCTAAAGCGGGATCAAGCGATAAATGGCGTTTTTATTCAACGCAAACGGTTCTATTGAATATTAATTCATTTTAAGTATGTAATTAATCTGCTTATGCACCAGCGCAGTTCGCTTCACCGCCCGGGGCGCAACCCAGACAATATTGCCGCTCGCCACAATACCCAGCACTTCCGGCAGCGCATGGTGATCGAGAATACGTGCCACTGCCCGCCCGTAACCAGCGACGGTATGGATGAGAATAAATTCGCTGTTGTGCTCCACGCTGACCACCATTTCCGCCACCGATCGCGCAGCGTCCGGGGCAGGGCGCAGTTTAGGATTCAGCGAGTAGATTTTTTGCCCTTTGGCATTTCTGATTTTTATTACGCCGAGCAGCGAGAGCAGGCGCGAAACGGAGGACTGGCTGATATTCTCAAAGCCATGCAACTGTAAGTCACGGCGAATTTCCTCCTGCGAAAGGTAGCTTTTCTCGGCAATCAGACGCTGACACACGGTGAGCTGAAGTTGTTCTTTGGCGGAGTATTCACCATATTCCTTCATAGGTTGATCCTGTCAATAGTATGGGGTTAGCAGGCAATTCTTCTCGCCGGCACAGAAGAGAGTCGTCAGACGTCATCCAAAAAGCAGGGCGCTGCCTGTAACCTGCGCAGCGCCACTGCCAGCGCATTGGCCTTATAGTAATGCCCCCACGCTTAAAGTTGCCATAATAACCAACGTCAGAATGACCAGTAGCGGTGCCACCCACTTCAAATAGCGAACGTAGGGGACACGCGCAATTGCCAGCCCACCCATGACCACGGCAGACGTTGGAGTAACCAGATTAACAATCCCGGAGGCCGACTGATAAGCCGTGACCACCAGATCGCGCGGCACACCGGCGAAATCAGCGAGTGGAGCCATAATAGGCATGGTGAGTACCGCCAGGCCCGACGATGAGGGCACGAGGAAGGAGAGGATCACTTCCAGCCAGTACATCACATTAATAAACGCCATGCTGGACAGGCCGCTGACCGTTTGCTCCGCACTATGAAGAATAGTGTGAGTAATCATGCCTTTATCCATAATCACCACGATGCCGCGCGCGATGCCGATAATGAGCGCTACGCCCAACAGCTCGCGTGCGCCATTGATAAACGTTGACGTCAGCTCCTCTTCACTCATTCGGGCGATGAGGCCGACGAGGATTGCGGCAACAAGGAAAACCGCCGAGATCTCCGCCATCCACCATCCCTGCACGGCTACGCCATAGATCATTACGGCAAACGCGAGGGCAAAAATCACCAGAATTATCTTCCGTAGCGGGGTGAATACCAGAGATTCCTGGGTTTTGCTGCCGAGAAAATGCGCCCGGTTTTCTTCTTGCTTATCGGCGACGATAGAGCGGGAAGGATCTTGCCGGACCTGACGGGCATAACGCATCACCCAGACCACGCAAATGATCCAGCCCACCACCAGTAACACGGCGCGAAGGCCAATCCCCGCGGTAAAAGGAATACCGGCCGCATTGGCGGCAATCACCGTGGCAAAAGGATTAATCGTTGAGCCAAGCGTGCCAATACCCGCGCCAAGAAGAACCGTTGAGGCCGCCACTACCGGATCAAAACGTGCCGCCAGCATTACCGGGACCAGCAGGGTATAAAACGGTAATGACTCTTCCGCCATCCCGTAAATGGTGCCGCCAGCGGCAAAAAGCGCCATCAAAATCGGGATCATCCACTCCTCGCGTCCACGCAAACGGAGGGTGACCCGCTCAATCCCGGCGTCAATCGCGCCCGTTTTGGTCACGATACCGAGAAAGCCACCGATGATCAGAATAAACAGCGCCACGTCGATGGCTCCCGCCTGGCCAGTTTCGGGATCGTAGAGTCCGCTAATCGGAGCCATCACGACCGCGATAAATCCTTGTGGATGGGCGGCAACGTGGGCATAAGTACCCGCTACCGGGACTTCTTTGCCCAGCGTATCGTTCAGTGCCATATGATATTGTCCGGCCGGGATAAGCCAGGTCAAAACGGCAACCAGGGCGATAAGCACAAACAAAATCGTGTAAGCCGAGGGGAATTTAAATTTACTCATAATAGTTTCCCTGTCCCGGCCCGCCGCTCAGCAGGCCGGGAGCGTGATTAATCGCCGAGTGTCGCTACCATCACCGCTTTGATGGTATGCATACGGTTTTCCGCTTCATCAAAGACGATGGAATGCGACGATTCGAATACCTCTTCCGTGACTTCCAGCCCTTTCATGCCATACGCCATTTCAATTTCACGGCCGGTTCTGGTGTGCTCGTTATGAAAGGCCGGCAGGCAGTGCATAAATTTCACCTGCGGATTGCCAGTGGCTTCCAGTACCTGCTGATTAACTTGATAAGGCTTCATCAGGCTGACGCGCTCCGCCCACGCTTCCTTCGGCTCACCCATCGACACCCACACGTCGGTATAGAGGAAATCCACACCGTGCACGCCTTCATCCACGTCATCGGTAAGGGTGATGCATGCGCCGGTTTCCTTTGCGATAGCACGGCATTGCGCCACCAGCGTCTCGTCGGGCCAGAAAGATTTCGGCGCGACCAGACGGATATCCATCCCCATCTTCGCTGCGCCGACCATCAGGGAGTTACCCATGTTGTTGCGCGCGTCGCCGAGGTAGGCAAAGCGCAGATCCGCCAGCGTTTTGCCCGGCGCATGCTCCAGCATGGTCATCAGGTCGGCGAGGATCTGCGTGGGGTGAAATTCATCCGTCAGCCCGTTCCACACCGGCACGCCAGCATAGGTGCCCAGCTCTTCAACAATTTGCTGACCGAAGCCGCGATACTCGATGCCGTCGTACATGCGGCCCAGTACCCGCGCGGTATCTTTCATTGACTCTTTATGGCCAATTTGCGATCCGCTGGGGCCGAGATAAGTGACTTGTGCACCCTGATCGAACGCGCCGACCTCAAACGCACAGCGGGTGCGGGTGGACGTTTTTTCGAAAATCAGAGCGATATTTTTGCCCGTCAGCTTCGGCGTTTCGCGGCCCGCTTTTTTAGCTGCTTTCAGTTCAATCGCCAGATCGATCAGGTACTGTATTTCTGCCGGGGTATAATCCAGCAGCTTGAGAAAGTTGCGGTTTTTTAATGAGATAGACATAGTTAATTCCTTTTTAAATGATTAGAGAGCCGGAGACGTGATGTTTTCCATACGGATCAACGTGCCCTTATCACCGGCCAGGATCGCTGCGCCATCGGCCAGCGCACCGATCCCGGCGCGTCCGTGGCAGGCTTCCACATAGCGGCAGCAGGCGGCGATTTTGGGTCCCATTGATCCGGCATCGAATGTCATGTTTTTGAGCAGTTCCGGCGTCGCCTGGAGTAAAGGCCGCTGTCCTGGTGTGCCCCAGTCGAGGTATACGGCGTCAGCGTCGGTGAGGATTAGCAGCGCATCGGCATGAAGCTGGCGGGCCAGCAGCGCAGCAGAGAGATCTTTGTCTATCACTGCTTCAACACCGTGGTAGCCGTCGGCTTTTTGCACGACCGGTACGCCACCGCCGCCGTTGCAAATCACCAGGTGATCGCGTTCGATTAGCGCCTGAATGGCGTCGCTTTCTACGATGTGTGCGGGCTGGGGAGAGGGCACCACGCGGCGAAACCAGCGGCCATCGGGCTTAAACGTCCAGCCTTTCTCGCGTCCGAGCATGTCGGCCTGCGCCTGGTCATACACCGGGCCAATGTATTTGGTCGGGTTACGGAAGGCCGGATCGTCCGCATCAACTTCCACCTGAGTCAGCAGCACGCTGACGTTACGTTCAGGTAGCTGATTTTTAAGCGCCTGTTGCAGCATGTAACCGATCATGCCCTGACTTTCTGCACCGAGAACGTCAAGCGGATAGGGGGTGACGGCATCGCAGGCACTGTTCTGTAACGCCAGCAGGCCGACCTGCGGCCCGTTGCCGTGGACCAACACCACGCGCCATTGCCGGGTCAGGCTGGCGATGATCGCGGCAGCCAGGTCAATATTTTTACGCTGAATGTCAGCTTCCAGCGGTTCACCGCGTTTGAGCAGGGCATTGCCGCCGAGCGCGACCACCAGAGTGGGTTTGTTTTCCATCACAGGCTCCTTAAATGTCATCACGTTCCAGCGGGCAGCTCATGCAGCGTGCGCCGCCGCGTCCGCGACCCAGTTCGTCGCCGGGAATGGGCAGCACGGTGATACCGGCTTTGTCATATTTTTCATTGGTCCAGACGTTACGCTCGTAGCCCACCACCACGCCGGGGCGCAGGGTCAGGACGTTATTGGCGTCGTTCCACTGTTCGCGTTCCGCTTCGAAGGCATCGCCGCCAGTAGTGATCAACCGCACCTGGTCGATGCCCAGTGCTTTTTCAATGGCGTGGAGCAAACTGGTTTCCTGAACGCGATCCAGGCCGCCGCGTCCGTCCGGGGTCAGGGTCCAGCACTGGGATTCTTTACGCACCACTTCGGGGTAAACAGAAAATGTGTCTATATCGATATGGGTCATTACCGTATCGAGGTGCATACAGGAGCGATGCTTAGGCAGTTCGACTACCACCACGCGTTCGGCCTGGCGGTGTTTGAATAACGAGGTCGCCAGAAATTCAACGCCTTGCGGGGTAGTGCGCTCCGAGAGACCGATCAGCACGGCCCCCCGGCCAATCACTAAAACGTCGCCGCCTTCAAGCGTGGCGTGATCGTAATTAATATTTTCGTCGCCGAAATATTTTATAAAATCGCCACTGGCAAATGCCGGATGCCAGCGATAAATAGCGCGTAAATTATTAGTTTCCCGTTGGCGGGCAGGTTTGGCCATCGGATTAATTGACACACCGTTATATATCCAGCATGAGGTATCGCGGGTAAATAAATGATTGGGCAGCGGCTTCATAATAAAATCATTAGCATCATGAGTATCCACAACTATATTTTTAATAAATGAAGGTATTTCGCCGTAGGTCAGACCGCCGCTTAAATGACGCGCCAGTTGTCGGTGCTGCATATCTGCCAGCCAGCCCCGAACATCGCAGGCAAAGCCAGGCCCAAGCCGATAATCTGAAACCTGAGTGCTGAGCAGCCAGTCTTTTGCTTCTGGAATATCAAGGGCTTGTGCCAGAAGATCCGTCAATAGCAGCACTTCCACGCCCTGATCGCGTAGCGTGCTGGCAAAAATATCATGCTCAGCCCCCGCACGTTCAACGGATAAAACATCATCAAAAAGCAGTTCCTGACAATTCGATGGCGTTAATCTTTTCAGGCTGAGATTGGGTCGATGAAGCATTACGCTTCGCAGTTTCCCCACCTCGGAACCAACGTAATTTTTTTCCATAATTATTCCTTGATGCTTTATGTAAATATCAAGAGGGAGCGACGAAAATGTATTTCGCATTGGTCGCCGACAATTTATTTCCTGATGGATAATAGTTTCTTTGGATGGTGAGAATGTGATTCAGGTCACGTGATAATAGTGGCTGGAAGAATTGTTTATTATTTATGACAGGCGTCAGAAATTAGTTATTTAACTTGATGTGACAAATGAATGAATACGCCTTTAGCGCCAGGATTATTCTTGCTTGTTAATGATATGTTGTTTGTTAAGATTGCTGGTAAATAATTAACTAATTGAAAAATATAATATTATTTATTGGTTTTTTTAAATTATGCAAAAAACATAAAATATTATTCAGAACCTAAGTTAAATTAATAAATAACTATGCTCATTTGCTGCAAAAAACCTGGAGACTAAAGTGTGATGTATCGATTGTTTTTATTATAAAAGCCTAATTTTCATAAGCTTAACAGATTGAAATGGATTTACATTTTTCAGAGTATGCATAATCGATGCATAAAAAGCGAGGCGCGATCACAGGCGGTTAATCTGATATCCGATAAACATGCGCTACCGCAAGAGTTCACCAGAAACGGGTGGCAGGTTGAAAGGATTGATCGTATAACGGAAGAAATGAAACATCGTTTTAATTAAGAGGGGTTATTATGATCGTCGGCAATATTCATCATCTACAAAACTGGCTGCCTGAAGAACTGCGTCAGGCCATTGAACATGTTAAAGCTCACGTCACCGATGCTACGGCAACGGGCAAATACGAAATCGATGGCAGCCGCCTGTTTTACATTCTCTCTGAAGATATGACCGAGCCTTTTGAAAAGCGTCGTGCGGAGTACCATGCCCGCTATCTCGACATTCAAATTATTCTCAAAGGTCAGGAAGGGATGACCTTCAGCACGCTCCCGGCGGGTACGCCAGACACTGACTGGCTGGCGGATAAAGACATCGCGTTTTTAGCGGAAGGTGCCCAGGAGAAAACCGTGGTACTGAGCGAAGGGGATTTTGTGGTGTTTTATCCGGGCGAAGTCCACAAGCCGCTGTGCGCGGTCGGCGCACCGGCGCAGGGGCGTAAAGTAGTGGTTAAGTTGTTGATGGCGTAATCACTGGTTAAGATTTTTTTCCTGTTTAAATGCGCTAGCTTTGCAGATAACACCTGCAAAGCTGCCGCGCCTTTCCTGCTTCTCTGTCAATAAACCTCCTGTTCTGACGTTCTCCTGCCAGCCGCGGCGTAGTAAAAATATGATTAAGATCTCATTAATACGTATTATAACGTATTAATGTTGTTGCGCAATGAATCCTCTTTACAGACATTTTTATTGGAGAAGTTATCTGTATGAATAGCAAAGAAATTATTTCCTCACTGCTGGAGAATGTTAAAGAGAAGGGCGGTATTAAGCAGATTTTCCTGGTGGCATGTGGCGGATCGCTGGTGGATATGTATCCGGCGAAATACTTCTTTGACAGCGAATCCACGACCCTGCATGTCGGCATGTATACTGCCAACGAATTTGTGTATGCAACACCTAAAACTCTGAGCGAGAATTCGCTGGTGATTGTCTGTTCGCATGGGGGCAATACTCCGGAATCGGTCGCTGCCGCCAGGCTGGCCCGCGCGCGGGACGCGCAAACCGTTACGCTTACGCATAATGACCAGGCGCAGCTTATCGACTACGCGAGCCACAATATTCTCTATGCCTGGGGGAATGACACTAACGTGGTGGATAACCCGATGGCGATTATCCTCAGTTTGTGTGTCGAGGTACTTGAGCAGGTTGAAGGTTATGCCAGCTATGCTGACTTCCAGCGCGGGATGGAACAAATCAACGGTGTGATTGCCCGCGCCCGCCTGCAGGTCAGCGACCGTTGCCAGCGTTTTGCCCGGCGTTTTCAGGATGAAAACCTTTTTTATATTTTGTCCAGCGGGGCCTCTTATGGACATGCCTATGGCTTTGCGATTTGCTCGCTAATGGAAATGCAGTGGCTGCATGCGGCACCGATCCACTCCGGTGAATATTTCCATGGGCCGTTTGAAGTCACGGATAAAGAAACGCCGTTTATCCTGCTGATGAACGAAGGCCGTACCCGCGCGATGGACGAGCGCGCCAGTGATTTTCTGGCGACCTACGGTGAAAAAGTGGAAGTTGTCGATGCAAAAGAATTAGGCATTGGTGTTCTTCCGCCGGATGTGGTGGAGTTTTTCAATCCGGTATTGTTCTACAGCATCATGTGTGAATATCGTTCGGCGCTGGCTGAAATCCGTCAGCATCCGCTGGAAACTCGTCGCTATATGGGGCAGGTCGCCTACTAAAGGGGTTATTATGAACGTCATTGGTATTGGCGATAATGTCGTCGATAAATATGCGCACACGCGCACGATGTATCCTGGTGGTAATGCGCTTAACTTTTCCGTGTATGCAAAAATGCTGGGTCATCGCGCCGATTATCTTGGCATATTTGGTAATGATAGTGCGGCGCAACATGTTATTTCGGTTGTAGATGAACTGGGTATTAATCGACCCTACTGTTTACAGGTTGAAGGTGAAAACGGCTGCGCGCAGCTTAAAATAGAACACGGGGAGCGAATATTCCTTGGCTCTAATGCTGGTGGCATCCGTAAAACGACCTCAATGGATTTTATCTTTGAGCATAAGGATTATCTGCATGAGTTCGCGTTGATCCACAGCGGTTGTTACAGCTATATAGAAGATCAGCTTCCGGCGCTGCATCAACTGGGTATCCCGCTTTCTTATGACTTCTCAGATGACTTTGTTCTCGAACAGGCTTTACCGCTTTGTCGTTACGTTGATTTTGCTTTTTTCTCCTGCGCCGAATACAGCCCGGAGCAAACGCAGGACATCATGATGCAGGCCAGCAAGGCGGGCAGCGGCATCGTCTGCGCTACGCGCGGTAGTGAGGGCGCTTTATTGTATGACGGTAAACAGTGGTATCACCAACGGCCACAATATGTTGTCCCTGTTGATACCATGGGGGCCGGCGATGCGTTTATTACCGCTTTTGTTTGCCATTACCTCGCCACAACGCATCGTCAGGCTGACGAGGCGCTGGTGCAAAGTCTTCAATACGCTGCCGATTTCTCCGCACAGATTTGTTTAAAAGAGGGCGCGTTTGGCTACGGTATTCACTACTAAGCAATAACCTTTTTTTGATTATTTTTGTATGTTTCTCACCCATCTCTATGGGTGGGAAATGCGGGACTGTGCCATTTTTCCTGTAAGGGAAAAGATTATGAATATGAATAATAGTGCCGATCTTATTTTGCAGTCTGAAAATATATTTACGGCTGCCAGCAATAGTTTATTTTCGGGATATATTGTCATCCGCGACGGTGTAATTATAGCGATGGTACCTGCCGGGCAGGATATTCGTCCCTGGTGCGGGCCTGACACCCAAATACGCGAACTGGGTGAGCGACTAGTGTGCCCGGGCTTTTGCGACAACCATACGTTTTTTACCGGCTATATGAGCATGCGGCGCGGTGTGGATCTCTCGCAGACCGACAACAGTACGCAAGCGTTAGCAATACTGACCGCGGCGGCAGCGCAATTATCGACAGATGACAGCCTTTATGCCTGGGGATGGTCAACATCACGCTGGGGCGCACTGCCGGACGGCGAAGTACTGGATATCGCCTTTCCCCAGCGGCCGGTCGTCGCCATTAACAATGACAAAAGCTACTGCTGGATGAATCAGGCGGCGATTGCCCGCTATGGCTTTACGCCGGGTGAATGCAGCGCAGAAGCGCGGGTGCATTTGCTTAATGAGATGCTCGCTGACACCTCCCGGGTGCGAGAAGAACTGCGTGCATTTATAGCAATGCTTGCCTCGCGCGGTGTGACGGCGATTAAAGATGTCTGTTTTGACAGCGCCCCCGCATTACTGGATGCATGGGCGGAACTGGAGTCGCAAAACACGTTACCGCTGCGCGTGAGCCTGGTGTCTGAACCGGTCGCCGAACCGGTAAATTTCGCTTTCGGCCAGCGGGCGCTCGCGCGTTTTCACTCTCCACGGCTGCGTTTTCACGGCTTCAAATTCATGGTCGATGGCGTTATTGCGGATCATACCGGCGATATGCTGCAACCCTATGCGGATCGGCCGCAGACGCATAACGAAAAACCGGTCAATTACGAGGCGCTGCGCCAGCAGGTACTGGCGGCGGACCGGGCGGGTTTTGATTGCTGCCTGAACGCGGAAGGGGATGCCGCCATCCGCCACTGTATTGATATCTTCGCTGCCTGCCTGCAAAACAATCCGCCGCGCCTGCGCCACCATTCCATCAGCGATCTTGAATGTCCGCATCCAGATGATATTCCCCGCATGGCGGCGCTGGGTATCTATGCGGAAGTCTATGCCCAGATCCTTCTGCTTAACCCCGGCGTCGCTGAGGCCTGGATGCGCGAGCGCGGCGGTGACGAGCGCGAAGCGCAGTTTTACGACTATGCGGCGCTTTTTCGTGCGGGAGTAGTTACCACCATCGGCACAGACCTTCCTCTGTTTATCCCCAGCATTCCGGATTCCATGTACGCCGCCTGCTGTCGGCATTTTGTCGATGGCTCACCAGCGCAAGGATGGTATCGCGAGCGTGGCATGACCCGCCAGCAGCTGCTTTTAGCCTGGACCAGGCATAGTGCGCAGCATCACGGCACGCTGGCGCAAACCGGCAGCCTTGAGGTCGGGAAATACGCAGATATCGCGGTTTTTGACCGCAACTTACTGGCGTGTCCGGATAACGAGGTGCGATCAGCCCGCGTGGTATTAACGCTGGTTGAGGGGAGCGTCACCTACGACACGTTATAGCGAAAAAAGATGCCAGTTTCACCTTCTGTCGCCGCGTGAACAAAGGCGATAAAGCGACTATCTTACCGAGGCAGATTATGCGTATTTTGAAAATAAAATGGGCGGTACCCCACTGCTACGCTCTGATCTTTTTTATCATTATTATTGTTGCCATCTTAACCTGGTGTATTCCCAGCGGCAGCTTTGACTATCATTCTGTGACCTTGCCTGGCGGGGAGACCAAAACGCTGGTCGTTCCTGGCTCTTATCATCTGCTGGACAAAGTGACTGTCGAAGGCGATTTACGCCAGGGCGTGTCGGCTATTCTTGCCGCGCCGCTGGAAGGGATCATTAAAGCGGCTGACGTCATTGCTTTTGTACTCATTGTTGGTGGTGCGTTTGGCATTATTATGCGTACTGGCGCTATTGAACGCGGTCTGCACGTGCTGGCAGAACGTCTGGCCGGGAAGGGGATTCTGGTTATACCGCTTTCCATGACGCTCTTTAGTCTCGGCGGGGCGACCTTCGGTATGAGCGAAGAAGTTATTCCGCTGTACGCTGTTTTCATTTCGTTGATGTTTGCGCTGGGCTATGACTCGCTGACCGCTATTCTGATCTTATTTCTGGGTACCCAAATCGGCTATGTAGGGGCGATGACCAATCCGTTTTCGGTGCTTATTGCTCAGGGCGTCGCGGGAATCCAGGGCAACCCTCAACTATGGTTACGGGCTATCGCCTGGGTGGTGTTCACCGGTATGGCGATTATTTTCACCATGTGGTACGCCCACCGGGTCAAACGCTCCCCAACAATCTCGCCTGTGTATGAAAGCGATCTACAGATCCGCTCGCAGTTTATGACCACACAGTCCGGGACAGTGACGTTTTCGTGGAGTGACCGGCTGATCATTGCGGCTTTTGTCCTGGCGCTGGCGATTATTTCGTGGGGGCTGATTACTCGCGGCTGGTATATGATCGAAATCGGTACGGTCTTTTTAGCGCTGGGCCTGTTCTCCGGCCTTATTCATAAAATGAACGCCACTACCATGGCAGAAAACTTTGTTGAAGGCTGCAAAGAATTTGTTTATGCGGCGGTGGTGATCGGCCTGGCGCGCGGCATTCTGGTGGTGGCGGATAATGGCAAAATTATTGACACGCTGCTTTTCGGACTCTCTGAAATTCTGGATGGCCTGCCGCACTATGCGTTTACCACCCTGATGCTGCTGGGCCACAACGTCATTACTTTCTTTGTTCCCTCCTCGTCAGGGGAGGCTGCACTGACGATGCCGGTCCTGGCTCCTTTAGGCGATTTGGTTGGCGTGAATAAAGAGGCCATGGTCATGGCCTACCAGTTTGGTAACGGCCTGACTAACCTGATTTCTCCTACGGGCGGCGTGCTGCTGGCCGGGCTTTCTATTGCCCGCGTAGGTTTTGGGCAATGGTTGAGAGTGATCATGCGTTTGTTCCCGCTGCTGTGGATAACCAGCGCCATTTTCGCGGCTGTCTCAGCCTGGGTGTAGGGAATATGCGCGCTGTCGTAGTCTGACATGCGCGCATCCTTTATAATTTGGGTTCGGATCATCGACCCAGTGGGTAAAAAACGCTATGTCGGGTTATGGACTACAGCAGCATACGGCTGTCCCGTTATACAGACAGTTAAAAGATAAAATCCTCAGCGATATTGCCAGCGGAAAGCTCGCTGAGGGCGCGAAAATACCTACCGAAGTCGAACTCAGCGAGTTATACAACATCAGCCGTGTGACGGTGCGTAATGCCATTAAGGAACTGGTGGCAGAAGGTTATCTGGTCAAAAAACAGGGCAAAGGGACTTTTGTTTGCCTGCCTAAGATCGAACGCAAAGTCGTTCATCTGCTGAGCTTTACCGCCGCCTGCGAAAGCAGCCATCTTCCCACCACCAGCCGGGTATTACAGACCGCGATCCTCGACGACTATCGTCATGTGCGCCGGGCTTTACAGCTCAGTGATGATGATGCTGTGCTCTATATCCAGCGCCTGAGAATGGCAGGAGAGCTGCCGCTGATGCTGGAAAATAACTATTACTCATTACAGCGGTTTGGATTTTTACAGCAGGAAGATCTCAGCGGCTCGCTTTATCAGTTGTTAACAGAGAAGTACGGCATTTGTCCTACCCACGCCGGTGAGACCACGGTTGAAATGGTGCGTGCCCATGCGGACACGGCTCCCCTGTTGCAGCAGCCTGCCGGAGAACCGCTATTTCTGATGAAAACGCTGATTATGGATGGTGAATATCATCCGATACACTACGGCGAACAGTACATTGTTGCAGAGCGCTACAAATTCAGCTTTTAAGGAAACCGACTGCGGAGACAGTCGCTTTCCCTGCCGGAGATTATTCCGCCAGCGTCGCCACCATCACCGCTTTAATGGTATGCATCCGGTTTTCCGCCTGGTCGAACACGATACTGGCTGCCGACTCAAATACGTCGTCCGTGACCTCCATGCCACCGTGCAGCCCGTACTGTTCGGCCATTTGCTTGCCGAGAAGCGTCTGGTCATCGTGAAACGCGGGCAGGCAATGCAGAAATTTCACCTGCGGATTACCGGTTAACTGCAGCATAGTGCTGTTTACCTGGTAATCGCGCAGCAAGGCGATACGCCCGGCCCATTTTTCTTTTGCCTCGCCCATCGACACCCAGACATCGGTGTAGATAAAATCCGCGCCCTGGACGCCCGCAGCAACGTCTTCCGTCAGGGTGATTTTGCCGCCGGTTTGTGCCGCCAGCGCCTGACACTCGGCCACCAGATTTTCCTCCGGCCAGCAGGCTTTTGGTGCCACCAGCCGCAGATCGAGACCCGTCAGCGCCGCGGCTTCCAGCATGGTATTGCCCATATTGTTGCGGGCATCCCCGGCATACACCAGCGTCATCTCACTGAACGATTTCCCCGGCAGATGCTCCTGCATGGTCAGCAAATCCGCCAGCAATTGCGTCGGGTGAAACTCGTTGGTCAGCCCGTTCCATACCGGTACACCGGCAAACTCCGCCAGCGTTTCCACCACCTCCTGACCATGGCCGCGATACTGAATGCCGTCGTACATTCGACCCAGTACGCGGGCAGTGTCTTTAATCGATTCTTTATGGCCGATCTGGCTGCCACTCGGGCCAAGATAAGTGACGCGCGCGCCCTGATCGTATGCGGCAACTTCGAAAGAGCATCGTGTACGGGTGGAGTCTTTTTCGAAGATGAGCGCGATGTTTTTCCCGCTAAGCTGCGGCACTTCCCGGCCCTGTTTTTTATCCGCTTTGAGTTTTGCGGCCAGTTGCAGCAGCGTCTGGAGTTGCGCAGGGGTAAAATCGAGTAGTTTTAAAAAATGTTTCTGGTAGAACGACGACATATTTCCCTCTCATGACGCAGGTCACTTGTTGAATTAAAATTCAATTTATATGTATGAATATGCAATTGCAAGCCTGAGTCATAAATCTTTGCCGGATGGGCTGGAGGCAATGTCGGCGGTGTGTGACAATATAAGTAACTGCGGCAATTTATGAGGACCCTGCCATGGCAAACCCGGAATACCTGGAAGAGCAGCGCGAAGAAACGCGTTTAACGATTGAAGAGCTACTTGAAGACGGCAGCGATCCTGATGCCCTGTACACCATTGAACATCACCTTTCCGCTGACGACTTCGATACGCTGGAGAAATTCGCGGTCGAAGCCTTCAAGCTGGGTTATGAAGTGACCGAGCCGGAAGAGCTGGAAGTGGAAGAGGGCGACACGGTCATCTGCTGCGATATTCTCAGCGAATGCGCGCTGAATGCCGATCTGATCGACGCGCAGGTTGAGCAACTGATGACCCTGGCGGAAAAATTCAACGTTGAGTATGACGGCTGGGGCACCTACTTCGAAGATCCGGATGCCGAAGACGGTGAGGAAGAGGATATCGACGAAGATGACGACGGCGTGCGTCACTAAGCTATAACCCGGTGCGGCAGTCCAGCTGCCGCACGCTCAGGACCCTTCATGGATTACTCACACTTACTCTCCCCTGTCACCCGATTTCTGCACTGCCCGACGCCTCAGGCGTGGATCGACAAAGCCCGCGATCCGGCAAACCTGCCGCTGTTACTCACCGATCACATGGTCTGCGAACTCAAAGCCGCGCAAACCGCGATGCTGCTGGTGCGTAAATATGTCGCCGATAAAGACGGCGGCGACGCGCTGCTGGCATGGCTGCAGCCCTATGAAGCTTTTACCTTCCGTGAAGGACCGGAGCCGGACTTTCTTGCGCTGCACAAGCAGATCGGTAAAAGCGTGATGCCACGCACTGACGATCCGTGGGGACGCCAGCTTATCGACAGTATGCTGCTGTTAATTAAAGAGGAATTACACCATTTCTGGCAGGTGCGTGAGGCGATGGCGGTGCGTAATATTCCTTACGTCAAAATCACGGCCAGCCGCTATGCTAAAGGGATGCTGAAAGAGGTGCGCACCCACGAGCCGCTGACGCTAATTGATAAGCTGATTTGCGGCGCGTATATCGAAGCCCGCTCCTGCGAGCGTTTTGCCGCACTGGCACCGTATCTGGATGAGGATTTGCAGAGGTTCTACCTCTCCCTGCTCCGTTCTGAAGCGCGCCATTATCAGGATTATCTCGCGCTGGCGCAGCAGGTTGCTGGTGATGATATTGCACCGCGCGTGCAGCATTTCGGGCGCATTGAAGCAGCGCTTATAACGACTGAGGACGCTGAGTTCCGTTTTCATAGCGGGGTCCCGGTCTGACAATACAGGACATCACATGAAAAAATGGTCAACCGCTCTGCTGGCTGGCGTTATCTCATTTATGGCTTTTGCCTGGATTGCCCATCGCTCTCCCGCCAAAACGGACGATGAACAATTTGACGCCATCGTCAGCACCATGCCGACGTATCAGGTCCTCAAAGAGCAGGAGCCGCAGCTCTGGCAGTCCATTCGTACCCGCGCGTTGACCATGCAAAAGGAAGGTAAAATCGAGCAGCAAATTGTTGATGCCATCCAGCCGCAGGTGCTGAATTTGCAAATGCAGCGCCTGCAAACCGCACCGGATGAAAACGTCGTGGCCTACATGAAAATCAACATGGAACAGACCGCCGCCGTGCAGAAGGTCAGCGACGACGACTGCTATCGTTTTTTATTCCCGGATGTGAAGGGTGGGATTAACCCGATACGCATTTTGTCGCAGGATCTGTTCCATCGACGCATGGAAATCGACGCCGCCATGATGCGTGCCGCTGTCGGGCCGAATAAGCACACCGTGACGCCACAGGAGCGTGAACATGCGCAGCAGGATATTAAACCCGTTGCTCAGCAACTGAGCCAAAAATACGGTCAGGATCTGGCAATTATGTCCAACCCGGCAAGTGGCGTCGGCAAAGAAAAAATCACCTGTAATATTGTGCAGGATCTGTGGAATGGCGTCCTGACGCTGCCGCAGGACAAAGCGGCTGGCGTTATTCGCTTTGCTATTGATTCATCAAAATAAATTGAGCAGGATCTGATGCTTTGCCTCAGATCCTGCTCGTGTGTTATTTCGTTCCCGGCCCTTTAGATGCCTCAGAGCAGGTTTTGCCAACAAAGGTTTGCCTGACTTTATTGGTTGAAGACCTTTTCTGACCATATGAGTCCATATCCATTTTCATGTCTATGGAAAATTCAGTATCGCTAATTTTTGTGGTTTCGACGACCGAATGGGTTTTGGTTTTGTCATTATTACAAACGGTTTCGTTAACCAGTTTTGTATCCGTACTTTCTAAAAAAGTTACCGTACATCCCCCTTCAGTGTGACTAAATCCTTTAACCATTTTTTTAGAGTCGGCCGCCATTTTTGGGGTGTAACAAATGTTGCTTGCCACGCCGGAATTTTTTGGGTCCATCAGTACCTGCCCGGTATCAACGTCAACCGTTCGCATGTCGATATTTTCCATCTTCCATTCACCGGCTTGAATATCAAGTGCAGAGGCATTATGGGCGGTAATAAATAATGAAGATAATAATAGCGCGGGTACAATACGTTTCATTTATAACATCCTTGAATAATGAAAAACCTTCTGGATGCCGAATGGTCATCCAGAAGGGAGTTATAGCAGGAAATAAAAATTCAGGCGAGGATATTCAGGCTTACAGCGATTTTAACATCCGCACTTCGCAATCGACATGCCCGGTACAGCCCAGCGGATAGTCGATATGCTGGAACCCCAGATGTTCATATAACCCGATCGCTTCTTTGAGAAACGCTGTCGTTTCCAGATAGCAACGTTTAAACCCCTGCTCGCGCGCATGATCCATCGCCATCAGCGCCAGTTTTTTCGCCAGTCCCTGGCCGCGCGCCGAGGGCAGGAAATACATTTTCTGCAATTCACAGATATCTGGCTCGCTACAGGCCAGCGGGGCAATGCCGCCGCCGCCAACCACCTTACCGTCCTGCTCCACCACCCAATAGGCGTGACCGGGTTGACTGTAGAGCGGGTGTAGTTCGTCCAGATTCGGATCGGCCACCGTATAGCCTTTATCGGCGGTCAGACCATATTCAGCGGAAACCTGACGGATGACGGCGGCGATGGCGGCATTATCCTGAGCCGTCAGGCGGCGCAGCGCGAGCGTGCTGACTACATTCATAACATTACCCAATTACACATTACATACTTATATATTTATTTAATACCATTGTCTCTTATGCGGCGCAAGCGGCTTATAAAGCGTGAAAAAATTTTGTCAGCCGCCAGGGGAAAGAGGTATTGTACTGCCGCAGGCCATATTTCTGTTGTTGTATTATTCTTTTTAGTTATGGATTTGTTAATTTAGGGATGTTTTATGAATGAAGCTATAAAAGGCACCGAGGCGCATTGTCATCCGTTTGTGTTTCGCGGTGACGGCGGAAAATATTTTCTTATCTGTTTGGTGAATGTTTTGCTTTGCCTTATTACATTGGGTATTTATTTACCGTGGGCGTTAATGAAATGTCGCCGTTATCTTTATTCTAATATGGAAGTGAACGGCCAGAGCTTTAGCTATGGAGTTACTGGCGGGAATATTTTTGTCAGCGTGCTGGTTTTTCTGGTTATGTATATTGCCGCTTTGATGTCGATAGCGGCAAGGCTACCTTTTATTGGTTTTGCTCTGATAATTATACTCTTTATCCTGTTGCCTTTTATGTTTGTGAAAGGGCTAAGCTACCAGGCCATGATGACCTCCCTGAACGGTGTGCGCTTCGGGTTCTCCTGTTCGATGGCGCGGTTCTGGTTAATCGTGGTTGGCTTACCTGTGGCGATGGTGATTGGGTTAGTCCTGTGCGTTATGATCATCGCTAAGCTTTGTCCGGCAGATACTGATACCGAAATCATTATTTCGGGGATTGTGCTGGCGTTGGTTGTCGTCGCGGCAATAGGTATTTTGAACGGTACCTTATTTAGCAAAGTTATGTCGTTCATCTGGAATAACATCAGCTTTGGTGTACATCGCTTTGAGGCAAAAGTAGATACTGTTTATTGCATTAAATATGCGATCCTGGCCTTTATCACCCTGCTGCCGTTTTTAGGTGTAGCGGGCTATATCATGTCCGAGCAGATTATGAACGACCTGCGCGACGGCTCGCTTCCGCTATACGCGACTAATGATATGATGGACATGAGCGAGTTTATTGAAGTACAGCGGAGAATGATCACCGCGCAAGTTGTCTATTATTTTGGTATCGCGATCGCGACCAGCTATTTGACGGTTTCTCTGCGCAACCATTTTATGAGCCGGCTTTCACTGGATAACGGGCGTATTCGTTTTCGTTCGACGTTGACCTATTTTGGCATGCTCTATCGGATGTGTGCGTTAGTGGTTATTTCCGGCATTACTGGCGGTTTTGCTTATCCTCTGCTGAAAATATGGATGCTCACCTGGCAGGCGCAAAATACGTATGTGATTGGCGATCTGGATGCGCTGGCGCTGGAAAACAGCTCTCAGGAAACCGAAAAGGGTATGCTGGCGACACTGTCGCGCGGCATAATGCCGACATTACCTTTCCTGTAATGATAAAAAAGGCCGGAAGATATTCCGGCCAAACTTATACCGTGGAATTATGCCTGGCGGCGCTTGCGCAGGCCTACAGGTTCCACGTAATTTATTAATATTCAAGAAGTTGTAGGCCGGGTAAGGCGAAGCCGCCACCCGGCAAAACGATGTACAAAATGACAAACGTTATACCGTGGACTGATGCCTGGCGGCGCTGCGCTTGCGCAGGCCTACAGGTTCCACATAATTTATTGATATTCAATATGTTGTAGGCCGGGTAAGGCGAAGCCGCCACCCGGCAAAACGATGTACAAAATGACAAACGTTATACCGTGGAATTATGCCTGGCGGCGCTGCGCTTGCGCAGGCCTACAGGTTCCACATAATTTATTGATATTCAATACGTTGTAGGCCGGGTAAGGCGAAGCCGCCACCCGGCAAACGACGTACAAAATGACAAACGTTATAGCGTGGAATTATGCCGGGTGGCGCTGCGCTTACCCGGCCTACGTGATGTGGATGACACCCACAGTCCCGGGCAAGCGAAGCGCCGTCGGGCAGGGCCGGCTTACAGCGCGCTAATCACCGCCTGCTGTTCAATCAGTTTTGCTTTCGCTTCAGCATACCCTTCCAGCTTCTCACGCTCTTTGGCGATCACCGCTTCCGGGGCGCGCGCCACAAAGCCTTCGTTAGAGAGTTTGCTTTCGATACGGCCGATTTCACCTTCCACCTTCGCCACTTCTTTCGCCAGACGAGCCAGCTCGGCATCTTTATCGATAAGCCCGGCCATCGGGATCAGCAGCTCTGCGCCGTCGATAATTTTGGTCACGGATACCGGACCTTTATCATCGGCTGGCAGCAGGGTAATGCTCTCCAGGCGCGCCAGATTCAGCAGGAAGCTGCGGTTGTCGTTTACGCGACGAGCAGCGTCAGCGCTCGCACCGCGCAGCAGCAGTTCGAGCGGTTTGCCCGGCGCGATATTCATTTCCGCGCGGATGTTACGCACGGCAACGATCGCCTGCTTCAGCCATTCGGTGTCAGACGCTGCTGCTTCATCTACCTGAGACGCATCGTACTGCGGGAACGGCTGTAGCATAATGGTGTCAGCCGTAATACCTTTCAGCACTTTCACGCGCTGCCAGATGGTTTCGGTGATGAACGGGATGATCGGGTGCGCCAGGCGCAGCAGACCTTCCAGCACGGTGACCAGCGTATTGCGGGTGCCGCGTAGTTCTGACTCAGAACCGCCGTTCATTACTGGCTTGGTCAGCTCCAGATACCAGTCGCAGAACTGGTTCCAGGTAAACTCATACAGAATGCCGGCGGCGATGTCGAAGCGGAAGTTGTCCAGCGCGTCGCGGTAGGCTTTGATGGTCTGATTAAACTCGGCCAGAATCCAGCGGTCTGCCAGCGACAGCGTCATCTCGCCGCCGTTAAAGCCGCAATCCTGGTCTTCGGTATTCATCAGCACAAAGCGGCTGGCGTTCCACAGCTTGTTACAGAAGTTACGGTAACCTTCCAGACGCTTCATATCCCAGTTGATGTCGCGACCCGTTGAAGCCAGGGCTGCCAGGGTGAAGCGCAGGGCGTCGGTGCCGTGCGGCTCGATGCCGTCCGGGAACTGTTTCTCGGTGCGCTTGCGGATTTTTTCTGCCAGCTGCGGCTGCATCATATTGCCGGTACGTTTCTCCAGCAGATCTGCCAGTGAAATGCCGTCAACCATATCCAGCGGGTCAATCACGTTGCCTTTGGACTTGGACATCTTCTGGCCTTCGTCATCGCGGATAAGTCCCGTCATGTAGACGGTATGGAACGGCACCTGCGGCTTGCCGTTTTCATCTTTGATGAAGTGCATGGTCATCATGATCATGCGGGCGATCCAGAAGAAGATGATGTCGAAGCCGGAAACCATCACGCTGGTCGGGTGGAACTGACGCAGGGCGTCGGTGTTTTCCGGCCAGCCCAGCGTTGAGAAGGTCCACAGCGCGGAGGAGAACCAGGTATCGAGAACGTCTTCATCCTGACGCAGGGCAACGTCCGCGCCGAGGTTATTTTCCTGACGCACTTCGTCCTCGGTACGGCCAACGTAGACGTTGCCGTCGTTGTCATACCATGCCGGGATGCGGTGACCCCACCACAGCTGGCGGGAGATACACCAGTCCTGAATATCGCGCATCCAGGAGAAGTACATGTTTTCGTACTGCTTCGGCACGAACTGGATGTCGCCGTTTTCCACCGCTTCCACGGCAGGCTTCGCCAGCACGTCGGCACGCACGTACCACTGGTCGGTCAGCATCGGTTCAATCACCACGCCGCCACGGTCGCCGTAAGGTACGGTCAGGTCGTGCGGTTTGATCTCTTCCAGCAGGCCCAGGGCATCAACGGCGGCGACCACCGCTTTACGCGCGGCGAAGCGCTCCAGCTTCTGAAACTCTGCCGGAATGTCGCTGGCATAAACCTCAGACTCCTCGCCTTTGGTATCGAACACCTGGGCGCTTTCGCGGATATCGCCGTCAAAGGTCAGAATGTTGATCATCGGAAGCTGATGACGTTTGCCGACTTCATAGTCGTTAAAGTCGTGCGCCGGAGTGATCTTCACGCAGCCGGTGCCTTTTTCCATATCAGCGTGTTCATCGCCCACGATAGGAATGCGGCGGTCAACCAGCGGCAGAATGACGAATTTACCGATCAAATCTTTGTAACGCGGATCTTCCGGGTTAACCGCCACGCCGGTATCGCCGAGCAGGGTTTCCGGGCGGGTGGTCGCGACCACCAGATAATCTTTCCCGTCGGCGGTTTTTGCGCCGTCTGCCAGCGGATAGCGGATATGCCACATTGAGCCTTTCGACTCACGGTTTTCCACTTCCAGGTCAGAGATGGCGGTGCGCAGTTTCGGGTCCCAGTTCACCAGGCGCTTGCCACGGTAAATCAGGTCTTCTTTGTACAGGCGAACAAAGACTTCTTTCACGGCATTGGAAAGGCCTTCGTCCATGGTAAAGCGCTCGCGCTCCCAGTCAACAGAGTTGCCCAGGCGGCGCATCTGGCGGGTAATGGTGCCGCCGGATTCCGCTTTCCACTGCCAGATTTTGTCGATGAACGCATCGCGACCGTAGTCGTGGCGGGTTTTACCTTCTTCAGCGGCAATCTTACGCTCAACCACCATCTGGGTGGCGATACCGGCGTGGTCAGTACCCGCCTGCCACAGGGTGTTTTTACCCTGCATGCGCTGGTAGCGAATCATGGTATCCATGATGGTTTGCTGGAAAGCATGACCCATATGCAAGCTACCGGTGACGTTCGGCGGCGGGATCATGATGCAGAAGCTTTCCTGGCTTTCATCACCGTTGGGTTTGAAATAGCCCTGCTTTTCCCACTGCTCGTAAAGCGGCTGTTCGATATCTTGCGGGTTGTATGTCTTTTCCATTATTTCCAGGCTGCCGTATTCAGGTTAAAACCAGCTACGCGGTAGGCTTTATAGCGCTCGCGGGCCAGTTGTTTCAAAGAATCTTCATAAGGAACGAAGTCTACCACTTCTGTGAAAGCGGTGGCAAAATCTGCGAAGGTTGTCCGCAGGCTGATGAGGATATCGCGCGGGCTGCTGTTGCGCTTTTGCGGCCAGGCAATCTCGACCGGCGCACCGCCTCTGGGACCTTCGCCTGCCAGATTGTGCGGTACAAAACTGTCCGCCGGGCGCGCCCACAGCGCTTCATCCAGGCGGATGGCCTGCTGCTCGTCTTCACAGGCGATGAGCACGCGCTTGCCGTTGCGCCAACGTTCTGCGGCAATCTCACACACCAGTTGTTCCACGGCGCTCAGGCCGTCGGCGGCGGTGTCGTTGTCCAGAAGGTAGAACGTTGCGTTTTTCATATTGGGCTTCTTGTGATGACGTTACCGGTGAAGGCCGGATGGCCCGGCCTGGGTTTGGTGCTTTTAATGCCGGGTGGCGCTGCGTTTACCCGGCCAGGGATGATTCCCTCTCCTCCGGTGGTTAAGACGTTATCCGCCTTTCTCCCTCTCCCTGAGGGAGAGGGCCGGGGTGAGGGGGAACTCACTCGGCGCCGTTAACCCCGGCGCGATTCAACAAAAACTGCGACAGCAGCGCCACCGGACGACCAGTTGCCCCTTTGGCCTTACCCGAGCGCCAGGCGGTACCGGCGATATCCAGGTGCGCCCAGTTGTATTTACGGGTAAAACGCGCCAGGAAGCAACCGGCGGTGATTGCGCCGCCCGGACGCCCGCCGATATTGGCCATATCGGCAAAATTCGACTCAAGCTGTTCCTGGAACTCGTCGGCCAGCGGCAGACGCCACGCGCGGTCACCTGCCTGCTCGGACGCGCCGATCAGCTCGTGCGCCAGCGGATTATGATTCGCCATCAGCCCGGTGATATGGTGGCCCAGCGCAATCACGCAGGCCCCGGTCAGCGTCGCCACGTCAATCACCGTCTCCGGATCAAAACGCTCAACGTAGGTCAGCACGTCGCACAGCACCAGGCGGCCTTCGGCGTCGGTATTCAGCACTTCTACCGTCTGGCCGGACATGGTGGTCAGCACGTCACCCGGACGATACGCCCGTCCGCCCGGCATGTTCTCACAGCCTGCCAGCACGCCGACCACGTTGATGGGCAACTGAAGTTCCGCCGCCATCCGCATCACGCCGTACACCGCCGCCGCGCCGCACATATCGTACTTCATCTCGTCCATACCTTCGGACGGCTTGATGGAGATGCCGCCGGAGTCAAAGGTCAACCCTTTGCCCACCAGCACGATCGGCCGCGCGTCTTCGGAGGCATCGCCTTTGTACTCAATCACCGACATCAGCGATTCATTCTGCGAACCTGCGCCGACCGCCAGATAAGAGTGCATCCCCAGCTCTTTCATCTGCTGCTCGCCAATCACGCGGGTGATGACGTTTTTGCTGTAGCTGTCCGCGAGCTGGCGCGCCTGAGAGGCCAGGTACGCCGCATTACAGATATTCGGCGGCATATTACCGAGATCTTTTGCGGCTTTAATCCCGGCGGCAATCGCCAGACCGTGCTGGATGGCGCGCTCGCCGCTGGTCAGTTCACGGCGGGTCGGCACGTTGAACACCATCTTACGCAGCGGACGACGCGGCTCGCTTTTGGTGGTCTTCAACTGGTCAAAGCTGTACAGCGTCTCTTTCGCCGTCTCTACCGCCTGACGCACTTTCCAGTAGTTATTACGCCCTTTAACGTGCAGTTCGGTCAGAAAACAGACCGCTTCCATCGAACCGGTATCGTTAAGGGTATTGATCGTTTTCTGGATCACCTGCTTATACTGGCGTTCATCCAGCTCACGCTCTTTGCCGCAGCCAATCAGCAGAATTCGCTCTGACAGGACGTTGGGCACATGATGAAGCAGCAGAGTCTGCCCCGGTTTACCTTCCAGCTCGCCACGACGCAGCAGCGCGCTGATATAGCCGTCGCTGATTTTATCGAGCTGTTCGGCAATCGGGGAGAGGCGGCGCGGTTCAAAGACGCCCACGACGATACACGCGCTCCGCTGTTTCTCCGGGCTACCGCTTTTTACACTGAACTCCATGCACTACGCTCCTGAATCTTAAAGACAACAGCGGAAGCTGCGGATAGAATTGCAAGCTTTCGTAACTATGTCCGCTGTTGCGGTGACTTCGTGATAATCTTACTGTGACGGTTTAAACACCTCAGAGCGTTTCTGAAGCGACCATCTGCTAAGTAAAACTATCTTAGCGATGTTTTCAACGACTCAAGAGCATAAATGACGTTTAAGCCATGAAACAAGCGATTTTCCAGCAAAAAGACGGGTTTTTACAGGCGTATTTAAAGTGATAATCATAAGATATCTGGTGCGGGAGACGCTCAAAAGCCAGTTAGCGATCCTTTTCATCCTGCTTCTGATCTTCTTCTGTCAGAAACTGGTACGAATTCTGGGCGCAGCGGTTGACGGCGAAATCCCGACAAACCTCGTGCTCTCGCTGCTGGGACTGGGCGTGCCTGAGATGGCGCAGCTTATCCTGCCGCTTAGCCTGTTCCTCGGGCTGCTGATGACGCTGGGCAAACTGTATACCGAAAGTGAAATTACGGTGATGCACGCCTGCGGCCTGAGCAAGGCCGTGCTGGTGAAGGCGGCGTTTATTCTGGCGCTGTTCACCGGCATCGTGGCGGCGGTTAACGTGATGTGGGCAGGGCCGTGGTCCTCCCGACATCAGGATGAAGTGCTGGCCGACGCTAAAGCCAACCCCGGCATGGCGGCGCTGGCACAGGGCCAGTTCCAGCAGGCCACCGACGGCAACTCGGTGCTGTTTATTGAGAGCGTTAGCGGCAGCAGCTTCCACGATGTATTCCTCGCCCAGTTGCGGCCTAAAGGCAACGCGCGCCCCTCGGTCGTCGTTGCTGACTCCGGTCAAATGGCCCAGCATAAAGACGGCTCCCAGAGCGTGACCTTAAACAAAGGTACCCGCTTCGAAGGCACCGCGATGCTGCGCGATTTCCGTATTACCGATTTTCAGAACTACCAGGCGATTATCGGCCATCAGGCCGTGGCGCTCGATCCTGATGATACCGATCAGATGAACATGCGTACCCTGTGGAACACCGATACCGACCGTGCGCGCGCCGAACTGCACTGGCGTTTCACCCTGGTGGCGACGGTGTTTATCATGGCGCTGATGGTCGTGCCGCTGAGCGTGGTTAACCCGCGTCAGGGGCGCGTGCTGTCGATGCTGCCGGCGATGCTGCTGTACCTGATTTTCTTCCTGTTGCAGACCTCGCTGAAATCCAACGGCAGTAAAGGCAAGCTGGACCCGATGATCTGGATGTGGGCGGTGAACTTGCTTTACTTCGGTCTCGCTGTCGGCCTGAACCTGTGGGACACGGTGCCTGTGCGCCGTCTGCGTGCCGGTTTTACGCGTAAAGGAGCGGTATAATGCAGGCATTTGGCGTACTTGACCGCTATATCGGCAAGACCATTTTCAACACCATCATGATGACGCTGTTCATGCTGGTGTCGCTCTCCGGCATCATCAAATTTGTCGACCAGCTTAAAAAAGCCGGGCAGGGGAGCTACGATGCGCTGGGCGCGGGGATGTTCACCATCCTCAGCGTGCCGAAAGATATTCAGATTTTCTTCCCGATGGCCGCGCTGCTTGGCGCGCTGCTGGGGCTGGGGATGCTGGCACAGCGCAGTGAGCTGGTGGTGATGCAGGCCTCCGGCTTTACCCGTATTCAGGTCGCGCTGTCGGTAATGAAAACCGCTATTCCGCTGGTCCTGCTGACCATGGCGGTCGGCGAGTGGGTCGCGCCGCAAGGCGAGCAGATGGCGCGTAACTACCGCGCGCAGGCGATGTACGGCGGCTCGCTGCTGTCAACGCAGCAGGGGCTGTGGGCCAAAGACGGCAACGACTTTGTCTATATCGAGCGCATTAAAGGCGACGATGAACTGGGCGGCGTCAGTATTTATGCCTTTAACGACCAGCGTCGGTTGCAGTCGGTGCGCTACGCCGCCTCGGCGAAATTCGATAAAGATCGCGGCCAGTGGAATTTGTCGCAGGTGGACGAATCCAACCTGAAAGACCCGAAACAGATCACCGGCACCCAGACCGTGACCAGCACCTGGAAAACCAATCTCACCCCGGACAAACTGGGGGTGGTGGCGCTGGAGCCGGATGCACTGTCCATTAGCGGGCTTTACAGCTACAGCCACTATTTGCAGTCCAGCGGCCAGGATGCCGGGCGCTATGAACTCAAAATGTGGAGTAAAATCTTCCAGCCGCTGTCGGTGGCGGTGATGATGCTGATGGCGCTGTCGTTTATCTTCGGGCCGTTGCGCAGCGTGCCGATGGGCGTGCGGGTTGTCACCGGTATCAGCTTTGGCTTTATCTTCTACGTGCTGGACCAGATATTCGGTCCGCTGACCCTGGTGTATAACATTCCGCCGATCCTCGGCGCACTGCTGCCCAGCGCGCTGTTCTTCCTCATCAGCCTGCTGTTGATGATGAAACGGGCCTGACACCTCTCCCTTCACCCGCTTGCGGGTGAAGGGATTTTCCGCTTTTCTCGGTTTATCCCGCCACGCGAACTATGCTTTCCCTGTGTTCCACTTATTTCAGGGAAATTATGTCCAGATTCTTTTTCAATGACCGCAAACAACTGGTCAACGACGCCATCGAAGGGATTGTCCTTTCCGCCCCGCATGCCAACCTGGTTCGTCTCGACATTGACCCGGCAATCCGCGTTGTCGCCCGCGCCGACTGGGATAAAAGCCGCGTCGCAGTGATCTCCGGCGGCGGCTCCGGTCATGAGCCGGCCCACGCCGGGTTTGTCGGCAAAGGGATGCTCACTGCCGCCGTCTGCGGCGATCTCTTCGCCTCACCCAGCGTTGACGCGGTGCTGAACGCCATCGTTGCCGTTACCGGCGATCGCGGTTGTCTGCTGATCGTCAAAAACTACCCCGGCGATCGCCTTAACTTCGGCCTCGCCGCCGAGAAAGCCAACCGCCACGGCCTGAAGGTTGAGATGGTGATCGTCGCCGACGACATCGCGCTGCCGGACAACAAGCAGCCGCGCGGCATCGCTGGCACGGCGCTGGTGCATAAAATCGCCGGTTACGCCGCTGAACAGGGCAAAAGCCTGAACGAAGTCCGCGACATTGCGCAGGAGGCCTGCGACAACCTGTACAGCCTCGGCGTGGCGATGCAGACCTGCAACCTGCCGGGCAGTGATGACGAGGAAGGCCGAATTCCGGCGGGCCAGGCCGAACTCGGCCTCGGCATCCACGGCGAACCGGGGGCTTCAACCCTCGACACCCACAACAGCCGGGCCATCATCGACGCGCTGGTCGCCCCGCTGCGGGAACAGGCGGGCGAAGGGCGCTTTGCGGTGCTCATTAACAACCTCGGCGGCGTCTCGGCGCTGGAGATGGCGCTGCTCACTAAAGAGCTGGCGCACTCGGCGTTAAAAGCGCAGATCGCATATTTCATCGGCCCCGCGCCGTTGGTCAGCTCGCTGGACATGAAAGGCTTCTCGCTTTCGCTGCTGCGCCTTAACGAACATTTCGAACAGGCGTTAAACGCCAGCGTTGAGACCATTGGCTGGCAAAAGCCAGTGGCCTTCTCGCCGCTGAAAACCGTGCCGCACGCCAAAATACACGACAGCGTGGATGCTGAGCCGTCCAACAACCCGCAGGTAAAACAGATTGTCGCCACTGCCACCCGGACGCTGATCGACCTTGAGAACCGCCTCAACGCGCTGGATGCTAAAGTCGGCGACGGCGACACCGGTTCGACCTTTGCCGAAGGCGCGCGCGACATCGCGCACCTGCTGGAGCAGGGCAAACTGCCGCTTAACCACACCGCGCAGCTTCTGCAACTGACCGGCGATCGGCTGGCCACCGTGATGGGCGGCTCCAGCGGCGTGCTGATGTCGATTTTCTTTACCGCCGCCGGACAGGCAGTTCAGGACGGCAACGCGCTGCCGGACGCGCTGATCGCGGGCCTGAAGCAGATGAAACACTACGGCGGGGCGGATTTGGGTGACAGAACGCTGATCGACGCCCTGCAACCGGCGCTGGACGCGCTGCGCGAAGGCGATATTCACGCAGCGGCAAAAGCCGCGCAGCAGGGCGCTGATAACACCGCGACAATGCAGAAGGCAGGCGCGGGACGCTCGTCCTACGTCAACAGCCAGAACCTCGACGGCGTCACCGACCCCGGCGCAGTCGCGGTTGCTGAAGTGTTTGCCGCACTGGCGAAAGGCTAAAAAAAGGCCGGGGTATTTACCCCGGCCAGTTAATCTCATCCGTTTGTAGGCCGGCGCAAGCGCAGCGCCGCCCGGCATTGACGTCACGATAGCGACCGTTCGTTCGCCACACCGATCGTAGGCCGGTGCAAGCGCAGCGCCGCCCGGCACTCACCACGCCGGAGTCATTGCCGTTAAAAATCCGCTTTCAACACCACGCGGTAACGGGCTTTCCCCTCGCGCACGTGCTTCAATGCTTCGTTAATCTGCGACATCGGGAACTCTTCCGTCGTTGGCGCGACCTTCGCCCGTCCGGCAAACTTCATCAGCTTACGCAGCTCATACGGCGTCCCCGTGGCCGAACCCGAGATACTGCGATCCCCGCCAATCAGCGTAAACGCCGGAACCGGCAACGGCTTCAGCACCGCGCCCACCGTGTGGAAATTTCCGCCGTACGCCAGCGCTTCAAAATACGGCTGCCAGTCCAGATCGACATTCACGGTATTAATAATCAGATCGAACTGACCCGCCAGCGCCTTCAATGCCTCTGGATCGCGGCTGTTGACCACCTTATCCGCGCCCATCTTCAGCACTTCCTGCTCCTTCGCCGGATTCGAGCTGAACGCCGTCACCTCGCAGCCCATCGCATGCAGAAGCTTGACGGCGATATGCCCCAGCCCACCAATACCAATCACCCCCACACGGCTGGTGGCGGTCACATGGTGCATCAGCAGCGGCTTAAACACGGTAATGCCGCCGCACAGCAGCGGACCTGCCGACTCAATATCAATACTTTCCGGCAGCGGAATAACCCACTGCCAGTCCGCGCGCAGCTTATCGGCAAAACCGCCCCGGTTTAAAATGGTCGGCACCGCGCCTTCCAGACAGTTAATCTGGTTGCCGCTGATACAGGCATCACAGTGCCCGCAGCTACGCGCCGTCCAGCCAATTCCCACGCGCTGACCCACTTTCAGGCCCTTATCCTGCGCATCGCTGCCGAGCGCGACCACGCGACCAATCACCTCATGGCCAGCCACCAGCGGATACTGTGACATGCCCCATTCGTTATCGATCATCGACAAATCCGAGTGGCAGATCCCGCAGTAATCCACCTGTACCTCGACGTCCTGCGCCTTCAGTTCGCCCGCATCGTACTCGTACAGTTCCAGATCGCTACCGGCTTCTTTTGCGGCATAACTTTTAATTGTGGACATGGTTTACCCTCGTGTGGTGTGGAATGGGAAGTGTAGAGCATGGGAAAGCAGGGCGCTTGGCTGAAGAGGGCATGGGGGGAGTATCAGATTTTACGCAACAACGCGTTTAGCCAGATTTCATTTCGATCCGGGCGCTTATCCGCCGTCTGCCAGGTTGAGGTAATGCGTACCGTTTTAAGCGGCGCAACCAGCCGTTCCAGCGCCGCTTCATTCAGATCGGTAAAATGACGCCCCTCCTGAACCCGCTCGCCATCGCCATATTTAAACGACACATACCAGACGCCGCCCGGCTTCAGCGCCCGCGCCAGCCGCTGCATCCCATCCGGCAACTCCGCCTGACTGACGTGAAGCAGCGACGCGCAGCACCAGATCCCATCATAACGCGCCACCGCGTCCAGTTGATCAAAATGCATCTCCTGCACGGCCAGCCCGCTGTGCTCCGTCGCCAGCGCGACCATCTGCGCAGACGCATCAAATGCCTCCACGCGATAGCCCATTCCGGCAAAGGCTTTACTGTCCCGCCCGGAACCGCACCCGGCATCCAGCACCGTCGCGCCATCAGGCAGCGCCGCGACAAACGGCTGATACAGCGCAGACATATCCACCGAGACGGTAGAGGTAAAAAAACGTCCGGCATGTTGCCGGTAATAATTAAGCGTCATCAGAACAGATCCGGCCCGACGGCAACAGGCTCCCACTCGTGAAACAGACGAAGACGGGCAGTGTTCCAGTTTTGGGCTAAAAAGTCATCCCGCGCCTGCGTCGTCCTGCCGGTCTGGCGGATTAGCGTCTCGCGCAGCGGCAGATGGCTGGAAATAAAATACTCATTGCGATCCCGCAGACGTTTCAGCAACCGCTGCGAAGGCAGATGCGCGAACTTGCCGCGCTCGCCGCGATTGCAGCTTTTACAGGCCAGCACCAGATTCCACACGCCGTTGATATTGGGAACATCCTCCCTCGCGCTCCACGGGATAAAGTGATCGACATCCGCCAGATCCACATCGCCGCTATCCAGCATAATCGGCGCGTTGCAGTAAAAACAGCGACCTTTCTGGTAGCCATTAAGGCTGTGCCGACAACTGGTAATCGCCTTCCGGCGCGTATTGATAGTGCTGAACAGCATCTGCGCCTGCGGATCATATTCAATGGCGACCAGATTGCGCGACACGTTCATCGCCCACGCCTGCTCAACCAGCTTCCAGCGCGCATCGGTTTCATGGATCAGATTCTGATACTGCAACCGCTCGCCCAGACGATAGAAGTTGTCCGTCAGGCGGATGCCCTTATGCGTTTTGCGCTCGTCGATAAAAAAACGTTTGTCGATCTCGCCCTGATTCACATTATGGAAGGCGTTGATCACGTTATTAAAACCGAGGCGCACGGTGATAGCCGTCAGCGCATCACGGTCGATCTCTGCGACGTTATACTGCGCACATGCCGCTAAAAACTGGCTTTTCTGCGAGGTGATCTGCTTCGGTGCCTCTTTCAGATGGCGACACAGATGCTCACTATACGGCACCGCCAGATCCTCCAGCCGGATCAGATCGCTACCGTCGCGCCGCACGTCATACAGCGCATGCGCCAGCGCAAATTTATACGACGCCACGTTTTTGCCAAACAGAATAATCCCGCGCCAGTAGTTCTCCAGCGTCGGCTCAACCCGATAAAAATGCATGCTCTGCCCTGATGTGAATGAATGGGTTACATGAACCACTAACAGGATCAGATAATAAACACCGACAAATGTAAACGACTCAGGTCACGTTGCAGAATTTTACGAGGAGGGTTCCAGAATTGTGCCGGAGAGCAAAGTGTTGATTTTTTCGGCGTTTAGTTGGGAAGGGGTAGGGGAGTGCTTGCGTGAGGGAGTACAACAGGTATAATGCATCCCGCTATCTGCATCCCCTTCCGTGCCGGAGTGGCGAAATCGGTAGACGCAGTTGATTCAAAATCAACCGTAGAAATACGTGCCGGTTCGAGTCCGGCCTTCGGCACCAAAAACGATTGTGATAATCGGAAAATCTACAATAATCAGTACGTTGTACAATGAAGCTGGACGTTGACGGCAACTACTAAATGGCCGCATCTCCGGCTCTTTTTATTCATAAAGCCTCGGGCCGGATCTTTTCACTCACTCCCTGTTTTGTCAATCTCTCTCCACGCAACTTCTGAGCATCTCGACATTGTGTTCAATATAGCTGAGCGTCACCTTAATATCGTGGTGGCCGAGTAGTTTCTGCGTGACATACAAATTTTGCTCCGGTTTTTGCATTAATTCTGTGGCAACGGTATGACGGTAGCGGTGCGATAAAAAACGGCTGTGGCAGGCATCGCTGAGCTTGGCAAAGAAATAACTGACCTGATTTTCCGTCATTACTTTGCCCTGCCGTAGCGTCCGCCGACTGAAACGATTGATGTTGAACAACTGATCGTCAGCCCGTATTCCTCTCGTTTCTGCTTTTTCAAGTAGATGCTCCAGCCATGGCCGCAGCAGGGAGGCGATGGGAACCACATGTTCATCATGGATTTTGCTGCCTTCGCTCTGGATAAACAGCTTGTCATGAACCAGATCAATAAATCGCCAAAAGTATGGCTTCCGGCGGTGATGCCGTCCCAGTTCAGCCATAAAGCGTGTCCAGCCGCGTGTGTCAGTTCATGCGGCAGCGTACCGTACCATAGTAATCTTCACGCGAAGTGAACTGCGCAGGATGCGGCATGATGATGCAGTCGCACCGCGGCGAGTAATACGCCAGGTTCTGGCATCGGTGAGTGATCACTACCGCGCTTTGCCAGGCAATCTGCTCAGCGGCGGCGATAGGATCATCAACCATTCCGACAGGTTGTGAGAACGCTTCCGGCAGTCCTTCACATTGCTGAATGTTGAACAGCCGGAACTCGCGTATTAAAGCGTAAGACGTCACTTTGGGGTTACCATCAGCATCAAGAACCGTGTTCCCGTTGCTGTCCACTACCTCGCGCTGCTGGGGCAGATAAAGCACGGCCAGTGTAGATCGTTCGCCTTTGCGGATGTTACCGCCCGCATTGCGAATTTATGTGAAGGTCAGCCAGCGATCGCTTTCATATCCCTGCCGCTCAGCGCTGTTCCAGAGCAGAGGAATATTGATGCCGTGATAAAACCGTCCGGACAGGGCATTCATCGGCATCACCAGTTCCCCTTCCCGCCACGGGCGAACCTAGGGGATCACGCCTTTCTCCAGCGCGGCGATAATTTCATCGGTGACTTTCTGGGAAAGATCGTTGCTTCTATTCATAAGCGTAACTTCATGATAAAGAAGCCGGGTACAGCGCTCTCGGTCGGGAGTCACCCGGCACAGGGAGTTACCCGGCACAGGGAGTAAAGGATACTGAGGGAATCAGCTGGTATGAAGGGCAGTAACCTACAGGTGGTTACCTTCAAGCGTTAAGCGCAGCGGCGTCATCAGCGGTACATTGCTGCTGCCGTCAGAGGGCAAACAGTACAGACCGAAATTAATGCTCTTACGGTCTGGGCCCGCACTTTTGAATGTCAGCATGGTGGCGACAATCAGGTTTTCGAGACGGTCGTCTTCCTGAGAGGGATCGGGTGGAAAACTGGCTACCTTTTCCCAGGCTTCAGATGAGACAGACAACGATAAGGATTTTGCTTCAGTGCAAGATGAAGTAGGCATAGTATTTCTCCAGTGATGAAAGCAGAGAAACACCGCCCGGCAGGGAGGGATTCCCTGCATGGTGGGGCAGAGGATGTATCAGGCGCTAAGCGCTGTCCGCGAGGATGATACGGAGCGGACGAAAAGGCGAGTCTCACCGGGAAGGAGGCAACCTGAAGGCTCTGGTTGCGGGTTGAACTTCGTACAGATTAATACGGGATTAATAATAATCAAGAGCTAGTCTGGTGTGTGATTTATCCTCTTTAGGGGATAAAGCATATTGGGCACTCGATGATACCTGCGAAGCTCACGATCTCAGGCTTTGAAGATCAGCTTACGATGCCAGCCGACATATTGTTCAGTGGGCCACAGTGATGTGTCATGAGGAAGATGCAACTGCTGGCCGTTCCGTTGCCAGAACAGGTTATCCACCCACCGGGCTACGGCTGACGCCGCCAGAGATGTGGATAGTCAGATTCTCATCCAGCCCGAATGCGCCCATATCAAAAGCATCATGGTGCAGCGAACAGAGCGCCAGACCGTTGTTTACCACACACGGCCCGCCATAGGTTTTCCAGTGGATATGGGCTGCTTGAATACCAACCAGCGCACCATCCAGCCGGAGGTCGTAACCACAGAAAGCACATCGGGAGTGGTAAGCCCGGAGCACGATATCTCTGAAGCGCGGATCACGGTTCTTTGAGCGGTCAATAAAATCCAAGCCTAGTTGATTCGCGAGGATCCTCTGAATACTTTCGGGGAAGCGATCTATCAGGATCTGCTGGGCCAACTGGTCGATTACTTCAGGGTGTGCAAGTAACTGTTGATAAGCGGTTTCATCAAAGCCACCCGCTACTTGGTTATCAATCAGCTCTTTCTTGGTCGGTTGGGTGTTGCCTTTACGGGGTTTACAACCTTCTGCATTGGCAATTTCCCAAAAGCCGTCAGTTCTGAGTCGCCAGAAAGGCATATTGGGATAGTCAGTGCGCCGCTTGGGACCAAACTCTTTTAGCAGACGAGTTAGTGGTTCGTGGATCTCCAGAGCGTAGTTGAACAGGCGCGGGTGGCCTGCTTTGTACTGCGACAGCACATACAACAGCAACAACGGCTTATGCGGAGCGCATACATCACCCTGACGCCATACAGAGAAGTTAGAGATAGCCGATCGCAGTGTTTCGAGTTATGTCATAGGAATGAACCGGGTAACAGGCTGATGTTATTGCGATCATGCTCGCAAAAGCGGTGAAATTCAATTGCTGCACGTCATGTTCATGAGAGAGGAATTGACCCTTTGTACTGATAACTCAGAAAGGTAAGTGTACGTAATTTATGGGAATGGCTAATTGTGTATCGTAACATCAGTATAGATAATCGAGTGAGGTATCCTTGCCATTCCTTAGGCTTTTGACGAGAAAGGTAATGGTAAGAGCCTTGGCTCAAGGTGAGAGAAAGCCAATACCACGTTCCTCTGGTAGCGAAGCAGAGAAACACCGCTTAGCAGGGGGGTTGAAGGATTAATCAGGGCTGAACGCTGACAGCTAGGGGCTGTAGGGATGAAAAGACTAGTCCCTCCGGGTAAGAGGATAATCAGAAGGCTCTGGTTATGAATGAATTCAGAGAAACCATTCCTAATGATTTTAAGCTAATGTTGCTAAAAGCGCGTCAGAGCCTGTAGTGAAAACGGGTTAGCTGTTATACAATTCAAAGTATTAGATATTTTACTAGTGAAATTATTTCCAATTTCTTTGATGCTAAAGACAAAGCATCCCTGATATTGTAAATATGTGTTTATATACAGTTGTTGATGTGTTTGAATAAACATCACCTAATTTATGTTTGTAGAGAGTGCTTGAATGGAAAATAAAAAAACGTTTACTTTCATTGACTTGTTTGCTGGTCTGGGAGGTTTTCATTTGGCACTGAAACGATTAGGTGGGGTTTGTCGTTTTGCAGTCGAGTGGAAAGAGCCTCTCCAGAACTTATATGAGGATAATTTTGGTATTCGACCTCTTGGCGATATAACTAAAATACCACTTGATATAATCCCTGATCATGATGTCTTAACAGCTGGGTTTCCATGCCAGCCTTTTTCAAAGGCTGGTGAACAATTAGGGTTCGAGTGTACAAAACAAGGAGGATTATTTTTCAACGTAGTCGAAATTTTAAAGCATAAGAAGCCTAAATTTTTCATTCTTGAAAATGTCCCTAACCTGTTGAAACATGATGATGGAAAAACGTGGATAAAGATCCAACAATTGCTTGGCAAAGATGGACTTGGCTATAATATTGATGCGACAAAACTTTCACCGCATCATTTCGGTATTCCCCAAATTCGTGAACGAATATATATAGTTGGCTCATTGTTGCCGCTTGACGATTTTAAATGGCCCGAAGCTCTGAATATCGAAACCTCGATAGATAGTATTTTGGACAATAATCCGATTGATGCGAAATCACTTTCTCCTCAAGTTATCGATTGTTTAAATGTTTGGAGTAAATTTTTAGAACTCTGTCCTCCTGATATTGAAATTCCTTCCTTCCCATTGTGGTCGATGGAGTGGGGGGCAACCTATCCTTTTGAAAATGAAACTCCTTATGCGAGAAAAATGCGTTTAGGAATTAATGGGTTAAAAGGCTTCAGGGCGAGCCATGGTTGTAAAATTGGCCTTCGAAGAAGTATGGAAGATCGTTGGATGGCATTGCCAAGTCATGCTCGAACAGAAGAATTTGAATTTCCAAAGTGGAAAAAGAATTTTATTAGACAAAATAGAAAGTTTTATAACGATAATAAAAACTGGATAGATGAATGGTTACCCGATATTTTAAGGTTCCCGTCAAGCCTTCAAAAACTTGAATGGAATGTTCATGGTGAAGAGAGGAATATTTGGAACTATGTTCTACAGTTTAGAGCCTCTGGAGTGAGAGTTAAGAGAAGAACCACTGCTCCAAGCTTAATTGCCATGACTGATACCCAAGTCCCAATTATTGCTTGGCAAAGGCGTTATATGACACCTCATGAGTGTGCTAAGCTCCAGTGTCTTGATGAATTAAACAAGCTCCCTGAAAGTCCAACCCAAGCCTTCCAAGCTTTAGGTAATGCGGTCAACTCAAAAGTTGTCGAATGGGTAGCCAACGCGTTATTAAGTACCTCACTTGATGAAAGCTATAACAATCATTTGAATTTTTTAGAAGATAGATGCATTTCCTATAATTAAGAGTGCTTTAAGGAGATAATTGTGGCGCTTTCAAAGGTTGATATTCGTCCAGGAGTAAGTATATTAGCCGTTTTGCGGCACCTCAACTATAAACCTTGGTTTGCTTTGGGGGAATTTGTAGACAATGCATTGCAGAGCTTCTTAGCAAAATCGGCAACGAGTTCTTTAAAAAAAGTAACTATAGAAATAAATATAGACTCAACTGAACCTGCCCGAATATCAATTAAAGATGACGCTTTTGGGATTCCTTTAGAGGATTTTCCAAGAGCTTTTAAACCTGCATCAATCCCTCCAGATAATACTGGTCTATCCGAATTTGGTATGGGTATGAAAAGTGCAGCTTGTTGGTTTTCTCCTAAATGGGAGGTTCGTACATCTGTGATTGGTGAACCAATAATAAGAACAGTGTACTTTGATATTGAAAATATGATTGCGGATGAGTCATATGAACTATCAATAAAAGAAACTCAAGGTAGTGAAGAACAACATTTTACGGAGGTTATTTTAAATGATGTTTTTCATGTTCCAGTTAAACGAACTATCCATAAAATAAAAAGCCATCTAGCTAGTATCTATAGATGCTATATTAGGAAGGGGCTTTTAATACTGAAGGTTAATGGGGAGGTATTAAGTTATCAAGATCCCAAAATACTTAACGCCCCCTATTTTAAGGATAAAGAGGGAGAGCCTCTTATTTGGCGAAAAGATATTGACTTTAAGTTTGGTGATAATATTTCCGTAAATGGTTTTGCTGCTATACGTGCTGTGGGTAATACTAGTGAAGCCGGATTCTCGCTTTTCAGACGAGGTAGGGTTATTCAAGGAAGCGCCGATGAAACCTATCGTCCCGCCTATATTTTTGGTAATTCGAATAGTTATAAATATCAGCGTGTGTTTGGCGAGCTATATATTAATGGGGTTGAAGTTAGCCATACAAAAGACGGCTTTAGATGGGGAGAGTTAGAGCAAACTTTTCTAAAATTGTTACGCGATAATTTAGATAGCGATGATATGCCTTTATTACGTCAGGCGGAAGGGCATAGAGTTAGAGGGAATGATAATAGGCTAATATCACTTGTTGGACACGCTGTTGATAGCTCAGTGGATGAACTGAGGAATCATTTGCCGTTGATAATTCCTAGTATACTTGACTCTGCGCTAGTTGATACTCCTGTCGAACATACTGAATATCAGGCTCAGCTAATGAAACGAACTTTTGATATTTCGTTTCGTGATCAGAATTGGTCTGTATGTATTGAAATATCGAACGATGTTTCTAATAGTGAGTGGTTAGCATTGAGTGATACAGGGAGGATAGGTGATACATGTCGACAGTTACATATTCAGATGTCGATGTCTCATCCTCTAATGATTCAGTTCGCTCAAAAGGATGGAGATGTTTCTGAAATTATGTTTCGCGTGGGGGCTGCTCTTGCTATAGCTGAAGTATTGGCTAGGGACTCAGGTGTCAGTAAAGCCGGAACAGTCAGGCGAAACATGAATGATATCTTACGAGATGTATTTTCGAATAGGTAAACATAAATGAGCTTAGAAACTAGAAATGATTTCATTAATAACGGAATGAATTGGTCTCCTGAAAAGGGTAAAGAAACTGAAGCCTTTTTAGAACAGAGTGGTATGCCGGATGGCGCTAAAGAAAAATTACTAGAAGATGCTATTACAATATTATCCCGCGGAGTTTCTCCTGAAATAGAAAATGGGCAAGAAACTGGTCTTATTGTTGGCTATGTGCAAAGTGGCAAGACCATGTCCTTTGAGACTGTTGTTGCGCTTGCAAGGGATAACGGTTTTCATATAGTAATTGTTGTTGCAGGGACATCAAATCCTCTACTTGCACAATCCTCGAGTCGATTAAAAAAAGATTTGGGGCTAAATGATTCAAAACGGGGCCGGAGATGGGTACAACTAGAAAATCCGTCCTCTTATGATACTGCTGGGCAGGTCATCCGTAGTACGTTATCCATATCAAAAGATTCGTCTACTGAGGATATATATAAACAAACAATCCTTATTACTGTCCTTAAAAATCACAAAAGAATCAATAAGTTAGCTGAAATACTTGAAGCTTTAGATTTGAATGGAACATCGGTTCTTATTATTGATGATGAGGCAGATCAGGTTAGTCTAAATACTGGAGTTTCTCAGGGAGAAGAGAGTGCAACATATGGTTGCTTAATGAGACTAAGAAAAGCTTTGCCAAATCACACCTATTTACAATATACAGCTACGCCTCAAGCACCTCTTCTTATAAGTATTATAGATTCCTTATCGCCTAATTTTGTGAAAGTATTAGAACCAGGCGATGCTTATGTTGGTGGTCGTGATTTTTTTGGGTCGAACTCTGCATATATTAATATTATTCCACCAAGTGAAGTTCCGACGAAAGATAATCCTTTAAGCCATCCTCCTTCATCATTGCTAGATGCCCTACGTATATTCATGGTTGGAGTAACTGTAGGCATTAGTGAGTCAGGTAATACCGGTAACCGCTCAATGCTTGTGCATCCTTCCCATCTGACTTCTCAGCATAAAGAGTATTATGGCTGGGTTAGAAGTATATTCGATGAATGGCACAGGTGTTTAGCGTTACGTGATGATGATCCGGATAAGATAGATCTCCTAAGCGAATTTAGAGAATCTTATGATCAGTTAAATACAACAGCAGCGCTACCATCATTTGATAAGATTATAAATTCTTTTAGCATTGCATTTAAAAGTACTCAGATAGTTGAAGTTAATGCAAGAACTAATAAAACACCGGCGATAGACTGGCAACATAAATATGGATGGATTTTGGTCGGCGGAATTGCGGTTGACCGAGGATTTACAGTTGAAGGACTGACTGTAACATATATGCCTAGAGGTATTGGTGTCGGTAACGCTGACACTATACAGCAGCGGGCAAGGTTCTTTGGATATAAAAAAAGCTATTTGGGGTTTTGTAGGGTTTATTTAGAACAAAGTACACTTGATGCCTTTAGAAATTATGTTACGCATGAAGAAGATATTAGGAGACAACTTAAGGAAATTGAAGTAAGTAATAAGTCATTAAATTCTTGGAAACGGGCATTCTTATTAGATCTTGATTTGAAACCTTGTAGGGATAGTGTTCTTGCATTTGATTACATGCATACTAAATTTTCTGACAAATGGGTTGTCCCGAAAATAACATATCCTTCAGAAGCTGTAGTCATTGAAAACAAAAATACAGTATCAGAATTTTTGAACCGTCTATCCATGCGTTGTGATGAGGGACATGTAGACCGTACAGAAACTCAGAAACATTATGTTTGTGATAATGTTCTTGTAAGCGATTTGTTCGAAAATTTACTTGTAAAAATAAGAGTTACTGGAAATTCTAATTCTCAGAATAATACGGCTTTATTATTGCATTTAGCAAAGGCAATTGAAAGGGATTCGACAGAGAGTTGTATTGTTTATAGAATGAGTCCAAATGAGAAAAGGGTTCGTAATGTAGATTCTTATTTATTCCAAGGTGCTTATCCTGCAACACACGCTAGACGTGGAGAAATATATCCTGGCGATTCCTCAATTAAAGATAATGAACGAGTGAGTGTTCAAATACATTTTATTGATTTAAAACAAGGCGATAAAATAATTATCAGCAATGTTCCTGTCGTTGCGGTGTGGATACCGAGGCGATTGGCTTGTTCAATTATAATACAACATCAAAGTTAAATTTTATTCTGCTAGGGTAGAGAGAGTTCTCTACCCTTTATATATATTTAACTAAGGTTAATGTGTTGATTGAATATAAAAACAACTTCTAATTTTAGTATGAATTAATCTTTGCTGAGGGGTAACCTTTTAAGTTTTATTCTCCTTGAGTGCATGGTTAATAAATTTCAATATTTTGTTCTAGGTGTGGGTGTTTTGAATTTTATATAACAACTAAGAGTTAATTAATTCAATGTGTCTTTATATTTTCTTAATATATTGTATAAAATTAAGATGTATTAGAACAACCGCCCCCCAGCCTTCCCCCCACTATCTTGCGCCACCTTAACCCCGCCCGCCAGCGCTCCATTCACCGCCACGCCAGCCCTTACCCCAGCCCATGTCATTGCTCCCAGCCAGAACGTTGGCAGCACCAGAAAAATCGACCCCATCACCAGATTAATAATCACGTCATCCTGCGTATTCTGGATTCCGGCCAGATTCCAGCTACTGTGAGTATTGCTGTTGTAGAGCACATCCAGCAGCCAGCTATCTAGCCACCTTGCCAGCTCCCACCAGAACGTCATAAAAAACATCGCGAACTGCACAAACGTCAGCGTCATCACTGCCTTCACGTCCCACGCCGAGCACAGCGTGACCAATGGAATGTAGATCACCAGCGCCATTTGCAGCAACGCCTGCACCATCGGTAGCGCCTGGCGCACGCTGTCAAATGCCGGGAACGCCACGGCGCTGCCGATTATATTTCCGGCAGTGGATGCTAGCCGCGTGGCGGCGTTGGTGAGCGTGCCGTCAACATTGCCGCCATAGCCAAGGTAAACGCGCCCGTCCTATTGCGCTCGCTGACCAGCGAACGCAGCACGGCCTCTTCATAAACGGCCTGGGACTGACCGATCTTTTTAAACGCTGTCCAGATATCCGGAGCCGAGAGTTGCATGAGTCGGGCCTTCAATCCAACGGTGTCGTCGGCCCACCACTGTTTGCAGGTGGGGTAGCAGCCTGAGCCCGTATCGGCCAGCCCGGCGTCTCGTGATGCACTGTACGGCCAGGCGCTATGTGGTGAAAGCGCATGGTCGGTATCGTAGTAACCAGCCGTGTTGAGAAAATAAGGTGCTCCCCCCCAAGCCGTATCGTCACTGGTGTCATCGTCCAGCTCCCCGGCGCGGAATTTCAGACGGGAACGGGAAGGGGAGTAACACTCCTCAACGAAATCCCGCAGTTCCTGAGCCAGAGCTGGATCCTTGATTCGGGGGGGCTGCACCTCAAAGCGGATCTGGCGTAGATCTGGCTGACAGGGCAGGGTAGCCACCGTTGCGCCGGTAATCCCTTTGCTGATCACATGAATAAAGTACCACCAGACCGGAACGGCAGCGGTTTTGCCGCCCAGCAAGTTTATAATCGGCTGATAGCCATTATCGGCGGTTGCGGCACCGACATCCCACATTGCTTCGAGCGCGTGGTGTCATATTTGATGGTATCAAGGTCGATATTCAGCAGCGGCGGCCTTAGGTTTTCGTCCGCGTGTTTACCTGATGACACGCAGACAAATAGCCACTCCCCCAGTTCTGCTCTCCCCCTTCCACATCCCTACTATCCCCCTTGCACTCACCCCTCAATCGCAGTATCGTACCTCCACGCCTGCAAAATCAGGCGTCGGGATTAGCCTCCTGAAATCAGTTACAGGCGATACACGACGCGCCCGCGTCTTTTTTTGTGTCGTGCGTTCGGTCACACGTCAATGGCGGACCGGGCGGGGGCGTCGCAAGACGCGCCGGTTTCCTGTAACGCCGGTAAGGCTAACCCCGTCAGGCTCCGCCACCCGTGAGATTAGCCTCTCCAGTGGCGGAATAATTTACCGTTACAGGAGGCTGCCTTATGGCTACGATCCCCACTCAGACTCACCCGTCACTTTCCGCTTCTTTCGATGCCAGCACGGATTTCACCGTACTCGCTGAGCACTGCGAAAACCTGGCAACTGGATTACTGGAAAACGCCGTTCCTTCGCTGCGCATGGCATTTTGCGGTCGACTTGCCGCATGTCTCGATTTGCTGCGCCCGGGACTGTACGATCCGATCCCGCCGCATCTGCAAGAAAGCCTGACTACCGATACGCTCCCGGAACAGCAACCTGAATTTACGCCGGACCCGGAACTATTATGTGAATACTGTCATGCGTTGACGCAGATCCTGCTGGCGGGCGGCGTCTCTGGGCAGGTGGAAAAGGCATTAACCGGGTTGCTGTATGAGCTGGTGTATTTCTTCAGCGACGGCTTACGCGCGCCGCGCTGGATACGGACACCGGAAGGCGTGAGGTTTATTGAAGACGTGATGAAACATTAATTGTTATCAGCCACTGGCGCGTCGCGTCAGTGGCGTAAAACGGTTATGTCAGTTGCGCCACACCATCGCTGGCATCAAGAACGCGAGACTATTATGTTCCATTAATGGAGCGCAGGGTGCCGTAAAGGTCTGTTTATGGAACAAATCCAAATAGCCATCGAAGTAAATAATTTTGGTTGTTCTATAAAAAGGATATACTCACCTAAGATGCTCTGTTTATGGAACAATGAGGTGTGTAATGGCGAAAACATCCACCCGGACCTATTCCCGCTACAGTCGTGATGCGGCGCGACTGCTGGGGCTGATGATTCGTACTGCGCGTATTGAACGTAAACTGACTGTTGAAGAACTGGCTGAACGTGCAGGTGTATCCCGTGGACTCATTTACCGCGCTGAAGAAGGGGACATGGGATGCGCCATTGGCGCGGTATTTGAACTGGCAACCATTGTTGGTGTTCCACTTTTTACGCCTGACCAGGTATCAATGACGTTACATACCGCGAACGCAGAGAAAACGCTATCACTAATGCCACGCTCGGTGTATCACTCCAAAAAGGTGGTAAACGATGATTTCTGATAACAGTCCCGACCGGGCATATGTATGGATTTGGTTGCCTGGTGCACTTCAACCCGTTGTCGCAGGTGCGCTAACTCGTGATGATGACCGATTCATCTTCAACTATGGGCGCAGTTACCTGCAGCGGAAAGATGCAATCCCTGTCTATGAGCCGGAACTCCCACTAGTCCAGGGCGCGATTTTTCCCGCGGCAGGCCTAAAGCAGGCGAGTGCATTGCGTGATGCTGCTCCGGATGCCTGGGGGCGTCGTGTTATTCTGAACCGGCTGATGGGAGCGCAGGGCAAAGATGCTGACCCTGACAGACTGGACGAACTGACTTATTTGCTTGAGTCTGGCTCAGACAGAATTGGGGGACTCGACTTCCAGCGATCCGCAACGGAATATGTATCGCGTGAGTCCCAAAGCGCATCTCTTGAGGAATTAATGCAGGCAGCATCAATGGTTGAACGTGGTGTGCCGCTAACTCCGGAGCTGGAGCAGGCACTCTTCCACGGTAGTTCATTAGGCGGCGCGCGACCAAAAGCGATGATAGTGTCCGGGAAGCATAAATTTATTGCAAAATTCTCCTCCTCCACAGATACCTATAACGTTGTTAAAACCGAATATATCGCTATGCGGCTGGCTGCCTGTGCCGGGTTAAATGTTGCACCTGTTCTTCTTCGCCATACAGCAGGTAAAGACGTCATACTTATTGAACGCTTTGATCGTATACGACACCATGCAGGATGGCAGCGCCGCCTGATGGTTTCTGCGCTGACCATTTTCGGTCTTGATGAAATGATGGCAAGATATGCGAGTTACGAGGACCTGACGGATATTATTCGCCAGCGCTTTGATGCACCTAAAGAGACATTACGGGAGCTGTTCGGGCGTCTGGTTTTTAATATTATTTGCGGTAATACTGACGACCACGCCAGAAACCATGCAGCATTCTGGGATGGCAAAGAACTGCGCCTGACACCGGCTTATGATATTTGTCCCCAGAGCCGTTCTGGTAATGAAGCAACACAGGCAATGCTGATTATTGGTGAAAACCGAATGAGTAATCTTGCGGTTTGTTTGTCGGCGGCAGCTAAATTTTTGCTGAGTGAAAAGGACGCTATTGACGTTATCACACACTGTATCAGGACGATTCACACGAACTGGGAAGAGGTGTGTCGTGAGGCTTCATTGAGCGAAGTGGATCGTAACTTCTTATGGGGACGAATGTTCCTCAATCCGTTTATTTTTGAGGGTACACCTGAAGCGATTGCACATTTGCGTTGAATTATTCTTATTGCCTGTTAATTGACGATGCGGTCGGCAGTAAATTTTGTTATTCGCCTGCATGGTTTAAATTATATCCTGGATGATAAGCTGGCTGAATTAACGCTTAGCCGGGAAAAGCTTTCTGAGCCGGAAAGCGCAGAGATATTATCGCAGGTTAAAACTACGAAATTGACGCGCGCTGATGGCGGTTAATGGCTAAAACTCACTCCCCCAGCCATCCCATCACCACCTCCGCCAAATCATCCTCTACCGTGTAAAAGTAGCTGGCTGGGACCTTCAGCACCTCCGCCAGTCGACACGCCAGCGCGAAATCAGGCGTATGAATGCCTCGCTCATCCGCTTCCCGTCAACTCAGCGAAATACACCAGGCTCTGTCATTAAAACATCAAATCAGTATTTTCAGGTGTGGTAATCATGTCCGCAGCCCGTTTCTCCGGCAACACTTTCGCCACACTCTCAAAGCCCGGCAAGGTTTGCCATACCGCCGGATCGCCAATCACAAAAATATGTTTTTTCGCCCGCGTCAGCGCCACGTTTAAAAGATTGGGCTTACTGGAAGCCCATTTTGCGCCGCCGTTATCCTGTTCATCACAGCCCAGAACGAAAATAACAATGTCATTCTCTTTGCCCTGAAAAGTATGCACGGTGCCAACACAATTTTTTTGCCATTCATTAATGTCTTTGCGTTTAAGCTGCGGACTGTACTGTTGCCAGACCTTTAAACTGCGGTATGCGAGCTGTTCTGCCAGCGCTGATTTCACGGCTTTAAACGGGGTGATGATGTAAATCGACTGCAGCTCAACCTGTTCTGCCAGCAGGCGATCGAGCAAAGTCAGCAGATCCTGACCATGGCTTTCGCGATACTGTTTTTCGCCCACGCCACCTTTTGAAACCAGCCAGTGATTTTCAATAACGTTATTGACGGAGCGGCTGACAATTTCGTCGGTATTAAAACCATGGATCATGCGGCTGTTGTACGCCATTTTATTTGCCAGACTGAACATCGGCTCAATACAACGGCGGTGAACCCATAGCGGTATGCCAATCCAGATCGGGATATTCATTACCTCTAATTCGCAGCCCCAGTGATTATTGCGGTCAGCCACTTGTTGAACCGACAGCAGTCCCGGGTTCCAGTCTTCAGCATGTTCCTGCAAAACATCTTCACACAGACGTTTTACCAGCGGGGGCGATGTCGTAAATACCGGTTCTATTTGTAGTGGATCGCCAACGATCAGTACGCGCTTAGCGCGCCATATCGCACCGACGGCCTGCTGCGGTGAGGCCTGGCCTGCTTCATCAATCATCAGCCAGCCAATCTCTTCTCCTTTCACGCCGCTCAGCATACGGCCCACGGAGGCAAAAGTGGTGGAGAGTACAGGAACGAACATGGATAGCGTTTGCCATTGACGTAAGGGGGCAGCTTCTGCGTGCGGATTACTCATAAAATCGCTAAGCTGGCGCAGCTTTTTCCCAAATCGTCCAATGCCCATCGCTTCATAAAGCCACGCCTGATGCAGATCCATCGCCGCCATAAATAATCTGGAGCGCTGACGGTTGATCTGTGCATTTTGCCAGAATGCCGTGCGTTGCAGGTCCGGATCGTCGATCGGGCGTTCACGGTCAGGCAGGGTAATCTCCGGAAATTGTTTTTCCAGCGCGGCGAGACGTTGCTTATTTAGCTGCTGCTGTTTTACTACGCCGTCAATCTCTTGCCCGATCGTTTTTATTGTTAACGCGGCTTCAGTACACTGTTTACGCTGGCTGGCGACAGCCTGCGTTTTTTGCGTCATCTGCGCGGTAAGCGTGAGCAGGTGTTGTTGAACTTCCCGCAATGCCTGCTGATGGGCATGCACCTTCTGCCGGTCAAATAAACGGCTAAAGAAGCCCGGTGCTTCGCTTTCCACCATTTTCTGCTGCTGCGTAACATGCTGAACCTGTTTTTCGCCGATTTCTTTTTCCAGCTCCGCCTGCTTTAACTTTTCCGTAAGTTCATCATGCAGTGCCTGCGCTTTTTTGAGTTTTTCCTGAAGGTTCGCAACATTATCGGGTTTTTTAGCCAGTAAATCGGCATACGTGACTAGCTGATTTTGCAGGTCTTGCGTCTGCTTCAGGCACTCAACAAAGCACTGTTTCGCGGCGGAAAACGTAATGGGATCATGGCAGGCTCGCCAGCGCCATAGGCTGAGAAAATTTTCATCGTCAGAGCGGGATGTTTCCGCCGGGGTTTTACGTAAGAAATGCTCATCCATGCATAAGCGTTGGGCAAATTTTTTGCGATTGTCTTTTTTACCCAGCGCCGCTGAAATCAGGCCCCAGCACTGTTTATCCTCATTTAGTGGACTAAACAGATGATAGTTACGCTCTTTCCCTTCGCCATTTTTCCCGCGTTTGATTTCACTTTTGGGGCGCGCTTTAGCGGCTATCTGGTTGGCCACTGGGGCCAGATAATCCAGCAGGCGAAATTCTTTCGCCAGCGATTTTAATTGCGGAAGCTCTTTAGAAATATTTTCTACTGCGGCGTTATTGGAGGAGGCCACAATCATTTCAAAGCCGGTAAGTGAGGGAACGATGAAACCGTCGCTGTCCAGCGTATCGTCCACCTTATTAAAAGCGGAAAGCACTGTCGCGCGTTCAACAATATTATGGGCAATCAGGTCGCGTAATAGCGTGGTTTTTCCGGTTCCCGGTGGGCCATTAACCGACAATATTCCGCCTTCAGAAAGTTCATCAATGGCGGTATTAATCGCGAATTGCTGCATTAATGACATAGGATGTTCGGGCTCAGAAGGCCAGCGACCCAGCGGCATGTTGACGGGGTGTAATTTTTCAATAAGCGCGGGCATGCCGGCCTGAGAATATAAATCCGGTTTTCTTGTTGCGCCCTGCGAGAGGTAAGCGTTAAGCGTATTAGAAGGATGGTTCTGCAACGCGATGATTGCATTTTCAATATCTTCAAAAAAGAAGCTGTTCAGAATAGGAAGTGCCAGACTTTTTTCACTTTCGCTCAGCTCTTCTTCAGCGTCATTGTCGTCTGCCTGAGCGGCCTGTAAATCATTGCCGTTGCTCTCAAACCAGTCAATTTGCAGGGCATATTGCCAGTCCGGCGTAAAGTCAGCCCACGAAACCAGATGCGTCGTTAACAGGGTCAAAATATCGCTGGCGTGTAACACGCCGGGACCGTTTTCTCGCACTGGTTTCAGGGTAGCGCCGAAGTTCTCAAGCTCGTCGGCAAGATACTGGCAATCTGCCTCAAAAACAGCTGAGTGTAGTTTTTCAAAGCGCTGTTTTTGCAGGTGGCCCAGCGCCCAGGGCAGGGAGCTTACGGACAGCTTCTGTATCGCAGGCGCGCCTTCAGCATTGAGCTGCACTTTTGCAAAGCAGGTCGCCCCCTCATGGTTCAGACGCTGTTCACACTCTTCAGCTTCATTTGTGTCTGATTGACCAAATATCTGTGAGCTTATTGCGTCAGCAATATTGTTTTCAAAAATCCCGATATGAACCGTAAAGGACACTTTCGGAGGGATCTCATATTGCTGGCGTAATTCTTCTGAATGCCATGGTAGTAATTTATCACCGTGCTTTATAAGTTTATCCAGTGATATCAGCAGGCTCTTTTCTTTTTTATCAAGCTTATAGGGCTGGAAAAACTCTATTCGTTGCCAGGCGCGCAGGATTTCAGTAGGTAAAGGAATTGTTGACATCTTAGCTCTTTGATTATTATTCGTAATATCACTAAAATGATGAGAATACTCCAGCATATTTAATTTGTGTAGTCATAATTGTTGGTAGCTTTATTATTACCTTACGGGATGGTTCTATTTCCACGATGATTATTTGATAAATTTCTCTTACCGGAATTCCCTATGCCTGACTACTGGTGGAAAGACTACCTCGATCGTAACGACCGCTGGCAGGGCCTTGAGCTGATCATCCGTGACAGCGAAAATGCGCATACCCTGCAAATGCTGAGTGGCCATCATCAGCGAATGGCGCTCCAGGTGCGCGGCGAGACGCTGTTCTGGGCGACGGTGCTGAAAGACTATTCCGGCGTCTGGCTGGTGTTTAACGCCGATCACCCGGACCAGCAAGACCTGCTGCCGCCCGTCACTTCTCAGGATATCGAAGCCATTCTCCGTAAAGGTGGCGTGAGCTGGACCAGCGAATGGTGCCGCTATTTTGCCCGTCAGTTAATGGAATCGTCTTCGCCGTTGCTCCCCGCAGGTCGCTGGTTGATGCGCCCGATGGCGCAGGTCAAAGATCGTGCGCCGTACTCGCTAAAAAAGCCCTTTACCCCGGAGAACTGGCATTTTCACTCGCCTGCCAGCGCGGACAAGATGGGCTGCGACTGGATGCTTTACGCTGAGGACATGGCCGATCTCACCCGTCCGGAAAAAGTGAAAATGGTGGACTGGTGGTGGGGCGGCAATTTACTGCTGGGCCGTTACGCGGTGGATACCAATGCCGGGCGGCTGAAGTGGTGGCGCAAAAAATGCCGCGAGGGGCAACTTCCGCCCGTCCTCGTCTGGTATATCGCCGGGCTGGCGTCCTTTGTGATCCTCGACGGGCACTATCGGTTTCAGGGAGCAAGGGAAGAGGGTATCCCGCCCGACTTCCTGGTGATCAGCGAGCTTAACGAACAGGTTTTTACCCCGGACCCTGAGAAGCAGGCGCGAATACTGCGTTCGCTGGAGCATCAGCAGCGCAAGAAACCCGGATTCAATATTGATTCCATGAATCAGACGCTGATTAATCTCTACGACAATCGCTATTTGCACGCCGCCACCAGCAGCCGCGCGGTGCTGGGCGATGGCGAAGGCTGGAGGCAGGACGTAAGCGAATATCTGCGGCGGCACCAGCTTGAGGACTATCTGGAGAAGATCCTTAAACGGGAGGAGTGAATGCCCTGTCAGCCAGGCTTTCCTGAGCTGGCAGAGCACCGGGAACAACGGCGTATTACGCCCGCTTATGCTGATGGATCGCCAGTCCCGATTCACCCGCCGCCAGCCCTTCCCGCAGCGTCAGATCCGGGATCAGATAATCCCCGCCGTTCTGCTTGCGGTACGGCAGCGGCGCGGTATGCCATAAGTTATCCAGCCGCTGCGTTAACTGCCGGGTCAGCTCCCCAAAGCGCGCCTGATCCATTTTTCCGCAGCGGTACACCACCAGCGGTGGCAATACCTCAAATCCCGGATAGTGCAGCATGCCGTGCTGAATGGGGAAGAGGATATCGTCAATCGCGCCGTTGATGCCGCGCGGGCTGTAGTGCGATTCCCAGCCGCCGGTGGTGACGATCAGCATCGCGCGTTTACCGGCCATCGTGCCTTCGCCGTAGCGATCGCCCCAGTGACGATCGTTATGCTCGCCGACGCCGTAGGCAAAGCCGTAAGCGTAGACCCGATCGAACCAGCCTTTGAGGATCGCGGGCATCGAAAACCACCAGAGCGGGAACTGGAAGATGACCGTGTCAGCCCAGCGTAATTTCTCCTGCTCGCGGGCGATGTCTTCGCGCTGCATGCCGTTTTCAAAGGCGTATTTTGAATCCAGCGACGGATCAAAACGATCGCCCTGAACCGGCGCGAGGCTGTCTGCCGGATCGAGCTGCGATTTCCACTGCATCGCATAGAGATCGGACACCTGTACCTGATGCCCGGCCTGCTGTAGATGCGCGACCGCCACGTCTTTCAGCGATCCATTCAGCGAGCGCGGTTCCGGATGGGCATACACAATAAGAACATTCATAAGGGTTACCTGTCATAAGAAAGTCGCTGCATAGTAGGTCGCTGGTCGCTATAGTAGAAATTAATTACTGATATTACAGGTATAGTAATGATTAATTTTCGCAACCTGGATCTGAATTTGCTGCTGACGCTGGACGTGTTGCTGACCGAGCACAACGTGACCCGTGCAGCGCGGCGGCTGAATTTGTCACAGCCTTCAGTCAGCGTACAACTGGCGCGGCTGCGGGATACTTTTGCCGATCCGCTGTTGTTGCCCGGCCCGCGTGGCATGCAGCCCACCGCCAGAGCCGAAGCGTTGCGTGAGCCGCTGCGGCAGGCGCTGGAGGCGCTGGAAAGTGCCATTGCGCCCGCTCAGGCGTTCGACCCGGCACAGGCAGTCAATACCTGGCGTATTGTCGCCACCGATTACATGGCCTCGGCCATCATTTTGCCTGCCCTAAATGAACTGCGTACCGTTGCGCCCGGCACCCGGCTGGCGGTGCTGGAACTGCGACCGGATCAGATCGTCCGTCAGGCGGAGCAGCAGGAGGTCGATCTGGTTTTTCATACTCGCGAAGGTGCGCCGCTGTCGCTGCACCAGCGGCATCTTTTTACCGAACGTTATGTGCTGGCCGGACGGGCCGATCATCCGGGCCTGAAACGGCCGCCGACCCTGGCACAGTTCTGCCAGATGGAGCACGTCATCGTCTCCCCGGACGGCGGCGGGTTTCATGCGGCGACCGATGTGGCGCTGGCAAACAAAGGATTGTCGCGCCGGGTGGTGCTGTCGGTACCGCATTTTTTAGTCATGCTGGAGACACTGGCGCGCTCCGATATGGTGGCAATGCTGCCTGAACGTCTGGTAAAACAGGCGCGCATGCTGAAAATTGTTGAGCCGCCGCTGGAAATTGCCGGGTTTGAGATGATGATGTTGTGGCATGAGCGTGTGCATCGCGATCCAGGGCATATCTGGCTGCGACAGCACATTGTCGATTCCCTCCATTAAGCGGCTGTGGTAAACCGGGGGATGAATTCACCGCAACGGAAAGGATGACTTAATGAATCAGGCATTACAACCTGGCCAGAACACGGCATTATCTCAGGCGCGCGGGCAGGTGCGCGTGAGCCATACCGCGAGCGCGGATCTCGACGTCAACCTGACGGCCTTCCTGGTCACCGCCTCCGGCAAAGTGATCAACGATAATGACATGGTCTTTTTCAATGCACCGCAGCATGCGTCAGGGGCCGCGACCTTTGTGGCACCTGCTGCCAGCGGCACCACCTTAAGCCACTGCATCGATTTTGACCTCTCACGTTTGCCCGCAGAGATCGTCAAAATTGCCGTGACCTTGACCCAGGACGGTAGCGCAGGCGGGTTTGCCAGCGTCAGGGATTTGCAGGCGCAAATTGTGGCGGGCAGCCAGACGCTTGAGCTGACGGCTGGCGCTTTCAGTGCGGAAACCGGCATCATCGTGCTGGAGTTATACGTGCGCAACGGCGAAAACAAAGCCCGTGCGGTGTGGCAGGGGTTTAACTCCGGGCTTGAAGGGCTGTGTAATCTGTACGGCATTGAGGTGGAAGCGCCAGCACCGGCCACGCCGCCAGTCAGCCTGAAAAAAGTCACCCTCACCAAACCTGATGCCCACCATAAAGTGTCGCTGATCAAAGGATCGGCCGCGCCGAAAAGCATCCGCGTCAGCGCCACCTGGATTGACAATGGCGATGGCGAAGATAATGACGATCTCGACCTGCGGATCGGCATCCTGCGCCCGGATGGTCAGATGTCACTGGTTTGTGCCCCGGATAATCCTGGTGCGTTTGACGCTTATCCGTGGATACGCCACAGTGGCGATGTGGTCGCGGCCAGCGCCTCGGCACCGGCAACCGAAACGGTAGAAATTAACCCGGCGATCTCACGTCTGATGGGCGGGAAAGTGGCTATCGTGTGCAGTGTGTACTCTGCGGTCAGCAACGGTGCGGTGTCGGTGGCGTCTTTACAGCCGACCATGCGTATGGAGTACGGCGAACAGGTGGTGGACTGCGCATATGATTTCAATAACGGTGAGGATGACGAAGGGATTTACACTTACGTAATTGGCCTGATCGAGATTGACGAAGACAGTATCGTCCTGCGTCCGGCGGGCGTCACCTCGGAAGAAGGCAGTGAAGACACGCCGTGGCTGACCCGCAAGGGCGACAATGTGGTGCTGACGATGGATGGTCCGTGGGTGTTCAAAGGGAAACCCGCCAGCAGTAAAAAGGGTAAACGCTACGTCTGAAGCCGCCTTGCAAATCGTAACCCCTGCGGTTGCGCGGGACTGCCGCAGGGTTACAGGCTTTTGAGCCGCGAGACGACTCGGAATGGTCACACGATCGGCGAAAGGAGCGGCCTTGCGCGCTCCTTAATGCTGGCGGCGGGCGAGGCTGGCAGAGAGCCGGTCGAGCAGGATCGCCATCAGCACCACCACGATCCCGCTTTGCAGGCCGGGGCCAATATCCAGTTGCTGAATACTGCTGAGAATATCGTTCCCCAGCCCGCCTGCGCCGACCATTGAGGCGATGATCACCATCGACATTGCCATCATGATGGTCTGGTTTACGCCGGCCATGATCGCCGGCTGCGCAGCGGGGAGCTGGACTTTCCACAGAAGCTGTCGCGGCGTACAGCCAAACGCCAGCCCGGCTTCAAGGCGCGCGGCGTTGACCTGGCGAATGCCGAGGTCGGTCAGTCTGACCACCGGCGGCATGGAAAACAGGACTGTCGCAAAAATGCCGGGCGGGCGTCCCAGCCCGAACAGGATCGTCGCCGGGATCAGATAAACAAACGCGGGCATGGTTTGCATAAAATCGAGCAGGGTACGTACCACGCTGCCCACCGCCGCGCGCCGTGCGCTCCAGATGCCGAGCGGGATGCCAAGCAGCAGGCTGAAAAAGGTGGATGAGAGGGTGAGGGCCAGCGTGACCGCCGCGTGATCGCTATAGCCGCTGTAGATGATGTACAGCATCGCCAGCAGCGCAAAAATCGCAAAGCCTTTGCCAATGCGCCAGAGCCCCAGCGCCACCGTCAGCACCACCAGTCCCCACGGGTTAAGCCAGTTGATCACCGTCTCCAGTCCACCGGCAAAACCGTCAATCACCGCCGCAAGGCCGTCAAAAAAGCCGCCTGCATGGGTCAGCAGCGCCTGAATGCCGTGGTCGATCTCACGGCTGAAATCTAAGGGATAAGCCATCGCGTCCTCTTTTAATGCGTGGGCCAGACATCGGCGTAGTTTTCCGCCAGTTGCCAGCGGGAAACGTCAACGCCTGCGAAGAAATGGCGCACGTAGGGCGTGGCGGGGGCGTTGATCAGCGCCTCCGGCGAGCCAACCTGCACAAGCTGGCCTTTCTCCATAATGGCGATGCGCGAGCCAAGGCGCAGCGCTTCTTCCATATCGTGAGTGACGAATACCACCGTGCGCTGATGCTCAGCCTGCAGGTTCAGTAGCAGGGACTGCATCTCGCGACGGATAATCGGGTCCAGCGCTGAAAACGCTTCGTCCATCAGCAGTACGGACGGATTGACGACCAGCGCCCGGGCGAGTCCCACGCGCTGCTGCATGCCGCCGGAAAGCTGGTGCGGATGCTGGTCGGCAACGGCGGCGAGACCGACTTTCTCCAGCATGAGGCGGGCGCGCTGGTGGCGCTCCGCTTTCTCCACGCCAGCGACTTCCAGCCCGAAGGCAACGTTGTCCAGCACCGTGCGCTCGTCAAACAGAGCGAAAGACTGAAACACCATGCCGATATGCTGACGGCGCAGGGCGATCAGCCGGGCCGGGGTTAGTGATGTCAGCGACTGCTGTTCAAAAAACACGTCACCCTCTTCAGGCGGGATCAGATGGTTAAGGGTGCGCAGGAGCGTTGATTTGCCCGAGCCGGATAAACCGACAATCACGAAAATCTCGCCGGGATAAATTTCCAGATTAATGTTGTCCAGCGCCTGCACCCTGGCTTTTGCCTGCTGGCGTGAAAAAAAGGAGCCGGGTGCCGACGTTGAATAGTATTTATTCACATGGCGCAGTTCAATTATTGGTTTTGGCATATTGCAATCACATATTTAACGGGAGCAAACCTACCCTACCTTAAAATAAGTATCCGGGGTAAAGCGTTTTACAGTTTTTTAATAGTCTTTTTATTGCTTAGGTTATATCAATTTCGGCAAAGCGATGTCGGAATAGTGAAAATTCCAGGCTTCATCCAGCAGCCACGATTTCACTTTTTGCTGCTGTGGTGATAAAGGTTTGCTGGCCGATGAAATTAAAAAATAGCCGCGTTCGCTGCGCATTTCCGGGCCGCAGATAAATAACTGGCGGCTGGCGATTAGCGGGGCGATCAGTGGTCGCCAGCCCAGCGCAATCCCCTGGCCTTCCAGCGCGGCCTGGATCACCAGCGAGTAGGCGTTGAAGGTACGTGAGGCGGTGACATTGCTGGCCTGTAACCGCTGCTGGCGGAACCAGTCTTCCCAGGTCAGCCAGCGCTGCGGACGGGTCTCCGGCAGCTTCAGCAGCGGGAAGCCGAGCAGCGACGCTGGCGCGGGATTATCGCCGAGCTGCTGCATAATCTGTTGATTACACACCGGGACGACGTGCTCCGGAAACAGGCGCTGGCTCTGGGTTCCCGGCCAGTGACCGCCGCCAAAACAGATGGTGAGCGGGGCGTTGCTGTCGCGAAAATTGTAGTCGTTGGGCGAGGTCGAAACCTGTACCTCGACGCCGGGGATCAGCGCCTGGATGGCGTTGAGGCGAGGCATCAGCCAGTAGCTGGCGAAGCCCATGTCGGTGTCGATGCGCAGCACGCTGCGCTGATAGCGGGTGCGCTCCAGCTGTTCGCTGATCTCATTCAGGCTGCTGCGCACGATGTGATACAGGCTGTTACCCGCCTCGGTAAGCTGCACGCCACGGTGACGGCGCTCAAACAGCGGCGCATCTAACTGACTTTCCAGTAACTGAATACGCTGGCTGACCGCCGGTTGCGAAAGACCCAATTCATTGCCAGCAGCGGTAAAATTACCGTGGCGCGCCGCTGCTTCAAATACGACTAAAACCTGTAACGGAGGGAGCTGTAATTTTCCAGCCATAAATACACCTTATGCCACGATAATAAAATAATGACTTCACAGCGCGAAAATCGCGTGCGATAAAAATAACACGGTTACAGAATTAATTTTATCTTTGGCGGAACGATGCTTATAAATAAACCGAATATCGTTATTCTTATGGCGGATCAGTTAACGGCGAGTGCGTTAAAAGCGTATGGAAATAATGTCAGTCTGACACCCAATATTGATAAATTAGCACGGGAAGGCGTGGTCTTTGAATCGGCCTACTGCAACAGTCCGCTGTGCGCACCCTCGCGTGCGTCGCTAATGACCGGGCAGTTTATTTCGCGTAACGCGGTTTACGATAATGCTGCCGAGTTTCATGCCGATTCTCCGACATTTTGCCATTACCTGCGCGAGCAGGGCTATCGCACCTGGCTGTCCGGCAAAATGCACTTTTGCGGTCCGGATCAGCTCCACGGTTTTGACGAGCGTCTGACCACCGATATCTACCCGGCGGATTTTGGCTGGACGCCGGACTGGCAGCATCCTGAGCGTCGTCTCGACTGGTATCACAACATGAGTTCGGTGCTGGAAGCCGGTGAGTGTGTACGCACCAACCAGCTTGATTTTGATGATGAAGCGCTGTTCCTCGCGCGCCAGCGGTTATACGACGCCGCCCGCCGCCCCGACGAACAGCCGTTCCTGCTGCATCTGTCGCTGACCCATCCGCACGATCCGTTTGCGATCCCCAAACGTTATCTGGATCGGATCAGCGACGCGGAGGTCGATCTGCCGCAGATCGGTGCGCAGGATGTCGACGACGATCCGCACTCGGCAAGACTGCGCGCGATGTATCAACTGGAGGACGGGCTATTGACCGACGAGCATATTCGCCGGGCGCGTCACGCCTATTATGGCGCGCTGGCCTACGTGGACGACTGTTTTGGCGAGATCCTCAGCACCCTCGAAGAGACCGGGCTGGCGGAGAATACGGTGGTATTCGTGATTGCCGATCATGGTGAAATGCTCGGCGAACGCGGCCTGTGGTACAAGATGTCGTTTTTCGAGAACGCCGTGCGTGTGCCGTTAATCGTGCATAACCCGCATCTTTTTGCCCCGCGTCGGGTGGCAAAGAGCGTGTCGCTGGTGGATTTATTGCCCACCTTCGTTGAGCTGGCGAGCGGGGAAGATCGCCGCGCCAGCGCGGTTGCGCCGCTTGACGGGCACAGCCTCGTGCCGCATCTGCGCGGAGAGCCTGGCCCGGACGGTGCCTGCGTTGAGTATCTGGCGGAAGGCGCAATTGGCCCGCAAGTGATGCTCCGCCGCGGGCCGTGGAAATATATTTTCGCCTGGCATGAAGCGCCACAATTGTTCAATTTATCGGACGATCCGCATGAGCGGCGTAATCTCGCCGCCGATCCGCAGTATTACGATATTGCTCAGGTATTTGCTGAGGACGTCGCCTCGCGCTGGGATCTGCCGCAACTGAATCAGGATGTACTCGCCAGCCAGCAAAAGCGGCTGTTTTTGACCCGCGTGGCGGGCCGGGATGCGATCCCGCAGTGGGATTTTCAGCCCCATAAGCCAGCGACGCAGCGCTTTATTCGTAACCATCAGACGCTGGATGAGCAGGAGGCTTTTGCCCGCTATCCGCGTCCCATTAAAAATAGCGTCGGAGAGCAATGATGAAAGCAAAAAACCTGACTCCTTTACTGTTGCTGGCAACGGCGGCGGTATCGCCCTTCACCGCGTCGGCCGCTGAAGCGGATCGCTGCGCGGTGGTGAACCAGTCCGATCCGGGCTGGACCGATATTGCGGCCACTAACGCGCTTTCTGGCGTGGTGCTGAATGCGCTGGGGTATCAGCAGAAGGTACAAAATCTGTCGGTGGCGCTGGCCTTTCAGGGGCTGAAGTCCGGCCAGCTGGATGTCTTTCTCGGCAACTGGATGCCCGCGCAGGAGCCGGTGATCGGTAAATTTAATCCGGGGCAGGATATTAAAGTGGTGGGCGCAAACCTGCCCGCCGCGAAGTTTACCCTCGCGGTGCCGAAATACGTTTCTGACGCAGGGGTGAAGGATTTCGCCGATTTGCAAAAATACGCTGATAAATTCGGGCATAAGATTTACGGCATCGCGCCGGGGGCACCGGCGAATCAGAATATTAAAAAGATGCTCGATAAGCATGATTTCGGGCTGGAGAAGTGGAGCCTGGTGGAGTCGAGCGAGAGCGGGATGCTGGCGCAGGTGAGTCGTGCGGTGAGTCGTAAAGCGTGGATCGTGTTTCTCGGCTGGGAGCCGCACGCCATGAATACCCGTTTCCCGCTGACCTATCTGAGCGGTGGTGACAGCTGGTTTGGCCCCAATTACGGCAGCGCAACGGTGAATACCGTGACGCGTAAGGATTTCGCCAGCGACTGCCCGAATCTCAACCGCTTTTTCAGCCAGCTGAAGTTTGACGTGGCGATTGAGAACGCGGTCATTACCCGTGTGCTGGATGATAAACAGGATGTGAACGAAGCCGCGCGCGCCGAGCTGGCGAAGCGGCCTGAACTGCTGGGGCAGTGGCTGAACGGCGTAACCAGCCGCGACGGCCAGCCAGCCGAACCGGCGGTGAAAAAGGCGCTGGGGCTGTAAAGGTGTTTTGTCTGGCGTAGTGCCGGGTACCCCCCTCACCCCAGCCCTCTCCCTGAGGGAGAGGGAGCAGTCTGCAGACAACGGGAGTTATAGCCATTGACAGTGGCCGCGAGAGGTTTTTTCCTGCCAGCCGGAGCCAGAGGTATGGGCTTTCTCTCTCTCCCTGAGGGAGAGGGAGCAGTCTGCAGACACCGGTAGCTATTGCCATTGACAGTGGCCGCGAGAGGTTTTTTCCTGCCAGCCGGAGCCAGAGGTATGGGCTTTCTCCCTCTCCCTGAGGGAGAGGGAGCAGTCTGCAGACAACGGGAGTTATTGCCGTCAACAGCGGCCGCGAGAAGTTTTCGTCCCGACGGCCAAAGCCGGAAACGTAGATTTTCTCCTGTCTGCGGGAAGCGTGGTTTTGACCCGACTACCGGAGCCAGAGGTATGGGCTTTCTCCCCCTCCCATCGGGAGAGGGAGCAGACTTTAGACAACGGGAGTCATTGCCATCGACAGTGACGACGAGAGGTTTTTTCCTGCCAGCCGGAGCCAGAGGTATAGGTTTTCTCCCTCTCCCTGAGGGAGAGGGCCGGGGTGAGGGGGAGCGTTGCAGGCGGTGTCAGCGTACAGGAAGTTACCGCCCCCGAAGTTGAAAATTATCCACTCTGTAGGCCCGGTAAGCGCAGCGCCACCGGGCATCGCGGTCGCGACCTGGCATCGTTCTCCGGCTTCTCTCCTTTTCGCAATCCATGCGCTTAACCTCTTCGTTTCTTGATACTTACTCTGATAAGTATTAATTTATCCTGCGCAACGAGAGGGGACACAATGACCGAAGACGAACTGTTCGCCCGCCGTCCGCTGGGAATGCGAATGGCCATGGTGGTGCGCCAGTGGCGCTCTGTCATCGACAGGGCGGTGCTCGATACCGGCCTGACCCAGTCAAGCTGGACTGTCCTTATGCAACTGCATCAACTGGGCAATAACGTTTCGATCACTGAACTGGCGGAAGTGCAGGGCATCGAACTGCCGCCGCTGATGCGTACCCTCACGCTGCTGGAAAAACAGGGCTATCTGCTGCGTAAGACATCGCCTTACGATAAGCGGATACGCCTGCTGGTGCTGACGCCTGACGGAGAAGCGGTACTGGAAAAACTGACTCAGGTTATTGAACAGTTTCAGGAACGCGTTACGCACGATATTCCCGCGCCGGACAGAGACATGTTCAACGCGACATTAAATCAAATCGCCTGCAATTTGCGGTCTATCCGCGAAGAAGATAACAAGACAAAACCATAATGACCCCTGAACAAAAATTTGCCCGCTGGGTAAGGGTGAGTATTGCCTCTTTCCTGCTGATGTTCATCTACTTTATCGTGGCGGATATCTGGATACCGCTGACGCCGGACTCAACGGTGATGCGCGTCGTGACGCCGGTTTCCGCGCGTGTTTCCGGCTATGTGGCAGCGGTACACGTGCGCAACAATAGCCCGGTGAAGAAAGGCGACCTGCTCTACGAACTGGACCCGACGCCGTTTCGTAATCGTGTTGACGCTGCGCAAATTGCCCTGCATCAGGCTCAGTTGACCAATCAGCAGCTCGACGCGCAGATTGCCGCCGCGCGGGCAAACCTGAAAACAGCGCAGCTGACCGCTCGCAACGACGCGGTGACATTCCAGCGCTACCAGCGGCTAAGCGCCAGCCAGAACGTGTCGCAGCAGGAGCTGGATAAAGCGCGTACCACCTGGCAGAGCAGCGAACAGTCGGTGACGTCACTTAACGCCACGCTTCATCAACTGGCGATTGAGCGCGGCGAGCGTGACGACAATCGTAACGTGACTCTGCAGAAATACCGTAACGCGCTGGAGGAGGCGCAGCTTAACTTGCGCTGGACTCAAATTCGTGCGGAGGATAACGGCACGGTAAGTAATCTCCAGCTCAGTCCCGGTCTTTACGCCGCCGCAGGGACGCCGTTGCTGGCGTTAGTAAGTGCTCACACAGATATCGTGGCGGATTTCCGTGAAAAAAGCCTGCGCCATACCCGCCCTGGCACCGATGCGGCGGTGGTGTTCGATGCCATGCCAGGTAAAGTCTTCGCCGCCCACGTCACCAGCAGCGACGCCGGTATCCTCGCCGGGCAGGAAGCGGTTAACGGTCAGCTTTCCCAGCCAGAACAGTCGAACCGCTGGGTGCGTGACGCGCAGCGGATGCGCATCCATGTGGCGCTGGATGAACCACTGGCGCAGCCGTTGCCGACCGGCGCGCGAGCCACCGTCCAGCTCTACAATAGCGAAGGCCCGTTTGCCCATTTCTTTTCCGGGCTGCAAATTCATCTGGTGAGCCTGCTGCACTATGTCTATTAACACCCTGGCGCGCGTGTTTACGCCACATGACAACATTACCTTCACGGCTAATGATTTTCGTCAGACCCTGCGCATCGTGGTCGCGGGCACACTGGCGCTCAGTGTCTCAACTTTTTATAACGTGCAGTACGGCGTCTTTTTCGTGGTCTATCCGATCATGCTGCTGTCGCTGGTGCCAGTATTTAACCGCCATGTGGCGAAGCAGTTTATCTTCAGCGCGGTGCTGAACGGTATTGAAATGGTGTTGATTATCGGCTTTTTATCGCGCTGGCCGGTCATCATGACGCTGGTGGTTTTCGCGCTGTACGTCATGCGTTTTCGCTTTATGAGCCAGGGCCCGCTGTTTCTGTTCGGCTCTATGGGCGTGGTTTGCCAAAGCGTGATGCTCAACTTTATGAGCTATCCCACCAACGACTGGCACACCTTAATGTTTTCCAACGTTGAAGCCAGCATCATGGCGGTGTGCCTGAGCGCGCTGATGAACTATCTCATCCCGGACGTGGAGCCGCGCGGCCGCCCGCCGCTGATTGAGAAAGATGCAGCGCGGGTGCGCCATGAATCGCTACTCTCCGGCACGGTGGCCACCATCATCTTCGTGATTTTTCAGATAAGCGATCTCAGTGACTCGCTGTCGGCACTGATGGCCGGAATACTCATCCTGTTCCCGATGAACTATCGCGGCGCGGTAATGAGCTCGCTATGGCGTGTAGTGGGTGTGGTACTGGCCTGCCTCTATATTCTGGCGGTGCAACTGCTGCTTTACGATCACAGCAGTCATATGTTGCTGATGATGCCCCTGATTGGCCTCGGGCTGGCGTTTAGCGCACGTCTGCATGTAATGGAAAAGGTCGGCGCGGGCGTTGGTTTTTCCAGCATCACCACCATCGGTATTATGTTTGGTCAGAATTTGCATCCGGAGCAGGATCTGGTCTTTAGCGATCTGTATCGCGTAACGTCTGTCACCGTCGCGCTGGTGGCGACGCTGACGATGGTCTTTCTGGTCCATTTAATTCTTAACCGTTTCGCCGCCACCCGCTATATCATTGCCGATTAGCGCGGCGGCGCTTTGCTAAAGTGGTAAAACAGATTTGGTTCGCCAACAATAAACAGGTTGCCAGCACCATCGCGGGCGATCCCTTCCGCCTGTTTGATATCGTGGCTCAGCCCGTTCTCACCCTCTCGTAATGCTATTTCGCCGAGAACATCGCCGGACAGCGTCACTTCCTGAAGGTTTTTCGACTCATGAGATAAAACTAATAGCGAATTATTTTCGGCGTTAAAATCGGCACCAGAGATATCTTTGACGTCCAGTTCGCGCGAAAGGTGTTTATCATCAGAGATTTGCAGATCGTTGTTTTCCAGCAGGCCCTCAATACGATAAATGGCGACCGGCTTTTTCTCATTAAAGAAGTAAAACACGCGGTCAACTGGCGAATACGCCAGCCCTTCAAAGCCGGTATTGGTCGGCGTTTTTTGTAGCGCAAGCTGAAGCTTTTTCACCACCGAAACGTGCGATTGATCGTCGAGGTTAATGACATAAATGGAATAGTCTTTTTCATCCGTGATGACAAAAGTATCGTTAGTCACATACTCAATAGTTTCAACATCCTGAACAAAATCAAGGGGAATGGTGCGCAGGGCGTCACCCTGCTTGCTCAATTCGACAATAGCCGGTGGACGATTAATGGTGCTGAATAACGTATCGCTTTTTGCCGACCAGGTGAGGGAGGAAATATTCTCGCTCACGCCGTTAATTTTTTTGCCATCAAGAATGACGTGATAATCACGTAGCGACGAAGCACTATTCGCGTTTTTGTCTGGATAAAACTGACTGTTAATACAAAACAGCGCAATAAGCGTCACGAAAAGGAGAGTGAGCACTTTTTTTGAATGTTTTTTAAGGAGTGCGATCCCACGCATAGCGTCTCCACGGGCGGTTAAGAATAATTATGGTGGGTCATTATACGCAGCAATCTTAAACGATGCTTAATTCCTGAAAAATTATTGTCCGGCTCTGAAAGTGCAAAGCACGCAAGGTCCCTGATTGATCGCTTCTGTGCTAAAAAGAGGAAACGAGGATGGTACTCACTGTGCAGGAGAGCGTGATGTGGCAGACGCGGGCGCTGGAGTTAAATAATCGGGAGTTCTGGAACTGGATCAAAGCGTGTGAACGGGTGGCATGGGCTATCAATCACCAGTTCAATACCATTGTGGTCGGTCAGGTTGACCTGTTCGACCAGCTGGTTTCGCCTAAAGGCTATACTCCACATCAATACAACGATCGACTATCCAGTCAGCAACTGGCTCGCTGCGTTTATCTCAATCACCTCGCCCGCTACTGCCAGAAGCACGACCTGAAATTTTATCTTCAGGCAAAAGAGTTTAGTTTTCCTGCCGACCTGCTGGTGGCACACCCACAGCTGATCGATAAAGACGCGGGCGCGAGCTTCAATACCGATTTCTGGTGCCGTTATTTGAGCGACAAAATGACGCTGCTGTGTCAGCGAATGACGGCCATTTATGGGATGACACGTTGTTTATGACCTGCCTGTTTCGGGCGGATGGGTATCCTGCCGCCGGAGGTTGCGGAAAACGCACGCCATGCGTTTTCCGCGCTTTGTGAACGTATTGGTGCTGGAAGCCTCAAAAGGGACGATGGCTGGCCCCGATTTGCAATATTACTGTGATAGTGCGATGGCCCCCGTTCCCTGTGCCCAGGCGCTTATGATGCTTCTGCTGCTTGAGCTTCAGCAGACTGCTCCGCAACGCTAAGGCAGCGTAAAAGTCTGTAGCAACTGATACTGCCCGTCTGTACAGCGGTAGATGGCTTGCGTTAGGCCGGGAAGCACCCATTGCAGCACCTCATTTGCCGGGCAGTGCAAATAAACGCATAGCCCACAGCCGCCGCGCAACTGACGGGGAATATCCGCCACCCTGAAGGTGACTCCCGCCGCCTGCAGCGCCTTGCGGGTTCGGATCACACCTGGCGTGGAGTAAAATAAAAACAGATATTCTGTCATGCGGAATGTCTCTGCCGCTGGCCTATTAACGCCGCGCCGATTGCCCCCGCAAACTGGGCGTCAGAGTGAGTGTGTACTTGCATACCAAGTTGTTCCGCCAGCATCTGGCGGAAGGTAACGCAGCGGCTGACGCCACCGGTAAACAATAAAGGTCCCTGCGCCGGGAGGCGACTAATAAAGTTAGCGCTACGTCGGGCCATTGCATTAATGACCCCGGCCAGAATGGCCTGTGGGGCGACGCCTGCCGAGCGCAGGCTGATTACCTCAGATTCAGCAAATACGGTACACATACTGCTAACAGGATGCGGCGCAACCCCCTGCGTGATGTGATCCAGTTGCTCTACGCTTGCTCCCAGCGTACGTGAGATGACCTCCAGGAAGCGTCCGGTTCCCGCTGCACACTTATCGTTCATCAGAAAATCGGTGAGATTGCCGTTGTGGTCCAGTTGGATCACTTTACTGTCCTGGCCGCCGATGTCGATAATGATACGGGTGTCAGGAGCCAGAAGCCGCGCGCCCAGCCCATGACAGGAGATTTCCGTAACCTGTTTATCGGCATAATCCACCAGCTTGCGGCCATAACCGGTGACGGTCAAAAACGGAGGCGTTCCCAGCCCGGCCCGTAATGTTTCCCACGCCTCGTTTATCGCGTCAGCAGGACGAAACGGCGTCGGGCAGAGAAAACGGCGGCGGATGATGCCATCCTCCAGCAAAATACCTTTGGTGGTGGTGGAGCCAGAATCAATACCTATTGTCAGTGCCACGCAAACTCCCTACAACATTTCAATAAAGGCTGCAACGCGGGTGCTGAGCTGCCCGATATCTGAGGTCGAGTAGTCAGTTTCGATAGCGATATAAGGAATATTATGCTGTTGACGCACGTGCCGTTTAATCGCCATTGATTCAACGGCATAGGTATGACAAGCCTGTAAAATAACATCCACCACGCCATCCGCCTGATACTCTTCCACCATCTGACTGAGCAGGGCCAGGCGCTGGTCGTTAGGAGAAATACACGAACACCCAATAGCAAGGTATTTATCGGTCAGCGCTTCGTAGGGATCACCTGTTTCTGCTACGCACCGCTCCGTTGCCTTCGCGCCGGTGCAATTTTCGTAACCAACGACCCAGCCGCCGTTTTCCTCAATGGCGCGGACGACTTTCTCCGCCGCGCCGCCGATGGGGCAGCCAGTGATAAGAATGCGTGGCCGGGCCTCCAGCCGTTTACCTTCCTGCCATTCCTGACGTGTGCGCCCGGCCAGTCCGTCGAGTTCAGCAATGAGCGCGTCTTTGTCGAAGCGGAAGGTTGCGCCGTATACCACTTTCAGGATATCGCTGCCGCTGAGCGCCGGGGGATTAAGCTGTCCGAGGCGGTAAAAATTCGCCAGTGCGCGGCGCTCGCGATTTTTCAGCACAATAGCGCGCTGCAAAGCGTCTTCACTAATGGGAGTGCCGAACCGTGTTTCCACCACCTGTTGCAGACGTAAAATCTCCGCTTTCCACAGCGCACGGGATGCGGCATCGTTGGCGCTGTTGGGCAGTTGCATGACATGGACTGGCTTAAACTCAGCCATGTATTCGTACATTTTCTTTTTGCCGTCACAGGTGGTTTCCCCCACCACCAGATCAGAAAAATAGAAGTAGGGGCATTTGTCCGTTTTGCCAAAACCATAGCTGCTTTTAATCAGCGGACACAGATTGCGCGGCAGATCTTTTTCGGCTTCTTCAATCGTTTCATCGGAGGTAGAGCATAGCGACACGACGACTGCGCCTGCGGCCATCGGGATCTCCTGCGGCATAAAGGTACAGTAAGTACCCACCAGCGGAACACCGTGTTCTTTAAGATCCATGACGGTAAGGAAACCTTTCTGGCGGGCGTCGGAGAACTGGTCAAAAAGGGTGGGAAGTGCAGTAATAAGCGACATGATTTTCCTTCCCCGTTACACGGGAGAAAGTGGAATGATGGCGCATTATAAACCTGGTGTTAGTGTGTAAATATTGATCTCCTGCGGGACAACGGCTTATATACACGTCATCTTTCAAGGTGCAGGTGTGTTGGCTTTCCTCGCTCAACCCAGTTGCTTACTTGAATAAGCTCCTGGGGATTCGCTGCGTCGCCGCCTTCCTGCACTCAATTATTTTGTTTATAAAATTTTCTTCACGTCCATCTCTTCCTGAATACGATCGCTCCAGGCAATATGCGTGCGAATCGCTTCCTCAATGCCGGCGTTATAGAAGGCAGGACCCAGTTTCTCGATAATAAAATCAATAAAAAACTCGGCGTCGAACTGTTCAAGCTCGAGGTCAAAATGCGTGGCGCAATAACTCTCAAGCTCGCTACGCAGGCGATCGCGCTCCGCCGGGGACAAGGTAATATCAGCCATTCTTTTTCCTTAAAAAGGTGGCAACGTCAGCAGGGCAGGAAGCTGCGAGAGCAAATACAGCACCAGCCCGATAAACCCGCCCACCAGCGTGCCGTTAACGCGGATAAATTGCAGATCTTTGCCAATATTAAGCTCAATTTGCTGCGACATATCGCGTGCGTCCCAGCCTTTTACCGTGTCGCTGATATGCCGGGTCAGAAAGGTCGCAAACTCCGGAGCAACACGGACCACTGCCTGCTCCAGATGACCGTTAAGTGAGGTGCGCAGCGCATCATCGGCAATGAGCGTTTCACCAAACCATTGCCCGGCCTCGGCGATCCGTTTATGCACTCGCGAATCCTCACTGTGCATATCTTCTTTCAGCCAGGTGCGTAGATCTGACCATAACTCGCCCAGATAGCGGTTAAAAGCCTCATCATCCTTAATATAACGTTTAATATTTTCCGCTTTTGCCAGCATATCGGGATCGGTTTTCAGGCTGTCGATCAGCTTTAATGTGGCGCGATCGAACGCGCGACGGATCTGATGGGTACGATCCTGGTTGATATCATCGAGCATAGAGTTGACGGCGTCAGAAACCAGTTCCGCACTGTGCTCGCCCAGCCACTCGGTCGGTAATAGCTTCGCTTTACGTGGGTGCTCGGTTTTTAGCCAGTGGACGATTTGTCGGGCGATAAATTCCCGTGAGCTGTCACGCCCAAGCAGGGCGATCAGTTGATCAATAATGGCATCCAGCAAGCGCTGATGGCGGTTATTTTTGGTCATGCTTTCCAGCATCATGGCACTGGTTTGGGTCAGATCAACTTTATCAATCGCTTTATGCACCGCACGCTTCAACAAGCGCTGTATGCGCGTATCATCAGTCAGTTCCAGAAAACCGCTCATCACCTGAAGTAAATGTTGCCCGACTCGCCGCGCATTATCCGGCTGACTGAACCACACGCCGATCATCCTCGCCGGTTCATGACGACGGATCAACGTTACCAGCGACGCGGTATCAAGAAACTTCTCCTGCACAAACTGGCCGAGATTGTCGCCAATACGATCTTTATTGCGCGGAATGATCGCCGTATGCCGGGAAATAAACGGTATCGGCAGGTGATGGAACAGCGCCGAGACGGCGAACCAATCCGCCAGTGCGCCGACCATCGCGGCTTCCGCGATCGCCTTCACCCCGCTGACCCAAAAGTTAGGCGGTAAAAATAGCGTGGTGACAAAAGTCGCTGCGGCAATCAGCAGTAGCGAGAGCGCCAGACGCTTGGCACGTTTGAGTTCGGTAACTTTATCCATGGCGTTAAGCATATAACCTGACGGCAGGTTCGCAAAATGTTGGTGGCGGTGGATGTGAGACTTTGCGAGCAAGATTCCGTCGAATCGGCAATCATTACCCTTATACGTAATCTTCTTTCGTCTCTCTTCGCAAAGTCGGGAAAAGCGGGGGGTTGCCCGTATCGCGGGGGAGGAGAGTCGCGTCACTGTGTTTTACCCGGTGATGGAACGCCATGATAAAAATCACTACCTCTACACTCTGGAGTTTATGTTGAAACATATCCGTCAGAAGGGGCATTTTAGCGACCGACAGGAAGGGGTTATAGCAGGGCTGACACCTTGAAGCGTTACGCATCGCTCACACTATGCTGGCTAGTGGGCTGGATCGTGACACGGTGCTTAAAATCACCGGACTCTTCGCGGAAGAGCTTGTTACCGTAAATCATTAATCGCGCATGCTTGTCATTACCATACCTCCTTCTATAAGGCGGTATAACTATGATATGCCGTCTTCAGAAACCTCCGTTTTATCCGCCTTTTATCTGCATTACCCTCTGTTTTGACTACCCTTAATACTCTTCGCAGTATCTTTTACTGTCACCGCCCTGAGGTTAAGGAGACATGTATCATGGCCTATCAGACAATAAATCCTTTTACTAATCAACTTGTTAAAGAATACCCGGCGCACAGCAATGCCGATGTACAAGCCGCGCTGGAAAAAGCCGATGCGCTGTACCATTCTGACTGGGCGAAAGGCGATATTGACCAGCGCCTGCCGATCCTGCACAAGCTTGCCGATCTGCTGGATAAGCAAAATGAAGAACTGGCAAAGATTGCCAGCCGTGAGATGGGCAAGCTCATTGAACAGAGCCGCGCTGAGGTAACACTGTGCGCGCAAATTGCGCGGTATTACGCCGACCACGCTAAAGATTTCCTCGCTCCGGTGAAATATGACTCCAGCCTGGGTGAAGCATGGGTTGAACATCATCCCATTGGTGTGCTGATGGCTGTTGAACCGTGGAACTTCCCGTATTATCAATTAATGCGCGTGCTGGCCCCGAATCTGGCGGCAGGTAACCCGATTATCGTCAAACATGCGAGTATCGTACCGCATTGTGCGGAAACCTTCGAACATCTGGTGCGCGAGGCCGGAGCGCCCGAGGGAGCCTATACCAATCTATTTATTTCATCCGGGCAGGTTAGCGCGATTATTGATGATGACCGCGTACAGGGCGTGGCCCTTACCGGGTCAGAAAAAGCCGGTGCAGTCGTGGCCGCGCAGGCAGCGAAGAAGCTGAAAAAAGCTACGCTGGAGCTGGGGGGTAACGATGTTTTTGTCGTACTCGATGACAGCGACCTGCAAAAAGCAGTGCAGGTTGGCGTACAGGCGCGCCTGCAAAATGCCGGACAGGTTTGTACCGCAGCCAAACGCTTTATCATTCATGAGAAAGTAGCCGATGCTTTCCTTAGCCAATTTAGCGACGCGTTCCGCCAGGTGAAACTGGGCGATCCTCTGGATGAAAGCACGACACTCGGCCCGCTATCCTCAAAAGAGGCTCTCGAAACGCTAACCCGTCAGGTTGAAGAGGCAGTGAAAAACGGGGCCAAAGTTCACTTCGGTGGCAAACCAGTGGATCATAAAGGTAACTTCTTTGAGCCGACGATCCTGACCCATATCACGCGCGATAATCCGGCTTATTTTGAAGAGTTTTTCGGCCCCGTCGCTCAGGTATATGTGGTGAAAGATGACGATGAAATCGTGAAACTGGCTAACGATTCGCACTACGGTCTGGGCGGGGCGATCTTCAGTCAGAATATTGAACGGGCGAAACGGCTGGCGTCACGAATTGAAACCGGGATGGTCTATATTAATTCCCTGACCGATACGGCGGCAGAACTGCCGTTCGGCGGCGTTAAACGTTCCGGCTTCGGGCGCGAGCTGTCCGATTTGGGTATTAAAGAGTTTGTGAATCAAAAACTGGTGGTAGTGAGTCATCAGTAACTAAGCGTAACGCTCCCCCGAACAACGGGGGAGTTTTATTTTATTATTAGTCTTTACTGATAATGTCTTTACTCCACTTACGCTATAAATAGTAATACGATTGGATGATTTTATCTGGATATTTAAATTCGGCGAAGGAATTAGATCGCGATCACATTTTATTATTGAATCTTATCCCATTATTTATTCACGCCGCAGCGATAATAATATCCACGGCTTAATGATTTACCCATGGTTAATAACTTCAGATGCTATTTACTATCTGCAATAATACAAGGAGTTTGTCATGATTGGCTTTTTTAAATATGTTTCTTGCCCAAATATGGTTATCGGTATTTCAGATCAGCAGACGGGTTCTCAACTGGTATTAAAACCGATTAATTCAGAGCTAAGGAAAATTCTCTGGAATATGAATATGAAAACCGGCGAGATCGTCCTGGCCGCCAGTGATGATATGGTAATGGATACCAATGGTGGTTCAAGTATTACACTACAGCAGCGGAGTAAAGGTAAGCTGTCCCAACAATGGGATATCGCGACAACCCGCGGTTTTATTCGTAATAAACAATATACCACTCACGTTATTGATAGCAATAATCGCGGTACACATGACAACAACCCGGTGATCCTTTACCCTTATAATGGTTCAGAAGCCCAGCAGTGGAAATTTGTACCGATGGATGAAATGTCGGTAAATATCCTTGCTGAAGAGGTCATGGCAGAGGACGAACCGTCGCACGCCTGATTATTGAAATACAGGCTTCAATATATTATTGAAGCCTGTATATGTTATTTATTCCAGTGCAATACTCACTGCTTCACCCATCAGTCTCAGCGCCTCCTGGTTTTTATCGTTCAGCGGTAGCGCGCAGTTAATGCGCAGGCAGTTGCGATATTTCCCCGTCGCCGAAAATAGCGAACCCGGGGCGACCTGAATTTTCAGTCGGCAGAGCTGCTTTGCCACGCAAACCATATCAACCATTTCCGGTAATTCGATCCACAGCATAAAACTGCCCTGTGGACGAGTGACGCAGATGTCACAGGGAAAATACTGACGCACCCGGCAGGTCCAGTCTTCCATATTATGCTGATAAATCTGGCGCATTCGCCGCAGGTGACGGTGATAGTGCCCGTCGCGGATAAACGCCGCGACCGCCATTTGCATCGCGGGTACGCTGGTGCTGCTGGTGGCGTATTTCATATGTAGCACGCGGTCGCGATAGCGTCCCGGTACGATCCAGCCGACGTGCAGTCCCGGCGCGATGCTTTTGGTAAACGAACTGCACAGCAGCACCCGGCCATCGATATCCCAGGATTTAATGGTACGTGGGCGCGGATACTCGCGCGCCAGCTCGCCATAAATATCATCTTCGAAAATCACGATATCGTGACGCTGGGCAAGGGAGAGCACAGCGCGCTTGCGCGCATCCGGCATAATAAAACCTAACGGGTTGTTGCAGTTGGGCACGAGGATCACGCCCTTGATCGGCCACTGTTCCAGCGCCAGTTCCAGCGCTTCGATGCTGATACCCGTTTGCGGATCGGTCGGGATTTCTATCGCTTTAATATCAAAGCCGCGCAGCATCTGCATGGTGCCGTAATAACACGGCGACTCTACCGCCACAATATCGCCCGGCTTACAGACTGCCAGCAGGGCGATAGCGAGTGCGCTGTGACAGCCATTGGTTACCACAACGTCTTCCGCGACCACCACGGTTTCGCTGTCCAGCATGATGCGTGCGATCTGTTCGCGCAGATCCTTTCGGCCCGGCAGTTCATCGTAGCCCAGCACCGCACATGGATTATGTTGCACAAGACGGCTCAGCTCGCGCCACAGCGGTTTCAGAGTCGCCTGGCTGACATCCGGCGCACCACTACCAAAAGCGATCAGCGATTTGTCATGATGATCGGCCAGCAGCGTATTAACCTCATCCCACTGGGTGATTTCCACCGGGCGCTGTACCGGTGAACTCATCGCCGGTACCGGCGGCTGTGCCTTACGTGGCGCGACAAAATAGCCTGAGCGCGGTTGCGCAGCGATCAACTGAAGATTTTCCAGCGTCTGATACGCCTGCTGTACGGTGCTAATGCTGACCCCATGCTCCTGGCTCAGGGTACGTACTGACGGTAGCTTTTCCCCGTGGCGGTACAGACCCTGCTCAATCCGCTCCGCCAGTAAATTTGCCAGATATTGGTAACGCGTCATGCTGTATCCTTTTTTTCACCATACAGATTTAAAAACCAGTACAGATGAGGTCAATTAACGCCGTGCAGATCCTGTTTTACGCAATCTGTATGTTAAAGAAAAGTGTTTTTTGAATCTGTATTGCTACGGTCGATCTCCCGGAAAATAGCCTCACAGACACGGTGAGGAGACAGACGATGGAATTTCATGAGAACCGGGCTAAACGGCCTTTTGTCGGTTTGGTGATGATCTGGCAGGCGTTCAAACAGTGGCGTCGCCAGGCACAGGCGAAGAAGGTGTTGCAGAGAATGAGCGACGCCCAGCTACGGGATATGGGGCTCGAGCGGGATGATATCTGCTGAAGGGCCAGGCGGGATGGTATCCTGCCTGGCTGGTATGTGCTATGTGTGGCTGAGGTTAGCGCGGCGTCCACCACTAACGGTTATAAGGGACTACTCATCTGATGCTGCTTAAAATTTTCCGCCTGTGCCAGCACCCCCATATAAACATCATCGTTCGCCACCGGCGGGAACTTGTGTTTATGCAGCAGTAGAATGAGTTCAACTTTCAGCTTCGCCTTAATATCGTCGCGCTTGCTCCAGTCCGGATACTTCGAGGTGTTATCGACCACCGCCTTCATCTCTTTTGCCAGCGCCAGCATCTTGTCGTCCTCATAGGTGAACTGATATTTATCGCGCATATGCGCCAGAATGTCGTAAAAGGCTTTCTCTTCGATATCAATCCCCATCTCGGCATAAGTGCCCATTTCGGTTTTAATATCGTAGATAATATCGGTCATCTCCTGACTGAAATGATCGAACTCTTCACCGTTGAGCACGTCATCTTCCCGGCGCTCGTTATATTTATCCATAATCGACTGGAAACGACGGGTGAAGTTAATCCCCTGTAACTGGTTAACCTTTTTAAAGTCGCTGATGGCTTTTTCCAGCAGCTTTTGCAGTAGCTGGATTTTGGTGGCCGGCAGTTTGATCTTATTAATGCGCGCCAGATAATCGTCGTCGAAAATATCGATCGACTCCGCTTTCTTGTCGCCAAGGAAAAACAGCTCTTCCACGCCGTCAGCTTTTAGCGCTTCGGAGATCATCTCGCGCACGCGGGCATTCATTTGCGTGACGTCCGGCGCATCGCCTTTGGTCAGCTTGAAGACGATAGAGCGCACGGCAATATAAAAATGGATATGGTCGCGCTCGGCCTGCGAAAGCGCTTCGCTGCCGCAGCAAACGTCATAGGCCGCTTTCAGGCGCTTCACCAGCCCCATAAAGCGGCGTTCAAGCTTCTGGGTACGCATGACAAATTCTGCCGCGTTGTTCAGGCAGGCTAACTGCGCCTGCGGCTCGCTGCTGAAATAAGGGCGGCTGTCGAATTCATGGAACACCTGTGTGAGCAGATCGAGATGATTTTTCACCTCAATCACTGACTGTTGGATATCTTCAAAGTTAGTGGCATCAATGCGGGAATACATCGCCAGCGCCTGGTTCATCTGGCGCTTAATGCCGATATAGTCGACGACCAGCCCTTTGCTTTTGCCTTCCAGCTTGCGGTTGACGCGGGAGATGGTCTGGATCAGGTTATGCTTTTGCAGCGGCTTATCGATATAAATGGTGTCCAGCTCCGGCACGTCGAACCCGGTCAGCCACATGTCCACCACGATGGCGATTTTGAAATTCGACTTCGCATTTTTGAACTGTTTATCCAGCTCTTTGCGGTACTCTTTACTGCCCAGCAGATCGTACAGTTTGCCGTCGTCATCTTTGCCGCGCGTCATCACCATCTTGACCATTTCGGACAGCGGCAGCTCTTTTTGCTCTTGCTCCGTCAGCTCAACCCCATCCGGGGCCTGTTTCACCTCAAACCATGCCGGACGAAAGTCTTGCAACTGACGATAGAAATCCCAGGCAATCTCACGGCTGGCGCAGACAAACATCGCTTTGCCTTTCACCGTTGAGCCTTCGCTGACACGTTTTTCATAGTGCTTCGCAAAGTCTTCCGCCAGTGCCTCCAGGCGATCGTCATCGCCAAGAATGGCGTTCATGGTGGCGCTGGCTTTTTTACTCTCGTCGATTTGCCACTCGTTGGTGCCCGCATCAGCGCACTCTGCGTAGTACTTTTCCACCTCTTCCAGTTTACCGGCATCAAGGATGACCTTCGCCGCGCGGCCTTCGTAGACGATGCGCACGGTGATCTCATCCTGCACGGATTCGGTCATGGTGTAGCTGTCGATAATGTTGCCAAAGACTTCCATCGTGGCGTCGATAGGGGTGCCGGTAAAACCGACGTAGGTGGCCTGCGGCAGTGAGTCGTGCAGATATTTGGCGAAGCCGTAAGTTTTGCGTACCTTGCCGTTTTCTTTATCGACGATCACTTTCTGATCGAGGTTGACCTGGCTGCGGTGCGCTTCGTCGGAAATACAGATGATATTGCTGCGCCCGGAGAGCAGTTCGGTGTCTTCGGTAAATTTATGGATGGTGGTCAGGAAGACGCCGCCGCTGTTGCGACCGGCCAGTTTTTCCCGCAGATCGTCGCGGCTGGTGACGGGCACCACGGTCTCGTCGCCGATATAGTTTTTGGCATTGCACATTTGCGCTGAGAGCTGATCGTCCAGATCGGTGCGGTCGGTGATCAGCACGATCGTTGGGCTGGCGAATTCGACGCTTTTCATCAGCAGACGAGTTAAGAACTGCATGGTGTAACTCTTGCCGCAGCCGGTCGCACCAAAGTAGGTGCCGCCCTTGCCGTCGCCGAAAGGTTTACGCGCCCGTTCGATGCTGTAGTACAGCTTACGCGCCGCATAGTACTGCGGGTAGCGGCAGCAGATTTTTATTTCGTGTTTGGCTTTATCCGGGAAGCAGATAAAGTTTTTAATCACATCCAGCAGGCGGACCGGGTGAAACAGCCCCTGAATCATCGAGTGCAGGGAAGGGATGCCGTCCTGCTCGCGGTTTTCATTACCGGTGACTTTACGCCAGGAGTAGAAATATTCGTACGGTGCAAACAGGTTGCCCATGCGGTTATTGACGCCGTCGCTGATAATGCACAGCGCGTTATAGACAAACAGCTGCGGGATATCGCGACGATAGCGGGTGCAGAGCTGCTTATAGGCGTCGCCAATATTGGCTTCCTGCTCGCGCACCGCGCTTTTAAATTCGAATACCACTAACGGCAGGCCGTTGATATACAGAATGGCGTCCGGAATGCGTGGCTGGTTTTCTTTGCCGGTGATTTTCAACTGATTAACCACCTTCAGGCGGTTTAGCGGCTTGCAGATATACGGCGCGCTGGGTTCAGCGGCCTGTCGCAGCGGCACGTCGTCAGTATCAAAGAGTTCACGCAGCGCGGCGGGCAGGTGCCGGGTGTCGAGCAGTTCGATATAGAGATCTTTCTGCTGGCGATCGTCGCGTTTAAACAGGAAACCATTGGCCAGCCAGGCGCAGAAAGTTTTGTTGCTTTCGTAGAGATCGGAAGCGGGCAGGGTGGTGAACTGCTTGATCAGCCGCTGGATCTCTTCTTCGGTGATGCCGTCGACCTGATAGCGCGCGGCGAGGTAATGACGAAGATCGTCTTCGATAATGACCTGATCGAGACTGGAACGCGGTACATCATCGCCGATCAGGTGCTGATAGCCCTGATCCTGTAGCAGTTCGATTATCGCCTGTTCTAACTTCGCTTCACTGAATGAGAGATGCATATCTCGCTCCGGCCCTGGCTGAGTTTCTGGTAAGGGTTCCTGTAACAGAGAAAACCTTAACAGAAAGCCCCTGATTTTTCAGGGGCAAAATGCGTTATGCGGGTTCGGTTTGGGCTACCAAGTTTGGCAGAGCCTCCAGGGACAGCTCGCCGGAAATGATTTTGGGAAGCAGGGTGTCGCGGAGGGCGGTTAAAGCAATATTTTGATAATTATTATTCAGTATTTTTGAAAAATAATTTTTAACAAGCAAAGAAAAGCTATTTGTTAATTCTTCATTGCAAAAGGGAATTTTAATATTTTTGAATGTATCTCTTGTTATTGTGTTGAAAACTGAACCATGCCCCATTTGTTGAAGAGTCTGGACTGCATTTTTTAATTGAAAATAAACATACTCATCAGAAATATTATTTTTACCATTAACACCATAGCATGACTGATTCATTGCCATCGGTACAGCAACCATAGTGCATTTCCCTACAGTTCCTCTGGCGCTGATTATTGTTGTTCCTTTTCTTAATAATTTTGCTGAGGAATTATTGAGCCCTTCAGTGGTAATGTTTTTCTCTGTATTTAATACGTATACGTCGGATTCATTAGGTGCATCGACGACAGAGAACCACGGAATATCTCCATTCCAGTACTCTTCTACAGAGGTTTTAGGTGTGCCACCACCAATTAGTTCTATCAAATCGTTGAAAGATGTTGTGATCCAACCTTTTGGCACCCAACCCAACTCTATTTCTTCAAATTCAGCCGGGAACAGAGCACGAATATCCGCTGGAAGTGGTTTGAAATCTGCACTATTGCGTACTTTTTGACGCAGTTCGGCGCGAGATTGCAGCGCTTCCGGGATTGGGTTTCCCGCATCCAGCGCGTTATCAATCACCGGGTCGAAATCCACAAACCAGGATTTGAACAGGGTTTGGGACATTTGTTCCAGGGTTTGGTTGATTTGGCAGTTTAGATTGATTTTGTTATCAATAGACTTGGAAACCTCAGAGATTCGCTTTTGATCTGAAAGTGGAGGGAGTCTCAACTTAAATTCTTTCAAAATACCAAGGTTGATATGAGGAACTCCTCCAACAATAGCATTATTTTCAATCAATGCCTTGGCTTCGTTAGTTCTGAAATATGTGTAGATAAAATATGCATCCGCTTGTTTCGGATTTACAGTCAACTTCATTTGGCTCTGAGACACAATATATCGTTCGTATATTGAGTCTTCAGGAATCAACGCTACTTGTCCCAACGTTCCCCGTTGTGTAAATACAATGTCTCCACGAAAGGCCATGTTGCGTTGTAATTCATTTGCTTTATCCGGAGAAACAAAAACAAAGCCACTCTCTGAAAATATATCTCCGGTTAAATTGGTGCCTCGGATAACAGGAACACCTGAATCGACATAATGTTTTTGTGAAAGAGAAGAACCGAATGGGCCTCCAACACAACTATATTTCTCAGGTGACTTAATATCGTCAATGCTAACGGTGACCCAATTACTCCCCATAACCCAACCCCTCCAGATTCTGGCGAATCGCCTTATCCAGTTCTTCCGCCTGCTTCATCTGTGCAAACAACGTCTTCGACAATTCACGCATTTTGGCTTCAAATGCCACGCCATCGTCTTCCTGCTCGGCAGCGCCGACGTAGCGACCCGGTGTCAACACGTAGTCGTTAGCCTTGATCTCTGCAATAGTCGCGACCTTGCAGAACCCGGCCTGATCGTCGTACTGCGCCAGCCTGCTGTCGCCGCGCTTTACGCGCTCGGCCAGCTCTTCCGGCGTGCTGCGCCAGGCGTGGTAGGTGTCGGCGATGGTGGCGATATCGTCCGTCGTCAACTCTTTGGTGGTGCGGTTCATCATGGTGCCGAGATTACGTGCGTCGATAAACAGCGTTTCGCCCTGACGGTTGCGGTAGCCTTTGGCCGGATCGGCTGCTTTCGACCTGGTCATAAACCACAAGCACACTGGGATCTGGGTGGTGTAGAACAGCTGGCCGGGCAGGGCAATCATGCAGTCGATCAGATCGTTTTCGATCATCTGCGCGCGAATTTCGCCTTCGCCGCTGGTATTGGAGCTCATCGAGCCGTTCGCCAGCACAAAACCGGCGGTGCCGTTTGCCGACAGCTTAGAGAGCATATGTAAAATCCAGCCGTAGTTGGCGTTCCCGGTCGGCGGCGTGCGGTAACCGGCAAAACGTGGGTCTTTAGTCAGCTCGGCATCGTTGCGCCAGTCTTTCAGGTTAAACGGCGGGTTGGCCAGGATATAGTCGGCTTTCAGATCCGGGTGCTGGTCGCTGAAGAAGGTATCCGCCGGACGCTCGCCAAGGTTGGCGGAAAGCCCGCGAATGGCAAGGTTCATCTTCGCCAGCTTGTAGGTGGTGGCCGTCAGCTCCTGACCGTACAGAGCGATATCGCGACTTTTCCCCTGATGGCTTTCAACAAACTTCACTGACTGGACAAACATCCCCGCCGAGCCGCAGCAGGGGTCATAAATTTTGCCCTGGAACGGTTCAAGCATTTCGGTCAGCAGCGTCACCACGCATTTTGGCGTATAGAACTCGCCGCCGCCTTTGCCTTCGGTGGCGGCAAATTTGCCGAGGAAGTATTCGTACACGCGACCGACCAGGTCCTCTTTCGACAGCGCTTCCACGTCAGTTTCATGGGCCAGCGTTTCGATGTTGTCGATGGTATCGATCAGCGATGCCAGCTTCTTGGTTTCCAGATTCTGACGGCTGAAGTAGTTGTCTGGCAGCGCGCCTTTCAGCGTCGGGTTGCGCTTCTCAATGGTCGAGAGCGCGGTATCGATGCGTACGGCAATATCATCCTGCTTGGCGTGCTGCTTGATGAACGACCAGCGCGCCTCTTCCGGCAGATAGAAAATGTTATCCTGCTGATAGAAGACTTCCATTTCGAGGAAATCGCCCTGACCTTCGTCTTTCATCTTCTGACGGCGGGCTTCAAACTTATCGCTGATAAATTTGAGGAACACGAGGCTTAATACCACGTGTTTGTACTCGGAGGATTCAACGCTGCCGCGAAGCTGGTTCGCGGTATCCCATAATGTGTCTTCAAAGCCTTTCTTTGGTTTGGCTTTTTTAGTGGGTGCTTTGGCCATGATGAACTCGATTAGGAAAAATTTGGAGGCTATTGTAACGATAAAAGCGGCGAAATTCGCCCTCTACTCAATCTCCAGTTCATCGAATAGCTGTAAATCCACATTCAGTGTGGTTTCACCGCGTTGCTGCGTCGAATACCGACATTGTTTTCAATCAACAGCTCCAGCAGGCTATTACCGGGGAATGGTGCGGCTACTGCGCATTTGGCGGAAAATTTTCCCATGGTGATCAGCGTGCTGCGTAAAGCTTTTACAGGCAAAATGGCGAAAATGGGTCCCAGATCCTGAGCATTGGGTTAAAAACGAGGCTATGAAATAATACTACGGTAAAACTGTGCAAAAGGGGCTGAACAATGACAACCGAATTATAGGGACTCACCTGGGATGCTGCGCAACTTGAAAATAATCCCTATACCTACGTTGAAGTGAAAACTCTGCTGGATGGCGTTAAGGTGGGCGGGCATAAAGTCAGTGATACCGAGCAGGTACTGAACCTGGCGGACAGCGCAAAAAAACTCATTGCACTGGTGCAGAGCGGGCGTTTCGAGCTCGACAAAAAAACTTTCCCTCTGCTGCACGGTATTATCGCCCGTAACGAGGCGCTGGAGTGGGGCGTTTTTACCACAGCAAAAAGGCCAGCGAGATGATGGCATTTTTGCAGGAATGCTATCAGACGTAAGGTATCATGCTCCTTGTGCCGTCCTGTGCTCCGGCTCCATCTCTTGCGCCAGCGCCGTCAGCGCCTTTTTGTCACGGATAACATACCCGCCTTTTTGCTTTTCCAGCACGCCGTCACGGGTGAATTGCGCGATCACGTATAATAAATGGCGATAAGACACTCCCATATATTCCGCCGCCTGGGTATGTTTTTCGTGATATATGTCACAATGCTGTGTTAATAAAATAAAAGCGGCCAGCCGGTTCTCCAGCGGAAATGACTGGTTCTGGGTCAGGGAAACAATATTACGGTAGTTTTTCTGGCTTAGCGCAATACTGAGATTGCGTAAAAAGAGGGTGTCGTTTAAAAGTGGCGAACGAAAGGATTTCATTGGCAGGGCCAGGCACCAGCACTCCTCGAGTGCCTGCACGGCGCGTGGCTCGTGGTGCTGATCCAGCAGCTCGATTTCACCAATAAAGCAGGGCGCGCTAAAGAAATCAATTAGCGACACCCGGCCATTAGCAAGGGTGGCGTACAGTTTTGCCCGCCCACGAGCGAGGTAAAAAAGGTACATCGGCTGATGACCTTCTCTGACAATATAATCACCGGCAACAATGCGAAACAATCTCGTTTCATGCATGACATCAATAGAAAAACGATCGTTATACTCCGATTTTTTTATCAGTTGCTGGCGAAGAACGTCATTTTTTATTTCTTGCATAATAATTTCCCGGTATGAGATTTCTCATATTTAGCATACGTTTTCTGTTGTTATGATTCAATCATCGACAGGGTTAGTTTTCCGTTGATGAGACGAAAATAACGTAACAGCTAACAGAGGAAATAAAAAATGCAAAAGAGAAAAATTATTCTGGATTGCGATCCTGGTCATGATGATGCTATTGCAATAATGATGGCGGCACGTCATCCGGCAATTGATTTACTGGGCATCACGATTGTTGCAGGCAATCAAACGCTGGATAAAACGGTGACTAACGGCTTAAACGTCTGTCAGAAGCTGGGGATTGATGTGCCAGTTTACGCGGGAATGCCGCAGCCGCTGATGCGTGAGCAGATCGTGGCGGATAATATCCATGGCGAAACGGGGCTGGATGGTCCGGTATTTGAGCCGCTGACCCGTAAGGCGGAAAGTAAAAATGCCGTTAATTATATTATCGATACGCTGATGGCCAGCGACGGTGATATTACGCTAATTCCCACCGCGCCGCTTACTAACATTGCCGTAGCGATGCGCATGCAGCCCGCCATTATTCCTAAAATCCGCGAAATTATCCTGATGGGTGGTGCCTATGGTACCGGGAATTTTACGCCATCGGCCGAATTTAATATTTTTGCCGACCCGGAAGCGGCTCGTGTGGTCTTTACCTCCGGCGCACCGCTGGTAATGATGGGGCTGGATTTAACCAATCAAACGGTTTGTACTCCTGACGTTATTGCCAGGATGGAAAAAGCTGGCGGTGTCGCCGGTCAGTTGTTCAGCGATATCATGAACTTCACCCTGAAAACCCAGTTTGAAAACTACGGCTTAGCCGGTGGACCGGTGCATGATGCAACCTGTATCGGCTATCTGATCAATCCGCAGGGCATTAAAACCCAGGACATGTACGTTGAAATCGATGTGAACAGCGGCCCCTGCTATGGACGTACCGTCTGCGATGAACTCGGCGTTCTTGGTAAACCGGCGAACGCGAAGGTGGGGATCACCATTGATACCGACTGGTTCTGGGGACTGGTCGAAGAGTGTGTGCGGATGTATCACTAATTCTGGCATCAACACCCTCTGTAACAGGCATTCAGCCGTATCGCTGTATGCCTGACTCCTGCAACGGGCAGTCAGCGGTCGCCCGTAACGATATCAGACATACCGAAAGACCAATATAAAGGATCATCATTATGGAAGTAATGAGAAGCGTTCTGGGTATGGTGGTATTACTGGCAATTGCTTTTCTACTGTCAGTAAATAAAAAGAACATTAGTCTGCGAACAACTGGTGCAGCATTATTATTACAAATCGTCATTGGCGGGATTATGCTTTATTTGCCGCCAGGCAAATGGCTGGCAGAAAAGGCTGCCTATGGAATTCATCAGGTCATTACCTATAGTGACGCCGGTAGCGCATTTATTTTTGGTTCGCTGGTTGGGCCGAAAATGGATACGTTGTTTGACGGTGCCGGTTTTATTTTTGCCTTCCGGGTTCTGCCCGCTATTATTTTTATCACCGCGTTAGTTAGCCTGCTTTATTATATTGGTGTAATGGGAATACTGATCCGCCTTCTTGGCGGTATTTTTCAGAAGGCCCTTAACATTAGTAAGATCGAATCTTTTGTCGCCGTCACCACCATTTTTCTCGGGCAAAATGAGATCCCGGCAATCGTGAAGCCGTTTATCAATCGTCTGAATCGTAACGAGCTGTTTACCGCCATTTGTAGCGGGATGGCGTCTATTGCTGGTTCGACGATGATTGGTTATGCCAGTCTGGGCGTGCCGATTGAATATCTGCTGGCGGCGTCATTGATGGCGATCCCCGGCGGGATTCTATTTGCCCGCCTGCTCAGCCCGGCAACGGAAGCCTCACAGGTGACGTTCGACAATCTGTCATTTAGCGAAACGCCGCCGAAAAGTCTGATTGAAGCAGTGGCGAGTGGGGCGATGACCGGTACAAAAATCGCCGTTGGCGTGGCGACGGTGGTGATGGCCTTCGTGGCAATCATTGCGCTGATCAACGGCATTATTGGTGGCGTAGGCGACTGGTTCGGCTTCGGCGATGCCACGCTGCAAAGCATCCTTGGTTATCTGTTGGCACCCCTGGCCTGGCTGATGGGCGTTGACTGGAATGATGCGACGCTGGCGGGGAGTTTGATCGGGCAGAAACTGGCAATTAACGAGTTCGTGGCGTATCTCAGTTTTTCTCCGTATCTACAGGCAGCCGGAACACTGGATGTGAAAACCGTTGCCATTGTGTCTTTCGCGCTGTGTGGCTTCGCCAACTTCGGCTCCATCGGCGTGGTCGTCGGCGCGTTTTCCGCCATAGCGCCCCGGCGGGCGTCAGAAATTGCGCAACTGGGAATGCGCGCGCTGGCGGCGGCCACGCTGTCCAACCTGATGAGCGCCACCATCGCCGGTTTCTTTATTGGTATGGCCTGAAGGAGGCGCGCCGGATAAGGCGGGCACTTTTTAACCCCGCAACTGCGCAAATGCGGCCCTGATCTCGTCTTCCGGCAGCTGGATGCCAATAAACACCAGCGTGCTGTGCGGCGTTTCTTCACCCCACGGGCGATCCCAGTCGGCGCTATACAGCCGCTGGACGCCCTGGAACAGCAGGCGGTTCGGCGCGTCTTTGATCCACAACATGCCTTTATAGCGCAGCAGTTTTTCCGCCGATTCCAGCAGCAGCGTTTCCATTACCCGTGATACAGCGCTGATATCAACCGGGTAATCCAGCTCGACCACGATGGAAGTAATGTCATTCTGCTTATCCGCCATAAAATGAAAACGTGGCTTAGCCGCGACGACATTCTCTTCGAGCATAAAACCGTTGGTGTTAAACAGCAGGGAAAGGTCGATATCGCCATGGATAGCCGTGTAAACCGGCGCGCGGGCGTTGATGCGCGCCAGGCGTTCACGCAGCTTTTCTGTCTCTTGCACAACGTCGGTTTTGGTCAGCAGGATGCGATCTGCATAGCCCACCTGCGATTGGGCAAGGGTGAACTGGTTCATCTGCTCATTGGCATGAACGGCATCCACCAGCGCAATAACGCCATCCAGCAGGTAGCGCTGGCAGAGGATTTCATGCGAGAAAAAGGTCTGAATAATCGGACCGGGATCGGCCATGCCGGTGCATTCAATCACCAGTCGATCGAAGTCGATCTCACCCCGGTCGAGACCGTCAAGCAGATCCAGCAGCGCATCTTCCAGCTCGTTAGAGCGGCTACAGCAAATGCAGCCGTTGGTCAGGGTTTTAATTTGCGTGGCGCGATCGCCGATCAGCTGATCGTCTACGGAGACTTCGCCGAATTCGTTTTCGATCACGGCGATTTTAAAACCGTGCTGTTCATTGAGTATATGCCGCAGGAGGGTGGTTTTTCCCGCGCCGAGAAAGCCCGTAAGAAGAGTGACAGCAATCGGAGTCATCATCGTTCCTTTTAACAGCAACTGCTTCCACCGCTACCGTAGCGCGCTTCCTGACGCTCGCGGAAGAATTCGTTGTAGGTCATGTAAGGTTTATCCGGATGGTTAGTTTTCATATGATCAACATAGTTGTCATAGTCCGGAATGCCAATCAGCATCTTTGCCGCCTGGCCGAGGTATTTTTTTGCCTGTCCTAAGTTACCAAACATTGCGCCATCCAGATATGAATAAAGCCAGACGGTGATTTACGTACCGTCTGGCCTGAGTCAATACCGGATTAGCAACAGGCTATCCGGCATGACTATTAATGATGTGAAGAGGTCTTCACGCCGCCTTCCGGCACCGGAACGTACGGAGTTTCTTTGTCGGTGCGACCGCTGGTGTTACGCGCCTTCATCCAGGTTTTCAGACCGTAGAAAATGATGCTGTAAACCACCACCAGGAACAGGATACTCAGGCCCGCATTGGTGTAGTTGTTGACCACGATATGATTCATGTTGGCCACTTCCTGCGCGGTCAGCTCTCTACCGGCGGCAATACGTTCTTTGTACTGGTTCGCCATGTAGAAGAAGCCTTCCATCTGCGGGTTGGTGCTGAACAGTTTCAGGCCCAGCGCCCAGGTGGTGCAAATCAGCAACCATACCGCCGGGATCACTGTGACCCAGATGTATTTGGTGCGTTGCATTTTCACCAGTACCACGGTGCCGAGGACCAGCGCGACGGCGGCCAGCATCTGGTTGGAGATACCGAACAGCGGCCACAAGCTTTTCACGCCGCCCAGCGGATCGACCACGCCCTGATACAACAGATAGCCCCACAGGCCGACGCAGCCCGCCGTACCAACGGCACCCGCCACCAGCGAGTCGGTTTTTTTCAGGAACGGCACGAAGTTACCCAGCAGATCCTGCAACATAAAGCGACCGGAACGGGTACCCGCATCCAGGGCGGTGAGGATAAACAGCGCTTCAAACAGGATGCCAAAGTGATACCAGAAGCCCATATCCATCGCCGGAATGATCTTATGGAACACGTGGGCGATACCGACAGCCAGCGTTGGGGCACCACCGGCACGGTTCAGTACCGAAGGCTCACCGATATCCTTCGCCGTTTGCAGAATTTGCTCAGGGGAGATCACAAAGCCCCAGCTGCTGACGGTGGCCGCTGCATGCACGGTCACGTCTTTTAGCTGTGCGAGGATCACCGGCGCATTTTCAGTGCCCAGCTCGTGCAGGTTCGGCATGGTGATGCCAAGACCGGCTGGCGGGGTGTTCATCGCAAAGTAGAGACCCGGTTCAATGATTGACGCTGCCACCAGCGCCATGATCGCGACAAACGACTCCATCAGCATTGCGCCATAGCCAATGAAACGGGCGTCGGTTTCACAGGCCAGCAGTTTCGGCGTGGTGCCGGAGGCAATCAGCGCATGGAAGCCGGAGACCGCACCGCAGGCAATGGTAATAAACAGGAACGGGAACAGCGCGCCTTTCCACAGTGGCCCGGTACCGTCAATGTACTGGGTCATGGCAGGCATTTTCAGTTCCGGGTTAAGGATCACGATGCCAATCGCCAGACCGACGATCACGCCGATTTTCAGGAAGGTGGCGAGATAATCGCGCGGGGCCAGAATCAGCCATACCGGCAGCAGGGCGGACACGAACGCGTAGCCAATCAGGGTAAAGGTGATCGTCGTGTCTTTGAAGGTCAGCGCCGGACCCCAGTACGGGTCGTGGGCAATCACGCCGCCAAAGTAAATGGAAGCCACCAGCAGCACGATGCCGATAATCGACACTTCGCCCACGCGACCAGGCCGCAGGAAGCGCATGTAAATGCCCATAAACAATGCGATCGGCACCGTTGAGCAGACAGTAAACACGCCCCACGGACTTTCCGCCAGCGCTTTCACCACAATCAGCGCCAGTACGGCGAGGATGATGATCATGATTAAGAAGCAGCCGAAGAGCGCAATAGTCCCGGGTACCGGACCCATCTCTTCTTTGATCATCTCACCGAGAGACGCACCGTTACGGCGAGACGAGATAAACAACACCATAAAGTCCTGTACCGCACCGGCGAGAACCACCCCGGCCAGCAGCCACAGGGTGCCGGGCAGGTAGCCCATCTGCGCTGCCAGCACCGGCCCAACCAGCGGGCCTGCGCCAGCGATGGCGGCAAAGTGGTGTCCAAACAGGACGTTACGGTTGGTCGGAACATAGTTCAAACCGTCATTATTGATGACCGCAGGTGTTGCCCGCGTCGGGTCAAGCTGCATCACCTTCTGGGCGATGTAAAGGCTGTAGTAGCGATACGCCACCAGATAGACCGAGACGGACGCCACCACAATCCACAGGGCGCTGACGTGCTCACCCCGTCGCAGGGCGACAACCGACAAACAGAATGCACCGATGATCCCGAGAATCACCCAGGGTATGTGCCTGAAGAGTTTTTTAGTATCCATAGTGAAACCTGGCCGTTTAAGAAAATAAGCAGCCGCAGCTGCGTAGGTATGTGTAAGAAATGTTCTGAAATTGCTATGCCAGTGCGGATGATGCCAGAGGGGGGCGCGTAAAAATTGGACAATTTGAATGAGTGGTCGTATGCGAATTTAAGCGGTCAGAGAAGCGGGGGAGCGGTTAGCAGGCAAGACAGGCGCAAAACGAATATGTGATTGAGATCACAATTAAAAAAGCGGTTACGTGGACAGTCTTAAAGCCGCTACCGTCACCAGAACCAGGTTATTGAGAAGGGTGTACAGCACGATTTTCCGTAAAGTTTTCTCCTCCCGGGCCGAAAACCCGATATCAGTTTAATGGAAGAGAAGACATGTTAAATCGTATCAAGATTGTCACCGGCTTAATGCTGGTACTGGGATTATTTGGCCTTTTACAGCTCACCTCAGGTGGCCTGTTCTTTAACGCCCTGAAGCACGACAAAGAAAACTTCACTGTCCTGCAAACCATCCGCCAGCAGCAGTCCACCCTTAATGAAAGCTGGGTTGCGCTGTTACAGACCCGTAATACGCTTAACCGCGCGGGCATCCGCTATATGATGGATCAGAACAATATCGGCAGCGGCGCAACCGTGTCTGATCTATCGCAGATCGCCAGCCGTACGCTGAAGCAGGCGGAAGAGGCATGGGCAGAATACGAAGCTCAGCCGCGCGATCCGCGTCAAAGCAACGTAGCGGCGATGGAAATCAAGCGTAACTATGGCATTTACCACGATGCGCTGGCCGATCTGATCCGCTTACTGGGTGCAGGTAAGATCAACGAGTTTTTCGATCAGCCGACCCAGAGCTATCAGGACGGTTTTGAGAAGCAGTATCGTGAATACCTGCAGCAAAATGACACGCTGTATCAACAAGCGGTCGAAGAAAACCAGGGATCGTATAACCAGACATTATGGGTACTGGGCGGAACGCTTTTAGTGGTGCTGCTCGTCATCATGGTGGTGTGGATGGGCATTACCCGCGCACTGTTGACGCCGCTGCACCGTTTGATAGAAAGCATTCGACATATTGCCAGCGGCGACCTGGTGAAACCTATCGACGTGGAAGGCTCCAATGAGATGGGGCAACTGGCTGATAGTCTGCGCCATATGCAGGGTGAGCTGGTACGTACCGTGGGTGACGTGCGTGATGGCGCGGATGCCATTTACAGCGGGGCCAGCGAAATTGCGATGGGTAACAATGACCTTTCTTCCCGTACCGAGCAGCAGGCGGCCTCTCTGGAAGAAACGGCTGCCAGCATGGAAGAGTTAACCGCCACCGTCAAGCAGAACGCCGAGAACGCCCGCCAGGCCAGCCAGCTGGCGCTGAGCGCCTCCGAAACGGCGCAGAAAGGCGGCAAAGTGGTGGACAACGTAGTACAAACGATGCGGGACATTGCGGGCAGTTCGCAAAAAATCGCCGATATTATCAGTGTGATCGATGGTATCGCTTTCCAGACAAATATCCTGGCGTTAAATGCCGCCGTTGAAGCTGCGCGCGCTGGCGAGCAGGGTCGGGGCTTTGCAGTGGTGGCCGGTGAAGTGCGTAACCTTGCGCAGCGTAGCGCGCAGGCAGCCCGCGAAATCAAAAGCCTGATTGAAGACTCGGTAAACCGTGTTGATCTGGGTTCCACACTCGTTGAGAGCGCGGGTGAAACAATGGATGAGATCGTCAATGCCGTCACCCGCGTGACTGATATTATGGGTGAAATCGCGTCCGCCTCAGACGAGCAAAGCCGGGGTATTGACCAGGTGGGGCTGGCGGTTGCCGAGATGGATCGTGTGACACAGCAGAACGCCTCGCTGGTGGAAGAATCTGCCGCCGCCGCCGCCGCGCTGGAAGAGCAGGCCAGTCGCCTGACCCAGGCCGTCGCTGTATTCCGTATTTTGCAGGCGCAGCAGCGTGAGGTGAATACGGCGAAGGTGACGTCCACTCCGGCTCCGGTGATGGCGCGTAAAGCGGTTGCCGCTGAGGGCAGCGAGAACTGGGAAACCTTCTGATAAACGTTATACCGTAGAATGATGCCAGGCGGTGCTTCGCTTGCACAGATCTACAGGTTACAATAACGTATTGATATTAGAGCTTTTATAGGGCCGGGTAAAAGGAACCTTTACCCGGAAAAATAACAAAAACAGGTTGGTGAACAATCGATCTGAAGGGGCCTTTATTCCAATCTAAAGGCGGATTGTTCCGCCCCTTAATCAAGGTGTTCACCCCTTTACACATAAGGTCGTGACGATCATTTTGTGCCCTGCGCCGCAGAATGTGAAATCAGTGTACAAAAGAATAGGCATTTGACGGCATCATAGCCTCCCCATGCATTCACCAGGGCGGAGTCGATGCGTAAAGAAGAACTGCTGGCTTTCCTCAGTAATCAAACGGATTTTTTTAATCCCCAGGCGGTGAGCGAGGTTTTCACGGCACGTTACCTCGCCGGGCGTTTTGCTATGCAGCGTAATACCGCCAGCCACTATCTGAATCAACTGGTGGCAGAAGGCGAGCTAATCAAAATAAATACCCGACCCGTCTACTTTCTGCATAAAGGCACCTTTTGCCAGCACTACTTTCCGTTAAGCCGCGAGGAATATGCCAGCGTGGCGGAACTGCTGACAGAGGGAGAGCAGGAGCGACCTGCCCCCGACCATTTCTCTTTACTTATTGGCCACGATGAAAGCCTGAAAAAACCCATTGAGCAAATGAAAACGGCGTTGTTTTATCCGGACGGTGGCCTGCCGCTGTTGATCACTGGTGAGAGTGGTACCGGCAAAAGTTATATGGCACAGCTGATGCATGAATACGCGCTGGCGCAGGGAATACTGGAGCCGGATGCGCCGCTGGTTAGCTTCAACTGTGCGCAATACGCCAGCAACCCGGAGTTGCTGGCCGCCAATCTGTTTGGTTATGTGAAAGGCGCATTTACCGGTGCACAAAACGACAGGGAAGGGGCATTTGAGGCGGCGAACGGTGGCGTACTTTTTCTGGATGAAGTGCATCGCCTCAACGCTGATGGTCAGGAGAAACTATTTACCTGGCTGGACTGCGGGGAAATTTACCGGCTGGGTGAAACGGCGCGGGGGCGAGCGGTGCAGGTTCGGCTTGTCTTCGCCACCACTGAGGATATTCACAGTACCTTCCTGACCACTTTTCTGCGCCGTATTCCCATTCAGGTAACGCTGCCGGACCTGCAAAACCGTAGCCGCAAAGAGAAAGAAGCGCTGATTTTGCAGTTTTTCTGGCAGGAGGCGAAAAAGGTGGGCGTTCCGTTAACGCTAAGCTCGCGGCTGATTCAGGTGCTGAACGGCACCGTTTACCGTGGCAACGTTGGTGAGCTAAAAAATGTAGTGAAATACACGGTCGCCTCTGCCTGGGCAAAAAAACCCGGTAGCGAGACGCTGAAAATTGCCATCCACGATCTGCCCGAAAACGTACTGGCCTCAATGGTGGCGCTCAGCGAGCCGCTTAATGAAGAGCCGCCGCTGACGGTCGATCCGCATAACAGCCTGCTGTGGTTGCTCAACGCCAGAGACAGCGTGCAGGGGATTATCTGTGATGTACAGTGTCGCGTGCTGGCGCTTTTCGGCCACGTGGCCGACGGGCAGGCCAGGTGGGAGGATGTACAAAAGTTGATGGGGGAGGAGATTGAAACGCTTTTTGATCGGTTGATTTTTGAGAGTCATCACAAGCAAAGCCCGACATTATTATTGCTGACGACAAATCAGGTGCGTGAGGAATTTTACCGGCTGGAGAAACGTTTTAATATTCAGTTCAACGGCAACTGTCTTTATGCATTAAGCCATTATCTGGTACACCGTTCTGCCAGCGTAACATCACGGCTAAGTCATGAGCGCACACGGCAAATGGAAACTTTTCTGGCGCAAAAATACCCCCTGCTGTGGCATTTTTGTCAGGAGGTGCTGGAAGCCATCGGACACAAACTGGATATCGAACCACGGCGCATTGACATATTGCTACTGATGCTGTGGCTACAAAAAGCGGGAGCGATGAACCAGCAGCCCGTAACGCGGGCGGTGATCCTTGCGCACGGCTATGCCACCGCCAGTAGTATCGCTAATGTGGCAAATCGACTGCTGAAAAGTAATCTGTTTGAATCATTTGATATGCCGCTCGATGTCACGCCGGAGGCCATTGCCGCAGAAGTGATGAGCTACATTGAGCGCAACACACTGGCCAGCGGGCTGGTGATCCTTGTTGATATGGGATCGCTTAAAGAGATCCATCGTCACTTTAACCGCGCAATGACCACGCCGGTGGCGATTATTAATAATGTTTCAACTGGCATGGCGCTGTACGTGGGGGATCGTATTTTACAGGGCCATTTTATTGAGGATATTGCCCGCGACATCCATACCTCTTTGCCAGTGGAATATCAGCTGGTCTGGCCAGAAATCAATAAACCAAAGGTGATCCTGACCGCCTGCGCCACAGGGATAGGGGCGGCATCAAATTTATGTACGCTGTTGAAGGACAGCATCCCGCAGGATTTGGCGATTGAGGTTGTGGCCTGTGACTACGACTCGCTGGCAGGGAACCGCGGTGATGAAGCTATTTTTACGCGTTATGACGTGCTGGCAATTGTCGGCACCCTCGACCCGCATATTACATCCGTACCGTGGATTTCGCTGGATTCGCTGGTTTCTGGTGAAGGAAACCGCCATTTGATGCGTATTTTTGGCAATGTCACCACTACCGAAAGAGTAAATGAAATCAATAATCTGATGTTAAAAAACTTTTCTCTGCGTCGGGTTATTGAGTCAGTGACGATTCTGGATACGGGCAAAGTCCTCAATCAGGTGGAGCAGTTTTTAGCGCGCTACGAACATCTTGTCGGTAGAGAGGTCGCCAACGATCGCAAAGTTGCCCTGTATGTTCACATCAGTTGCCTGATTGAGCGCCTGATCCGCAATACAGCTATTCAGCGTTATAGCGGTAACGGACAGTGTCAGGAACAAGCGCTGGCGTTATTGCGCGAAGCATTTAGTGTCATTGAAAGCAGTTATAGTGTCAAAATCCCTGTCTCCGAGCTGTATTACATTCACGACATCCTGTCGCTTGAAACGGAATTAATCGAGCAGGATCAAGAGTTTTAGCGTTTTTCCTCATCTCCTTTACGGCGCGCCACTTTTTCTGGCACGCCGGTTGCACTCTTTTATTCAGTAAAGGGGCTTAACGAGGTCAGGATGAAACGACACATTATTTTTGCCAGTCACGGCTTGCTCGCCAGCGGTATATTAAGCTCCGTAGAGCTTATTCTGGGTAAACAGCGCGATATCCACACACTGTGCGCCTATATAGATGACGGCGTGGATATCAGCCATCAGGTCAACGAGCTGATGGCGCGCTTTTCTGATAATGACGAAGTTGTGGTCATTACTGATATCTTTGCTGGCAGTGTAAATAACGAATTCATTCGCTTTTTACCTCGTCCGGGCTTCCATCTGTTAGCGGGGTTGAATTTACCTCTGGCCATCGACTTATTAATTTCAATGGAAGAAGAAAACACCCTTAAATATATCAATGAGGCACTAATAAATTCGAAGGAGAGTATTCAGTATTGCAATCAAACGATTCATGACGCAATGCATAACGATAAAGAATTCTGACACAGAGGGATATTATGATTACTTTTCTACGCGTAGATCATCGACTGTTACACGGGCAGGTAGCCTTCTCCTGGACCCAGTATGTCGGGGCGGACTGTATCCTCATCGCTAATGATGATGTACCTGATGATGAATTAAGAAAGACAACGATCAAGCTTGCTAAACCGCCATCGGTTAAGCTTGTCATTAAAAATATTCACGATTCAATTGAAGCGATAAAAAGCGGAGTAACGGACAAATACCAGTTATTTATTGTGGTGGAGTCCGTTAACGATGCCTGGCGAATTATTCGTGAAGTGCCTGAGATTACGAGCATTAATCTGGGCGGCATTAAAGCCAGAGAGGGAAGTAAGAATATTTCTAAAGCGATTAATTTGCTGCCGGATGAAATAGAGAAGTTGCAGCAATTAGTACAGGCGGGGGTTGAAGTGGAAATTCGCCTGGTACCTAACGATCGCAAGCAGCTATTTACCGACTGCGTTTAATCGCGGAGGACTCATTATGGTTGAAGCACTTTTACTTGGGCTGGTGGCATTTATCGCCCAGTCTGAATATGCGATGGGAACCTCGTTACTGTCTCGTCCCATTGTGACTGGCCTGCTAACGGGGCTGGTACTGGGCGATGTACAGACGGGCATCATCATGGGCGCGACGCTGGAACTGGCGTTTATCGGTTCGTTTTCGGTGGGGGCGTCTATCCCGCCGGACGTAGTGACTGGCGGCATCCTTGGCGTGGCATTTGCCATTACCTCCGGTGCGGGAACGGAAACGGCGCTGTTGTTGGGGCTGCCAATTGCCACGCTGACGCTGGTGTTGAAAAACGTCTATCTGGGGATATTCATTCCGATGCTAAGCCAGAAAGCCGACAGCTATGCGGACGAGGCGAATACCCGCGGTATTGAACGCATGCACCTGATCGCCGGGTTTGGCCTGTCATTAATGTTGGCAACGGTGGTAACCGTGTCGTTCCTCGTGGGCAGTAGCGCTGTAAAAGGATTACTTGATGCGATCCCGGAATTTATCAAGCACGGCCTGAGCGTGGCAACGGGGATCATTCCGGCTCTCGGTTTCGCGATGCTGGCGCGGCTTTTGATTAACAAAAAAGTAGCACCGTACTTTTTCCTCGGTTTTGTACTGATGGCCTATCTCAAAATCCCGGTGACGGGTATTGCCATTCTCGGGGCCATTGTGGCGGTCATCATGGTGAATGTCACCGCCTTTAATTCGCTCAGCCCTTCTACCGCACAAGGAGTTCCGGATGACAACGAAGATGATTTCTGACGACGACGCACAAACGGCGGAGAGCGTCATCACCGCGCGGGATCTGCGTCGCGTGTTCTGGCGGTCGTTCCAGATGGAGTTTTCCTGGAACTATGAGCGACAGATGAACCTGGCGTTCGTTTATGCCCTGATCCCGGTGTTGAAAAAGCTATATCCGCGTAAGGCCGATCTGGTTATCGCGCTGAAACGCCATCTGGTGTTTTTCAATACCACGCCGCATATCGTAACGCTGATCCTCGGCATTACCACGGCGATGGAGGAGAAGAACAGTCAGAACGGCAATAGGGATGCTAACGCTGTCGATAACGTTAAAGCGTCTCTGATGGGACCACTGGCCGGGCTGGGGGATTCTTTTTTCTGGGGCACGTTGCGCCTGATTGCCACCGGTATTGGCACCAGTCTGGCGCTGAAGGGGAATATCCTCGGGCCGATCCTGTTCCTGCTGGTGTTTAACGTGCCGCACCTGCTGGTGCGCTGGCTATTTACCCGCTGGGGCTACGTGCTGGGAACCGGTGTGCTGCACCGCATTCAGCAAAGCGGAATGATGGAAAGTCTGACTTACGGTGCCTCTATTATCGGTCTGATGGTGGTGGGAGCGATGACTGCGTCGATGATTGACATCACCATTCCTATTACCTTTGGTGCCGGTGAGGCGAAGACCGAGGTCCAGGGAATTATTAACGACATCATGCCCTGCCTGCTGCCGTTAGTGAGTTTTGGCATCGTTTACTGGCTGCTCGGGCGTAAAGTCAAGCCGTTGACCATTATCGGAGGTATGGCACTGGTGGGCATTTTAGGTTCATGGATAGGCATATTTTAACCGGAGGGAAAAATGAAACCGACAATGATGAGCTACATCAATGAGGAGCCGGCCGCGCTGGCGCAGATCCTGCGTGATTATCCGCAGACGCTCCAGCCGGTGGACAGGTTCGCGCAAACGCGGGCGATTAAGCGCCTGCTGATCCTGGCAACCGGATCGTCACTTAACGCGGCCCTGTGCGCGCGCTACTTCTTTGAACAGCAATTCGGCATGCTGGTGGAAATTAAAGAGCCGTATAACTTTACCCACTATGAGCGCATTGATCCGCATACCGATATGGTGATTGCCGTCTCACAGAGCGGGAAAAGCGCGTCAACACTCGACGCGGTACGTAAAATCCGCGCCGCATCGCTGCCGGTCTTCGCTCTGACGTCCGATCCGCAAAGTCCGATAGCGCGGGAGTGTGATGAGGTGATTGATATTAATACCGGTATTGAAAGTGTCGGCTTCGTAACGCGGGGTTTTAGCGCTACGGTGCTCAATCTTCTGCTGATGGCGTTGACCCTTGCCAGAGCACAGGGCAAAACCACGCCGCAGCACGCTGAGGTCTGGCTTACCGGACTGGAGCGTTTGATTCACGCCCTTCCGGCAACGATTGCGCAAACGCAGGCATTTATTCAACGACATCGGGATACCCTGCGTGACGGTACACGGTTCGTCGCAGTGGGCTACGGCGCACTGGTTGGGGTCGCAAAGGAGCTGGAAACCAAATTTACCGAAACCGTACGCGTTCCCTCCAGTGGCTTTGAACTTGAGGCGTATATGCATGGCCCCTATCTGGAGGCCAATCGTGAGCATGTGATGTTTTTTATTCAGGATCGCCACGAGCCGCGCAGTGTTGCGTTATGCGACTATATGTCCCCGTCGGTAAAAAACGCATTTGTCCTGACGCTGGAGGATCGGGGAGATGATAATACGCTGGCGTTGAATTGCCCGCTCGATCATCACCTGGCTCCCCTGTTATTAATTGTGCCTGTTCAAATGCTGGCGTTCCACATTGCTTCATTAAAAGGTATTGATTTATCTGTGCGGATATTCGATGACTTCGATCGGGTATTAAAAAGCAAAATCTGATAGTCAGGAGATAATATGTTAGGGTTTAATCAGGACGAGTACCAGACCAGTGCTCGTGAGATCGTTGCTGCGCGTAAACAGGCGGAGCACACCGCGGAAGATATTCATCAGAGCGGATTCAGTAATGTATTTTTTGCCGCCGTTGGCGGTTCGCTGGCACCGATGATGGCAATTAATGAATTTGCCAAAGAAATGACCATGCTGCCGGTCTACGTCGAACAAGCTGCAGAGTTAATCAGTAAAGGCAGTAAAAAAATGAATAAAGACTCGGTGGTAATTACCCTGTCTAAATCAGGTGATACCAAAGAGTCTGTAGCCATTGCCGAATGGTGCCAGGCCCAGGGTATTCGCGTCGTCGCCATCACGAAAAATGCCGATTCGCCGCTTGCTCGTGCCTCTACCTGGCATATTCCGATGCGTCATAAAAACGGTGTGGAATACGAGTATATGCTGCTTTACTGGCTTTTCTTCCGCCTGATTGCGCTGAATGGCGAATTTACGCAGTACGAGCGTTTCGCCCGCCAACTGGAATTATTGCCGGAGAATTTATTACAGGCAAAACGCGACTTCGATCCGCGCGCGCAGGAAATAGCCCGTCAGTATCACAGTAGTGATTATATGATGTGGATTGGTGGCGCGGAGATGTGGGGCGAAGTGTATCTCTTCTCAATGTGTATTCTCGAAGAGATGCAGTGGAAGCGCACCAAATCTGTCTCTTCCGCCGAGTTTTTCCACGGCACGCTGGAACTGCTGGAGAAAGAGGTGCCGTTATTCCTGGTGAAAGGCGAGGGGAGATGTCGCGCGCTGGACGATCGCGTCGAGCATTTTGCGCAGAAAATTACGCAGCACCTGGTAGTGATTGATCCGCGCGATTACCGCCTGAACGGCATTGACGACGCTTTCCGCTGGCTACTCGCGCCGTGCATAGTTTCCACGCTGCTGGTGGACAGGCTGGCGGCGCACTTCGAACACCATACCGGACACGATTTAAATATTCGCCGTTACTATCGACAGTTCGAGTATTAACCGACGCTGCCCGGCCTTTTGTGCCGGGCAATTTTTTTTCGAGCAGGCTCGTAAATCGTTGAACCCGAAACAGACGATAAGGCAAACGGTGATACAGTCCGGCTTACTGTTAACCGGCACGGGATTGCCATGAAAAAGCACAGCACTGCTACGCCTCACGACGCTGTTTTTAAACAGTTTCTCCGTCATACGGATACCGCGCGTGATTTTCTTGATATTCATCTGCCTTCCTCTGTACTTCAACGCTGTGATTTACAGACGCTAAAGCTGGAGTCGGCGAGCTTTGTTGAAGAAGATCTCAGGGCGTATTACTCGGACGTACTTTACTCCGTGAAAATGCAGGACAGTGAAGGGTATATTTATGTCGTCATTGAACATCAGAGTTCACCAGACAGCCATATGGCGTTTCGCCTGATGCGCTATGCTATTGGCGCGATGCAGCGTCACCTGGACGCGGGTCATAAACGGTTGCCGCTGGTGGTTCCCATGCTGTTTTACCACGGCATTGAGACGCCTTATCCCTGGCCGCTTAACTGGTTGGCGGAATTCAGCGACCCGGCGCTTGCGCAGCAGCTTTACTGTCAGCCGTTTCCGCTGGTGGATATTACCGTTATCCCGGATGATGTCATTATGCAACACCGCCGGGTTGCGTTACTGGAACTGTTACAAAAGCATATTCGCCAGCGCGATCTCGCCGGATTCATTGAGCAACTGGTCACGCTAATATTGCCTGGATATACTACTCACAGACAACTTATCACCTTGTTTAACTATATCGGTCAGTACGGCAGCACCCTGGACGCTGGCACATTTTTTCGTCAGCTGGCGCGTCGTTTACCGCAACATGAGGAAACGTTGATGACTATTGCTGAACAACTTGAACAAAAAGGACGTGAAGAGGGGCATAAAGAAGGACGTCGTGCGGAAGCGTTGAGAATAGCCCGTAATCTGCTGCGTGATGGCGTTGGAGTCGAAAGCGTGCTGCGCGCAACTGGCTTAAGCGCCAGCGATGTAAAACAGCTTCTGCCGCACTAAGCCTCCTTAATGCCCGGCAGGATCTCCCCGCCGGGCGGCAAAAAATTTTATCCCTCAGACTTAACCACTTTGATATCTACCATTCCAATCCCCAGTTGCCGTGGTGAATGGCCCAGGATATTACCCTCATTGGTAGACTGCGGTTCCGGCGGTACGATCACCAGCGTTTTGCTGCGCGACGGATTGTCGAAATGCAGCGTAGTGGTGGACACCTCATTGCTTAAGGTCAGCGTCTGCTCTTTATTACCGACGCGTACCGGGATTGGCCGGTTGGCATTTGGACCCCAGGCTTTGGCAGTGATCACCAGATCGAATTTCTCCGGCAGGGGTTCCTTATACTCAATCTTCACCTCTTTACCGAGCTGCGCATTGGACCAGCGTCCCCAGGATTCGGGGCGTGAAATCCCGCTGAACTGTTGCACTTCTTCCGGCGCGCCCGCTACATTAAAGATAAAGCTGTCGGCTTTATAACGGATGTCGTTGTCGACAACTTTCAGCAGATCGACATTGTGCTTGTAGCGATCGGTATCGATCACCGTTTCTTTAAACGCGGTTTTCCCCTTCCATTGGGCGTTATCGACATGCAGAACTTTTTGCTCTCCACCCAACTGGCCCTGAGAAACGCACCAGTCAGTCGAAAGGGCAAGTTCCGGTGCCCACAGTTGCGCCATTTTGTAGCAGCGATCTATCCAGACGAAATTATCGCGCGGAGCAAAATCGGCCAACTGGAAACGAAGCGGAGCAGAGTATTCACTTTCCGGCAGGGGTTCTACACGCTTATCAGACACGCGCAGCAGTAGCGGCAGACGGAAGTGAGTTCCTGAGAAAGCTATCGTATTTTTCTCGCCGTCGATGGTAAAGTCCTTCATCTCTTTCGGGAATTTCCACAGACGCACAATATCAGGCTTCCAGCCCAGCACCTTCTCTTTCATGTTCAGGAAAACTTCGGAAAGCGACTGCCCGGAGAGGCTACTACGTCCAAGTCCGATAAAGTTATCGCCGCCCATAATATCCAGCACCGTTGCGCCATTATCCATTGTATTGCGCTTCACCCCCGACACGTCCTGTTGAGGTTTATCGCCACGCAAAACAAAAAACAGATCGCTGCGATCCTGCTTATTCAGGTATTTCCACGCCGTGTTATTCATCGCCAGATGATCGGAGGAGACGACGATAACGGTGTTTTTAAACCACGGCGAGGCTTTGATTTTTTCAATCAGCGCGGCGATGTGCTCCTGGCTACAGCTTACTGCGCTGAAAGACTGATTCGGCTTACCGTCATATTGATAGCTTTTGCGCTTGCAGGTGCGGGAAATAAAACCATCGGGATGATGCGTATCGACGGTTAAGGCAAATAACGAAAAGCGTTTACCGCTGCGGGAAAGTTCCTCAAACTTCTTCCAGGTTTCATCCAGTACGGTATCATCGTAAAAGCCCCAGTCGTTGCGGTAAGTCGGGTCAGCCACGGTAGTTTTCAGTTCTTCTGCCCCGTAAAGATGATCGAATCCATGTGACTTAAGAAACACATCTTTCCCGGCAAAGCGCAGGTTGGCACCCTGCATAAAATAGTTTTCATAACCGGAGTTTTTCAGGATATCGCCGAGACAAATATTTTGCGGAAAGAAACTGGAAACCGACGCTGACGCATTGCCTTCAAAGGGCGCGAACAGAGGAATACCGCACTGGGACGCAACCATACCGGCAATGGTGTAATCCGTGCCCGGCAGTTGTTCCGTATGGCTATAATCGATGCTTTCTTTCTTTAGCGCGCCAAGTTCAGGAGCCAAATCCGGAAACGCTTGTTCGTTAAAGTAAGTACGCTCCAGGCTTTCACCGTAAATATACACCAGGTTTAGTTTAGGGTTAGCGATGCGCTTCGAGGGTTCTTTATACCAGTCGGCAAAATCCGGATCGCCATCACGGGACTGCGATTTCACCAGCTCGGTGATTTGATGGAAGGCCGGGCTGGCGTCAACGGAGGCCAGTGCCAGTACCAGCGCCAGCAGGCTATAACCAATATGATGCGGATGATGTCGACGGCGGCGCAGCACCCAGCCTAGCGCAAAAAAAACGCCGATTAACGCCAGGCTCAGACCCGCCCCGGGAAGGATATATTTACTGACTCCTGCTCCGGTAAGGCTGTTAGTCAGGGTATAGAGCACGGCGTCATTGATGCCGTCGCCAGTGAAATAGTCGCTGGCATAAAGCGTGATGTTCAATACAACAAATATGCCCAGTACCGTCAGCGTGGCGGCAAACCACCAGGTGTTACGGCCTGCTTTCCAGGCGTAAATCACCACTGAGGCCAGGAACAAGGCAACGGAAATGAGTTCTGACAACGAGCTATCCTCAACAGCGCCAGGCTCTACTGGCTAATCAGTGTTTTTTTAGCGCCTACAATGTAATGGCGTTGTCGCATTGCTGCAATTATGGCGTCATAAAAATGTGCTGTGGTTCGGAATTCGTCCGAAAAGCGACCTTTTGCGATCGCGGGCGTATTTTTATGTCATTAAGGAAGAGGCCGCGTCATCACGGGCGCGGCCATTAAGAGGAGATCAGGAAAGGAAGTTAACGCCCTGTTTTAAGACCAGATCGCAGGCTTTGGTTTTCACTTTTTGCGCCAGCGGCGTTTCACCCAGATTGCTGAGGTTGAGTTGTTCGCCATTTTTGGTATTCAGCAGTCCCTGGATACCTTCCAGATAGTTGGTATCTTCCTTTTGCTCCTGCTGATCCAGTCCCAGTTTTTCCAGCACCTGATTTTTAATATTTTCCGTGCTGGTGACCGACGCCAGCTTCTGTTTGGCGCAGTATTGCAGGATGCCGGCGGCATTATTCATGGTGTCTGCACTTAACGCCTGGCTGCCGCCGTTAAGCAGGCTGCCCAGCGAGGAGAGCTGGCTACCGTTCTGACTATTTAACTGGCTGGCAGCGCTTGAAAGAGAATCCTGCCAGCTTGCGGCATTAGCGGTGGGGGAGAGCAGCGCGACGCTCAGTAGTGCGCCACAAAACAACGATTTTGCAGGTTTCATAGATATACTCATGTTAAACAGAAGCCATTTTTTGAGTATACCCCGCCTGCGGACAAGAATTATCTCAATACTCTTTCCCGGTCACGCGGCTGCGGTAGCTATCCCAGTTAAAGATCACCCACAAACTATTACCAAGGCGCATTCGATCCATCACGCGTTCACCAAGCAGTTTGTTCATTTCGTCCATATTGCTGTTGGTCAACATGCCAGTCGGACGCTTGGAAGAGGAGCGGCGATCGACAATCTGATTAATAATCACTTTTTCATAGCGTGACTCGTTCTGCATGCCAATTTCGTCAATGACCAGCAAATCGACCCGGCTCAGATCGGTGAGCAGTTGTTCTTCACTGATTTCCCGGTTGCCGAATGAGTCTTTCATCGCCGACATAATATCGGCCACAGTAATAATCAAAACCGATTTACCCCGCAGCAGCAATTCATTGCAGATGGCGGCAGCAAGGTGATTCTTACCGGTACCGGGCTTGCCTGAAAAGATAAAGCTGGCAATGTTGCCGTCAAATTCTTCTACGTATTGCCGTGCCTTTGCCAGCGCATTCATCTGCCCTTCGTTTTCCACATGGTAATTTTCAAAAGAGCAGTTTTGATGCAGAGGGCGAATGCCGGAGCGGTTAAACGTGCGCTGCATTTTCATCGCCCGGTTTTCGCGCTCAATGGCGGCGGAGCGGATTTCTCCCTGCTCTTTTTGCCAGGCCAGCAGCTCTTCACCCGTATGGAAAGCGGGCTTGATGTGCGCTGGCATTACCTTTTGCAAACGTTTCATTAATTCGCCGACGTTTTTCATGTTCAACCTCTGAAACCGGGGGGGATCTGATCGTCAGGTTCACTCAGGCTATTGATATCACGTTTTGTCGCACTCCCACCACTGGCCCGGCTGATTTGCACACTACGCGCCAGTTTTTGCTGCCACTGAACATGGTGGAAAACGCGGCCTTCGGCCTGCCAGTAGGCGGTAAAGGCGGCCAGCTCTTCTGCCGTCACCGGCTGAGTAAGCGCAATGCCCCACAGGGCTGCCAGACGCTGAAAATCAGCATCGGGCTGCCAGTCGGGATACATGGCAAATTTACCCATTGGCACCGCCACCGGCGCACTGGCTGGCTCTTCATACAAACGCTCATCCAGCGTAACATCGCTGCCAGGGCGCGCCAGTTTAGCTTCCAGCGCCAGCAACTGCGCGAGGCGGGCAGGGGAGAGCGCATAAAACGCCGGTGCGTTATTGGCAAAGACAGCAACTGCCTGGCCTTCAGCCTGCGCCAGCACGCTGGCGTAATTGTGCATAAAGGCGTCAATACCGATCACATCAGGCGTCAAAATTCTGGAAGACATACGCTATCTCAATACTAAAAAAGGGAGACTGAAGTAATAATGGCACATAGTAACACAGTGCAGGGAATGGCAGGCAGGCGAGGAGGGGATTAATACAAGCGTACCGGGGCACGCCTGTATTAAGAAGGCTTACTCAGTCGACGATATTCAGCGTCACGTCAATGTTGCCACGGGTGGCGTTGGAGTACGGGCACACAATATGGGCCGCATCCACCAGCTTTTTCGCTTCCGCCTGGTCCATACCTGGCAGGTGAATAGTGAGCGTAGCTTCAATGCCAAAACCGGTCGGCAGTGGGCCGATACCGACTTCACCTTCGACAAAAGCCTCTTTTGGAATAGCGATTTTGTCGCGGCCGGCAACAAATTTCATGGCCCCGAGGAAACAGGCGGAATAACCTGCGGCAAACAGTTGTTCCGGGTTAGTCGCTTCAGCACCTGCACCGCCCATTTCCTTTGGTACGCCCAGTTTAACGTCCAGAAATCCATCGGAAGAGGTGGCACGACCATCACGGCCACCGGTAGCTTTGGCTTTGGCGGTGTAAATCACTTTTTCTAAAGACATGGCAGGTTCCTTATTGTTGTTTGCTATAAAATAGCGTGCGATTTAAATAACGTTCTCATCGGCGTAAATCAGGCTAACGCCGCTGTAGTTGTTCACGAAGTTCTTCAAGCTGCTGTTTAAGTGCCGTCAGCGTATCACTCTCGCAGGCGAGGGCGCAGCCGACCGCATCCGGTATTTTTTGCGCCTGCTTTTCCAGCGCTCGCCCGCTGCCGGACAACGTCACCATTACCTGGCGTTCATCCTGACGTGAGCGCTGGCGCTCCAGTAAGCCGGCAGATTCCAGTCGTTTCAGTAACGGCGTCAGCGTTGCAGAATCCAGAAACAGCCTTTCGCCAATTTCGGAAACGGTAATGTCATCCCTCTCCCACAGCACCAGCATCACCAGATATTGCGGATAAGTCAGGTTAAGCGGAGCCAGCAGTTGTCGGTAGAGCTTATGCAGCGCCAGATTTGTGGAATAAAGAGCAAAGCAGAGCTGCTTATCCAGGTGCAGCGCCTCGCCCGAAGGCCGGGAGAATGTCGTTTTCATAATGTTCAATATAGATAGCGTGCGATTTAATTGCAAGCAATTATAGAATGACTCCCGGCGCTGCGATCATACGCGTGGACGCTTGCGATAGAGCCACAGGCCTGGAATAGACAGCCCGATGGAAAGTGCGCCGACAATTGAGGAGGCTTTGAGAAAATTGGTCAGCAGCATAATCATCAGCTCCTCGGAATAGCCAAAATGGCTAATTTTTACCGCTGAAATCATCGCGGTATAGGCAGAAATACCTGGAAACATCGGGATTACCGCTGCCACAGTGAATATTTTCGGATGCGCCAGATACCATCGCGACCAGCGAATACCGATCGTGCCCACCAGCATGGAGGCCATAAATGTTGACCACTCGATATTAAAACCGGCAGTGAACATGACCATTCGTGAACCGTGCCCGATTGCACCCAGCAGCGCGCACCAGGGAAGCGCCCGGTGAGGGACGTTAAATACCATGGCAAAGCCGACTGCAGGAATGGCCGAGAGGATCATGTCCTGCATCAATGCCAGCAGAAAGTCGATCACGCCCATCCCCGCAGCCCCCATAGCGTCAGTGCCATCACGACGCCAATACAGGTCGCCAGAGTTAACAGGCTGGCAATGGCCCAGCGGGCAAGCCCTGTATTAATATGACCTTTAAACATATCGGCTACCGCATTAATCAAGGGGAAACCCGGCACCAGAAGTAAAACGCTGGCGGCCATGGCAACGCTTGAAGTGTCACTAAATAAGGGAAGCCGAAGCAGCAGGCCAGAAACGGTAGTAGCCACAAAAGCGGTGATACAAAAGTTAATCTGCGGATGCATAGAGCGGTGCGTGAGCACCTGGCGCACGTACATCGCGATAGCACTGGCGCAAAACGTAATAAAGGCCCCATCCCAGCCGCCCTTATTCAACACGCAAAAGCAGGCGCAGGAGAGGCCGACCATCAGTACCAGTAGCCAGCGCGGATAACGTAGCGGTTTAATGTGGCTGAACCGTTTTTCCACATCCCGGTAATCCAGCAGTTTATGTTCCGCCATAATGACAATGTGTTGCACTTCGGTTACCACATGCATATTTATGCCACGATCGCTGTTTTTACGCGTAGAGGTCAGACAGAGTCCGTCTTTAATCGTGGTTAATACGATGGCATTCGAGGAAATCGAGCTTTCAACGCTGTCCATCCCAAGAGCACGTCCCAGGCGTGTTGACAGCTCTTCCACCAGCGCGCTTTCCGCTCCATGCTGCAATAAAAACAGCCCGCACTGAATACATAACCGCGTAATAGTCCGCTGTAACGACTGATCGACTTGCATGGATGGCCCTGAAATGGAAGAATGAAAAAGCAGTGCATGGCCTGTTTTACCATGAAATGGCCGGGTGATGGCGGTGGCTAAGATCAAAAAACGTGCAAAAAACCCGCATGGCTTACTCTTTCCTGTCACGCTGGCCAATGTGACAGCGAGTTCTGTATGATCGTGGCGGCAGGGAAAGTAGTTGTCTCACTTCTATAAAAAGCATTAAGTATTTACTTAATGAATATTTTTAGTTTGCCTTAAAAAGCATTTCTGCTTTTCTAATTTTAAATTGATTAATTTTTTTTTGTTATTGTGCGATATTTATCAGGTTCACATTGTCCTAAGAAAGGTATAATGTAATACACAGGATTGTTGCACATTGTTAAATGTACAATAATGGACACTTACAGGGAAGAGAAAGATTCACTAAGTTGCATGTGAATATATTAAAATTATTTATTCACGTGAATGATGTTATGCAGTCATAAAATAAAGTGATTCTTCGACAGGATGCGGAGGTTATTTCAATGGTATCAGGATATTGCAAGCACGGCGTCATTATCAGCAAAATACCGGTCATGCAAACCGGGCTGAGCGGGATAATGGAAATGCATTTCCCTGAGTATGAACTTACCTCATGTCGATCTCCTGAAGAGCTAACGCTTTTTCAACTTCGCCGTGCCGCGGTCGTGCTGGTCGATCTTTCAGGCGAGTTTCGTCATGCTCGCGCCCTCTGTGAGCAATACTACGCATTAATCTCGCAATACCGTGATATCCACTGGATATTCCTTGTCTCCCGTCCCATCTATCCTCTGGCCGTTGAGTTCTTGATGCGTCCCGAAAGCACCTTGCTTTCTGATGCCGAGCCAGTCGATCAGGTGGTCAAAGCGATTCATGCGGGAGGATTGTCCGCAGAACGCATTAGCCAGACGTTACTGGCTGTAGAGACAGAAAACGCGATCGGTGAAGAAGAGTCGCTAGCCGTGCTGACGCTATCTGAGCGTAAGGTACTGCGCCTTCTTGGTAAAGGTTGGGGCATTAACCAGATTGCGGCATTACTGAAGAAAAGCAATAAAACCATTAGCGCGCAAAAAAATAGTGCAATGCGCCGTTTAGCGTTACGCAGTAATGCGGAGATGTACGCATGGATAAATAGCGCACAGGGAATGAAAGAGCTGAATTTATTTTCAGCCTATGGAGATTCAATCGAATGGAAAAAAGCACCGCAAAGCGACATGTCGCTATCGTAGAACCTTGTAGAATGACCGAAGTTGGGCTGCGTCATTTGTTTGCGGCAGCCTCTACTGAGAATTATACGGTACATTTTTTTAGAGACTACCTTGAGTTAAAAGAGGCGCTGAGTAAGCGTGGTTTTTTTTCAGTCATTTACTCACTTTCAGGCAGCAGGGAACAGCGGCGTGAAGGACTGGTATTGTTAAGCGAGCTAAGTCAGCTGTATCCAAAAACACAGCGGATCATATTAGCTAACGATGAGCGTGAGGCACGGCTGGTCAGTCATTTAGCCCCTTCAGGGTTACACGGTATCATCAGTAAAACGGCCTCACTGGATGTTCTGCAGGCACAATTGGTTACCTTACTGCGCGAAACGCGTCGGGTGAATGTTAATGCCCACAATCACTGGTATGTCAGCAGCTCTCGTATGCTCAGCCCGACTGAACGCGCCATTCTTCAGTTCATGGCGTACGGCTACTCTATGCCTGAAATTGCGACCCAGCTGGCGCGCAATATCAAAACCATTCGTGCGCATAAGTTCAATGCGATGACGAAACTGGGGGTAAGTTCTGATATGGGGCTTTTACACGCGGCGGATATTCTGATCAATATATCCGTTCCCGGTGAAGACTACATGATGGCAGAAAGCGCGGTTACCGCGCACTGAGGAGACAGCGACCCGGCAAAGGAGTGGCTTCCTTTGCCGGCGGTGTTACTGACAAACATCTATCCAGGTTGCCTCGGTAAGTTGCGCCATCCGCTCTGGCGCGATCCTGACTGCACTGTGAATTGCCCCTGCAGCAGGTAACACTTCCTGATATTGCCGCAACGAGATATCACAATAGACAGCCAGTGGATTTTCCAGCCCAAAAGGGCAGACGCCACCCACAGGATGGCCCGTCAACGTGACGACTTCATCACTGCTTAGCATCCGGGCTTTCGCACCAAAAAAGGATTTCAGTTTTTTGTTATCCAGCCGTGCATCACCCTTTGCCACCACCAGGATCACCTTATCTTTTATTTTTAAAGACAGAGTTTTTGCTATCTGTCCAGGCTCAACGCGGTGAGCGGCAGCAGCAAGTGCCACGGTGGCAGTACTTTGACTAAGTTCAATTATTTCAACATCGGGGGCGCGATCGGCAAAAAATTGTCGCACAGATTCCAGACTCATGAGGATCTCCTGACTATTATCCGTTTTAATCTGTCACATACATCGGGCCAATGTAAATAACCACCTTCTGGTACCAGAAATATTAAGATTTATCGATCGCCTTCACATTCGCTGCAACCGGTTACAGTAACCGGTTGCAGATAACTGCAATGCAGTTTAATACTACGACTGTAACTTCCACTGTTTTGAAATAATAAGAGCCGTGCATGATATCTATCCTTATGAGCATATATGCTGGAAAATTGACCAGTAGACAACGTCGCTCACAAGGCGGAAGCACGTACGGCTATAAAATAAGGGCCGCTGTGCTTACGTCTATAGCCTGTCAGGAGGGCTGCTATGTCTGCTAATCATGCTGCGTTTAACTTGATATTCCGCTTCGTAGAAAACTACGTTAGCCCCGTCGCTGGCCGTGTTTCTGCTCAGCGTCATGTCATGGCAATCAAGGATGGTTTTATCTCCGCCATGCCATTTATGATTGTTGGGTCGTTTTTACTGGTTTTTGTTTATCCGCCGTTTTCCCCGGATACCACCTGGGGGTTTGCCCGTGCCTGGCTGGATCTGGCGAAGCAATATGAAGCGCGTATTTTAACGCCGTTTGATATGACGATGGGGATTATGTCCATCTACATTTGTGCGGCCATTGCCTACAACCTGGGTAAACATTACGAGAAAAAATTCCAGCTCGATCCTTTTATGGGCGCGATGCTGTCTATCATGGCTTTTCTGCTGGTGGCGTCTCCAAAAACCAATGGGGCACTGCCGGTTGATAGTCTCGGCGGGACCGGGATCTTCACGGCGATTCTTGTGGCGATCTATTGTGTCGAGGTGATGCGTTTTCTGAAAGCACATAATATCGGTATTCGGTTACCAGACGCGGTACCTCCGATGATCAAAAACTCGTTTGATCTACTGATCCCTATCCTGGTTGTGGTGGTCACCCTGTATCCGCTGAGTCTGTGGCTGCAGAGCGAGTTTGGTATGCTAATCCCGCAGGCAATCATGTCTATTTTTAAACCGCTGGTTTCGGCGGCAGATTCCTTGCCGGCTATTTTGCTGGCGGTGCTGATTGGTCACCTGTTGTGGTTCGCGGGCATTCACGGGGCGGCGATTGTGTCCGGGATGCTGCAAATGTTCTGGCTGACTAACCTGGGCATGAACCAGAGTGCGCTTGCACAGGGCGCGCCGCTACCGCACATCTTTATGGAAGCGTTCTGGACGTTCTTTATTGTGGTTGGTGGTTCTGGTGCAACCATGGGTCTGGTGATTTGCTATCTGCGTAGCCGCTCTGCCCACTTACGTTCAATTGGCCGGTTGAGTGTTGTGCCCAGCATTTTCAACATCAACGAACCGGTCATTTTCGGTACGCCAATTGTCATGAACCCGGTGTTCTTTATTCCGTTCCTGCTGGCACCGATGGTTAACGCCGTTCTCGCCTGGGGCGTGATGAAGATGGATCTGATCGGGCGGGTTATTTCCGTGGTGCCGTGGACGGCTCCTGCACCTATTGGTGCTGCGTGGGCGCTGGGCTGGGATTTCCGTGCCGCCATTCTGGTGATTGTGCTGGCGATTGTCTCTGCAGTCATTTATTTCCCGTTCTTTAAAGTATACGAGAAACAACTGCTGGAACAGGAAGCACAGGAAGCTGCGCGGGTAGAAGGGGAACAGGTTGCATAAACCTGCATTGCCCGGCGGCATCACGCCACCGGGTACGTCTTTATTTTATTAATGTGCAGTCGCCGCACTGCTGGACATCCGGCAGGCGGTAACGCTGGCAGCAGGTACGACGCACCAGTAGCCCGTCGCGCGGCACAACGGTGCGCCATAACGGGTTGTCACTGCCATCCTCAAGTTGCTTATGGAAGAAACAATGCTGACGGAGGGTTTCCGTCAGCGTATCACCGAGCAGTGATTTCATCTCCCCCAGATACCAGTTAATCAGATAGCCGGTATTACTCCAGATAAGCTTGCCGTTAATCTCACCCGTCGCTTCGAGTGCCTGGACGACCGGCATTAGCGCGTGCGTGATCAGCTTTTCCATGCGCCCGGTGGCGGAAAGTGACGCGCCCTGCATATCTTCTATCACCTCGATCCAAAAACAGGCCGCACGGCCTGTCTCGTGGAATTCAACATGAAAATGTTCAGGCGAAAGGTCCGGCACGCTGTCCCCGGTTAGCAACGCCAGCATCAGCGGCGGTACCAGCAATCCGAGATACCATTGCGCCCAGAGTGAGAGTAGTGGTTTATCTTCCCGTGCCTGCGTCGGTTTATTACGGTAGATATGATCGCCGTAAATGGCGAGCAGACGCCGTAACTCTGCCGGGCGAGACCAGATGGCAAGAGGCATCGCATGGGTGGGAGGTAACGCATCCAGGCGAATAAAATCGAGCATATGCGCCCGGTTTGTAGCAATGGTGGTGCGTATAGCGTCCGCCAGCGTGACTCTCTTTTCTGTAAAAGGAGCCCGCCAGATAACATTTTCAGCGATCGGTGCGGAACGGTATGCCATACGCAGGAAGACAAGAATCTAAATGATAATGATTGCCAATCCTAACTATAGATAAAAGCGATCGCAACTGTTTTTCGCCTGCCGCCTGGCGCTCAGGCGAAGCGAATTTCTTCGCTGCTCAGAATATTGTTACGCCCCAAATGCTTAGCTTCATACAGCGCCTTGTCCGCTTTTTCCAGTGCGCTGTCGACCGCATCACCTTGTAACTCTGCCATACCAATACTCACCGTCACATTAGTGGCGACACTTTCGTTAAACATATGCGGTATTTTCAGATCGTATACCTGCTGGCGAATGCGTTCTGCGATGTGACGCGCCTGGACCGCTTCGATACTGGTTAACAGCACCATAAATTCCTCACCACCAAAGCGGGTGACGATATCACGCGATCGCACGGCATCACGTATCGCTGCTGAGACGCGAATTAGCGCCTGATCGCCCATCATATGCCCGTAGTGATCGTTGTAGGCTTTAAAATGGTCGATGTCGATCAGCAACACATAATGTTGCCCGGAGTCCAGCGTGAGCAGCGTATCCAGCCGGTTTTTCAGACCGCGGCGGTTATATAACCCCGTCAATGGATCGAGCATACTGAGATCGTTCAGCGTTTCCCGCTCTTCGAGCAGCTTGTACATCAGGCTTTGCGCGAAATGATCGTTACGCTTTTGGATCACGTGCTGAATGGCAATCCCCACCATGGGCAGCGCGAAGCAATAGACCATACGTGGCCACAGCTCACCATCATTAAGCCACAAGCTGGTCAAAAATATCGGCAAAGAATGTAGGGTAAAAGCGCTAATGTTATTAGGGAACGAGATTGTGCCAATAAATAGCACACTCAACAGGGCAATTATCAGGTAGCTAAAATCTGAGGGATCGATCTGCGCATATTTAATGGCAACGTGCCACGCCCACAGGCAACCCGATACTATTGAGATAGCATCAATATTTATTTTTTTGTGCGGATAACGGTAGTGCCACGCCAATAACCCTGCGCTTGTTAAGGCGAGTAGCGTAACAGGCAGCGTCAGCGCACGCGCGTTATAGAGCGGACTAAGGGTGATGAAGATTGTTGAAACTAAATTGAGGAACAAAAACAGCCGTAGTGAAAGCTGATATTTCTTGTTCTTCAAGGACCGCCATGTGTGTGCTGTCATATCAGTATTTCGTTATTTTACTTGGGGTTAAAAGTTTACATCGCCAAAATGAAAAATAACGCGCGTGAAAACTGGCGCAAATATCAGGTGTTCATCGGTCTCGTTTTTAGGGCGCACAATTTATCACCTTAAGGAATGTCTGTCATTACCACGAAAGTAAATGTACTGCTGCTTTTTTAATTACCGCTGACAAATGAGAAAATATGCCATATGATATTGGTTATCATTATCACTGTGAGAGGCGAAAGCATGTTGCAGCGAGCGCTGGGAAGTGGCTGGGGGGTTTTGATCCCCGGCGTCATTATTGCGGGTCTGGCCTTTGCCGGTCTGTCAATTAATGCCTGGAGGGGCTTGATTGTCATGGGGTTATTACTGACGTCAGCGATGATCTGGCATAAACGGCTACGCCATTTTGTTCTGCTACCGTCGGGAATTGCGCTGACAGGCGGTATTATGCTGGTGATGATGAATCTGAAACTGCTGGGATAAAGAAAGCGGGGAACAACAGGAAAGGATAAGATATCTGGTGCGAGGGGGGGGACTTGAACCCCCACGTCCGTAAGGACACTAACACCTGAAGCTAGCGCGTCTACCAATTCCG
>NZ_PQGD01000009.1 GCF_002915575.1 Superficieibacter electus
GATCCTGCAACATCGCCATCAACACGTGCTGCATCGTATAGCCTTTTCTGATTGCACCGGCAACCGTTCGCGGCTATCCTTGAATTGTCTGGATTCAAAGAGTCGCCCTCGTAAGTTGCCTTAACAACAACGCGCGAGGGTTTTTCTTTTCCAGCAATGACGCCGCCAGGGTTAAAGCCCCCGCAACGTTGCGCCTGGTCAGCAAAAAGCTGACGTAATGCCATTTTACACCCGCTTCCTGTCGACTGGCTTGTACGACAAATGCTCCCCGGGAACCTTTTTCACCGCCCTGAACGGTATCCCTTTCCCTTATTAATAACCCGCCGTTAAATCATCCACTGAACGTGGATCGGATGCGCCGTACAGCGTTCCGTCCGGAGCAACCATAATGCTTTGTGTGCTGCCCATTGCTTCTTTCACCGCCACCTTCTGGCCTTTTTGACCCAGCAGTTTCAGCGTATCCGGGCTAAAGCCTTTTTCCACCCGCAGCTCATCGGGTAACCACTGATGATGAAAGCGCGGCGCATTCGTCGCCTCTGCAATGTTCATCCCGAAATCAATACTATTGACCACCATTTGCAGCACTGTGGTAATAATACGGCTACCGCCAGGGCTACCGGTCACCAGCCACGTCTTACCATCTTTAACAACAATGGTGGGGGACATTGATGACAGTGGACGTTTTTTCGGCCCCACCGCGTTGGCATCGCCACCTACCAGTCCATAAACGTTTGGCACGCCGGGCTTAGCTGAGAAGTCATCCATTTCATTGTTCAGCAAAATACCGGTGTTACCCGCTACAATCCCGGTTCCAAAAATAGTGTTCAGGGTATAGGTCACCGCGACGGCATTACCGTCTTTATCCACCACGGAAAAATGGGTGGTCTGATTGCTTTCATACGGCGCAAGCTTGCCGGGACGAATTTCGCTGGAGGGCTTCGCCTTGTTGACGTCAATCTGCTGGGCAATCGATTTGGCGTATTCTTTATTCGTTAGCGCCTGCCACGGCACTTTCACAAAGTCCGGGTCGCCGAGATATTCCGAGCGATCGGCATAGGCATACTTCTCCGCTTCCGCCATCACCTGCATGGCATCCGCACTGCCAAAACCGTATTTGCTCAGATCATAATTCTCCAGGATATTAAGGATTTGTACGATATGTATTCCACCGGAAGAGGGCGGCGGCATGGAAAACACCTGATAGCCACGATAGTCCCCACTAATGGGCGTACGCTCAACGGCACGGTAGGTGGCGAGGTCGTCTTTCGTGATCAGACCACCGTTCTTACTCATCTCCTGTGCAATCTGGTCAGCAATCGCGCCCTTATAAAACTCAGAAGGCCCGTTTTCAGCAATCATCTCCAGACTGTGCGCCAGATTGGCCTGCACCAGCCTGTCGCCTTTTTTCAGCGGTTCGCCGTTTTTCCAGAAAATAGCTTTACTGTTTTCATAATTCGGCAACACCTCACTGCCATAGGTTTTCAGATCGTCAGCCAGCGCATCGTTGACCACGATGCCCTCTTTCGCCAGCTTGATAGCAGGCCGTATTACTTTATTTAGCGGCAGCGTACCGTATTTTTCCAGCGCCAGCGAGAACCCGGCGACGGTACCCGGCGTGCCAGAAGCTAAGTGTGACGTCAGCGATTTTTTGCTGTCCGGATTGCCCTGATCGTCAAGGAACATGTCCCGCGTGGCACCGGCCGGGGCCATCTCACGGAAATCTATCGCAGTCGTGTTGCCGTCTTTGGTACGCAGCAGCATAAAGCCGCCGCCGCCAAGATTACCCGCCTGCGGATGCGTCACCGCCAGCGCGTAGCCAACGGCCACGGCGGCATCTACCGCATTGCCACCCTCCTTAAGAATTTCAACGCCTACTCGCGTCGCTGTCTCATCCACCGAAGCGACCATACCCTGCTTCGCCACCACCGGATGAAAGACATCAGCCTCCACGCCATAGGAGACCGGCGGAGCGGCCGCCACGCCAAAACATCCTCCCGCCATCAGAGCGGCCACCGCCACCCAGCGCAAAAACGTCGGTTTCATCATCGTTTTCTCCAGAGATATGAGGGATGGGTCCCGGCTTAAGCCTGGTCCACAATGCTTAAAAGATCATCGTTTTGTCAGAAAACAATTACACTTAAGGGAGTTTTCCGGAGGAGGAAAAGCAGATGAAACGACTTTTACTTCTGTCTCTTTTTGTACCTGCTGTCGCTCTGGCGCAGCCGCTGAACACCATGAATAATCCGAACCAGCCAGGCTATCAGATCCCCAGCCAGCAACGGATGCAGACTCAGATGCAAAGTCAGCAAATTCAGCAGAAAGGCATGCTGAACCAGCAGCTCCAGACGCAGACGCGGATGCAACAGCAGCATCTGCAAACGCAGATTAATAACAACAATGAACGTTTAATTCAGAATCAGCCGCGTGAGCAGGTGCTGCCAAACACTAACGGCGGCATGTTGAGCAGCGGTCAGCAGCATATGCTGACCGAGAAGAAAAACGGCGACATGCTGAATAATACCGTCACGCCGTCACCTGCGGTACGTTAGTCCGGCTGAAAATCCGGCCCAATCTGGTCAATACGATCGGTGCAGATGCAATCCACGCCCCAGCGCAGCAGTTGCGCCGCACGCTGGGGCTGGTTGACGGTATAGACCAGAATGCGTAGCCCCGCATCACGTAACGCCTTCACGCGCGCTTCATCCAGCAGTTTATGATTAAGATGAATCGATACGCAGCCCAGCCGTGCGGTAAGCTCGCGCCAGTCATCGCGCCAGTCATCCAGCAGCAGCCCGCGCGGCAGTTCCGGCGCGGCTTGCTGTGCCGCTTCCAGCGCGTCAATGTCAAATGAGGAGAGCAGCGGTGCAGTCATCCCCTGCCACAGTTCACGCGCGGCAAGCGCCACGACTTTTCCGGTTTGCGGGCCGCTGCCGGTGGTGGGTTTGATTTCGATATTCGCCATCATCCCATGTTCGTGACAGCGATCCGCCACCTGCGCAAGCAGCGGCAGCGGTTCGCCTTTAAACTCGCCGCTAAACCAGCCGCCGGCATCCACGTTGAGCAGTTCGCGCCATGTGAGGTGCCCTGCCACGCCCCAGCCGTTACTGGTACGTTCGAGATTATCGTCATGCAGCAGAAAGATCTGGCCGTCTTTCGACAACTTCACGTCGAATTCAATCATCGTATGCCCGTAGCGCGCTCCAACATCAATCGCCGCAAGGGTATTTTCCGGGGCCAGTTTGCCGCCGCCGCGATGGGCGACAATACGTGGATAAGGCCAGTTACGCATATTGTTTCACCATTTTATAAATACAGATATTACTGAGCTACAGCTTCGCCGCCAGGCAGATAATTACCACATTCATCGTAATAACGCTGGTTCTGGTAGAAAAAATTATTAATACTATGATAGACAAAAGTATTATATTTTGGGAAAGGCTCCAGCATCGTTGTTAGGTTATATATAGCATCAGCATGACCATACCCGTCTCCGTCCCCATCCGCATCATTTGATTTTATAAAATAATCCCATAAATTTTCACCATAACACACAACATCATCACCCTCATGAATCGAGTAAACCGGATTTCCGCTTTCCGCTGGAGAGAGTGAGAGATAGCGGTTAGACTTAATAGGTATAAATAATGGATTTTCTTTGATTTTTTTGCGGGCAAGCGCCAACCTGCCTTCCATCTCATCAGGTCTCTTTCCCCACGACTCCGGCCAACCATCGAGTTTTCGGACAGCATACAACACGCCATCAATGGTGCAGTCATACATTTTAAATTTGATATATTCAACATACTCTGCGGATAAATTCCGCCAGTCGGTAAAATCATGTCTATATAAAGGCATGCCAACAGAAAGAAATGCCTTGTAATCTGCCGGAAATGTAATGTTGTAGCATTCTTCTGCGGCATTTAATTCTTGTGTCGTTAAGCCTGCCGTAATGAAATAACCATTATATCGCAGACATTCAATACTTTTATTAATTTGTTCCGTAAACATCACCTACTCCCAACAAAATAATTTTACTGAAAAAAACCGGCTGGCTTTCTGCTCCACGAAGAGGATATTCATCCCCTGCCATACCCGCACGCAGGCACCTACAAGAATAGTGCCCGTTTTTTTTCAGAGCCGACTTAATCGCTGCAGTCGGCGACAATGTGAGGATAAGGCCAGTTACTCATATGCGTTGTCCCGTTTCACCATCAAAAAGATGCAAATGCGCCTCTGCCATATGCAGCCAGAGCGTGCTCCCTGCCGCCGGCCGTTCCTTATGTGCCAGGCGCACGACCAGTTTTTGCGCGCCCCAGCGTCCGTGGGCGAGATTATCCGCGCCCAGCATCTCCAGCGTATCCATCACCAGCGGTACGCCGCCTTCCGCCTGCGAGCTTAGCGCAATATGCTCAGGACGAATACCCAGCGTCATTTTACGCCCGGCATAGCCGCGATAATACCAGTTGATCGGCAACGCCATGCCACTTTCCAATTCAAAATGCGTCCCCGATGTGCTGATACGCCCGTCCAGCAGATTCATTGCCGGGCTGCCGATAAAGCTCGCTACAAAGCGGCTGGCGGGTTTTTCATACACTTCAACCGGCGTACCGATTTGCTCGACCACGCCTTTGTTCATCACCATCACCCGCTGTGCGAGAGTCATGGCTTCAACCTGATCGTGGGTCACATACAGCGAGGTCGTTTTCAGGCGCTGGTGCAAATGCTGAAGCTCAAGGCGCATCTGTACGCGCAGTTTCGCATCAAGATTAGAGAGCGGTTCATCGAATAAAAATACCGCCGGATCGCGCACAATCGCCCGCCCCATCGCCACGCGCTGCCGCTGGCCGCCGGAAAGCTCGCGCGGCCGACGTTTTAGCAGGCCTTCAAGCTCCAGAATCCGCGCCGCTTCTTTCACCCGCTCGGCAATATGTCCTTTACCCATGCCACGAATTTTCAGTCCCCAGGCCATGTTCTCTTCAACGCTCATATGCGGATACAGCGCGTAGTTCTGAAAAACCATCGCGATGCCACGATCTTTCGGCTCGGTTTCCGTCACCCGCTGTCTGTCGATCCAGATATCGCCACTGCTGACCCGCTCAAGACCAGCGACCATACGCAATAGCGTCGATTTACCGCAGCCGGACGGACCGACCATCACGATAAACTCGCCGTCCGCTACATCCACCGTTAGCGGCTGGATCACCTGTGTTTTGCCGCCGTCCCAGCTTTTAGTGACTGCCTGTAATTTTAAACCTGCCATCTTATTTCTCACTGTCAACGAGGCCACGCACAAACGCGCGCTGCATGGCTAATACAATAATGACCGGCGGGATCAGCGTCAGTAGCATCGCCGCCATCACCTGATTCCACTGTGTCGTCCCTTCCCCGGTGGCGATCATGCCTTTGATCCCCGCCACGGCGGTGCCGAGGTTGACGTCGCTGATAATCAGCAGCGGCCACAGGTACTGATTCCAGCCGTAAATAAACGTAATGACAAACAGCGCTGCCAGATTGGTTCTGGAAAGCGGCAGAACGATGTCACGGAAAAAACGCATTGGCGACGCGCCATCAATACGCGCAGCTTCCATCAATTCGTCAGGCAGGGTCATAAAGAACTGACGGAACAAAAACGTGGCGGTGGCCGAGGCCATCAGAGGCAGCGTCAGGCCCGCATAGCTGTCGAGCATCTTCAGGTTCGCTATCACCTCCACCGTCGGGAAAATACGTACTTCGACCGGCAGCATCAGCGTAATAAAAATCATCCAGAAGAACAGGTTACGTAGTGGAAAGCGGAACCAGACAATGGCAAAGGCGGAGAGCATCGACACGGCGATTTTGCCCACCGTAATGCCAAACGCCATAATGAAACTGTTAAGCATCATCCGCCAGAACGGTGCGCTGTTGACGCCCACGCCGTTCACCCAGATGGTTTGCATATTCTCCAGCAGATGCGTACCGGGGATCAGTGTCATCGGTGTGTCAAATACCGCCTGGTTATCCAGCGTTGCGGCGACAAAGGCGACGTACAGCGGGAACAGGATGGCGACGATCCCCAGAATAAGCATGGTATGGCTGAATATCGTCAGCCCGCGACGATTCTCAATCATTGATAGCGCACCTTACTTTCAACGTAGCGGAACTGGATAACTGTCAGGATGATAACGAGGAACATCAGTATCACCGACTGGGCAGCGGAGGCAGAGAGATCTAATCCGGCAAAACCTTCGCGATAAATTTTGTAGATAAGAGTGGTGGTTGCCTGCACCGGCCCGCCTGCGGTGGCGGCGTCGATGACCGGAAAGGTGTCAAAGAAGGCATACACCAGATTCACCACCAGCAGGAAGAAACTCACTGGCGCGATCAGCGGCAACGAGAGTTTAAAGAAGCGGCGTACCGGACCCGCGCCGTCAATCGCGGCAGCTTCCACCAGCGAACGGGGAATCGATTGCAGCGCGGCGAAGAAGAACAGGAAGTTGTAGCTAATTTGCTTCCAGACCGAGGCAAATACGACGAGGAACATGGCCTGGCCGCTGTTTTGCGCGTGATTCCAGTCATAGCCGAACGAGGCCAGCGCGTGGGTAATTAGCCCGCGTCCGGGGTTGAACAGGAAGATCCATAATACGGCTGCGACCGCAGGCGCGACGGCGTAAGGCAGCAGCATCAGCGTCTGATAGAAGCGGCTACCGCGCGTCACATAATCCACCAGCGCGGCAAAAAACAGCGAGACAATCAGCCCGCTGAACGTCACCAGCGTACTGAATTTGATCGTCGTCCAGAAGGCGTCGAGATAGTAGCTGTCATGAAACAGGGCGATAAAGTTTTCCAGGCCAACAAACTGGCTGGAGAAGCCAAACGGATCAACGCTTTGCAGTGAGTACCACAGCGCTTCGCCAGCGGGCCAGATAAAGAAAATAAGGGTGATAACCAGTTGCGGGGCGACCAGTACATACGGTAACCAGCGGGAACGGAATATCGGACGGGATGAGGACATAAATACGCTCTGCGATATTATCTCCCCCTCACCCCGACCCTCTCCCTCAGGGAGAGGGAGAAAACCGGCACCGGAGGCAGGAGCAAGTTTGTGCCTCACACTCTGTCCTGTGACACGTCGAGGAACACCGTTAAACCTGAGCGCCGGACTGTCCCCTTTCCCTGTGGGAGAGAGAAAACCAGCTCCGGTGGCAGGAGTAAGTTTGTGCCTCACACTCTGTCCTGTGACACGTCGAGGAACACCGTTAAACCTGAGCGCCGGACTGTCCCCTCTCCCTGTGGGAGAGGGTTAGGGTGAGGGCAAAAAGGTTAAGACTTCGTTGACTGCTCAAAACGGCGCAGCAGTTGATTACCACGCTCGACCGCTGAATCCAGCGCCTGTTGCGGGGTTTTCTTGCCGGTCCATACGCTTTCCAGTTCTTCATCCACAATGGTGCGAATTTGCGGCATATTGCCCAGGCGCAGCCCTTTGGTGAACGGCAATGGCGGCTTGTTCAGCATTTGACGAGTGGCGATATCCGCACCTGGATTCTTATCATAGAAGCCCTGCTCGCGAGTCAGGTCATAAGCTGCTTTGGTGATCGGCAGATAGCCTGTTTTCTGGTGCCATTCGGCTGCATTCTCCGGCTTCGCAAGAAAGTCGAGGAACTTCGCCACGCCGGTATAACTGTCTTTATCTTTACCCTGCATCACCCACAGGCTGGCTCCGCCGATAATGGCATTCTGCGGCGCGCCTTTGACATCGGCGTCATACGGCATCATCCCCACGCCGTAATTGAATTTGGCATAGTGACGAATATCAGCCAGCGAGCCGGACGAGGCGGTAGTAATAGCGCAATCCCCGTTATAGAACTTCTCGGTGGATTCGTCCTTACGCCCGAAGTAGCTGAAATCACCCTTCTTATTCAGCTCTTCCAGTAGCGCGATATGTTTCACCTGCTCCGGCTTGTTAAATTCCAGTACCGCGTCGGTACCGTCGAAGCCGTTGTTTTTGGTGGCAACCGGCAGGCCGTGCCAGGCGCTGAAGTTTTCAATCTGTATCCAGCCCTGCCAGCCGCTGGCATAGCCGCACTTCATCCCCGCCGCTTTCAGCTTCGCTGTATAAGCCGCCAGATCCTGCCAGGTTTTCGGCGGCTGTTCTGGATCTAACCCTGCCTTTTTGAAGGCGTCTTTGTTGTAATACAGAACAGGAGTCGAACTGTTAAACGGCTGAGACAACAAATGTCCGGTTTTCGAGTCGGTGTAGTATCCGGAAACCGTCGGCACAAACTGAGACTCGTCAAAGTTAATACCCGCGTCTTTAAACACTTCGTACACCGGCTTAATCGCTTTTGAAGCCATCATCGTCGCCGTTCCGACTTCATACACCTGCAAAATAGCCGGGGCGTTGCCGGTACGAAACGCTGCAATGCCCGCGCTCAGGCTCTGCTCATAGTTGCCTTTATAGGTCGGCACAATTTTGTAATCCGGATTGGCCTGGTTAAAACGCTGCGCCAGAGAATCGACTTCTTTACCCAGTTCTCCTTCCATAGAGTGCCAGAACGGAATAGTCGTAACGGCAAGGGCGTTGCCAGCAAATGCCAGACTCAACGCCATTCCCAGTGCTGTATGTCGTAACGATATCATTCGCTTATCTCTCTTATTGTGCCGGATGCGCGGGATCACGCGTTTCGTGTTCGCGAATTAACATGACATGCGCAAATGACAGAAAAATAACTTTTGAGTTACAGAAAAGTGACAGCCAGGCGTCGGTGGGATGATGGATTGGTGAAGATTAGATGGCGGAAAAAAGCCCGGTGGCGGGGTTGCCCTGGCACCATAACACAAACCTGCCGGGTGGCGGCTTCGCCTTACTCGGCCTACAAATTCATATTTAACGCAAAGGATTGAAGAAATCGTAGGCCCGGTAAGCGCAGCGCCACCGGGCAAAGCGGTTTACCCGCCTAAATACGCACTCCTCACCGCCTCATTCGCCAGCAGCGCGTCGCCGGTATCGGATAGCACCACGTGGCCGTTTTCCAGCACGTAGCCACGGTCGGCCAGCTTCAGCGCCTGATTGGCGTTTTGCTCGACGAGGAAGATGGTCATCCCCTGCTCGCGCAGTTGCTCGATGGTGTCGAAGATCTGCTGAATGATAATCGGGGCCAGGCCCAGCGACGGCTCGTCCAGCAGCAGCAGGCGCGGCTGGCTCATCAGCGCGCGACCTATCGCCAGCATCTGCTGTTCGCCGCCGGACATGGTGCCCGCACGCTGAATACGGCGCTCATGCAGGCGCGGAAACAGTTCATAAACCCACTTGATACGGCTCTGGAACTGGTCGCGATCGGCGAAGAAGCCGCCCATCGCCAGATTTTCTTCGACCGTCATGCGTGAGAAGACGCGACGCCCTTCCGGCACAATCGCCACCGCCTCGCGCATGATCTTCGCCGTTTGCCAGTCGGTAATATCTTTACCGTCAAACACGATCCGCCCGCTGGTGGCGCGCGGATCGCCGCAGAGAGTGCCAAGCAGCGTGGTTTTTCCCGCACCGTTTGCGCCGATTAGGGTGACGATTTCACCCTGATTGATGCTCAGGCTGACATTGTGCAGCGCCTGGATTTTACCGTAGTGAGCACTCACGTTATCGAAAGACAACATTGTTTTTTCCATCTTATGCTTCACCTAAATAAGCGCGGATCACGTCCGGGTTGTTACGAATTTGCTCTGGCGTGCCGTTGGCCAGCGGCGTTCCCTGATTGACTACATAAATGCGATCGGAGATGCCCATCACCAGCTTCATGTCGTGCTCAATCAGCAGGATCGTGGTGTTATGGTGGCTACGCAGTTCAACAATCAGCTCGTCCAGCTCTTTGGTCTCTTTCGGGTTAAGACCTGCCGCCGGTTCGTCGAGCATCAGAATTTCCGGCTGCGTGACCATGCAGCGGGCAATTTCCAGACGCCGCTGATCGCCATACGCGAGGTTACTGGCCTGGCGGTTAGCGTGCGCTAACAAACCAATACGCTCCAGCCAGGTGGCCGCACGATCCAGCGCCTCGCTCTGAGCGCGACGGAAGGACGGCGTTTTCAGCAAGCCAGAGAATACGCCGCTTTTCAGTTGTTGATGCTGCGCCACCAGCAGGTTTTCAATCACCGTCATCTCGCGGAACAGGCGCACGTGCTGAAAGGTCCTCACCACGCCCATGCGGGCAATTTGCTGGCCCGGCAATCCTTCAAGATGCTGATCGCGCAGCATGATGGTGCCGCCAGTCGGCTTATAGAAACCGGTCAGACAGTTAAAAACGGTGGTTTTGCCCGCGCCGTTCGGGCCGATAAGAGAAACTATCTCCTGCGGATGGAGATCCAGTGAAACGTTATTGACCGCCAGCAGGCCGCCAAAGCGCATCATCAGGCCGTTAACCGCTAATAGTGGCTGACTCATGCCTGCTCTCCTTTCGCCTGCGTACGCTTGAGCTTCAGTTGCGGACGCGTCATCGGTAACAAGCCTTCCGGTCGCCAGATCATCATCAGGACCATTAAACCACCCAGCATTAACATGCTGTATTCGTTAAAATCGCGCATTAATTCTCGCGATACTACCAGCAGTACCGCCGCCAGAATCACCGCAAACTGCGAACCCATCCCGCCGAGTACCACAATCGCCAGTACAAACGCTGATTCAGCGAAGGTGAAGGATTCCGGGCTGACAAAGCCCTGACGCGCGGCAAACAGCGTTCCGGCAAAGCCTGCAAACGCGGCGCTGATGGTAAAGGCGGTCAGCTTGATACGCGTCGGGTTTAAGCCCAGCGAGCGACAGGCGATTTCATCTTCGCGTAGCGCTTCCCACGCGCGACCCAATGGCATACGCAGCAGGCGGTTGATGACAAACAGCGAGAAGACCACCAGCAGCAAGGCCACCAGGTAGAGGAAGATCACCCGGTCGGACGGATCGTATTTCACGCCAAAGAAATTGCTGAACGTATCCCAGCCGCCTTCGCGCGCGCTGCGGCTGAACTCCAGGCCAAACAACGTCGGTTTCGGGATCTGGCTGATCCCGTTCGGGCCGCCGGTCACTTCGGTATTGTTAAGCAGCAGGATACGGACAATCTCGCCGAACCCCAGCGTCACAATCGCCAGATAGTCACCGCGCAGGCGCAGCACCGGGAAGCCCAGCAGGAAGCCCGCCGCTGCCGAGACCAGCCCTGCCAGCGGCAGGCAGGTCCAGAAGCCGAGACCGTAATAGTGATTAAGTAAGGCGAAGGTATACGCGCCGATGGCATAAAAGCCGCCGTAGCCCAGCACCAGCAGACCGGACAGCCCCACCACGACGTTCAGCCCGAGGCCGAGGATGATGTAAATCATGGTCAGGGTGGCAATATCCACCGTTCCGCGCGAAACCATAAACGGCCACGCCACGGCAATCACCAGCAGGGCAAGCAGAAACAGCTTCTGCTTAACCGTTGAACCATCAATGGCTGGCAGAACAAACTTCGGTCCGGAGACGCTTTTCAGCGACTTCTGGAATACAGGCCGCAGCAGCTGAAAGAAAAAGACCACCGCCGTACCAATGAAGATCCACTGCCAGCGGATATCGGCAGCCCGATCCACTACCAGTTTAGTGCCACTCAGTTCCAGTTGAACGCCCATAAAAACGCCCGCCAGGATGAAAAACATCGCGGCAGAGAGCAGCGCCATAACAAAATGGATTGGTTTCATACTTTCTCTACCTCCGGGCGGCCGAGGATACCGGTCGGCATGACCAGCAGTACCAGGATCAGCAGAGCAAATGACACTACATCTTTATATTCGGTACTCAGGTAAGCAGAGGAAAGCGCTTCAGCGACGCCCAGGATCAGGCCGCCGAGCATCGCCCCCGGAATACTGCCGATCCCGCCCAGCACCGCGGCAGTAAAGGCTTTCATCCCGGCCATAAAGCCGATGTAGGGGTTAATAACGCCGTAGAACTGGCCGAGCAGCACGCCCGCCACCGCCGCCATCGCAGCACCAATGACAAAGGTCAACGCGATAACGCGATCGGTATTAATACCGAGCAGACTCGCCATCTTCAAATCTTCCGCACAGGCACGACAGGCACGGCCCATACGCGAGTAGCGAATAAACAACGTCAGCGCCAGCATCGACACCAAGGTCACCACCCAGATCACCAGTTGCATGGTAGTGATAGAGGCGGAGAAGTTATCGCTGCTGCCGATTGTCCACTGGCCGTTAAACAGACTTGGCAGGGCCACGTCGCGCGAGCCTTCGGTCAGGCTGACGTAGTTTTGCAGAAATATAGACATCCCGATGGCGGAGATCAGCGCAATCAGACGTTTGGAATTGCGCACGGGCCGATAGGCGACGCGCTCAATACTCCAGCCGTAGGCGCTGGCAATCACAATCGCGCCGATAAATCCGGCTGCCACCAGCAGCCAGCTGGTGTCAATGCCCATCATCATGAGCGCGGCGATGATCATAAAGGAGACGTAGCTGCCGATCATGTAAACCTCGCCGTGGGCGAAGTTAATCATGCCGATAATGCCATACACCATCGTATAGCCGATGGCGATCAGCGCGTAGGTGCTTCCCAGCGTGACGCCGTTAAACATCTGCTGCAAGAAATAGAGAAACTGCTCGGACATAAAATAACCTTTCTCAACCCGCCCGGACGCACCGGGCGGCGGGACTATTATTTGGCTGCCGTGGAAGAACCATCAGCGTGCCACTGGAAGACACCAAACTCAAATCCCTTCAGATCGCCTTTTTCATCCCAGTTCAGCGGCCCAATCACGGTGTTTGCCCCGTGCGCTTTTAAATCTTTCACCAGATCCAGCGGCTCCTGACTGCCGCTGCGATCCATGGCCGTTGCCAGCGATTGCACGGCAGCGTAGGTGATCCACACGTAAGGACCGCTCGGATCTTTCTTCTCTGCGTTCAGCGCATCCACGATACCTTTGTTTGCCGGGTCCTGGTCATAGCGTTTTGGCATCGTCACCAGCATGCCTTCTGCCGCGTCACCGGCGATATTGGACAGCGAGGAGTTGCCCACGCCTTCCGGTCCCATAAACTGAGTTTTCAGCCCGACAGCGCGCGCCTGACGCAGCATTTGCCCCATTTCCGGGTAGTAGCCGCCGTAATACACAAAATCGATATTTTCTTTTTTCAGCCGCGCGATCAGGGCGGAGAAATCTTTTTCCCCGGCGGTAATACCATCAAAGAAAACGATATTGGCATTGCCTTTTTTCAACCCATCCTGCACCGAACGCGCCAGCCCTTCGCCATACTGCTGTTTATCATGAATGATGGCGATACGCTGCGGCTTCACGGTGCCCAGAATGTATTTCGCGGCGGTCGGTCCCTGCGAGGAGTCGAGACCGGCGGTGCGCATAATGTACTGATAACCGCGCTGGGTCAGCTCAGGGTTGGTCGCGCCTGGGGTGATCATCAGGATGCCTTCATCTTCATAAATGTCGGAAGCCGGCTGGGTCGAGGACGAGCAGAGATGACCAATAACGTACTGGATGCCGTCGTTCACGATTTTGTTGGCAACGGCCACCGCCTGCTTCGGATCGCAGGCGTCGTCGTATTCGACGCCAACCAGTTTATTGCCCTTCACGCCGCCTTTGGCGTTGATGTCTTTAATCGCCTGGCGCGCACCGTTGAACTCCATATCGCCCCACTGTGCCACCGGACCGGACATCGCCCCGACCACGGCTACCTTGATGTCGTCGGCCATCGCTGTGTGTGTAAAAGCCAGCGCAATAATGCCTGCGATAAGCGTTTTTGCATTCCTTTTCATGATGTCTGAATCCCCGTTCGTGATGTCGTGTGAATATTTTGTTTTTTTATGGTTAAAAAGCATTCTGTACTATTTGTGAACAACGCTACTTTTACCAGCATCTTTAATGGTTTAGCACTGTTTTATCGCGTAATCCAGACTAAAATCTCTATATTTCAGTCGATTAAGCAGAGATAATATTCTGTATTAGGCCGGAGATAAACAAAAAAAGTCCGCATGACAGCATAAAATAACGACATTATGAGCGGAATAAAACGCTACCTCTTAGGTTAAAATTCTGCTTATTTTTCGATCCTTAATGTTTCACACTGTACTTTCGGGCCGTCAAAAATTAATCACCTGATGGATGCGTCAAAAAAGAGAAAGGCCGCCGGGAGTGAAAATGGGTAAAATCGCTGCTCGTTTATGATTTGGACACGCCGTTAATGAAACTGACTATCATCCGCCTGGAAACGCTGAACGCTCAGGATTATGTCGATTTGGGTAAAATTTGGCCGGAATATTCTTCTTCATCGCTGAGCGTAGATAATACTCATCGTATTTACGCGGCACGCTTTAATGACAGGCTGCTTGGCGCAGTCCGCGTCACCTTAAGCGGCACCGAGGGCGCGCTGGATTCGCTGCGCGTGCGTGACGTCACCCGTCGTCGTGGCGTCGGGCAGTATCTGGTGGAAGAGATTGTGCGTGATAATCCCGACATAGCTTCATGGTGGATGGCGGATGTCGGTGTGGAAGACCGGAGTGTAATGGCGGCGTTTATGCAGGCGCTGGGCTTTACGGCGCAGCGGGATGGATGGGTGAAGCGGTAGTGCGCCATGAATGAAGCTATCACAATGTAAATGGCTCTCTTATAGCCAGAGGCTTCAATGTTTATTTCAGGCGCATAGCAGGATCTCCTGCCATTAGTGGTCGTTTACTGCCCCATTACAGACGCGTTACTCTTTCTGTTTATTGATTAACCATCGACATGCGCAAAAATGACCGGCCAACCATGAGAACTTATGGATTACGCAAAAAGAACGGGCATGCCTCGTTCCTGACGATTGCTCTGGTAACGCTGTTCATTCTGCTGGCAGCCCCCGTCCCAGCCGCAGTAAATATGGTCCGCTTACCCCCCAACGCGGCGCGGACTTACGAACATATTTTGTCCTTCGATTCCCATGCCCGGTTCACCCCGGATGGTCGCATGCAGGTACAGGAAAATATTACCGTCATGTCGCTGGGTAAGGAGATCCGGCGCGGTATTTTTCGCACGCTTCCGCTCTCCTGGAATCGCCCGGACGGCAAGATGTTCAGCGTCGATTACCAGATCCAGTCGGTTTCCCGCAATGACATAGCGGAACCTTACAGCCTCGATACTTCGGGCAAAACGCTGACCGTGCGTATTGGTAACGCTGATGCCACCCTGAAGCCGGGTATTCATCGCTATGAAATTCGTTATCAGGTTAGCAATCATTTCAGCCGCTTTGCGGACTGGGATGAGCTGTACTGGAATGTAACCGGTAACGACTGGAACTGGCCGATTAGTCGGGCCAGCTTTCATCTGCAATTGCCTGATGCCGCAGGCTATGTAAACAAAGATGGCAAAGATACTCGTCTGCGTTCAATTGATGTCTATACCGGTCCGCTGGGCGCAAAACAGCATAATGCGTTTCTGCTGGCCGATGGCGGCGTGGAAACGTCGCAGCCACTGAAAAAAGGCGAAGGGCTTACCGTCGCCTATACCTGGCCACGCACCATTCTTGCCCGCGCGCCTGCGCCACAGGCTATTTCACCATTCGTGCATCTGCTGTTGCCCACGCCGAAAACCAGCATCATCTGGCTTCCGCTGCTGCTGATGGTGCTGTATTACCTGGCGTGGTGGCGTAAAAACGTGACGCCTGCCGGGCTAAAAATGCCGCCCGTGACACCGCAGTACAGCATTCCTGCCAGCATGACGCCTGGATACCTGCGCTTTATTACCCGCCGCATCTATGATGATGTGGCGTTCACCAGCGATTTGCTGGGACTGGTGGCTAAAGGAGGGATGGCGCTCAGCAATACCCCCGATCAGCCTACGCTGGTCCGTCTGCCGGATGGTAATAACCCGCGTTTAACGGCTGATGACAGGGCACTGCTGAATATTCTTTTTGGAGGTAACGGCAACCGGATTGATTTAAGTATTGCCCGCCAGCCGATGGTGCATCACGCGCGGAAATGGTTAATGCAGCGCTGTGAAGAAAAACGCGATCTCCTCTTTCTGAAATGGGGTAAACTTGTACGGCATTGTATTTTCCTCGCCCTGCTCATTCCGCTCATTTGCGGGACCGTCTTTACTGCGTCAGTGGCAATACTGACCATACCAGGGCTGCTGATGCTACTCCCCGCGCTGATACTGTTGCTGGTGTTCGTGATGGCACTGTTCAAACCGCGCGAAACTGGCCGTAACAGAGCTCTGGTGCTCCTGTTTTCGTTTTTGTTCGGTGCGGGTTTGATCGCAGGATGTACGGTGTTCCTGTCGGCTATGCTGCCTCCTCTTGAGCAGATCCCGGCGGGCTATCCCGGCGCACTGGTGGTCGCCATCGCACTGTGCCTGCTTTTCTGCTGGCTAACGCCACGTTATACCCAGCGCGGGCTGAATGACCTGGCGATAGCTAAAGGGCTCAAACGCTACCTCAGGACGGCAGAAAAACATCGTCACCAGACGGTTTATCAGCCCCGCCAGACGGTGCTCAGTTTTGAGAGTCTTCTGCCGGCCGCGCTGGCGCTTGGGATAGGGAAAACCTGGGCGAATAAATTTGCAGCTTACCTTGGTAGCGTCGGTGCGGTATCAGGCGCGTTTTACAGCGCTGACTGGAGTCATCTGCATCATTTCAATCACGCCCTTCATACTTCATCGCAGGAAATGCCGGTGTTTAACTCGCATAGTGGCTCCTCAGACTCAGGGTCCAGCGGCAGTACGGATTCGGGTTCCAGCGGGTCAGGGTCGTCAGACAGCGGATCGTCCGGCGGCGGATCGGGGGGTGGCGGTGGTGGTGGCTGGTAAAGCCGGTTTAGCGGGGAAACCGGGCGCGCTCCTGCACTGTCTTGCCACTAACGTTTCCCGCCAGGACAGCGCAAAAATGGCAAACCTGTTTTTGTTCTGGTCTGGCCCTCCCCTTAATGGGGAGGGTCAAAATCCGTTACTTCGCGTCAGTCGCCGTACCGTTGGCGTGCCAGTCAAAGACGCCGAACTCAAAGCCTTTCAGGTCGCCTTTCTCATCCCAGGACAGCGGCCCCATGACTGTCTCGACTTTATTCGCCTTCAGGTATTTCGCGATTTCTTCCGGCTCGTCAGACTGATTCAGACCCGCCTGTAAGGATTGCAGCGCGGCGTAGGTGGTCCACACAAACGCGCCGCTGGGGTCCTGTTTCTTCGCTTTGATGGCATCAACAATTGGTTTATTCGCCGGAACCTGATCGTAGTTCTTCGGCTTAGTCACCAGCATGCCTTCGGCAGAATCACCCGCGATGTTAGACAGCGAGACGTTCGCTACCCCTTCCGGTCCCATAAACTGGGTTTTCAGGCCCGCCGCGCGCGCCTGGCGCAGGATCTGCCCCATTTCCGGGTGGTAGCCGCCGTAATAAACGAAATCGATATTTTCTTTCTTCAGACGTGCCACCAGCGTGGAGAAGTCCTTTTCACCGGCGGTGATACCGTCAAAGAACACCACGTTGGCGTTACCTTTCTTCAGGTTATCCTGCACCGCACGGGCCAGACCTTCGCCGTATTGCTGCTTATCATGCACAATCGCAATGCGCTGCGGCTTCACTTTTTCAAGAATATATTTGGCGGCCGTCGGCCCCTGATCGGAATCCAGACCGGTGGTGCGCAGGATCAACTTATAACCACGGGCGGTCAATTCCGGCGCGGTCGCTGCCGGAGTGATCATCAGAATGCCTTCATCTTCATAAATATCTGAGGCTGGCTGCGTTGAGGATGAGCACAGATGGCCTATAACGTATTTGATGCCGTCATTAACCACTTTGTTGGCCACCGCCACCGCCTGTTTCGGGTCGCAGGCATCATCATATTTTACGATGGTCAGCTTATTGCCTTTCACGCCACCTTTGGCGTTAATATCAGCCACGGCTTGTTCAGCGCCGGTGAATTCCTGGTCGCCATACTGCGCTACCGGGCCGGACATTGCGCCCACGACGGCGACTTTAATGTCTTCGGCCAGCGCCATGTTGCTTAACGACAGCGCGATACATCCTGCCAGTAACGCTTTACCCTTCATTTTCATCCTGAGATTCCCCATTATTGCGGTTATTACGTGTGTTGTGATGTTGTTATGCGACACATTATTTTGATTTAAAGACTGCGGGCCGTGCCTTTCCAGCATTCTATGCTAAAACATACCCCATTTTTATGATTTTGGAATAGTTAATTTGTCACAGTTATATGAAGTGAGAGAAGCTGTCCCCGGCCAGCACGGTGCTGCCGGGGAGAAACGGCAGGTTTAACGCGTCAGTGCGCGATCGATAATCTCCAGCGCCTGACGAAACTGCGCCTGCGGGATGGTCAGCGGGTAGAGAAAGCGGATCACGTTGCCGTAAACGCCGCAGCTTAGCAGCAGCAAGCCTTCCGCCAGCGCATACTCAAGCACCTGGCGGGTAAATTCCGCTGACGGCTCACCGGTCTGCGGATCGTTAAACTCAACGGCAACCATTGATCCCTGAGCGCGAACCCCGGCAATGTGCGGGCATACCGCGCGGGCCTTGTTCAGCACTTCCACCAGATGCATACCGAGTTCACGGGCGCGTTCGCATAACTGCTCGTCGTCAATCACGTCCAGTACCGCATGCGCTGCCGCGACCGCCAGCGGATTGCCCGCATACGTACCACCCAGACCGCCCGGCGCAGGCGCATCCATCACATCTGCACGCCCGGCAACCGCAGAGAGCGGCATCCCGCCTGCCAGACTTTTCGCCATGGTGATAAGATCGGCTTTCTGCACATAGTGCTCCATCGCGAACAGCTTGCCGGTACGGGCAAAACCACTTTGCACTTCGTCGGCAATCAGTAGAATGCCATGGGTATCACACAGTTCGCGCAACGCCCCGATAAATTCCGGCGGCGCGATGTTAAACCCGCCTTCGCCCTGTACCGGCTCCAGGATGATGGCGGCCACCTGATCCGCGGCAATATCCGCTTTGAAAATACGCTCCAGACTTTTCAGGGCGTCTGCCGTGGTCACGCCGTGCAGTTGGTTTGGATAAAGCGCATGGAACACAGAGCCGGGAAACGGACCAAAGCCGGTTTTATATGGTGCGACTTTGCCGGTCAGCGCGAGCGTCATGGAAGTGCGGCCATGAAAACCACCGCCAAATGCAATAATCCCGGGACGCCGGGTATAAGCGCGCGCTATTTTTACCGCGTTTTCAACCGCTTCAGCCCCGGTGGTAAAAAAAGCCGTTTTCGCCGGACCGTCAACCGGCACGCGTTCATTTATCCGCTCGGCCAGGGAAATATAGCTTTCGTAAGGAACGATTTGATATGCGGTATGAGTAAACGCCTGAAGCTGTTTTTCAATAGCGGCAACCACCCTGGGATGACGGTGCCCGGTGTTCAGCACGGCAATTCCCGCTGCAAAATCAATAACCTCGTTGCCATCCTGGTCCCACAACGTGGCATTTTCCGCCCGTTCAGCATAAAAGCCGCACATCACGCCAATACCGCGCGGCGTTGCCTGTAAACGCCGCTGATTAAGTGACTCATTACTCACGATAACCCCCTGCCAGAAGAAGCCCGAAACAGATAAAGCGCATACGTAATTGTTTGCCATCGCGCGAATTAACGCCAGTGAATGTAAGGAGTCAGACAGAGGAAAGGATTATGGTGGGAAGGCAGAAAACAAAAACCCCCGGACGTGTCCAGGGGTTTATCGGGTGTGGTACCAATCAGGCTTCGATAGCCGCGCGCAGTTTTTTCATCGCGTTTTTCTCAAGCTGGCGCACACGCTCAGCGGAGACGCCGTAGCGATCGGCCAGTTCCTGCAGCGTGGACTTGTTGTCATCGTCCAGCCAGCGGGCGCGAATGATAGCCTGGCTACGTTCATCCAGACCCTGCATCGCATCAGTCAACTTGTTCGCCGCCTGCTCTTCCCAGTTGTCATCTTCAATGCCATCAGCAAAGTTAGACGATTTATCCTGGAGATAAAGCACGGGAGCCATCGGCTGGCTGTCGGACTCATCGTCGGAAGACATATCAAACGTCATGTCCTGCGCCGCCATTCGTGATTCCATTTCCCGCACGTCTTTACTGGAAACGCCCAGCTCGCGTGCCACCATTTCCACTTCATCCTGGTTAAACCAGCCCAGACGCTGCTTAGTTTTACGCAGATTAAAGAACAGCTTACGCTGTGCTTTGGTGGTGGCCACTTTCACGATACGCCAGTTACGCAGCACGTACTCGTGAATTTCGGCTTTGATCCAGTGCACGGCAAAGGACACCAGGCGAACGCCCACTTCAGGGTTAAAGCGGCGTACGGCTTTCATCAGGCCGATGTTACCTTCCTGAATCAGGTCAGCCTGCGGCAGGCCATAGCCCGAGTAGTTACGAGCAATATGAACAACAAAGCGCAGGTGTGACAGGATCAGCGTCTTAGCTGCTTCCAGATCGCCCTGGTAATGCAGCTTTTCAGCGAGCGCCCGCTCTTCATCGGCCGTTAACATCGGCCATGCGTTCGCAGCCCGGATATACGACTCCAGGTTACCAACCGGGGCTAAAGCTAAAGTTTGCATTTCTTTGGTCATTCAAATCCTCTCAATTTACAGCTTACCGGCAGCGGCTTGTTCTGGGGTACAGCAACAAACGTGCCAGTGCGTATGAGCAACGAGAATATCATCCACTCTTTTATCAGACCGTGATTTTATCCACAAGTTCAATGCAACCGTGTGAATAAATTACGCACAAAATGTGACACGGGATAAAAGATTAAGGCATGGGAAGACGAGGAGTGGTCGGCTACGCTTCCCCTGCACAGGGAATATTGCATTGCAGGGGAAGAGTATATCAGAAAATCATTAGTCAGGCGTAAAGTGACGTAAATGTTGAACCGTGGCCAGCCATGCCGCGACCCAGCCAATCATTGAGCATACCAGCAACAGCAGCAGACATTCGTCAAAGGAGAGGTCGCTGAGTGCAAACTGGGTACCGAACACTTTAGCAACCTCAGTAACAGCAGAAGACAGCCGCATCACCAGAATTTCGGACAAAATTAACGACAGCAACGCACCAGAAAAACCCAGCACCGCGCCGCCATACAGGAATGGACGCAGGATGAAACCATCCGTTGCACCGATCAGTTTTTGCACGTTGATGGTATCGCGGCGCGCGAAAATGCTCAGCCGCACGCTGTTACCGATGACGAGGAACACGGCGGCAATCATCAACACGCCAATCATCGCTGATACTCGGCCAACCAGTCCGGTAAGCGAGGCCAGACGCGCAAACCAGCTATCGTCCATCCGCACTTCGTCTACGCCCTGCACGCGGCTGACGCGGTCACGCAGAGTATTCAGCGAATCGGTGCTCTGGAAATCAAGTTTTGGGATCACCACCGCCACGGCAGGAAGCGGGTTCTCTTCCAGCATGTCCAGCGCGCCGCCAAAACCTGACCAGTTACGAAACTCGCCCAGCGCTTCATCGCGCGACAGGTAGTTAACCTTATCAACGCCCTGCTCCGCCTGAAGCTGCCCCACCACGCGGGCTGCGGCATCGTCGTCCAGCGCTTTGTCCAGATAAACGGTGATTTGCGGAGAGGGATAATACTGCGCTGCCGCCTCGCTGACGTTTTTGTACACCATATAGCAGACGCTGGGCAGCGTCAGTGAAATGGCGATCACCATCACGGTCAGGAAGGTAGCAAACGGCTTGCTTTTCAGATCCTGTACCGCGCCGTGCCACGCATAGCGCACCTGCTCGTTAAAGACGTTGGTCTTACGCGAGGCGGTTTTAGGCGCAGGTTTATTACGCTTTGGCGCACCGCGATTGCCGTCTGCGGAACCGCCGCCTGGCTTACGGAAGCGGTCGAAGCGATTACCGAACTGCCTGATGTGATTCACAGCATCACGTTTATTCACCGTGGTGGCCTCCATGCAAATGACCGTCGCTGAGCGTTAACATCGGATAGGTACGACGGGAAATCAGCCCGATATCGTGCGTCGCCATCAGCACCGTTACCCCAACGCGGTTAAACTCTTCGAATAGCCGTAAGATCCCCTCAGACAGCGCATCATCCAGGTTGCCGGTCGGTTCGTCCGCCAGCAATACGGCAGGTTTATTCACCACCGCACGGGCAATCCCCACGCGCTGCTGTTCACCGCCGGAAAGCTGAATCGGAAAGTTTCGCGCTTTATCAAGCAGACCGACTTTATCCAGTGCCGCCGAAACGCGACGACGAATATCATCGCCGCTGGCACCCGCGATGATCAGCGGAATAGCGACGTTATCAAACACCGTGCGATCCATCAGCAGGTGGTGATCCTGGAAGATCATTCCAATTTGCCGACGCAAAAACGGTACTTCACGGTTTTTAAGACGGCTAATATCATGACCGCTGAAGTAAATTTTTCCGGCGCTGGGCCGCTCGATGCCACAGATCAGCTTCAGCAGCGTACTTTTCCCTGCGCCTGAGTGCCCGGTCAGGAAGGCCATCTCGCCTTGTTGCAGGTGAAAAGTCACTCCCTGCAACGCTTGTCTCCCACCGAGATAGGCTTTGCTGACGTGTTCAAAGCGAATCATTGTTAATCCTCTCGGGCAAAAAGTGCCTCTATAAAATCGCCCGCATTAAACGGACGCAAGTCCTCTATACGTTCACCGACCCCGATATATCGGATCGGAATTTCGAACTGATCGGCGACGGAGAAGATCACTCCGCCCTTGGCGGTGCCGTCCAGTTTAGTCAAGGTGATCCCGGTCAGCCCCACCGCCTCATGGAACAGTTTGGCCTGGCTTATCGCATTTTGCCCGGTGCTGGCGTCCAGCGTCAGCATGACTTCGTGCGGCGCATCAACGTCCAGTTTTTTCATTACCCGGACAATTTTCTTTAACTCTTCCATCAGATGCGCTTTGTTTTGCAAACGCCCTGCGGTGTCGGCAATCAGAACGTCAACATGGCGCGCTTTTGCCGCCTGAATGGCGTCGAAAATCACCGAGGCGGAGTCTGCGCCGGTATGCTGCGCGACGACCGGAATATTGTTGCGCTGACCCCAGACCTGAAGCTGCTCAACCGCCGCCGCCCGGAAGGTATCTCCCGCGGCCAGCATGACTGATTTGCCCTGCTGCTCAAACTGGCGGGCCAGCTTACCGATAGTGGTGGTTTTACCCACCCCGTTAACGCCGACCATTAAAATAACAAAGGGCGTTTTGCCTTCAATATTAAGCGGTTCGTCCACTTTCGCGAGGATTTCGCCCATTTCGTCTTTTAACAGACCATATAACGCTTCGGCATCGCGTAGCTGTTTGCGGCTTGCGCCTTCCGTCAGATTAGCGATGATTTTGCGGGTGGTGTCCACGCCCACATCGGCAATCAGTAACTGTTCTTCCAGCTCTTCAAATAAATCATCATCGATTTTTTTGCCGCGGAACAGACTGATAAATCCGGAACCGAGATTTTCTTTGGTTTTGAGCAGGCTACGCTTGAGGCGCGCAAAAAAACCTTCTTTGGTTGGCTTTTCCTGCTCCTGGATAATCTCGTCCTGCGGTACGTCTTCTTCAACCGGTACCACGATAACAGCTTCTTCTGCCGCTTCAGCGGCCAGCGCGTCCAGCTCTTCATCGCTAACCGGGAGATCTTCCGGCACGGACGGCTCCTGCTCGCTGATCCACTCTTCCGGTTCAACCGCAGAAGGCGTCAACTCTTCGGCCAGCGGCAATTCTTCATGCTCGACAAGGGCAACAGGTTCGGGTTCGATGACCGGTTCCGGCTCAATGACAGGTTCCACGTCAATGACCACTTCAGGCTCGACAACCGGTTCCACGTCAACAACCACCTCAGGCTCGGCAACCGGTTCAGGCGTCACAACGGCTTCCGTCGCGTCACGTTCCGCAACCTGCTCTGTTACCTCAACAACATCAGCAGCAAACGCGTCGGTTTCTGCCTCGCTACGCGACGCGGTGTCTGGCGTAGCCTCATCTGCAACCGGCAACTGTTCTTCGGGCTTTTGCTCTGCCGCTGCCGTTTGCTCGTCATCTTTTTGACCAAAGCCCAGCCAGGAAAAAAAGCCACGTTTTTTTTCTTTTGCCATTTGCGACCACACTCCCCGCTGTTAATTCAAAGCTCAGCCCCGCCACCATACTGTCGGGCGCTGAAAATCAGGATGAAATTCGTAGACTAGTCTATCACTTAACTTAACTCGCATCACCGCTTGCGGAATAAGGTTTCACCGCAGGCGTTGCATCGCTAGAATAGCAGGCCGAAATAGTGACCAGAGCAGCAAAATGAAGAAACCGCATTCCGCAGGCAGTGGCCAGATCCGCATTATCGGCGGGCAATGGCGCGGCCGTAAACTACCGGTTCCGGACAGCCCCGGCCTGCGTCCCACGACTGACCGGGTCAGAGAAACCTTGTTTAACTGGCTGGCACCGTCAATGGTCGATGCCCGCTGCCTCGACTGCTTCGCCGGAAGTGGCGCGCTGGGGCTTGAAGCCTTGTCACGCTATGCGGCTCAGGCAACGCTGCTTGAAATGGAACGCCACGTCGCTCAACAGCTACAGAAAAATCTTGCAACACTAAAGGCTACGCATGGGCATGTTGAGATCGTGAATACGCTCGCATTCCTTAACCGCCCCGGTACGCCTCACGATATCGTGTTTGTTGATCCCCCTTTCCGCAAAGGGTTGCTGGAAGAGACGCTAAACCTCCTGGAAAGCAACGGCTGGCTGGCGGATGACGCGCTCATTTATGTTGAAAGCGAATCGGAGAATGGCATGCCGCCGGTTCCGGTTAGCTGGCAATTATACCGGGAAAAAGTCGCAGGCCAGGTGGCTTACCGTCTGTACCAACGCGACGCGCAAGGAGAACAACATGCTGATTAATATAGGACGTTTGCTCATGCTCTGCGTGTGGGCATTTCTGCTACTGAACGTGTTTCATCCCTTTAAGTACCCGGCCAATATTTTCATTAATGTCGCGATGGTATTTATGGTGCTGATGCACGGACTGCAACTGGCGCTGCTGAAAGCCACCCAGCCGAAAGAAGGTCCCCAACTCACTACTGGCGAGAAAACGCGTATCTTCCTGTTTGGCGTGTTTGAACTGCTCGCCTGGCAGAAAAAACTGAAAGCGAAAAAATAAATGCGCCGTGGTCTGGCGTTGTCATCTCCCGACGCCAGACACTACACTGAGTAACAGGGCTGCAGGCGTGATGCCTGCGTAAATATATGCTCTGTGGATTTTGGGTTGCAGAAAGGTGTTAACGCGGCGAGTGATCATACATCTGTAATCTGAAGACAACGAGTATAGCGAATTCAAGGAATTATGATGCTCTGGTCTTTTATCGCAGTTTGTTTTTCAGCATGGCTATATGTCGATGCGTCCTACCGTGGCCCCGTCTGGCAACGGTGGGTCTTTAAGCCTGTCACGCTATTACTTTTACTGCTGCTTGCCTGGCAAGCGCCTATGTTTAATGCCGTAAGCTATCTGGTATTAGCCGGGCTGTGTGCAACGCTGATAGGCGATGCCTTAACGCTGCTGTCGCGCCAGCGTCTGCTGTATGCCATCGGCGCATTCTTTCTCTCGCATTTACTCTACACCATCTACTTTGCCAGCCAGATGACACTATCGTTCTTCTGGCCGTTGCCGCTGGTGCTGCTGGTGATTGGCGCACTGCTGATTGCCACTATCTGGACGCGGCTGGAAGAGTTGCGGTTGCCGATTTGTACGTTCATCGCCATGACGCTGGTCATGGTCTGGCTGGCCGGAGAACTGTGGTTCTTCCGCCCGACGGATACGGCACTCTCTGCGTTCGTGGGGGCGGTACTTCTGCTGCTGAGTAACGTCGTCTGGCTGGGAAGTCATTATCGTCGGCGTTTTCGCGCCGACAGCGCCATCGCAGCCGCCTGCTATTTTGCCGGGCACTTCCTGATTGTACGTTCACTTTATCTCTGATAGGGCTTGACTCTGGAGTCGACTCCAGAGTGTATGCTGCGGGTAATGAGAAAATTATCATTACCCGGAGGGTACAATGTCGATTTCAGCCCCTGATGGCAAAAAAGCCCCTCAGTTCTCTGCGCTCAAATTCACGCCGGCTGCACCACAGGCCGCGCCATGCTGCAGTGACACCGCCTGTGAGCAGCCCGTTGTGCAAGACACGCTCACTCATGCGAGCTACCGATGGAAGGTCGAGGGAATGGACTGCGCTGCCTGCGCCCGAAAAGTAGAAAACGCGGTGCGTCAGGTGGAAGGCGTCACGCAGGTGCAAGTGCTGTTCGCTACGGAGCGGCTGGCGGTAAATGCCACAACGGACGTGAGTCAACGCGTTGAACAGGCGGTACAAAAAGCAGGCTACACGCTGCGCAGTGAAGCGGCACCTGCACCTGAGACCTCACCCCTGCGGGAAAATCTTTCGCTTATCGTGTTGATAGTGATGATGCTTATAAGCCAAGGGCTTGAGCGTATCAATCATCCGGCGGGTCAGGCCGCATTTATTCTTACTACTCTGGTGGGACTCTATCCTATCCTGCGGCAGGCGCTACGGTTGATCCGCAGCGGAAGCTGGTTCGCCATTGAAACGCTGATGAGCATCGCCGCCCTCGGCGCATTGTTTATTGGTGCCACGGCGGAAGCGGCGATGGTGCTACTGCTGTTTTTAATCGGCGAACGGCTTGAGAGTTGGGCTGCCAGCCGGGCTCGTCAGGGAGTCAGTGCATTAATGGCGCTGAAGCCGGAAACCGCCGTAAGGTTACGTGACGGCAAACGTGAGAGCATCGGCCTGCACGATCTGCATGTGGGCGATGTTATTGAAGTCGCCGCCGGTGGACGTCTGCCTGCTGACGGACAATTGTTAACCTCATTTGCCAGCTTTGACGAGAGCGCTCTGACGGGCGAGTCTATCCCGGTGGAACGCTCAGCAGGAGAAAACGTCCCGGCGGGTGCCACCAGCGTGGACCGTCTCGTCACCCTGGAGGTGACCTCAAGCCCCGGGGCAAGCGCCATCGACCGCATCCTGACGCTTATCGAAGAGGCCGAAGAGCGCCGCGCGCCCATTGAACGTTTTATCGATCGCTTTAGCCGTATTTATACGCCGGCAGTGATGGCTATCGCGCTGCTGGTTGCCCTGGTTCCGCCGCTACTGTTTACCGCCTCCTGGCAGGAATGGATCTATAAAGGGCTGACGTTGCTTTTGATTGGCTGCCCGTGCGCACTGGTGATTTCCACGCCAGCGGCCATTACCTCCGGGCTGGCCGCGGCGGCCCGTCGTGGCGCACTGATCAAAGGCGGCGCAGCGCTGGAACAGCTCGGGCGCATTGAGCAAATTGCTTTTGATAAGACGGGAACCCTGACCGTGGGTAAACCACAGGTGACGGGCGTTTATCCCCATTCGGTCGATGAAAAGACGCTGCTGACGCTCGCCGCCGCCGTCGAGCGGGGATCGACACATCCGCTGGCACAGGCCATTGTCCGCGAAGCGCAATCCCGTCAACTTTTTATCCCGGTAGCGACAGCGCAGCGTACGCTGCCAGGTTCCGGTATTGAAGCCCTTGTTGCCGGTAAAACGCTGCTAATTTGCGCGGCAGAGAAATTTCCCGGTGACGCATTTAATGAGCAGATCAGCGCGCTGGAGCAAAAAGGTCAGACAGTAGTCATGGTGGCTCAGGAGGGCGATGCGCTTGGCCTTATCGCGCTGCGCGATACGCTGCGTCCTGATGCACGAGATGCGGTAAATGCGCTGCGTCAGGCAGGCGTACAAGGTATTATGTTGACCGGCGATAATCCACGCGCCGCAGCTGCCATTGCTGATGAGCTGGGGCTGGCGTTTAAAGCGGGGTTAATGCCAGCGGATAAAGTGCAGGCGGTCAGCGAACTGAATCGCCAGGCCCCGCTGGCCATGGTCGGTGACGGCATCAACGATGCGCCCGCCATGAAAGCCTCTACTATCGGTATTGCGATGGGCAGCGGGACGGATGTGGCGCTGGAAACGGCAGATGCCGCGCTCACCCACAACCGCCTGACGGGCCTGGCGCAGATGATTGCCCTCGCCCGCGCGACGCACGCCAATATCCGGCAGAACATCGCCATTGCGCTGGGACTGAAAGGCATTTTTCTGGTGACCACCCTACTCGGCATGACCGGGCTATGGCTGGCGGTGCTGGCGGATACCGGCGCGACGGTACTGGTTACGGCGAATGCGCTGCGGTTGTTGCGTAGAGGGGATTAAGGAAGCGCGGCATTGTGACCGCGTTGCCGGGCGGCGGCTTCGTCTTGCCCGGCCTACGTATTCTCGCAAAATATCAATGCGTTAAAAAACGTAGGCCCGGTAAGCGCAGCGCCACCGGGCAGGTATTGCAGCTCAGGCCGCACCATGTGAGATGCCGGGCGGCGGCTTCGCCTTGCCCGGCCTACATTTTCTCATTAAATATCAACGGGTTAAAAAAATGCAGGCCCGGTAAGCGCAGCGCCACCGGGCAGGTATTGCAGCTCAGGCCGCACCATGTGAGATGCCGGGCGGCGGCTTCGCCTTGCCCGGCCTACATTTTCTCATTAAATATCAACGGGTTAAAAAAATGCAGGCCCGGTAAGCGCAGCGCCACCGGGCAGGTATTGCAGCTCAGGCCGCACCATGTGAGATGCCGGGCGGCGGCTTCGCCTTGCCCGGCCTACATTTTCTCATTAAATATCAACGGGTTAAAAAAATGCAGGCCCGGTAAGCGCAGCGCCACCGGGCAGGTATTGCAGCTCAGGCCGCACCATGTGAGATGCCGGGCGGCGGCTTCGCCTTGCCCGGCCTACATTTTCTCATTAAATATCAACGGGTTAAAAAAACGCAGGCCCGATAAGCGCAGCGCCACCGGGCAGGGCCGTCAGAGCGGCAGCAAATTAGTGCCCCTTGCGCACCAGATAACGGTACGGCAATACGTCCGTCTCTTTCGCTATCAGTTCATGCTCCATAAACGTACAAAACCCCGGAATATCACGGGTTGTCGCCGGATCGTCCGCCACGATGAGCAGTGTTTCCCCCACCTGCATGGTACGCACGGTTTTACGTACCATCATGACAGGCTCCGGGCAGCGCAGGCCCTGTGCGTCGAGGGTATGATCGGCAGTGGAAAACGAATCGGTCATGGTTATCTCACGTCATGTAAAAACGGCGATAGTTTACGCCGCCTTTTTGACGACGCAAGTCAGGTTAACGATTGCGTGAAAAACAACCGTTGCAAAGCGTGCTCAAAGCAGTATTATGCGGCGGTTTTTATTGGGTTCCCTCACCCCAACCACTAAAAAGGTCACAAATGATGCATTTTACTTCCGCCCAGCGCACAAAGGCGCTGATCTGGCTATCGCTTTTTCATCTGCTGGTGATCATCTCCAGTAACTATCTGGTCCAGCTGCCGGTCTCCATTTTTGGCTTCCATACCACCTGGGGCGCGTTTAGCTTTCCGTTTATTTTTCTGGCAACCGATCTTACCGTGCGCATCTTCGGCGCGCCGTTGGCACGACGTATTATTTTTGCCGTGATGGCTCCGGCGCTGCTGGCGTCTTACGCGATCTCTTCCTTGTTTTATATGGGTGAATGGCAGGGATTCGGCGCGCTGGCGCATTTCAACCTGTTCGTTGCCCGTATCGCGGCAGCCAGTTTTATGGCCTATGCGCTGGGGCAGATCCTCGACGTTCACGTCTTCAACCGTCTGCGGCAAAATCATCGCTGGTGGATGGCACCGACAGCGTCAACGCTGTTCGGTAACGTCAGCGACACCCTTGCGTTCTTCTTCATCGCTTTCTGGCGCAGTTCCGATCCTTTTATGGCGACACACTGGGTAGAAATCGCGCTGGTTGATTACAGTTTCAAAGTCATTATCAGTCTGCTGTTCTTCCTGCCGATGTACGGCGTGGTGCTGAATATGCTGTTAAAACGCCTGACGGATAAATCTGATTTCTCCGCATTGCAGGCGGGTTAAAGGTTCAGCGTTGCGGTTGTGTTAAGATAGGGTCATGAGCCATTCATGGCCGTTTATCGAATAAGGAAGAAGTCAATGCGCAAGATGGTTAAGTATGTCGGTATTGGCCTGCTGGTGATGGGGCTTGCGGCCTGTGATAATAACGACTCAACGTCCTCATCTGCTCAGGCGGCCCCGGCAGAAAGTAATGCTTCCGGTCAGCCTGTCAGCCTGATGGACGGAAAAGTGACCTTCTCGCTCCCGGCGGATATGTCCGACCAGAGCGGAAAGCTGGGTACGCAGGCAAATAACATGCACGTGTATTCCGATCCTACCGGGCAGAAAGCGGTAATTGTAATCGTCGGCGATGATACCAATGAAGCTTTAGACGTGCTGGCAAAACGTCTTGAAGATCAGCAGCGCAACCGCGACCCGCAATTGCAGGTAGTCTCTAACAAGGCGCTGACGGTGAAAGGGCATGACATGCAGCAGCTCGACAGCATTATTTCTGCGAAAGGCCAGACTGCATGGTCTTCCGTGGTGTTGAGCAAAGTGGATAACAAGCTGCTGACCCTGCAGGTCACGCTGCCTGCTGATAACCAGCAGAAAGCGCAAACGGCCGCTGAAAATATCATCAACACCGTAGTGATCAAATAATCATACCGTGGCTTCCGGCGGCAGTGCCGGAGGCCGTTTTTTTAATCGCCATCCCAGTAATAACGCGACAACCACCAGCCCTGACGATGCCAGATAAATCACCGGCACGCCTGCCCAGGTCATTAACAATCCAGCCAGCGGCCCGGTCACGCCAAGCGACATATCCATAAACACCGTATAGGTAGCCAGTGCCGAGCCTTGATTCTGCTGCGGAACCGCTTTAACAGCAACCACGCCCAGCGCCGGGAAGACCAGCGAAAAACCTGCGCCCGTCAACAGCGTACCGATTTTTGCCAGCAGCGGCGTCTCCGCTATGCCCACCAGCAACAGTCCGACGATTTCAACAACGAAACAGATCATCGCCACGTTCAGCCCACCCAGACGATTGATCGCATTCGGGAACAGCAGACGCGTGCCAACAAATGCACAGCTAAAGAGGGTTAGCGCAAAAGCCGCGCCGTCCCAGCCTTTGGCGTCATAAAACAGGGTAATAAAGGTGGCGATCACCCCGAATCCGCTGGAGGCCAGCGCCAGCGCCATACCGTATAGCCATACGCGGCCCATCACAGCCCGAAACGACATTGGTTTACCGCGACTGGCTTTCACCGCCGCACGCGGTAAGGCGCACAGCAAGGCGACCAGCGCCACCGCCATAATAATCACTGACAGCCCGCGCAACCCCGCCCAGTGATAACACAGGACGCCGAGCGGCGCGCCCATCGCCATCGCGCCGTAGGTCACAATGCCGTTCCAGGAAATCACCCGTCCGATATGCAGCGATCCCACCACACCTACGCCCCATAATGTCGAACCGGTTCCGGCAAAGCTTTGACCGAAGCCGAGGATCACCCGCCCGAGACATAACAGCGCCAGACTTAATACCGGCCAGTCGCTGCCGGACGCCGCCAGTAAATAGCTTAATCCGCTGAGAAAACAGCCACACAGGCCAAAAACGACGATTTTTTTCGGACCGAGCAGATCCGCATAGCGCCCGGCATGCGGTCGGCTGAGCAGGGTGGCAAAATATTGCAGGCTGATGACCAGTCCCGCCCAGAAGGCGCTAAATCCCATGACATCATGCACATAGCCGGGAAGGACCGCCAGCGGCAGACCAATAGTGAGGTAGCTTGCGAAGTTAAAAATAGCGACAGAAAGAATTCGCAGGTTCAGGCGTAAGCCGCTCGGCTCCGTCCCGGCGACAGGTTCAGGCATAACAATCACCACGTTTTTACAACAATGTTTCAATATTACACGGCATGATATGAAATGTTGCAGTCCTTTTCAGATTTTGTGTCTCCGGCGGATATCGGACAAAGCGCTATACTCAACTCAATCACGTTTCAGGCGGCTACTCAGAAGTATGTGACTGAGGCGAGCAAGTGCGGCCTGGACAAAGGCCATACAGAGGATGAAGGGCATACCCGCAGTGCATTCTCGGACAAGGAACCATTCGATGATTACCCCAAATCCCGACCAAAAAGCGGGCCTGCATATTTTGTTAAAACTGGCCGCGCTGGTCATTATTCTGGCGGGTATTCATGCCGCAGCCGATATCATTGTTCAGCTTCTACTGGCGCTTTTTTTCGCTATTGTTCTGAATCCACTGGTCACCTGGTTTATCCGCCGGGGGGTGAAGCGTCCGGTGGCGATCACCATCGTGGTTATCGTGATGATGATTGTGTTGACCGCCCTGTTTGCCGTGCTGGCCGCCTCGCTCAACGACTTTGTCGCCCTGCTGCCGAAATATAATAAGGAGCTGACCGCTAAGGTGATTTACCTGCAACGGCAGATCCCGTTACTCAATCTACACCTCTCGCCCGAAGTAATGCTCAGACGGATGGACTCTGAGAAAGTGATGGCCTTCGCTACCACGCTGATGACCCAGCTTTCCGGGGCGATGGCAAGCGTCGTGCTGCTGGTGATGACCGTCGTGTTTATGTTGTTTGAAGTGCGTCACGTACCCTATAAACTGCGTTTTGCACTTGCAAATCCACAAATTCACATTGCCGGGCTGCACCGCGCGCTAAAGGGCGTTTCACACTACCTGGCGCTGAAGACGTTAATCAGCTTATGGACCGGCGCTATCGTCTGGCTCGGACTGGTGCTGTTGGGTGTACAGTTCGCGCTGATGTGGGGCGTGCTGGCCTTCTTGTTGAACTACATTCCCAATATTGGTTCAGTACTTTCTGCGGTGCCGCCGATGTTTCAGGCATTGCTGTTTAACGGCGTGTATGAGTTTGTGATGGTTGGCGCATTGTTCCTGGTGGTGCATATGGTGCTCGGTAATATGGTAGAGCCGCGCATGATGGGGCACCGGCTGGGGATGTCGACGCTGGTCGTCTTTCTCTCGTTGTTAGTGTGGGGCTGGCTGCTTGGCCCGGTCGGGATGCTGCTTTCGGTGCCGCTCACCAGCGTGTGTAAGATCTGGATGGAAACCACCAAAGGCGGCAGCAAGCTGGCGATCCTGCTGGGACCGGGAAGGCCGAAAAGCCGGTTGCCGGGGTAGTCTTTAAAACGGCCAATTGATGGCTGGCGAGAGCAGGCTGGAGCAGTCTGAATAGCCGCGAAGTCTATGCCGGGTCTGAAAGCAGTCCCAGCCAAAAGCCAGCAGATCGTCATTCTGATGTGCTGGCTAACAAGAAGCCGCTTTAGCACAGGTTTTGCGGGAAATTGGCAGGTAACGCATTCGCCGCGCAGGCGATGACGTCATCATTGTTTGCGCCGCAATCGCGAACGAAGGTGATGGTCGCAAACTCATCAATCACTTCTGTTGGATACGCCGGACCCGCATCACGATACGACTCCATCAGCGGGATATGATCGTTCTGGAAACAGACCGTTTTTTCCGGGTTATTGATCACCCAACGTGGGAAGAAAATAGTGCCGTGGAATAGCTTATCGCCCAGATTAACGATCAAACTGACATCGGTACCTGTCGGCTCGGTCCAGGAAATTTTATAGATACTCTCCCCTACCCGCACGATGTATGCCCGCTGATCTTTTACCCACCGGTTTCCCACAATGCCGCTATGAATACGGTAATCAAGCGTCACGTCATTTTTGACATAAATTTCGTAATTCCAGCCGTTATCGTAGGTATAAACCAGATGTTTACCGACAAAGCCACTTAAATCATGTTTATCAAATGTACTCATGGTTGTCCTCCTCTCAGATGATGTGAGGATCTTAATGCTTCAAAAATCAGATTAATAACGCTATGTTTGCATCAAATTCATTCAATTATCAGATAAGTTATGCATAAAACGACCCTTGAACAGTGGGCGCTACTGGAGCAAGTGGTGACGCTGGGGAGCTTTGCCAAAGCGGCGGAGGAAACCCATCGTAGCCAGTCTTCAGTGAGCTACAATCTGGCACTTTTACAGGAACGGCTCGGCGTTACGTTATTAGTGCCAGAAGGTCGCCGGGCGGTACTGACGCCGGCGGGCGAACTGCTGCTCAATCAGGTAAAACCGTTGCTGAAAGCCTTCTCATGGCTGGAAACCCGGGCCGCAACGCTGCAAAACGGCATGCGCACACGACTGGATTTAATGGTGGACAGCATCTTTCCGCGCCGACGCTTGTTCGCCATTCTCAAACAATTTCAACAGGCGTGGCCCCAGACGCAGATACGTCTGACGGAAGTGCTGGAAAACAGCATCGAAAACCAGGCGGCCTACACCGATGCCGATATCATGGTACTCACGCGGCGACAGGATCTCACCGGACGAGGTGAATGGCTGATGAATATCGATTTTGTTGCCGTCGCACATTGCAATCATCCGCTGTTTGCGCTGGAGTCTCCGCTTGATGAAGAGGCTTTGCGCGACTGGCCCCTGATCCGCATTGCGGACCGGGATAATTCGCAGCAACCCGCCCGCGATGCATGGACCTTTTCCACCGTTGATGCCGCTATTGATGCGGTGATGTATCAGGTTGGCTACGGCTGGTTACCTGAAGAGCGTATTCAGGCTCAGCTTGAACAGGGCATTTTGCGTACATTGCCGCTAAACCACGGCGTACGCCGCGCCACGCCGCTGCACCTGATTGTAAAAGAAACCCTCGCGCCGCTGGACGACCAGGTTAATACGCTCATCCGACTGCTGAGAGGGCACTAACATAGGATTTTCGTATACTTTGCCCTTCTGACCGCCCTTCTATTGATCCAGGACAGTTCAAAAGTATGATGAATTACTAGAATCATCATACTTCTTTAGTCGTACTTCCCGTATCGTGTGAGGCTTCCATTTTGACCCGATTACGCCATGCTTTATTGGTACTGCTTGCCTGTGCCTCTTGTTTCGCACACGCCGCAGCGCCTGACGAAATCACCACCGCCTGGCCGGTGAACGTTGGTCCGCTTAACCCCCATCTCTACACCCCTAATCAGATGTTCGCCCAGAGTATGGTCTATGAGCCGCTGGTAAAATATCAGGCCGATGGTTCAGTCAAACCGTGGCTGGCAAAAAGCTGGACCCATTCGCCAGACGGCAAAACCTGGACGTTTACCCTGCGCGATGACGTGACCTTCTCCAACGGCGAGGTTTTCGACGCGCACGCGGCGGTGGAAAACTTCCGCGCGGTGCTGGACAACCGCCAGCGCCACGCCTGGCTGGAGTTGACCAATCAAATCACCGACGTCAAAGCGCTTGATAAAACCACGCTGCAAATCACGCTTAAAGACGCCTATTACCCCTTCCTTCAGGAGCTGGCACTGCCACGTCCGTTCCGCTTTATCGCCCCGTCGCAATTTAAAGATAATGAAACGATGCATGGCATTAAAGCGCCGATTGGCACCGGGCCATGGGTGCTGAAAGAATCGAAACTGAATCAGTACGACGTGCTGGTACGTAATGACCATTACTGGGGTGTTAAGCCTGCGATCAAAAAAATCACCGTCAAGGTGATCCCCGATCCGACCACCCGCGCGGTCGCCTTTGAGACCGGCGATATCGACCTGCTCTACGGTAACGAAGGGCTGCTGCCGCTCGATACCTTCGCCCGTTTCAGCCACGACTCGCAGTATCGCACCCAGCTCTCCGCGCCCGCCGAGACGGTTATGCTGGCGCTGAACTCAGCGAAAGCCCCGACTAACGAGTTACAGGTACGTGAAGCGCTGAATTATGCGGTGGACAAAAAATCGCTGATTGAGAACGCGCTGTATGGCACCCAGCAGGTAGCGGATACGCTGTTCGCCCCCAGCGTGCCTTACGCCAATATTGGCCTGAAACCCCGCCAGTACGATCCGCGCCAGGCCAGTGCGCTACTGGAAAAAGCAGGCTGGACCCTGCCTGCCGGCAAAACGATCCGTGAAAAGAACGGCCAGCCACTGCACATTGAACTGGCATATGTGGGCACCGATGCGTTAAGTAAATCGATGGCGGAAATTATCCAGGCCGATATGCGCAAAACGGGCGTTGATGTCGCGCTGATCGGCGAAGAAGAAAGCAGTATTTTCGCCCGCATGCGCGATGGCCGCTTTGGCATGATTTTCTCCCGCACCTGGGGCGCGCCTTACGATCCGCACGCCTTCATGAGTTCGATGCGCGTACCGTCCCATGCTGATTATCAGGCCCAGCTTGGTCTGCCGGACAAAGCGCAAATCGACAAAGAAATTGGCGAGGTACTCACCACCACCGACGAGACGCAGCGCAAATCACTGTACCGCGACATTCTTACTCGCCTGCATAACGAGGCGGTGTATCTGCCGATCAGCTATATGTCGATGATGGTAGTAGCGAAACCTGAACTGGGGGTGATCCCGTATGCACCGATCACCTCTGAAATCCCGTTTGAACAAATTACTCCGGTGAAACCCTGATGTTGCGTTATGCCCTGCGGCGCTTGCTGCTGCTGATCCCGATGATTTTTGCCGCGTCGGTGGTGATCTTTTTGATGCTACGTCTTGGCACCGGCGATCCGGCACTCGACTATCTGCGCTTATCCAGCCTGCCGCCGACGCCGGAAATGGTGGCCTCAACGCGGGTGATGCTGGGGCTGGACCAGCCGCTGGCTGTCCAGTACGGTAGCTGGCTGTGGAAGGCGCTGCATCTTGATTTTGGCATCTCGTTCGCCACTCAGCGGCCGGTGCTGGATGACATTCTGCATTTTCTTCCCGCCACCCTACTGCTGGCGGGTGCGGCGCTGGTACTGATTCTGCTGACCTCGGTGCCGCTCGGCATCTGGGCGGCGCGCCATCGTAACCGCCTGCCGGATTTTATCGTCCGGCTGATCGCCTTTCTCGGCGTGTCGATGCCCAATTTCTGGCTGGCGTTCCTGCTGGTGATGTTCTTCTCAGTCCATTTAAAATGGCTGCCCGCGATGGGCTATGGCGACTGGCAGCATCTGATCCTGCCTGCGGTGTCGATTGCTTTTATGTCGCTGGCGATCAACGCCCGTCTGCTACGCGCCAGTATGCTGGAGGTGGCCGGGCAACGTCACGTCACCTGGGCGCGGCTGCGCGGCCTGAGTGAAAAACAGACAGAGCGGCATCATGTTTTACGCAATGCTTCGCTGCCGATCATTACCGCCGTGGGCATGCACATTGGTGAGCTGATCGGCGGCACGATGATTATCGAAAATATCTTCGCCTGGCCGGGCGTCGGGCGCTACGCCGTCTCGGCGATTTTTAACCGCGACTACCCGGTGATCCAGTGCTTTACGTTAATTATGGTGGTGGTTTTTGTGGTCTGTAACCTGATTGTTGACCTGCTGAATGCCGTGCTGGACCCGCGTATTCGTCGCCATGAAGGAGCGCAGTCGTGAACTTTTTCCTCTCTTCACGCTGGCCGGTACGTCTGGCACTGATCGTCATCGTCCTGCTGGCGGTGGTAGCCTTTACCTGCCAGTGGTGGCTGCCTTACGATCCGCAGGCCATTGATTTACCGTCACGTTTATTGTCCCCGGATAGCCAGCACTGGCTGGGTACCGATCACCTGGGGCGCGATATCTTCTCTCGCCTGCTGGCGGCAACAAGGGTTTCTCTCGGCTCGGTAATGGCCTGCCTGCTGCTGGTTCTGGCGCTGGGGCTGATTGTCGGCGGCAGCGCCGGGCTGATAGGCGGTCGGGTCGATCAGATCACCATGCGCGTGGCCGATATTTTTATGACCTTTCCGACCTCGATCCTTTCCTTTTTCCTGGTCGGCGTACTGGGCACCGGGCTGACTAACGTGATTATTGCCATCGCGCTGTCACACTGGGCGTGGTATGCGCGCATGGTGCGCACGCTGGTGATCTCCCTGCGCCAGCGTGAGTTTGTGCTGGCTTCACGCCTGTCTGGCGCGGGCCATCTTCGCGTCTTTATTGACCATCTGGCGGGTGCGGCGATCCCGTCCCTGCTGGTGCTGGCGACGCTGGATATCGGACATATGATGCTGCACGTCGCCGGGATGTCATTCCTTGGCCTCGGTGTTACCGCGCCCACGCCGGAATGGGGCGTGATGATTAACGACGCGCGCCAGTATATCTGGACCCAGCCGCTGCAAATGTTCTGGCCGGGACTGGCACTGTTTATCAGCGTGATGGCCTTCAATCTGGTCGGTGACGCACTACGCGATCATCTCGACCCTCATCTGGTCACGGAGCACGCCCACTGATGCCACAACAAATCGCATTACACCATCTCGCATTACAGGCCGAGAAAACGCTGGTTCACGATGTTTCAATAACGCTCAACCGTGGACGCGTGCTGGCGCTGGTCGGCGGCAGCGGTAGCGGCAAATCGCTGACCTGCGCGGCAGCGCTCGGCGTACTGCCTGCCGGTGTGCGTCAGACGGCGGGAACCCTGCTGGCAGACGGCAAACCCGTCAACAGTGCCGCCCTACGCGGGATTACAGTGGCGACCATCATGCAGAACCCGCGCAGCGCGTTTAATCCGTTACACACCATGGCGACTCACGCGCGCGAAACCTGCCGGGCGCTGGGTAAACCGGCAGATGATATAACGCTTACTCACGCCTTAGCCTCTGTCGGGCTGGAAAATCCGGACCGCATACTGAGACTGTATCCTTTTGAAATGAGCGGCGGCATGTTACAGCGGATGATGATTGCGATGGCGGTACTGGCCGACGCGCCGTTTATTATCGCCGATGAACCCACCACCGATCTGGATGCCGTCGCCCAGGCACGCCTTCTCGACCTGCTGGACAACATTATGCAAAACCGTGCTCCCGGTATGCTGCTGGTGACGCATGACATGGGCGTCGTCGCACGGCTGGCGGATGAGGTGGCGGTGATGCATGAGGGGCAGATTGTCGAACAAAATAGCGTGGAGGTGATTTTCACTGCTCCACAGCACCCCGTTACGCGCGGTCTTCTGGCTGCGCATCTGGCGCTTTATGGTATGGAGTTACCCGCATGACGCTGCTTTCTGCTTCCGGGCTAAGCCACAGCTACCCGCACCAGCCTGCGGTACTGAAGGATATTTCATTGACGCTTCAGGCGGGTGAAAGCGTCGCCCTGCTGGGCCGCAGCGGCTGCGGCAAAAGCACGCTGGCGCGGCTGCTGGTCGGGCTGGAGCATCCTGAGTCCGGCGACATTGCCTGGCGTGGCAAAACGCTGTCGCGCTTAAACCGGGCCTCCCGCAACGCGTTTCGTCGCGATATTCAGATGGTGTTTCAGGACGCCATCAGCGCAGTGAATCCACGTAAAACGGTGGGGGAGATTATCGCCGAGCCGATGCGTCACCTGCTGACGGTAGCGAAAAAAGATCGCCAGCAACGCATTGAGGAGATGCTCCGCGCCGTCGAACTCGACGCCAGTACGATGAATAAACGCCCCTCCCAGCTCAGTGGCGGGCAGCTACAGCGAGTCTGCCTTGCGCGTGCGCTGGTAGTGCAACCGGCGTTGCTGATCCTGGATGAAGCTGTCTCCAGCCTGGATTTGGTTTTACAGGCCGACATCATCCGGCTGCTGAAGCGCCTGCAACAGCAGTTTGGCACCGCCTGTCTGTTTATTACCCACGACCTGCGGCTGGTCGAACGTTTCTGCCAGCGGGTAATGGTTATGGATCGGGGTGCTATTATCGAAACCGCCGTCGTGCAGTCTCCTTTGCAGCTACAAACACCGGAAGGACAGGCACTCCAGCAGGCGGTCCTTCCCGCATATCCTGTTTTTCGCCGCACTCAACAATAGGGCCTTACAGATGCAACGAATCACCATTACACTTGATGACGATCTTCTTACTACGCTGGATGCCCTGAGTCAGCAGCGCGGTTATCACAACCGCTCCGAAGCGATCCGCGACATTCTGCGTAACACCCTGGCCCACGATCATACACAACACGCGGAACAACATGGTTACGCCGTTCTATCGTACGTTTATGAACATGAGAAGCGCGATCTTGCCAGTCGCATCGTCTCAGCGCAGCATCACCACCATGATTTATCTGTCTCCACGTTGCACGTACATATTAATCATGATGACTGTCTGGAAGTCGCGGTGCTAAAGGGCAATATGCATGAGATCCAGCATTTTGCTGATGATGTGATCGCTCAACGCGGAGTACGTCACGGGCATTTGCAGTGTCTGACGGCGGAAGAGTGAAAGGTATTATTAACGCCAGAACCCTGTGTCTTGCATAAACCCTCTGGTTTTCGCCTGCTACGCTTAATGATTCGAACGATGCATAACAAGGTGGAGTGAATCATGAAAATCGATTTTACGGGGAAAGTCGCGCTGGTCACGGCATCTACCGGAGGGATTGGCCTCGGGATCGCCAGAGGACTGGCGGAAAGCGGTGCAGAGGTGATCATCAACGGGCGTAGTGAAAGCAGCGTAAATCAGGGCATTCAACATCTTCAACAGGCGGTGCCGGGCGCGCAGCTTCGCGCGGCGATTGCCGATCTCAGTACCCCGGAAGGCGTGGAGACATTGCTGAAGGTTGCACCGGATGTCGATATTCTGGTCAATAACGCCGGGATTTTCGGCCCGCAGGACTTCTATTCCACCGACGATGCAACCTGGGATAACTACTGGCAAACTAATGTGATGTCCGGCGTGCGCCTGTCACGGGCGCTATTGCCTGGAATGGTACGTAAGGGCTGGGGGCGCGTTGTGTTTATCTCTTCTGAATCGGCACGCAATATTCCGGCAGATATGATCCACTATGGGGTGACGAAAACGGCGCTGCTTTCGCTGTCTCGCGGGCTGGCAAAATTTGTTGCCGGCAGCGGTGTGACGGTAAACAGCGTTCTGCCTGGGCCGACCTTATCCGATGGCTTTGCTGCCATGATGAAAGACGAGGTGGAGAAAACCGGTAAGTCACTGGAGACAGTGGCAAAAGAGTTCGTGATGCAAAATCGCCCCAGTTCGGTGATCCAGCGCGCCGCCACGGTCGAAGAGGTGGCGAACATGGTGGTTTACGTCTGTTCAGAGCAGGCGTCGGCCACCTCCGGCGCGGCATTGCGCGTGGATGGCGGCGTCGTGGACGATATTGTTTGAGTGGAGGCTTTTCTTGCGGCCACGGACATCGTGATACCTGGCGGCGCTGCGCTTGCACAGGCCTACGAATACCGTTACCCGCCGCTTCACAGACAATGCGGTAATCAATGTAGGCCGGGCAAGGCGAAGCCGCCGCCCGGCATTACGCCAAAAGTACCCTGGCACCGGTTTAACCCCGGTGCGTATTTACCACCTGGCCTATCCCCTTCCCTTCCAGCGCCTCATCCGGGTCGGCAAAGAAATCGATATTGAAATAGGTGTCGTCGGTCAACAACTCAATACGATGCCAGTATTGTGGCGGACTGATACCAAAATGTCCGGCCTCAATAACCACTTCTATTTCTGCCGTGGTCTCATTCTCATTAGCAAAGCCGAAATACTTCACTGCACCCTGCATCACCGACAGGCGGCCATAGACGCCTTTTTTGGTGTTGTGGTGGGTTAACAGCGCCTGAGGCACCGACTGTTTATCCCAGAAAGGGGTGGATCGGGTGTGACGAAAATGGACAGGAATTTGAAACGCCATAATCAATCCTCCGTAACAGGGTTATTACCAGCCGCACACATTAGTTTCTTCATCAGATTCATACCCGCGAACAATATTAATCAGATCTTTTACGCTATCGGCCGCGGTCAACGGGTCCTGCAACTCACTCAGGCTGGAAAAGTTTTTATCCACCGAAATACCGTTATTATTATTAGTTACCGTCAGGACAAATTCGTTCGCGTTATTCTTTGCTGCTGACAGGCCAGAAGCCAGCGCCGCCACGGCCTGCACGGCAACGTCCGGGACATACAGCGACATCGGTTTCAAATAGACTTTATTTTCAGTTTCATGATTACTGCTGTTCGTTAACGCTAAAGAATAGCCTTTATTTTCAGTGGTCATTATGAATACCTCAGCCTTCAATCAAAATTTTCGGGTCAACATAAAAATCTACGCAAAATATTGTATCGTCAGTTAAGGCTTCTATATTGTGCCATTTTTCCGCCGGGAAAACGCCAAATTCGCCCGCATTGATCGTCAGGGTCTCCACCGGATCAGGACTGGTCTCATCGGCATAACCGTAATAACGAATCACGCCGCGCATAACACTTAAACGAGGATAAACGCCTTGCCGTGTCCCGGCATCAAGATGACGCTTCCAGATCGATGCAGGCGCAGTTTCATTGCTCCAGAAGGGCGTAGACCGGGTATGTACATAGTGAGCGGGTATGACGATACGTTGCATATTTCAACCTTTTGCTATTCTCCAGCTCAGCACAGAGAAAAGGAAATCATATGTTGCATATCATATACCTGTTTTTGAATTTATGTTGTGCTTTTTTTAGTGGGTATTTTAACACTGACTTTGATGGCCGCGGCAATAAATCATGACGGTTAGCAATAATAACGTCATTTCATGGCTGGCGTATGACGATTAATGAGTATGATTATTCATACTCATTAAGAGTTAATTAAAATGCAGTATATCAGATGTGCTTCAGAAATAATAAAAAGCTGACCACCTTAAATTACGACGATTTCTCAACACGTTGCGACTCAATTAATTCCTGGGCACATGCCCATGCGCTTGACCAAGCCCACTGGAAGTTATAGCCACCCAGCCAGCCGGTCACATCCATCACTTCGCCAATAAAATAAAGACCCGGCACATTGCGCGCCTCCATCGTCCGGGAGGAAAGCTCACGCGTGTCGACGCCGCCGAGCGTCACTTCTGCGGTGCGATAACCCTCTGTCCCGTTAGGCTGCACGCGCCACGCGGTAAGCGTCTCTACCAGCGCCTGCTGTTCACGCGCATTGAGTTGCTTAAGCGTAACGTCAGGAATTTGCCCTAACTGTTGTAAACACTCCACCAGTCGCTTAGGGAGTTGCTGCGCGAGTGTATTTTTCAGGCTCTGATTAGGATGTGCCGTCCGCTGCTCATTCAGAAAACTCTCCGGATCGCTATCCGGTAGCAAGTTAATAGTCACAAACTCACCGGGTTGCCAATAGCTGGAAATTTGCAGTACCGCCGGTCCGGACAGCCCACGATGGGTAAATAGCAGGCTTTCGCGAAACACCGTGCCATCTTGCGCTGTAATTACCGATGGTACAGAAACGCCGGAGAGAGTCTGTAGCGGCTCCAGTAACGGTTTATGCAACGTAAAGGGAACCAGCCCGGCACGGGTTGGCAGGACGTTCAGGCCAAACTGCTCAGCGATTTTATAGCCGAAAGGCGAAGCGCCCAGCCCTGGCATAGAAAGACCGCCACTGGCGATAACCAGTTTTGTGGTCGTCACTGTCGCGCCGTTAAGTTGCACAATATACTCGTCGTGCTGGCGTTCAACACTCAGCACGTCGCTGCGCAGGCGGAGTGATACCTGCCCTTTTTCACATTCTTTCACCAGCATATCGACAATCTGCTGGGCAGAATCATCGCAAAACAGCTGGCCGAGCGCCTTTTCATGCCAGGCGATACCGTATTTACCGACCAGATCAATAAAATCCCATTGCGTATAGCGCGCCAGCGCTGATTTGCAAAAGTGCGGGTTTTGACTCAAGTAAGCTGCAGGCTCGACGTAGAGGTTAGTAAAGTTACAGCGTCCGCCACCCGACATCAAAATTTTGCGGCCTGGTTTTTTGCCGTTATCAATCAGCAGTACGCGGCTTCCGGCCTGGCCCGCCATGGCCGCACAAAACATTCCGGCGGCACCCGCACCGATAACAATGGCATCAAACCTTTCCACAGCAGTTTCCTCTCACAAAACAGGGCGTGAATTGTAAAGATTACCCGCTGGTCGCACCAGCTCTAAAATTGATTGCGTGAATCATTTCATTGAAATCTATAAGATAAATATCTGGCACGATTCGACAAAGCACGACTAATATCAAAAAAAGGCTATATTTCACTTTGCCCGCGCCGCTAAAGTCACTGATAATGCGCCGCGTTCATGTCCTCAAAATGGCGTAACGTCCTATGCTACATTTGTTTGCTGGCCTCGACTTCCATACTGGCCTTTTATTATTGCTTGCTCTGGTTTTTGTGCTGTTTTATGAAGCTATCAATGGCTTTCATGACACTGCAAATGCGGTTGCGACCGTGATTTACACCCGGGCCATGCGCTCGCAACTTGCGGTGGTCATGGCTGCGGTATTTAACTTTTTTGGCGTTCTGCTCGGCGGATTGAGCGTAGCCTATGCCATTGTGCATATGTTACCGACCGATCTGCTGCTGAATGTCAGCTCCGCTCATGGCCTGGCGATGGTCTTCTCCATGCTGCTGGCGGCGATCATCTGGAACCTCGGCACCTGGTATTTTGGTCTGCCAGCGTCCAGTTCTCATACCCTGATTGGCGCAATCATCGGTATTGGTTTAACCAATGCATTGATGAGCGGTACGTCAGTGGTAGATGCGCTGAACATTCCCAAAGTTATCAACATCTTTGCTTCGCTGATCGTCTCTCCCATCGTGGGTCTGATCTTCGCTGGCGGGCTGGTGTTTATTTTGCGCCGCTACTGGAGCGGCACCAAAAAACGCGCCCGTATCCACCTGACCCCAGCAGAGCGTGAAAAGAAAGACGGTAAGAAAAAGCCGCCGTTCTGGACACGTATCGCGCTGATTCTTTCCGCCATTGGCGTGAGTTTTTCTCACGGGGCCAATGATGGTCAGAAAGGGATCGGCCTGATTATGCTGGTACTGATTGGCGTGGCACCTGCGGGTTTCGTGGTAAACATGAATGCCTCCGGCTACGACATTACCCGTACTCGCGACGCGATTAATAACGTAGAAGTCTATTTCCAGCAGCATCCGGACTTCCTGCAAAAAGCGATCGCAAAAGAGCCGGTCATTCCGACGCCTGAACAGACTGGCACCGGCCCGGCTGAGTTTCATTGCCATCCAGGGCTTGCGATTAACGCTCTGAATCGCGCGAAAACCATGCTGGCTGATATTGATAACTACGACAAGCTTCCGGTAGAACAGCGCAGCCAGCTGCGTCGTATCATGCTGTGTATCGCTGATACCACCGATAAAGTCGCGAAGATGCCGGACGTCAGCGCTGACGATCAGCGTCTGCTGAAAAAACTGAAAGGCGATATGCTCAGCACAATCGAGTATGCCCCTATCTGGATCATCATGGCCGTCGCGCTGGCGCTGGGCATCGGTACGATGATTGGCTGGCGTCGTGTTGCCACCACTATCGGTGAAAAAATCGGTAAAAAAGGCATGACCTACGCACAGGGGATGTCCGCCCAGATGACGGCCGCGGTCTCCATTGGCCTTGCCAGTTATACCGGGATGCCGGTATCAACGACGCATGTACTTTCATCTTCAGTGGCAGGAACGATGATCGTTGATGGTGGCGGTTTGCAACGCAAAACCGTGACCAGCATACTGATGGCGTGGGTGTTTACTCTTCCCGCCTCGATCCTGCTATCAGGTATCCTGTACTGGCTGGCATTGCTTATTGTTTAACCGTGAGTCTGACACTCTGTAAAAGCGGGCCAGGAAACTGGCCCGCTTTTTTTAGTGCCAAATCATCAGTCCAACTAAGCTTACGACGACCAGACCGCACAGGAAACTGGTCAAAATGAATTGCCCACGCACGCGCTCACAGCGGCGAATAAACTCATCATCATGATGATCGAGGTAGCGTTGGGCATAGATATACCATACCAGGCGTACCTGCTTGCCGGGCTGACCGTGAGAGGTAAAGAAACCGCCACCATCAACATACTGATAAAGCAAAGGGTCACAACCGCGTAGTACCACTAACAGCGCACGCAGGGATGAAAAATAACGTGCCATGTTAACAACACAAACAACACATAAAGCCCAAAAAAGCGCGATGGTGCTGATCATACCGCCTCCCCGGCAATTACCCACTGCTCTGGCCTGCGGGTAACCGCTCCCCAACATACGACAACGAGTTCATTGAAAGAGTGAGAAACCGATCACGTTTATTTATCCGACCGGCTCATTAAATAGTGTAGGAGATCAGTTAATTTTTTTACCAGAAGGTTAATCATTATCAATACAATTGTCTGATAGTTTTGTTCAACTTTGCTTTGAAGCAGTGACATTGACGAAGGACCTGGCGCGCTATAAGGTAGGATCATCTTCTACGCCAGGCTTCTTAAGGCAGGGCTGATACATCCCGCGCGTGTAGTACGCAGGACGCGGAAAATGCGACAGTCACTTATCACAGGCTGTCAGGCCCACTGGTCATCGACAACTTATGGAAGGAGTAACAACTATGGCTTATAAACATATTCTCATCGCGGTTGACCTGTCACCAGAGAGCAAAGTACTGGTAGACAAAGCGGTATCGATGGCGCGTCCCTACGATGCGAAAATTTCCCTGATTCACGTTGATGTTAACTATTCCGATCTCTATACCGGCCTGATTGATGTCAACCTGGGCGACATGCAAAAACGCATTTCTGAAGAAACCCATCATGCGTTGAGCGAACTCTCTACCAATGCGGGCTATCCTATTACCGAAACGCTCAGTGGTAGCGGTGATCTGGGTCAGGTGCTGGTTGATGCCATTAAAAAATATGATATGGACCTGGTGGTATGTGGCCATCATCAGGATTTCTGGAGCAAACTAATGTCCTCTGCCCGCCAGCTGATTAATACTGTGCATGTCGATATGCTGATCGTCCCGTTGCGTGACGAAGAAGACGAATAAACCCACTTTCCCTGTAAAAAACTGCGGCTGGTCCGCAGTTTTTTTATGCCTGCCTGCCTGCAAATTATTCTCTGGGGCGCTCGCTCTTCTGTTAGCCGTCTGACACTTACGTTATTCATCCCACCATTAATTAACAATTATTAAACGCAATAGAAACCCAATAATGCGCATAAATGCATTAATGATATTAATAAACGCATTAACGCGCACTCTTAATTGGTTGATTAATCGCCACACAAGAAATGCGATCCTCTACGCAAAATAAATACAAAAATGTAATTATATGATTTATATGCATAAATAAATTTATGATGTGATTCACTTCGCATATTGCGCGTATCGTCGTAGTCAATGCGTTTTTCTGCGCATAAATTACAAACGCGCACAAAAACGCATTTATTCCTGATAAACATGCAATGTTACGTACCCACGCCTTTGCATGTGCAAACCAACGTAAAAAAGTGAGAGAACAAAAATGGATCAAGCAACGAAGTGGTTGGATCTTTCCGGAAAAGTGGTGATTGTGACCGGTGGCAGCATGGGTCTTGGTGAGAAGATGGTTGAAAACCTGCATGCCAATGGCGCAAAGGTAGTGTATGCCGACCTCGCCCCCAACGCCGCATTTAGTCAAATCGATGGCATCACCTACATCAAATGCGATGTAACTAAAAAGGCAGAAGTAGAGCAACTGACTGCGACTGTGGTTGAGAAGTTTGGCCATATCGACGGGCTGGTCAACAACGCAGGCGTCAGCCGCCCGCGCCTGCTGGTCGATGTCTTCAAACAAAAACCGGAGTATGAACTGAGCGAAGATGACTTCGACTTTATGGTCAATGTTAACCAGAAAGCGGTTTATCTGGTCTCTCAGGCCGTCGCACGTCAGATGGTTGAACAAGAATCCGGGGTCATTATCAACATGACCTCCGAAGCGGGTGTTCAGGGTTCACGTGGTCAAAGCTGTTATTCCGCGACCAAAGCCGCCGTCAACGCGTTTACCTTCGCCTGGGCAAAAGAACTGGGGCCGTACAACATTCGTATCGTCAGTGTTGAACCGGGCATTAACGTCCCTACCCCAATGAACAGTGAAGCAAATTTCCGTGCCCTGGCTTATACGCGCGGCACCGATCCTTCCCACGTCCATAAAGATTACAAGGGCATTATTCCCCTTGGACGCCCTGGCAAACTGGAAGAAATTGCCGATCTTATTTCTTACCTGATCTCAGATCGTTCTTCTTACATCACAGGCTCCGTCATCAATATTACTGGCGGTAAATCACATCATTAATCATTCATCATCATAAGAAATGGAGCCGACCATGGGGAACAATCGAATTGCCAATAGCCCTACGTTAGCGAAAATTAGAAAGTTCGGTGGAGTTATGAGCGGCATGGTTATGCCGAATCTGGGTGCATTTGTTGGATGGGGATTAATGGCCGCCATTTTTATACCAAATGGCTGGTTCCCTAATGAAAAATTAGGAGAGATGGTCGGCCCTATCCTGAATTATCTTTTTCCATTATTAATTGGCTACACAGCAGGATATAACATTCATGGTCAACGTGGTGGTGTCATTGCAGCATTTGCCACCATGGGAGTCATCGTAGGCTCGAATATTACGATGATCAGTGGTGCGATGGTTATGGGCCCACTCTCATCGTGGCTGCTGAAGAAGTTCGATCAAAAAGTGCAGCACAAAATAAAGCCAGGCTTCGAAATGTTTGTGAACAATTTCAGTCTGGGGATCATTGGTCTGCTGTGCGCTATTTTCGCTTACATGACCGTGGGGCCAGTGATCCGTCTGCTGATCGTTATTATCACTTCTGGCGTTAACTGGTGTACTGCCCATAATCTGCTGCCGCTGCTTTCTGTCTTTATGGCCCCGGCGCAAGTGTTGTTCCTCAACAACGTGGTTAACCACGGTATTCTCGCCCCTATCGGCTTTGCGCAGGTTCCTGAGCTTGGCAAATCGATTATGTTCCTGGTCGATACCAACAATGGACCGTTGCTTGGAACGCTGATGGCGATTGCCCTCTTTGGGCGCGGACGCGCTAAAAAGACAGCCCCGATGGCGATGTTTATTGCCGGTATCGCGGGGATCGGTGAAGTTTACTTCCCTTTCGTACTGGCAAACCCGCTGCTGGTCTTCGCCACAATGGGTGGGCTTGCGGTCTCTCTGTTCCTGCAGGTTATTATGGGCGGCGGTCTGATTGGAGTAGCCTCTCCAGGTAGCTTAATCGCTATCGCGATGATGACACCAAAAAGTGCAATCATCGCCAACCTGGTATCGATAAGCGCTGGCTTTATCGTCTCCTGCACACTCGGTTGGTTACTCCTTAAAATCAGCCCCGGTTCAGAAGATGAAGAAGAGGACAATCCCGTCATCGTCGGTGGGCGTCAGGTAAAATCCGTCACTGATTTTGTACCGGGAATAACGCCATCAGTTTCTGCGCAGGCTACTGCCCGGAAAAGTATCCAGAGAATACTCGTCGCCTGTGATTCCGGCATGGGGTCCAGTGCCATGGGAGCCTCGGTATTGCGAAAACGGCTAAAAGAGGAAAACCTTGATGCAATTACCGTTGTCAATGATTCCGCTAACCGTGTCGGTAAAGACTATGACATCGTGATTACGCTCTCAGGGTTACTCGAACGTGCGAAGCTGAGTTGTGAAAATGCGGATACAGCTTTTATCACTGTTAATAACTTTATTAAGTTAAGTGACTACGATGAAACCGTTGCTTTTATCAAGCAGCACAATCAGGAAGCAGCAACATGAATGACATTTTTTCAATAAAGAATATTGTTCTTAATGCCAATGCCGACGATAAATTTGCAGCAATAGTGCTTACTGGAGATGTTTTAAAACAGAACGGGTACATCACCGAGCGATACATTGAAAGAATGAAGCTCAGGGAAGAAATAGTTTCGACGTATCTGGGAAATGGAATTGCGATCCCTCACGGTACGGATGGCTCAGACTGTGAAATCATTAAAACCGGGATCTCTTTAGTGCAGTTTCCCAATGGGGTCGACTTTGGTGATGGAAATACTGCATATATAACCATTGGTATTGCTGGTAAGGAGGGCGAACATATGGACTTACTGAATAAAATCGCCCTTATTTGTATTGAAGAAGAGAATGTTATGGCGTTACGTAATGCCACATCATCAGAACAAATTTTACAAGTCCTGAACTTATAAGATATACTCGTTATTCTCTGAATAACATGAGTATGTAATGATGAAGGCAGCCAGACAAGACATTATTCTTCAGATACTTGAAAAAGAAAAAAAGATTGTTGCCAGCAAATTAAGTGAGCGCCTGAAGGTTTCTGAGGATACTGTAAGGCGCGACTTAAATGAACTTGCAAATCAGGGTCTAATTCGACGCGTGCATAGCGGTGCAATACGCGTTGGCCCGGCAATTACTGACTTTAACGTCAGGCAGGATTTGAATATTAATGAAAAAGTCAAACTTGCAAAGAAAGCAGTGACGTTAATCAAAGAGAATAGTGTCATTCTGATTGATGGAGGGACGACCAACTACGAATTAGTTAAACAAATACCTAAAGATATAAAATGTACAGTAGTCTCCAATAACATTCCTATTTTGCATTTGCTCAGCGATTATCAAAATGTGGAGGTTATCGGTTTAGGCGGCAGACTTTACAAAAACTCTTTGGTATTAATTGGTGCAGAAACCATTCGTGAACTGGCCGCTATTCGTCCTGACATCTATTTTATGGGCGTCGCCCATGTTGATAGCGAAGTCGGCGTAACTATTCCAGGGCTGGATGAGTGCTACACCAAACAAAAAATGGCCGAAGTCTCTAATGAAGTTGCCATCCTTGTAACTGAAGAAAAACTTGAGACCAGGTCTAATTTCGTTGTGTCCTCACTCAAGGATATCACTCATATATTCACGAGTAAGGACATCTAAATATGATGAGGTATGTTAATGAAACGCGTATTAATTGTAGGCGCTGGCCGCCTTGGTAAAGGCTTTGTTGGCGAAACGTTTGATAATGCTGGCTGGAATATTACGTTCCTGGATAAAGACCCCCGAGTCATCGACGAATTAAACAAACACCACAAATATACCGTTCAGGTATTTCGTACTGATGACATCATCATGCACGATGTGACTAACTTTAATGCTTTCCTGACTGATGATAACTATTCCGTAATGGATGACTTCCTTGATGCATCCGTTATTATGTGCCCGTTATATCCTGAAGATTTCCCGGAGTCCGGTAAATATCTGGCGAAATGTTTTGAACAGCAGTATATCGTCAACCCTGACAAAAAAATGACGTTGATCTGCCTGACGAACAAAAACCATATTATCAAAGATATTGAAGGCTATTACCGTGACGCAATCTCTTCATCCGAGGCTCGTGCCTGGTTTGATACCCATGTCGCCATCCGCGACTCTATTGTGCGCCGCTCCACGGATGCCGAAACCAATTATGCCACCGATATTGACAGCACCGCCGTTGCATCGCTGCTGATCCAAACTCCGTTGTATAACGACATCAGCGATGTCGAATGGCTGGAGCCAAGAGAGCACCTTGAAATGCTTAAAGACATCAAGGTATTCACCATTAACGGTCCGCACGCGACTACCGCCTACTTTGGCTTCTTGAAAGGGTATAAAACCATCCCGGATGCATCCGCTGACCCGGAAATTGCCGCGCTGGTCAATGCGGTCCATGACGTGACCATTAAAGCGGTGATGCTGGAATATCCGCAAATCACCCGTGAGGCGCTGACGGATCTTGAGTATTTACCGAAAGCGAAAAACGAATTGCCGGACTCCATCCACCGTGTTGCCTGGGACCCGATCCGTAAGCTGGCGAACCGTGACCGTTTGATGGGCGTGGCGCATTTGTGCCTCAAATTTGGCCTTGATTATACGCCGATTGCTAAAGCGATCGCCTGCGGTCTGGCCTATTACGCCCCGGACGATAAAGCGTCGGTGACTATTCAGCAATCACTGCAAAGTCAGGGTCTTCTCGCTACGGCGGCCACGATTATTGGCCTCGCGGAAGATCATGAAATTACACGTTGCGTTGCCAAACACTATACCGACGCAGGTTATTCCATCCAACAATCTGTAAGCCACTATGGTAAATAATCACTGTCACGCACAATTTATTATCCGTAATGAAAACGGACTACATGCGCGACCCGGAGCGACTTTCGTCTCAACGTTGAAGCCGTTTACCTGTTCCGTTACGGTCGCGAACCTGTCGCGCGGCGATAAGTTCGTTAACGCTAAAAGCCTGATGGCGCTAATGTCTTTAGGTATTAAAAAAGGACATGAAATCCGCGTCGAGTTTGAAGGTGATGATGCCATCACTGCAATGGAACGTCTGAAGAGTGAAATAGAGAAAGGTTTAGGCGAATAATAATCCCTTTTCGCCTTTTAACAGGTTTACCTGACAGTCGGTAAACCTGTTTTTTTTGCGCTTATTACCTCAAGGTCAAAATAAACGGTAATACCTCATCATGATGATCGATAATCGCGTCAGCTAACGTAAAGCGCGGGTCGTGACGCTGATGTGGTGCTGGCAGAGCCAGTGCACGCATGCCGGCCGCTTTGGCAGCAATCAGACCATTAAGCGAATCTTCAATGACCAGACAAAACTCCGGATCGGCATCCATCATGGCTGCGGTATTGAGAAAAATTTCTGGATGTGGCTTGCCGTGCGCCAGCGTTTCTGCCGAGATAGCGGCCTGAAAATAGTGACGAATATTCAGCGTATCAAGGACGTTATCGATCTGGCGCAGAGGAGAAGAAGAGGCGACTGCCATGGCAATATTGCGCTGGTATAACTCATCAAGGAGTTGAAAAATACCTGGCATGGGCCGGGGCTGCTGGCGTATTTTTTCGGCCACGCGGCCAACGATGATGTCATGAACGCGGGAAAGGTCATGCGCGGGTAACTGGTGTCTCTCATGCAATTTACGCAAAAAAAACATGACCGGCATACCGGTGAACGCACTAAAGTCGGCGTCAACCAGCGTCAGGCCATGTTCCTGTAAATAGAACGCTTTCTCGACGTCCTGCCATACGGGTTCAGAGTCAATCAGCACGCCATCCATATCAAAAATAACGGTTATCGTCATTTCTATTCCTTGTGAATAAAGAAAACGCGCCATCGTGCGGTTTCCTGCACTACGGCGCAAAAAAGAAGTGTATTAGTGAAATCTCTTATTCAAGATTGGCGTGAAACTGCCAGAGCGATTCCATATTGATATGTCGCTTCTCAATCAGCAAAAGGGCAAGGATATCGCCCAGCAGCAGCAGCGACTGCTCAAAAAGAGAGGTCATTGGCTGGATGGAAGGCGTTTCAGACGGTAGATTGAGTTTCGTTTTCACCGGAATGCGGATAAATAAATCACTGACGTCTTTCATACTGCTTTGCGGATTTGCGCCAATATGCGCGACACGGGCGTGAAAGGTTTTTGCTTTTCGGGCAATGCCCAACGGGAACATACTTTCACCGCTTCCCGATCCCACAATCAAAAGGTCGTTGGCCGTAATAGCGGGTTCGGTAATCTGCCCGACAATGCAGGTTTGAATACCGAGGTGCGCCAGCCGTTTTGCCATTGCCTGCAACGAAAGCAATACGCGGCCAACGCCGACAAAAAATACCCGATCCGCCGATTCAATCATTTCAAGAAGTTGCTCTACGCTCTGTGAAGAGACGTTATCCAGCGTCGTGTTAAGCTCATTGATAACGTGGCTTTTGTTGATCTGGTAGTTCATACGCTGGCTCCCTCTTTGTGCATCAAGGCCAGGCCGCCTGCCACGGCCTTATCAAGCATTCGCTTACTCTCTTCGAGCGTTTGCCCGGCAACAAATAGCCCGGTACTGCCCAGCACCAAATTAGTAGCTCCTGCGGCAATCAGACCGGGGATGGTGGCGAACGAGACGCGACCATCGACCTGTATTGCCGTACGGTTACCCGTTGCAGTAATTTTTGCACGAAGTTGCCTGACTTTCTCTTCGGCATACGGTACCTGCTGCTCGCTTTTATCTCCGGCAAAGCCAGGATTGATGAGCATCAGTAAAGCGTAATCCAGTGAAGGCAGGAGGTAATCAAGCGTCGTCAGACTGGTGGCCGGATTAAGCGCAATGCCCGCTTCTACGTTCTCTTTTTTGATGAGATTAACCAGCCTGTCAGGGTGCAGCGATGTTTCATAATGAAAGGCAATTCGCTGAACGCCAATATCCAGTACCTGCTTGATAAACCATTCATTATTGACAGACATAATGTGGATATCAAAATCCAGGCGGGTATGCTTGCGCAACTGTTTAATGGTTTCCAGCCCCAGCGGCATACTGGGGCTAAATGCGCTGTCGATAAGATCTATGTGCAACGCATCGACGCCTGCCTCTTCGAGTTCCCTGACGGCGTGACTTAAGTTAAGTAGATCAGCGCACATCAGAGAAGGCGACAAAATGACCGATTTCAACGCCATTTCATTCACTCCTTAGCATGAGTTATTTATGCATTATTCTGCGGTTTTTACTATATTATGCGCAAAACAATGCATTCACTATGCGGCCCGAAGTGAACTGTGATCGTGATCGAAAACAATTCTTCATAGCGTGATAATTCAAAGTGTTAAGAAAAATGCCGGAGGCTACCCGCGTTTGCCGGAAATCCACTCCTGAACTTCGACCACGAACTCATCGGGCGCTTTGCGGTACATTTTACGAGTCAGATCGAGGATTGTATGTTGGGAAAGCGCCTCTTCCATGCGCTGCTGTGCCATATCCATCACCGAACGAACCCCGCAAATCCCCTCACAGGCCCATTCAGGAGGTTGTTGTTCAAAAACAGCCAGCCGTTGGCGAATTTCACGGCATTCAAAAATAGATTTGTCGCCGTCGATCGCGGTGACAACATCCAGTACGGTGATGTGCTCAGCAGGCTTTGCCAGCCGAAAACCACCGCCTTTTCCCTCTATGCTACTCACCAGCCCGGCCTTTGAAAGACGGGTAAAAATTTTGGCCAGATAGTCGTAAGGAACGCTTTGCAATGCAGCAATTTCACGCACGCTCATTTCGCGCGCATCTCCTTTGCTGTCAACCATACACATCAGGCTATGGATGCCATATTCAACGCCCGAACTGTAAAATGCCATTCTCTATTCTCAGCCATAAATAATCTTAGTTAGTGTAACGGGTTCCGGTCAGACATTCCATAGCCTGCCATTTTCCGCCGTTACGAAAAGAAAGTTTATTGTTTATGTATCAACAAGTTAACTGAAAATCCTCACAACACCATGATAAAACGCATGTTGCGGCTTGCGCCAACAAACTAAGACTAATAAAATCCGAGTTAATAGCTAACGTTAATGATTAAGTGAAAACAGAGATGCGTAAACATATTGTTATTCTCGGCGCAGGTTTTTCCGGCATGTGGTCTGCACTGAGTGCGGCCCGACTGGTTGATCTTCACCAGCAGGAAGGTATCGACATTACGGTAATAGCGCCACAACCCGAACTGCGTGTTCGCCCCCGCTTTTATGAAACGCAGGTGACAAGCCTTACCGCTCCGCTTCAGCCGCTGTTTAACGCAACGGGTGTGAACTTTATCCAGGGCACCGTTTCCGATATTTGCATTGAAAATAAAGAAGTTACTTTTCATAACGCGACCAACAACAAACAACATCTGCATTACGATCGCCTGATTCTGGCCACTGGCAGCAACCTGAGGCACACATTCGTGGCCGGTGTTGAACAGCACGCATTCAATCTGGATCAGATTGAAAGTGCAGCCCTTCTGGAACAACACATTAATGGGCTGGCACAGCATGCGCAGAGCGTAGCGCGTAATACCATCGTCGTGTGCGGCGGTGGCTTTACCGGGATTGAAATGGCGATGGAATTGCCAGCCAGATTACGCAATATTCTCGGTGACGAAGCTAAGACCAGAGTAGTCGTAGTTGAACGAGGCCCCGTCCCGGGTGCACGATACAGCCAGGCGCTGCGTGACGTGATTATGCAGGCCTCAACAGAACTGGGAGTGGAATGGCTGGTCAATGCGCAAGTTGAACAGATTGATGCACAAGGAATAACCCTCAAGGACGGGCAGAGAATTGCCTCAAAGACCGTCATCTGGACCGTAGGTGTGCAGGCCAGCGCACTCACTGCCCATATTCCTGCACCGCGAGATGCGCAGGGGCGTCTGCATGTGAATCATCGTCTGCAGGTCGAAGGCTATGAGGACATTTATGCCACTGGCGACGTAGCATATGCAGCGACCGACGATAAGGGCAACCATGCGCTGATGACCTGCCAGCACGCGATTCTGCTCGGTAAATTTGCCGGTAATAATGCGGCCGCCAGCTTGCTTTCCGTCGAGCCACTGCCTTATCGCCAGGAAAATTATGTGACCTGCCTGGATCTGGGCGCATGGGGTGCGGTGTATACCGAAGGCTGGGATCAGCAAGTGAAATTGACGCGGGCTAAAGCGAAAAAGCTGAAGCTGTCTATTACCAGCGAGCTGATTTATCCGCCAAAAGCGGAAAAAGCGGCAGCGTTTGAAATGGCCGATCCGCTGGCACCGTTTGTGTAGTCACGCCCTTTTTACCTTACATGTAGCGGCGAAACCCTGCCCGGCAGCGTATTCGCTTGCGCGGACCTGCGCTACTGTGACAGTAAGGCCTCTGGAGGCTGCATAAGGCGCAGCCGCCATCCGGCATTACGGGTAGTGGTTCACACTATGTGCAACATCGAGCAACAACAAGACGGCTGAAAACGCTACGCCGTTCCCGGATAAATATCAAACCGGTGACCTTTGGTGACAATCGCATTCTGCGTCGCGACATTAGCCAGCGGCGGCGCGTAATCCGGCCGCTTCACCACCACGCGCTTGCTCGCCAGCAGACGTGCAGGCGCAAGCAAACCGTCGGCATCCAGATCCGGCCCCACCAGCGACTGAAAGACCCGCATTTCCTTTTTCACAAGGGCGCTTTTCTGCTTATGCGGGAACATCGGGTCGAGATAAACCACCTGTGGACGCGGCGTAATCTCCGTAAGCCCGGTCAAACTGGACGCATGGATCAGTTGCAGACGTTCCTGTAGCCAGCCGCCAATTTCCGCGTCGGCATAACCACGCGCCAGACCATCATCAAGCAACGCCGCCACCACCGGATTACGCTCCAGCATTCGTACCCGACAGCCTACCGAGGCCAGCACGAACGCATCCCGGCCCAGCCCCGCCGTGGCATCGACCACGTCCGGCAGATAATCGCCTTTAATGCCCACGGCTTTCGCTACTGCCTCGCCGCGGCCGCCACCAAATTTGCGTCGGTGCGCCATCGCCCCGCCGACAAAATCAACAAAAATGCCGCCAAGCTTTGGCTCATCCCGCTTACGTAATTCCAGATGCTCTGGCGTTAACACCAGCGCCATCTGATTATCGTCATCCTGTTCCAGCCCCCAGCGGGCCGCCAGAACAGATAAGGCACCGTCTCCGGTGCCTGTTTCATCAATTAAACAGATCTTCACTGGCGTGTTAGCCTTTGATCCCATAGTGATCCAGCATGGCATCAAGCTGCGGTTCACGGCCGCGGAAGCGTTTGAACAGCTCCATCGGCTCTTCGGAACCACCACGGGTCAGAATGTTATCGAGGAACGACTGCCCGGTTTCACGGTTGAAAATCCCCTCTTCTTCAAAGCGGGAGTATGCGTCTGCCGCCAGTACATCGGCCCACAGGTAGCTGTAGTAACCAGCCGCATAGCCACCAGCGAAGATATGGCTGAAGGCGTGCGGGAAACGTCCCCAGGCTGGAGACGGCACCACGGCGACCTGTTTTTTGATCTCCGCCAGCGTCTCAAGGATTTTTGCCCCCTGCTCAGGGCTAAACTCAGCGTGCAGGCGGAAGTCGAACAGGCCAAACTCCAACTGACGCAGAATAAACAGCGCCGCCTGGTAATTTTTCGCCGCCAGCATTTTATCCAGCAGTTCTTTAGGCAGCGGCTCGCCGGTTTCATAATGACCAGAAATAAACGCCAGCGCGTCCGGCTCCCAGCACCAGTTTTCCATAAACTGACTCGGCAGCTCGACGGCATCCCACGGCACACCGTTGATGCCGGAGACGCCTGCGGTTTCGATGCGGGTCAGCATATGATGCAGACCGTGACCAAATTCGTGGAACAAGGTGATCACTTCATCATGGGTGAACAGCGCAGGTTTACCGCTAACCGGACGGTTAAAGTTACAGGTCAGGTACGCAACCGGTTTTTGTAGCGAACCGTCGGCTTTACGCATCTGGCCAACGCAGTCGTCCATCCATGCCCCGCCGCGCTTGTGCTCACGTGCGTACAAATCAAGATAGAAGCTGCCGCGCAGTTCATTTTTATCGTCATACAGTTCGAAGAAACGCACGTCCGGATGCCAGACGTCAACATCATGACGCTCTTTAGCCGTAATGCCGTAAATTCGGTTCACCACTTCAAACAGACCGTTAACCGCTTTGTTTTCCGGGAAATACGGACGCAGTTGCTCATCGCTGATGCTGTACAGATGCTGTTTCTGTTTTTCGCTGTAGTACGCGATATCCCATGGCTGGAGTTCATCCACGCCATACTCTGCTTTGGCGAATGCCCGTAGCTGGGCCAGTTCTTTCTCACCTTGCGGGCGGGCGCGTTTAGCGAGATCGGTCAGGAAGTCCAGCACCTGTTGCGGGTTTTCCGCCATTTTGGTTGCCAGTGATTTGTAGGCGTAGTTTTCAAAGCCCAGCAGTTGCGCCAGCTCGTGACGCAGCGCGAGGATTTCAGCCATGACAGGGCCGTTATCCCACTTACCAGCGTTTGGCCCCTGGTCGGAGGCGCGGGTACCGTAAGCGCGATACATCTCTTCACGCAGCGCCTGATTGTCGCAGTAGGTCAGCACTGGCAGATAGCTGGGGATATCCAGGGTTAACAAATAACCTTCCTGTTCTTTGGCTTCAGCCTGCGCTTTAGCCGCCGCCAGGGCACTTTCCGGCATCCCGGCGAGTTCGGATTCGTCGGTGACAAGCTTCGTCCAGCCCATCGTCGCATCCAGCACGTTGTTGCTATAAATATTACCCAGCTCAGATTTGCGGGTAGCAATTTCGCCGTAGCGTTTCTGCTTGTCTTTCGGCAGGCCGATACCCGACAGCTCAAAATCGCGCAGCGCATTATCGACGGCCTTTTTCTGCGGCGCTGTCAGGGAAGCATAGTGTTCACCCTCACGCAGGTTGCGATACGCCTGGTACAATCCTTCATGTTGCCCAACCCAGGTGCTGTACTCTGAAAGCAGCGGCAGGGTTTGCTCATAGGCTTCGCGCAGTTCCGGGCTGTTTTTGACCGAGTTCAGGTGGCTGATGGGCGAAAAAATACGCCCCAGCACGTCATCCGCCTCCGCCAGCGGCTGACACAAATTCTCCCACGTATACGGCGCGCCGTGAGCCACCACGCTCTCTACCGACGCGCGGCAACCGTCCAGCGCGTTGGTGACAGCAGGGACAACGTGTTCCGGTTTAATGGCAGAGAACGGCGGGAGATCGAAAGGCGTCAATAAAGGATTGGTCATAAGCGCGGTCCTGTTGGATAGGGTAAATGAAGCGCACGTTCCGGCGCTTATCTGTTGGATCTAGCATGGGGTTAAGTTGCGAGAATTTCAATGGCGGTTGCGTCGGAGATGTCACTATACTCTTCCCATCACACCTCGCCGCACATTGATACAAGGATGACTGATGACTGCATTCTTACCGCTTGTTGTTCTGCTTGTCATACTCTTTCTGATTGCCAAAACGTTCTCGCGTACCCGTCCTGCGGATACCCCCACCGGCCCGGGCGATCGCAAGTTAATCTCCTCTTCTTCTTTTTTACTCCGCACCTTCGGCAGTTCTCAAAGTTATAAAGCACAGTACTACTTTGATAGCGCCAATTTTTATGAAGTCGCTGACGAGGCGACCAGCACCATTCCGCTGGCCGCTATCACCGCCGTAAAACGAGAAAGCACAAAGGTCAACAACCGTTCCGTGTGGTCGGTGAGCTGGAATAGTAACGGTCAGCGACGCCAGGTGCGTTTTCTGCATAACTACACCCTCTTCAACCGCAGCTTTGCCGTGTTCCTTGCGACCGTAAAGCAGGCAAACCCGAATGCCAGCGTCAGCTCGTTAACGCTTTTTACGTTGTAAGCGTTTACGGCAGAATTGCGGTAATCATTGAGGATCTACGGTAAACTGTCCGTCAATATGTTTCACTTCCCGGAATTCGTGTTTTTATGCTCAGTTATCGCCACAGCTTTCATGCAGGCAACCACGCCGACGTCCTCAAACATACCGTTCAGAGTCTGATCATCGAATCGCTGAAAGAGAAAGATAAACCGTTTCTTTATCTGGATACCCATGCGGGCGCAGGCCGTTACCAATTGAGCGGCGAGCATGCAGAACGTACCGGTGAATATCTCGAAGGTATCGCCCGCCTCTGGCAGCAGGACGACCTGCCCGCGGAGCTGGAGCCATACATCAACGTGGTTAACCACTTCAATCGTAATGGTCAACTGCGTTATTACCCCGGTTCACCGTTAATCGCCCGCCAGCTTCTGCGTGAGCAGGACAGCCTGCAAATGACTGAGCTGCACCCGAGTGATTTCCCGCTGCTGCGTTCTGAATTCCAGAAAGATAATCGCGCCCGGGTAGAGCGCGCCGACGGCTATCAACAGCTGAAATCTAAGCTGCCACCAGCCTCGCGCCGGGGCCTGATCCTCATCGATCCACCCTATGAGATTAAATCTGACTATCAGGCGGTAGTGACAGGTATTCACGAAGGTTACAAACGTTTTGCGACCGGCACTTACGCGCTGTGGTATCCGGTAGTATTGCGTCAGCAAGTCAAACGGATGGTTCACGATCTGGAAGCGACCGGCATCCGCAAGATCCTGCAAATTGAGCTGGCCGTTCGCCCCGACAGCGACAGGCTTGGAATGACCGCCTCCGGCATGATTGTGATTAATCCCCCCTGGAAGCTGGAGCAACAGATGAATAACGTGCTGCCATGGCTGCACAGTAAGCTGGTGCCGACCGGTATCGGGCATGCCACCGTGAGCTGGATTACCCCGGAGTAATCGCAGCCATCGGTGGACGCGGCTCAATCACGGGCTACAATCCTGTTATTTCTGCGGATGCGCGTTGTCCATCCGCCCCCCTTTCAGTGTAAGGAACGGTCATGACGAAACATTACGACTACGTTGCTATCGGCGGTGGCAGCGGCGGTATTGCCTCTATCAACCGGGCGGCCATGTACGGCCAGAAATGCGCGCTGATTGAAGCCAGTGCACTGGGCGGTACCTGCGTGAATGTCGGCTGTGTGCCGAAAAAAGTAATGTGGCACGCGGCGCAAATCCGCGAAGCAATCCATCTGTATGGCCCGGATTATGGTTTTGATACCACCATCAATCATTTCAACTGGGACACGCTGATTGCCAGCCGCACGGCCTATATTGACCGTATTCACACCTCCTACGATAACGTGCTGGGGAAAAATCAGGTCGACGTGATTAAGGGATTTGCCCGTTTTGTCGATGCGAAAACCCTGGAAGTGAATGGTGAGACGATCACCGCCGATCATATCCTGATCGCCACCGGCGGCCGGCCAATTCACCCGGATATCCCCGGTGCCGAATACGGCATTGACTCTGATGGTTTCTTCGAACTACCCGCGCTGCCTGAACGCGTCGCCGTGGTTGGCGCGGGTTACATCGCTGTTGAGCTGGCTGGCGTCATTAACGGCCTGGGTGCGCAGGCGCATCTGTTTGTGCGTAAACACGCCCCGCTGCGCAGCTTCGACACCATGTTGTCAGAGACACTGGTCGAAGTCATGGAGGCTGAAGGCCCGACGCTGCATACCCATGCGGTGCCGAAGGCGGTGGTGAAAAACGCCGACGGGAGCCTGACACTTGAGCTGGAAGATGGCCGCACGCAGATCGTAGACTGTCTGATCTGGGCCGTTGGCCGCGAACCTGCTACCGACAATATCAACCTGTCCGTCACTGGTGTGCGCACCACTGATAAAGGTCATATCGACGTCGATAAGTATCAGAATACCAGCGTGAAAGGTATTTATGCCGTCGGCGACGTAACCGGTGCCATTGAGCTGACGCCGGTTGCCGTTGCCGCAGGCCGCCGCCTGTCCGAACGTCTGTTTAACAACAAGCCGGAAGAGCATCTCGACTACAGCAACGTGCCGACCGTGGTATTTAGCCACCCGCCGATTGGCACCGTTGGGCTAACCGAAGAGAAAGCGCGAGAGAAATACGGCGATGATGCGGTTAAGGTGTATAAATCGTCCTTTACCGCAATGTACACTGCGGTCACTTCTCACCGTCAGCCGTGCCGTATGAAACTGGTGTGCGTCGGCGCGGAAGAAAAAATCGTCGGTATCCACGGCATCGGCTACGGGATGGATGAAATGTTGCAGGGCTTTGCGGTGGCGCTGAAGATGGGCGCAACCAAGAAAGACTTCGATAACACCGTTGCTATTCACCCGACCGGGGCAGAAGAATTTGTGACGATGCGGTAAGTTAATGACAACATCGGCGGATGGCGCTTGAGCTTTGTGCTTGTAGCGCCATTCGATAAGCGATCCCTGCATCAGGCACGGTCTTCATCCGCTCCCCAAAGTGGCTACAATGTAACCCACTTTTACACTCCGGCTGCCCGGCTCCTGTTTCATCCTGCCTCCCACAAAGTTATAATATGTCCCTGCCCTTTCACCCGGCTTAACGCCGTAAAGTAATTATTCTGAAAGTGAAATCTGGCAGTTAATAATGATTCCTGTTTTTCCTGTTACTTAACAGCGACCTGGCTATTTTTTGCTCTTTAATTTCTCACAAAGAAGTGTGATCTACCGCACATTTTGCCGATCAATGATTGAGGCGAATGTCTACCCTTATAGATAGACCGGGCAATGCCCGGGTACGAATATGACGTGATCCGGAGGTTTTTATCATTATGCTCAACCAGAGAATGCGCAGTGTGGAGGAAGAGTTGTTGATTGATATGCATCTCAACTACGAAACCGATCCATGCGAATTAAAACTGGATGAAATGATGGAAGTCGAGCCGGAGCCGGAGATGATCGAGGGCATGCCTGCCTCTGATGCCCTGACTCCTGCCGATCGTTATCTCGAACTCTTTGAGCATGTGCAGTCAACCCGTATTTTTGCCGACAGCAAAACGTTTCCGGACTGTGCGCCGAAAATCGATCCGCTGGATATCCTCATCCGTTATCGGCGGGTTAAACGTCGGCCCGGTTTCGATCTGCGTGAATTTGTTCACGCGCATTTCTGGCTGCCGGAAGATTACAGCAAAGAGTACATTTCCAATCCGGAAAACTCCCTGAAAGAACACATTGATAACCTGTGGCCCACCCTCACCCGTGAGCCGCAGGATCATATTCCGTGGTCGTCCCTGCTTGCCCTGCCGCAGTCCTATATTGTGCCGGGCGGGCGTTTCAGCGAAACCTATTACTGGGACTCCTATTTCACCATGCTGGGGCTGGCGGAGAGTGGCCGTGGCGATCTGCTGAAATGTATGGCAGATAACTTCGCCTGGATGATCGAAATTTACGGTCATATTCCTAATGGTAACCGCACTTATTACCTGAGCCGCTCCCAGCCGCCGGTATTTGCCCTGATGGTGGAGCTGTTCGAAGAAGACGGCGTGCGCGGTGCGCGGCGTTATCTTGACCATTTGCTGATGGAATATAATTTCTGGATGGACGGTGCGGAATCGCTGGTCCTCAATCAGGCCTATCGTCACGTGGTCCGGATGCCTAACGGCGCACTGCTTAACCGCTACTGGGATGACCGCGATACGCCGCGTGATGAATCCTGGCTTGAAGATGTGGAAACGGCGAAACACTCCAGCCGTCCGGCGAATGAAGTGTATCGTGACCTGCGTGCCGGGGCCGCTTCCGGCTGGGATTACTCTTCCCGCTGGCTGCGCGATACCCATCGTCTCGCCAGTATCCGCACGACGCAGTTCATCCCGATTGATTTAAATGCTTTTTTGTTCAAGCTGGAAAGCACGATCGCCAATATTTCTGGCCTGAAAGGCGATCGGGAAACCGAAACCGCGTTTCGCCAGAAAGCCGCCGATCGCCGTGCTGCCGTCACCCACTATTTGTGGGATGATGAAGCTGGCTGTTTCCGTGATTACGACTGGCGGCGTGAGCAGCAGGCGCGGTTCTCTGCGGCCAGCATTGTGCCGCTATATACCGGAATGGCAACGCATGAACAGGCCGATCGCCTTGCTGACGTGGTACGCGCACGCCTGTTAACGCCAGGGGGGATTATGGCCAGCGACTATGAAAGCGGCGAGCAGTGGGATAAGCCTAACGGCTGGGCCCCGCTACAATGGATGGCTATTCAGGGCTTTAAACTGTACGGCAACGATGCGCTGGGTGATGAGATTGCGCACTGCTGGCTGAAAACGGTCAATCATGTTTATGCGCAGCATCATAAACTGGTAGAGAAATACCATATTGCCGACAGCACCCCGCAAGAAGGCGGCGGGGGCGAATATCCGTTACAGGACGGCTTCGGCTGGACAAACGGTGTCGTGCGTCGCCTGATTTCTCTGTATGGAGAGCCGTCGGGGAATTAACGGACTTCGTTGTAAATCGCAGTCTGGATCGCCAGCCATTTTTTATTCTGCGCATCCGGCTGCGCCATCGCCCGCTTTTTCGCCTGTGCGGTATCATAGCGCTGGCGTTCGACGACCGCAGGCGCGGTACAGAAGGTGCGTAAATACTCTTTGCGTAAAGAGGTTAGCGCATCACCCTGCGCCATAGCGGAGCCAAGCGTTGTCATAAAACGGCGGCAGGGCCTGCGCTCATCCATCTGCAGACGATAACGCAGCAACAAAGACAGTACCTTATCATTTCCCGCCGCGTGGGCGGCTTCCGTCCATGACAGCTTCCAGTTCATTCCACCACGCAGAAAAAGCTGCGTCACCTGCGCGTCATTGCGATCGATAGCAGAACGCAAATTATTCGTGTCCCAGTTGATCCCCATGCTGGTAAGCTGTTCACGCGGGGATGCCGGCTCACGTTCCACTTTACTGCTGACAGCGGGACCAGGTACGCTGGCCTGGGGTGCTGCACTACTCTGATTTATCATCCATAACCCACCGCCACACATTCCCAGCACGGTAACGCCAACCAGCGCCCACAGCGTGACCGATATTAGCCGATCGCGTTCCTGCGCCGAGCGCTTTCTGCGCGTGTCAGGCCGCTCAATACTGTCGCTAATTTCGCTATGATCGCCACCGGAAAGTTTGTCCTTCTTACGTGCGTTCTGCCAGAAATCCTCAAGCTCCTCCTCCGCCTGCGGCGTCATAAACGCGGCCGGATTGACGCGCGTCTGACCGCGCGCCCAGGCCTGCTGGATCGGGCCGATAATTTGCTGACTGTAATGATCGAGCAATGCGCGTTGTGCGAGGCTTAACGGTTGCCCGGCGATCACTCTATTGCGAATTTGCCGGCAGTCTTCGAGGAAATGTTGCAGCGTGGCGCGCGGCTCGACAAACAAACTAAGCGTGGCAGGATCGCTGAAAAGTGGCGCATAGTGGCGGGCAAACTCTTTTTTATCGACCAGCATAAGCGCCAGCTCGCTAAAACGCATGCCACTGAGAATATCGTTGCGCTCGCCCAGTTTCAGCCAGCGCCGGACGTTATCAGCGCCAAACTGGATTTTTAACTGGTTATTCAGGCGCACCGGGTCCGGCCAGGCCTGCGCAATCAGTGCTTTCAGGGTCAACTCCAGGGTACGTAGTTGCCCCTGCGCCCGCTGCTGCTCATTCTGCGTCGCATCTTCCGGCGCACAGAAGGTTAACAGCGGCTGCTTCTGTTGCAGATATTCCAGTTCGGTCACAAAACGCAGCGCAACGATAAGCTGGTGATGGCTGACCTCCTGACCGTTTTCATACTGCGGTACCCACTGCTGGAGATGACGCAGATGCAGCGTAAAACGGCTCATCTGCGCATCATTCAGATTCAGACGCTGTGCGACATTGGCCCAGCCGCCAAGGCTCAGGCGGGCCTGATCTAACTGCTCCAGAAACCAGCGCGGATCTTTTCCATCCGTTACTTTGACGTTAAGCAGCAGTAAGATTTCAAGCGACGCCTGGCGAATAATGGCCAGGCAGTGCTCAAACTGCTCGCGGATCTGTTGTGATGTGCCGGTGATCATTCTTTTTCCTGCGCCGCCTGACGTCGAAGCATGTTGTAAAGTGTGGTTAAAAGATATAACAAATTCTGTTTCAATACAGTGATCTATGTACCTTCACAACGTAACTTCTTTGTCCGCGAATTAACCCTGGGCCATCTGGCAAATTTTTCCTGCTGGCGCTTTACCTTAGACTGCCCACCAGAAACAGGAGGAGCTGACTATGGCGCTGCAACCATTAACTATCAGTCCGGCAGGAATTGCGCTGATAAAAAAATATCAGGGACTAAACCTGGAACAATATCAGGATGAAAGTGGACTCTGGGTCATTGGCTATGGGCACATGATTGCCTGCTATGAAAACTTTGCCGGTCCTCTCACGCCGGAAACCGCAGAAGCACTGCTGATGCTGGATATTCAGCGTTGCCAGTGTCTGCTCCAACAATGTCTGGAAATTAGTTTGAATCAACCCCAGTACGATGCCCTGGTTTCTCTGGCATTAAGCTGTGGTAATGAGGCTTTTTACCAGTCCGCCATTCTCAGGCATATTAATGCCAGAGACTTCGGTAACGCGCTGGCAGAATGGGAAAAGGCGATTGTGTTAAACAGAAGGGAAATTGCCAGCCTGACGCCACAACGTCAGGCTGAATGTGCTTTATTTCTTCAGGGTGGTGAAGTAGCGACAATTTAGTTGCAGCTTGTCTCATTAAACATCATCGCTGCCTGGGTGCGATTTTTAACATCCAGGCGACGATAAATAGATTCAAGATGCGCTTTAACCGTTCCGGCACTGATATTCAGTGTGCGGCTAATTTGTTTATTGGAATCCCCGGCGGCCAGTAGCTTGAGTATCTCGCGCTGGCGGCTACTAAGGTGCTGTAACTCCTGTTCTTGCTCATTTTCATCATGTGTTGTTAGCCAGTCCCCCGGCAAACACATCAGCCCCATTGCCACACTATTAATAGCAAGAGAAAATTTATCTGGCTCTGAATCGCGCTGAACAACGGCCAGCACATTATAACGCAACACGTCCTGCAACCATTCTTTTGTACAATCAGATACCACTAATAGTACCCGGCATTGAGGGAAGCGGTTATTTTTTTCCTGCAGAATGGACTGGCAAACCTCGCTTCCCATGTCACCATCCAGCATTAAAATAGCCTCCGGAGAAGTTTCCAGACACTCCCACAGGTCTTCCGACTGACTGAGGCCCTGGATATCTATTTCCGGAATCAACTGCTGCAAACTGATTTTCATTCCATGTATAAATATTGACTGCCTGTCAAACATGATTACCTGCATTACTCTTTCTCCATCGAAAAGCTATTGACCCATAAGCATGGTGGAAGGGTATTCCCAGCAAGCTAAAATAAATACTTGCTGCTTAGCCTGGGGCATTTTACCGATGATGAAACGAAGTAAAAGATAACATTAGCGAATAATTACCGCCATGCCATAATTATTACAAATTAGTGATTTACATCAAACTTTTATTGAGGATTTCCTTAAGTCAATAAACAGCGCTCGTATTATTAATATTAATCTTTGGAATATTAACGGTATCGCTATGCAAGCGGAAGTCCAGTCCATCAAAGAGTTTGTTACCAAATAATATTTAGCATTAAAGGTAAAAAAACATTCTGCACCATATTAACTGGAACCTATCCGCCTTTTCCGGGCATGAAAAGGCGGCGCTTTTCTTATAACAGCATACCGCCAGAGAGTTCCACTCTTTGTGCGGTCATCCAGCTTAATTCGTCACTTAACAACGCGGCGATAGCATTACCGATATCATCCGGTAACCCCGCTCGTCCCAGCGCCGTTTGTGAGGAGACGAACTGATTGAGTTGCGCATTATCCCGTACAACACCGCCGCTGAAGTCAGTTTCGGTTGCGCCGGGCGCAATACTATTGACGGTAATCCCCCGCGCACCCAACTCTTTCGCCTGGTAACGCGTCAATACTTCCATCGCACCTTTCATCGCCGCATAGGCGCTGTGCCCTGGCAGCGTAAAACGTGCCAGACCGGTGGAGACGTTCAGAATTCGCCCGCCATCGGCCAGCAAGGGTAAAAGCTCCTGCGTCAGGAAGAAAGGCCCTTTGAAATGAATGCGCATTAATTCATCAAATTGGGCTTCGGTGGTTTCGGCAAAAGACGCATGTAAGCCAATACCCGCGTTGTTTATTAAATAATCAAAATCGCTGCGCTGCCACAGCGTATTAAGCTGCCTGGCCGTTTCAGCAATAAAATCACTAAAGCTTGCTATATCACCGACATTCAACGCTAATGCGCTTGCTTTACCACCTTTTCTCTTAATTTCATCCACAACTTCCTGGGCGGCAGATTCATTACGTTGATACGTTAAAATAATACCCACTCCCTGCCCGGCCAGTTTCAGCGCCGCGTTTTTGCCCAGACCGCGACTGCCGCCCGTCACTAATGCAATACGTTGGGACATAAGAACCTCTTTTTGACTGTGGTGTGATTGTGAAACAGCTTATTAGCTGCTAAAAAATCAATAAAGATGGCAATTTACATTTTACTGTTTCATTGATAACAACAATAAGAGGCGGCAATGGATAAAATTTATGCAATGAAGCTTTTCATTCGCGTAGCCGAACTGGAGAGTTTTTCTCGTGCCGCCGAATCGCTCAGGCTACCGAAAGGAAGCGTGTCACGACATATTCAGGCGCTGGAAAACCAGCTTCGTACGCAATTACTGCATCGCACCACCCGGCGTGTACAGCTTACGCAGGATGGAATGGTGTATTACGAGCGGGCAAAAGATTTGCTGAGCAATCTGGAGGAGCTGGATGGAATGTTCCAACACGATCCCGGAAGTCTGAGTGGAATACTGCGCGTGGATATGCCGGTTGCAATGGCTAAGAATCTGGTGATCCCCCATCTTCCTGCCTTTGTCCAACAGTATCCGGGAATTGAAATTGAACTCAGTAGTAGCGACCGTCTGGTGGATGTGATCCGCGAGGGCTTTGACTGCGTTGTTCGGGTCGGAACATTGAAGGATTCCGGGTTAATTGCCCGCCCGCTCGGCAAATTGTCTTTAATTAACTGCGCGAGTCCCGATTACCTGGCGCGTTTCGGCTACCCGGAAACGCCGGAAGATTTGGCCACTCACGCCCTGGTTTACTATGCGGTAAATACCGGCGTGCGCCCGCAGGGATTCGAAATTTACAGCAATAACACCACGCGTTGGGTGACGGCAGGCGGCATTTTGACGGTAAACAGCACTGAAACTTATCACGCGGCCTGTGTTGCAGGGCTGGGCATTATTCAGGCACCGCGCATAGGCGTAAAAGAGGCATTACGCAGTAAAAAACTGGTTGAGATTTTGCCTCAGTACCGTGCGCAACCGATGCCGGTATCACTGATCTACCCGCATCGGCGCAACCTTTCCCGCCGTGTTCATCTGTTTATGGAATGGTTAACAGGCGTTATGAAAACCTGGGTTGAATAACCGTGACTATAATTGCCCTATACGTCACTTATTCATAAAAAGGAATCTCTCTCTAATGACGCCGGAAAATGATGAGAAGCGCCCTGTTACAGAGCTGGACTACAAACCCGTTAAAAAGGTCATCACGGAAGCGCCCTCGGCTTCAACCCCTGATGCTCAAAAAGAAGGAAAGGAGAAAACCGAGTCTGAAAAGAAAGACACGGACGGCGGTGTCATTGCCACGGTGACGGAGACGGCGGAAAAAATCCAGCGCCGTCCCATGATTGCTCACCTGATCCGCGCGACGGAGCGGTTTAATGACCGACTGGGCAATCAGTTTGGCGCAGCCATTACCTATTTCTCTTTCTTATCAATGATCCCCATTCTGATGGTCTGCTTTGCGGCGGCCGGGTTCATTCTCGCTTCCCACCCCACGCTGTTGCAGGATATCTTCAACAAAATTCTCGATAGCGTGAATGACCCAACGACAGCAACCACTCTTAAAAGCACCATCAGCACGGCGGTGCAGCAACGTACCACGGTCGGCATCGTCGGCCTGCTGGTTGCGCTCTATTCCGGGGTGAACTGGGTAGGCAATCTGCGCGAAGCGATCCGCGCCCAGTCACGGGATGTCTGGGAGAGCAAAACGCAGGAAGACGAAAAATTCTGGGTGAAGTATATCCGCGATTTTATCTCACTGATTGGTCTGCTGGTGGCGCTGGTGATCACGCTATCGATTACTTCTATTGCCGGCGCGGCGCAGGAAAAAATTATCTCCTGGCTGTATCTGGATTACATCGACTGGCTGAAACCGGTCTGGCAATTGATCGGTCTGGCAATATCTATTTTCGCTAACTACCTGTTATTTTTCTGGATTTTCTGGCGCTTACCTCGTCACCGCCCGCGTCGTAAAGCGCTGATGCGCGGTACCCTTATCGCAGCGATTGGCTTTGAAGTTATTAAAATCATCATGACGTGGACGCTGCCTTCGCTGGCGACCTCCCCATCTGGCGCAGCGTTTGGTTCAGTGCTGGGCGTGATGGCGTTTTTCTACTTCTTTGCGCGCCTGACGCTGTTCTGTGCCGCGTGGATCGCCACCGCCGAATATAAGGACGATCCGCATATGCCGGGTAAAAAACACCGCTAAATCATCAACGTGGGCTGAGGGAGAACGTAAAATCTCAGCCCACCTCTTCATTTCAGCAGATAAAACCAACCTGTAACTTTTATTTAACCTGAAACTGGTTTTTTATACTGACTTTGAAATTTTGTGAAGCATTTCATAGACGATAAGTTGCGGGTATAAACATTATTCACTTTTTGCCTGCTTTTTGACCTTTCCGCCACGCCCCTCAGGATTGAAATGTCGCTTTTGCTGTGCGTAATATGGCCGTTCGTTCGTCATAAAATAAGAAATATCTATGCAAGCAACCGCCACAACTACGCTCGACAACGCCGCCGACATCGCACCGGTCAACTCCCGTAATAAGGTCGTCGTTGCCTCCCTCATTGGTACTGCCATTGAGTTTTTCGACTTCTATATTTACGCCACCGCTGCGGTGATTGTTTTTCCGCATATCTTCTTCCCGCAGGGCGATCCCACGGCCGCGACGCTACAATCGCTGGCAACGTTCGCCATTGCCTTCGTCGCCCGCCCTATCGGCTCCGCGCTATTTGGTCACTTTGGCGACCGAGTAGGCCGCAAGGTGACGCTGGTCGCCTCGCTACTGACGATGGGCATCTCGACCGTCGTTATCGGTTTGCTGCCCAGCTATGCCACTATCGGCATTTTCGCGCCGTTGCTGTTGGCGCTGGCGCGTTTTGGTCAGGGATTAGGGCTGGGCGGTGAATGGGGTGGCGCGGCGCTGCTGGCAACGGAAAACGCGCCGGCCCGTAAACGCGCGCTGTATGGCTCTTTCCCGCAGCTTGGCGCGCCAATCGGCTTCTTCTTTGCTAACGGTACGTTCCTGCTGCTGTCCTGGCTTCTGACCGACGAGCAGTTTATGCAGTGGGGCTGGCGCGTGCCGTTTATCTTCTCTGCCGTGCTGGTATTGATTGGTCTGTACGTGCGCGTTTCGCTGCATGAAACGCCGGTATTCGCAAAAGTTGCCGCCGCGAAGAAGCAGGTTAAAGTCCCGATGGGTACGCTGCTGTCGAAACACCTGCGCGTGACCGTGCTGGGCACGTTCATCATGCTGGCGACCTATACGCTGTTCTACATCATGACCGTTTACTCGATGACTTTCAGTACCACGGCAGCGCCGCAAGGGCTTGGCCTGCCGCGTAATGAAGTGTTGTGGATGCTGATGATGGCGGTGATTGGTTTTGGCGTGATGGTACCGATTGCCGGGCTGCTGGCAGATGCGTTTGGCCGTCGGAAAAGCATGATTGTGATCACCACGCTGATTATCCTGTTCGCACTGTTCGTGTTCCCGCCACTGCTGGGTTCCGGAAACCCGATGCTGGTGATGGCATATTTGCTGATTGGTCTGAGCCTGATGGGGTTAACGTTTGGTCCAATGGGGGCGCTGCTGCCGGAGTTGTTCCCGACGGAAGTGCGTTATACGGGCGCATCGTTTTCCTATAATGTGTCGTCGATTCTGGGGGCGTCCGTTGCGCCGTATATCGCCACCTGGTTGCAGGCAAATTATGGTCTGGCCTATGTAGGATATTATCTGGCTACGATGGCGGCGCTGACCCTCATTGCGCTGCTGCTAACCCACGAAACACGCCACCAGTCGCTGTAGCGGCTTATAGCCGGGTTAGTGCGCCAGCTTCGGTATCGTAATGCCGGGCGGCGCTGCGCTTGCCCGTCCTACCCGGTTATCCGGCTTCAGAATCAATCAGTTGCGATAAAACGTAGGCCCGGTAAGCGAAGCGCCACCGGGCAAAGCGGCTCCGCAAACGTAATGCCGGGCGGCGCTGCGCTTGCCCGGCCTACCCGGTTATCCGGCTTCAGAATCAATCAGTTGCAATAAAACGCAGGCCCGGTAAGCAAAACGCCACCGGGCAAAGCGGCTCCGGTGGCGTTATTCTGTAAAGCGTATCGCCGCGCTATAACGTTGCGCGGCGTCTGTTATGGTTTACTTCTTCATCTGCGACAGGATGGTCCGACACTGGTTTTCATTTCCTTCTGACGGCGAAATCAGCGCTACCAGCGCGGCGGCTGGAGCGACCAGGGTTGCCAGCGCCGCCGCTACCGCACCGCGGGCAATCAACGGCCCCGCCTTCACACCCGCCTGCGGATTCTTGAAGGTCCCGCGCACGTAAAGCGGGGAGCGCAGCGTAACAATACGAATACCTTTACTTTCCGGGTCGATCGTCAAATCAAGCTGTTCAGACGCAAAACTGGCGGTACCGGTGACATTAATCAACGCGTTCTCAGTATCGAAGGCGAAGATTTGCGGACGCGCCACGCCGTTGACGATATCCAAGTTTGCCGCCGCACAGTTAACACGAACCTCCTCATCACCGAATAGCTGGCCGACGATAAAGTTCCCCACGTTAAGCCCGACGATTTCCATCAGGTTGCGGCTGATTAAGCCGTCATTCATGAGCAGCTTCAGATTACCGTTACTGCTGCCCAGCAGCGCGGCAACCGAATTGCCCGCCCCCCGGAACTCGGCGTCGCCGTTCATTTCACCCAGCGTTTTCTGCATCATTTCCGATTCAGGCATCAGCTCTTTCAGCTTCAGTCGACGGGCCTGAATATCCGCCACGCCGCGCATCGGCTTCTTATCACCTTCAAGATGTATATTGGAAGAGATCGTTCCGCCAGCCAGGCCAAACTTCAGCGGCTGCAAACGCAGATCGGCATTTTTCAGCGTCAGATGAGTCGACAAATCGCTGATCGGCAGGCTGCTGCCATGCTCAATACGACGGCCTTTAAAGCGCACGTCGGCGTCCATCACGTCCCACTTATCGGTTTCAAAGCGGTCGTACGGCAGCACTTTATCGGCAGGCTGGACGCTCTTCTCGCCTTTTTTCTGCTCCGATTTTTTCGACTTATCAGCTCCTTTACCCGAGTCCACGCCAATTAGCGGCCCCAGATCCGCCAGCCGTAGCTGGCGCGATTCCAGATCGCCTTCCAGCTTCGGACGCGGTTTACCGGTGGTATAAGTCAGAGAGCCATGAATATCGCTGTCGCCGATGCGACCATTAAAGTTACGATAATTAAAGACCGAGGATTTCTCGGTATCGATTTTGGCGACCAGCCGACCATCCGTCTCAAACGGCGGGGTATCCGGCAACAGCACACCGGTTAAGTCGTACAGCTCACCCAGTGAATCGCCGGAGAATTTCAGGCGCAGATCGACGCCGCCCATTTTCATCGGATCGTTAACCGTACCGTCGAACGCCACGCGGGTATTGCCCGAACGGAAATCGGCCTGTACCGGGAACGGCGTACCTTCGCTACGCAGCGCCAGCATGCCACCAATTTTGCCGGTGCCGGTAAGCGGCTGCCCGTTGTAACGTCCTTTCGCTTTCAGGCCAAACACGTAATCACCCACTTTGCCTTTCTCATCCTTTCCTTTACTGCCGGTCACTTCGCTGAAGGGCAGTGGTTTCCCTAATGGATCAACAAGGATTTCGATATCGGCGCGGCTGACTTTATCGTCAATGGCGATACGGCCACGATCAAAGAGAATATTATCGAGCTGGAAAGACCAGGCTGAAGGCTGGGCATTTTCTTTTTTCTCGTCATCCGAGGCGAGATTGAACGTCCAGTTATCATTTTTCTCGGAGAGACGGATAAGTCTGGCATCAGGCTGCACAAACTTCACCCACGGCAAATATACCGTTTTGCTCAATAGCGCCAGCGGTGCCAGCGTCGCTTCTACCCGCGGCAGATGCACCATGGTGACTTCCGGGATATCCGGCGGGTTGCCGAGAATAATATCTTCCGCATGCACATGCGGCCAGGGCACCCAACTGCGCCAGCCGGTTTCCTGTTTTTGCCGCTCCCATACCACGCCCAGATCGCCGCGAATGGCAAAAGGACGATTCAGTTCCGTAGAGACTTTTTGGTTGATCGTCGGCTTCAGGCGATTCCAGTCAAAGGTCGCGATAATAATGATGGCGACGACGATGAGCAGCACCAACGTTCCAAAAATAATGGCAAGTATTTTACTTGTTTTAGACATGCCCCACTCCGCTTTCTGATTACCTTACCTGTCCTAAAGATAGTTGAGGCTGACAGAAAAGGGAGCGGCTGTTTCCTTAATTATGAAAGGGTAACCAGACTTACCGCCTGCAGTATACTCACCAGGACGCCAGATTATGCACTTTGCTGGACCATCCATTCCGGGGAGATCTGCATGACAACATCGTCAAGCGTGGCCATCGGTACCGGTCGGGAGAGAAAGTATCCCTGAGCGGCAAATGCCGGGGACTGCTGCACGTCATGCCACTCTTCCAGCGTTTCCACGCCTTCCACAATCACGCCCTGACAATAGCGATTCATCAACTGAATGAGCAGCGTAAACAGGTTACGACCTTCCGGCGTTTTGCGCAGCATGACAAATAAATCGCGCGCGACCTTAATGTAGTCGTAGCGCACTTCACTCAGTGCCGAGAAATTCGCCATGCCAGTGCCAAAGTCGTCCAGCCACAGCGGGCCAAACTCGCAAAATGAGGCGAACGATGAATCGACCGGCAGGCTAATATGCTCAACCAGCTCAAGGCGTAGCCAGGATAAGCTGTCGATGGTTGCCATCAGCGCTTTGTCCTGCCGCATGGCAAGCAGCGTCGGCCCATCAACATTTACCGATGCCAGAACCTGATGGTGCTCAAAAAACGCCTGCTTTTGCTGCAGCACCGCAAGCTGCGCTTTCACTACATCAATACGCTGACGTACCGCCACTTCGGCAAAATAACGATCCGGGGGAATACGCTGTCCAGGGTTATCAGGATGGGTCACGATCGTCAGAATTTCGATCGCCATCAGGCGACCATCCGTTCTGTAGATCGGCTGATAGGTCCAGGCAAGCGTACATTGCAGCCAATAGCGCCGCTCCTGGAGGCTTTCAATCTCTGCCTCCGGACTGTTCAGCCGCTGGATAACCTGCTTTAACTTCATCTCAGATGTCCTGTGCAAAGGGGATGATCTGTTGAAACTCGTCACTGAGTTATCGGCGCACGAATTGAGAACTTTATGTTCAACGGCGGGCAAATTGAAAATCTGCGCGCTAAAAGACGCCAATAATACGCGTCAGCTCAAAAAATTTATGGAACGTTGTTTTAATATAGTTGACCGAAAAAACTCCACAGAGCAGACTAAGCTCATTTCCCGCTTCAGGTCAGGTTAACCTTATGTCTAAGAAAATTGCCGTCATCGGCGAATGTATGATTGAGATGTCAGAAAAAGGGGCGCAAGTGAAACGCGGCTTCGGTGGCGATACGCTTAACACCTCGGTCTATATTGCGCGTCAGGTCCCAGCCACTGCCCTGCGTGTGGATTACGTGACCGCGCTGGGCAATGACAACTTTAGCCAGCAAATGCTGGACGCCTGGCAGAGCGAAAACGTTGGCACTGACCTGATTCAGCGGATGGCAAACCGACTGCCTGGCCTTTACTACATTGAAACTGACGAGACTGGCGAGCGTACATTCTGGTACTGGCGCAATGAAGCAGCGGCCAAATTCTGGCTGGAAACACCGGAGTCGGTTGCCATCTGTGAGAAGCTGGCAACCTTCGATTATCTCTATCTGAGCGGCATCAGTCTGGCCATTCTCAGCCCGTCAAGCCGCGAGAAACTGTTCTCCCTGCTGCGCGAATGCCGCGCCAATGGCGGCCAGGTGATCTTCGACAATAACTATCGTCCGCGCCTGTGGGCAAGCCAGGAAGAAACGCAGCAGGTTTACCAGCAAATGCTGGAATGCACGGATATCGCCTTCCTGACGCTGGATGATGAAGACGCGCTATGGGGTGAAAAACCGGTTGATGACGTGATTTCACGCACCCGGGCGGCGGGCGTGAACGAAGTCATTATCAAACGTGGTGCGGAGTCTTGTTTAGTCGCCGTGGGCGATGAGCCGGTGGTTGAGGTGCCCGCAGTTAAATTGCCGAAGGAAAAGGTTATTGATACCACGGCAGCGGGCGATTCCTTCAGCGCGGGTTATCTGGCGGTGCGTCTGACCGGCGGTAATGCCACTGAAGCCGCTAAGCGTGGGCATCTGACGGCCAGCACGGTGATCCAGTATCGCGGGGCGATTATTCCGCGTGAGGCGATGCCGCAGTAACCCCACCCCCACCCTCACCCTAACCCTCTCCCTGAGGGAGAGGGAACGGTCCGTGCACTAACGAGAAAAAGGTGTACGGGCTAACCCGAAACGGTCAACGGTATCTGAGCGCGGGGTTTCCCCCTCTCCCTCAGGGAGAGGGCCGGGGTGAGGGCAATCCAGTCTGCATGGCAAGCGCCGGAGCGCGCAATTCACCCACGAAACGCATAAATATCGCTGGCCTCGCTATCCATCGCGATACTACCCAGTGCTCCTAAATCTACACTGACTATCTCATCACTTTCCTTATGCTTTTCAACCCGCACAAAATAGCCAACATTGCCATCCTGGCCGATCATGAAATAGTGCGGCGCAGCGATGTGAATCTGATAAGTTTCATTTCTTTCAACAAGATCATGAGCATTATAAAAACAGACATAACATCCGTTTACAGCCAGAATCTCATAACACTCGTTATCCTTAATCTCTTCTGAAAGAAATTGTCTGTATAACGGGGGAAAGAGGATATCTCTGTCATTTTCAATCGCTTTTATTGCGTCAGCATAGCGGTTCATAGCCGTTTTACCATGACGGGCGGCCCCACGAGGAAGCCACCACTGGAGAGACAAAGCACTTACTGCGCCGGCGGAATATCCGAGACTTCCTGATGCACCTCTTCAGGCGCAGCAGAGATCGTGGCAGGTTCAGCCGGAACCATAATCTCATTCCAGCTTGCCTGAAGTGTCTTCATGTCATATTCCGGCTCGCCTTTCGGCTGTAGCAGGACCAGCGACATATCCTGCGAAAGCTGCTGACGCAGATCCTGGTTCAGCACGTCCAGCGTCAGACTATCGAGGAAATTCTGCCGCAGCTTCTGATACTGCTCGGGAGCAATGTCCACTACCTGATTTTGCAATGCACGCATCCGCTGGCTAATCAGGATGTCGGTATCAGTACGCGCATAGGTCGCGAACAACTTTTGCAGCTCCAGTTTCTTCTGCGCGACCAGAGCGTTAAATTCTTCTTCCGTTAACCCTTTTTCACGCAGCATCGCCAGCTCGCGCGCCACCGTCACCAGACTGGTATTCAGTTTCTCATTCGGGGAATCAATGTTAATACCGCACTGGGCACGCTGGTAAAGTACGCGGCAGTCAAAGCCCATACTGATATCTTTGGCATTGCCTTTACTGAGATTTTGCTGGACGTGCCAGTACAGCGCTTCGCGCGCCAGATCGGCACGCCAGTAGCGCTGGAGTGCCGCTGATTCGCGAATGGGCTGCCACGGGTTATCCCACATCACCGACAGGCGGTCCTGCTGCACCGTATCGGTCATGATACTGACAGCATTGAGGGGAAGAGGCGAAAGCGTTGGCATTGGCGCAGGCGTTTCACGCTTGCCTTTCAGTTCACCGAAGGCTTTATTGATTTGCTCTGAGACGCTGCGGCTATCAACGTTACCCACGACGATCAGCGTCATTGCGTCCGGGGTGTACCATTTCTGGTAGAAGGATTTCACCTGTTCCGCATCCACCGGTTTTTTCAGCGGATCGGCCGGATCGTGGCCCAGCATGGACGATCCTTTCAGGCGATAACGCCACCAGCCTTCTTTGGTGTCCATCGGCCATGTCATGACTTTGTCTGCGCTGCCAGGCGTTGCGCTGACGGTCTCCGGCGTAATGACAAGTCTGCCGGAGCTGTCTGCAAGCCAGGTCAGCGCCTCTTTCAGTAAGTCATTACGGTTATTTGGCAAACTAAGATTAAATAACGTGTGATCGTAAGACACAATGGCTGGCGGCAGGGGGCGATTGGGATCAATACCCTGCTGCCACAACGATTGCGCCTGCACGGGCTGTAAGCTGCCGTGCTGGGAAAGCGCAATCTGGGGAATAAAGTGGCTAAAGCCAATTTGCTGCGTGTTTTCAGTCAGTGAACCGGTGTTAATAAGCAGACGGATTTCAATACGATCGCTGGGGCGCTGCGGGGTGGATAACACCTGCCATTGAAAGCCATTCGCCAGCGTTCCCTGTTGCCAGGCCGGGTCAGGCTGGAGCGCTTCTGCCTGCACATAACCAGCCGTTGCAATAAATAGCAAACCACCGGCTAAGAGTCGAATTTTTGTGCCCTGCATGTAAACCCCTGATCAACATTCCTGGTAATAAAGACAAAGACCATCCTGCTATGAGGATTATTTTGAGTATGGAAAAGCCATTTCTAAGACCACGCAAAGCGGAAAATGTCGCGCAGGCTTTAGAAAATAATCACCAATTATGCTCAGGAGGCCGTAGCCCATCAAGGGACTACGGCAATAAGGGGCGGAATTAAGAGGATATTTCGTGCGTTTTGCCGTCTGGCGCACGATTATTCAGGGTCTCGGTGAGCTTTTTGTGGTCAAGTTCTTTCACACGCTTCGCCACCACGATAGTCGCTACGCCGTTACCAATCAGGTTGGTTAGCGCGCGCGCTTCCGACATAAAGCGGTCAATCCCCAGGATAAGGGCCAGCCCGGCAACCGGCAGATGTCCCACCGCCGAGATAGTCGCCGCAAGGACGATAAACCCGCTGCCGGTGACGCCGGCCGCGCCTTTCGACGACAGCAGCAGCACCACCAGCAAGGTGATTTGATGGAAAATATCCATATGGCTGTTCGTGGCCTGCGCGATAAACACTGCCGCCATCGTCAGGTAGATTGATGTGCCATCCAGGTTAAACGAGTAGCCGGTGGGGATCACCAGCCCGACTACCGACTTACGGCAGCCCAGCTTTTCCATCTTATCGAGCATGCGCGGCAGCGCGGATTCTGAAGACGACGTGCCGAGGACAATCAGCAGTTCCTCGCGAATATAGCGGATGAACTTAAAGATGCTGAAGCCGGTGGCGCGGGCGATAGAACCGAGCACCACCACCACGAACAAAATACAGGTAGCATAGAAGCACAGAATCAACTGCCCCAGTTGCACCAGCGTACCGACACCGTATTTACCAATGGTAAACGCCATCGCGCCAAATGCGCCAATCGGGGCCAGACGCATGATCATATTGATAATGCCGAAAATGACCTGCGAGAAACTCTCAATGACGTTGAAAATGAGCTGGCCTTTACTGCCCAGGCGATGCAGGGCAAAACCGAACAGCACAGCAAACATCAATACTTGCAGGATGTTACCGCTGGCAAATGCGCCAATCACGCTTCCTGGTATAATGTCCATCAGGAAGGCCACAATGCCCTGGTCTTTTGCCTGCTCGGCATACACTGCCACGGCCTGGGCATCGAGGGTTGCCGGATCAACGTTCATACCAGCACCAGGCTGCACGACGTTAACAATAATCAGGCCGATGATCAGCGCAATGGTACTGACCACTTCAAAGTAAAGCAACGCGACGGCCCCGGTTCGGCCAACCGCTTTCATGCTTTCCATGCCAGCGATCCCTGTTACTACGGTACAGAAAATCACCGGGGCAATAACCATTTTAATCAGCTTCACAAACGCGTCGCCTAACGGCTTCATTTGTGCGCCCAGGTCAGGATAGAAGTGCCCCAGCAAAATACCGATGGCGATGGCCGTCAGGACCTGAAAGTAGAGGCTTTTAAACAGTGAGGTTTTCATTAGGATGTCCTTAAGATAAAACCACAGGCATTGTAGGGTTGGAGCCACCTGCGGTTTTAAAATAACACCCGAGAAACATTCCAGACATGAACCAGGTTCACTTTTGAAACATTTTTGTTAAAAAATTAGAGCTGACTCGCACAAGCGCAATAAACTTACTCACCTTCCTTAACATGAAGCGCACTAAAGTAGGTTTGCTCAAACTGGTCAGGGGCCAGCGCCGTGGCGAACAGAAATCCCTGAACGTAGTCGACACCAGCGGCTTTCAGCCACTCATACTGAACCTGTTGTTCCACGCCTTCCGCCACAATACTGAGGTTGAGGCTTTGCGCCATCTGCACTATCGCTGAAACCATGCTCGTATCATCAGGAATGCCATCGACGAAGATTTTGTCGATCTTCAGCATGTCTACCGGCAGCGATTTCATATGCTGGAGCTGACGCAACCCGGCATAGCCCATGCCAAAGTCGTCCAGCGCAATACTGACGCCCGCATTACGCAGTGGACGCAGAATGGCGATGGCGGCCTGCGGATCGTCAATGCGCCGACTCTCTGTGACTTCAAGGATCAGCGACCCCGGCTCAATGCGATAGCGGCTCAGTAATTCCAGCAGGTCGGGTACCATATCGTGATGCAGCAGTTGCAGGGCTGAAATATTCACCGACAGCGGAAGACGTAACCCTTTGGCACGCCAGGCCGCAAGCTGGCGACAGGCTTCTTCCAGCACCCAGTAACCGACGGTCACCATCAGGCCGCAGGATTCAATCGTATCAATCAGATCGCAGGGCAGCTCCCACTGACCGTTAGGCTGAAGCTGGCGCAGCAACACTTCGGCGCTACAAACTTCCCCACTGCGGGTATCAATTTGCGGCTGTAACCAGATAGCAAACTGTTGATTATCCAGCGCATAAAGAATGTCGCTTTCTTCCGTTAAGCGACGTTGCGCCTTTTCCATTTGCTCAGGATCGAAAAACTCAATCTGGTTTTTGCCCTTGCGGCGCGCGGTAAAGGCAGCGGAAAACGCCCGCCGGTAGAGCTGTTCAGCAGAGAGATCGCGGTTAAACATAGCGATACCAATGCTCGCGCTGGGACGAAGCTGAATGCCCTGTACCGGCAATCGCTCATTAATTGAAGTAAGCACTTGCTGACCTAACGTAATCGCGTGCCACGGCTCTTTAACGCCGTGCGCAATGACCGCAAAATCGTAGCCGCTGACCTGGGTTAACACCATTTTCGGCGACAAAACCGATTTCAGCCGCTCCACCAGCGTCAACAGCAGCATTTCACGCTGGCTTTCCTGCAACACGCCCGCCGTATCCTGGAGAGTTTCACAGGCAATGACCATCAGCGCCGAGCCGCTGCTGCGCTCAGCGTTCTGATCCAGCAGCGCCAGCAGGAAGCTTTTGTTCGGTAAGCCAGACACGGGAAAGCGCGTCGAATGATTGTTCAGCTCCTCATAATGGCGGAGCAGCGCCTGCTGATTGCGGTTGTAACTGCGTGCCAGCATGCCGATTTCGTCATCGTGATGCAGATTCGGCAGGCTAAGTTGATGACCGGGGGCCTCGTGGGGCGAGGTTTCATTAAGCTCGCGGGCAATCTGCCGCAGCGGACGGACAAGTAAACGGCTGCTGCCCCAGGTGATCGCTACCGTCATCACCAGCACCAGTAGTAAGTAAGCAGTTACTAACGTTGAAATCGCACTCATGACGAAGCGGTACATGCGCCACGAGTCCGCCTGTAGCACCAGATACGCCAGCGGCTGCGGGTTAGCAGGCCGCTCCAGCGAGTAGATCGGCAGTGAAATCTGTACCGGTAGCTCGAAAATCCGGGTAATTGTCACCGGCACGGGCCTTTCGGTGATAAAGCTCATGCGCAGCGCCTGGAACTGGTTGGGCAAAACCACGTCGGCACGGCTGACAATACCGGCGGGCTGGATGCGGCGCAGAATGGTCTCCGCCTCCGGAATATCGCCTTTGAGGATCGAAGAGGAAAGCGGTTCACGCACCGAACGGGCAATGCTTTCAAGCTGAGATGCCGTGTCGTAGCGACTCTGTTGCACAAAGTGAAAAAGTAAAATAAAACAAAAAATAAACAGGAAAAACATGGCAACGACGGAAACCATCGCCATGTGTTTTATGGTTAGAGAACGGCTGACGCGCAAATTAACTCTCCACTAATACTGATCCAGAGCATCAGGTCAGGAAATGTCTCCTGGCCGGGGCCGATTATACCCGATCGAAAGGAAATGAGAGAGAGAACGCGACGAATCCGCATTTGCTGGTCAGAAAATGCGGAACATTGCCACTGTTACCGGCGGCTTAATTGCCTTTTGCGGCCATCCAGACCAGCATTTTGAGGCTGGCGGAGTAGTAATCGTCCTGGGCTGTGATCTGCGGTTCTGACTGACTCTCTCCCATCGTCAAATCACGCACGGCCAGCAGTCCCGCATTCATGTTATACGGCGCACGCTCACCGTTCACCACGTTAATCCAGGCGGGCGTCTGCTGGCGCGGGAACTGTTTCCACCACTGCCGCCAGGGCTGTAGAAGCGGGCTTTGCGCATTCTGCCAGCGAATATAGAGCGGAATGCGGATCGCATCGTAGCTGACACGCGGCGGCCATTCCTGCGCCGGGCTAAGGCTGCCGTCAGCGGAAAGCGCCACCCAGTCGGTTGGCAGTTGTGCTTCGCCCCATGCCATTTTGCCGACCAGCGTCTGCCCGTCGCGCAGCAGTTCCTGCCACACTTTAAGATAGCTGCGGCGGGCAAAATCCTGCCAGGCGGGAAAAATAAAATAAGACGGATTGAGGTTAACCCGGGTATTCAAATCAAAACCATTTTGCCCCGGCAGCATGACGCGATAACCAGCAAACTCAATAACCGTATATTTAATTAATGCCTGAGTGATAGCGTCTGAGGCCGTACCATAGCTGCTGTCCTGCCAGCGCTGCTGCGCCTTCAACAAAGCCCAGGCAATAAGCGCATCGCCGTCCGACGCATTGTTTTTATCAGCAATCGGATCGGGCGCAACCGGGTTATAACGCCAGTAAAATAGCCCGGTCTCTTTATTTTTTAAATGGCCGTTGGTCCACTGCCAGAGCTTATCAAACGCCGGGCGGTCATTATTGGCGACGGCCATCAGCATGGCGTAACCCTGCCCCTCAGTATGCGAGACATTGCCATTGCCGGTATCGACAATGCGTCCATCCGGCATCAGAAAACGGGCTTTATAGCTCTCCCAGGCGGTATCGGCCTGAGCGAGAGAAGTAAACAGCAGCGCGGTCATGACCACAACAGCGGATAGCGTTCGCAAAACCATAATTCACTCATCATTACGGATTAAAATAACGGAACTGGACGTCATCGACGGAAAAAAGCTGCTCCCGCTGAAACAACAGGTGCGCTTCGCCGCCTTGTCCCTGTAACCAGCGTGCGTAAAGTCCTTCCAGTATCGCACAAAAAGCGTTACACCAGCGGACCTGCTGGTCTTCATTACGGCTGACCGGGAGCGCCTGATGGCGGACCACCAGCCCCAGTTCGCCGACGCTCACCGCCACCACGCCCCAGTTAAAGGTCGCCAGCAGATGATTGATATTCTGTTCCAGATCGCCCAGCGTCTGCGCTTCGGGAAGCGGGAACGCATCCGCCAGCGTTTCCCCCATCTGGCGCAGAAACGGCTGACTCTCGCGTTCACCCGCATTGCGGATCATGCCGTCAATCATAATGGTCAGCAGATCAAACCAGCCTGGCGGCGTTTGTTGCTGCTGGAAATAGGCCTTTAGCGCAGTATTGTTATCCATTATTCATTCCCTAACATATAGCGGAACCATAGCCCGGCAGTGCTTTCGTTATAATCGCCGAACGTATCATAGCCAACCTGACCACCAATACGCATCTGTTTGTTTACTTTATAATCAGCACCTGCCCGTACCGTATAGCCAAGTCCATTTTCCGAGGTGGCTTTATACCGCGCTTCCTTTGCAAAACCATTTGCCACCGCCGTTTCAAGCTGCTGCTGCCAGCCGGATTGCGTCGGGAAGTAGTCGCTGCTGTCCTGGGTATAAGACTGATAACCCGCCGAACCGCCCACTCTCAGGGTCCAGTTATCGTATTTCTGCGTGAGATCGACCGGCAGTGAAACGCTGACGTAGTTTTGTGGACTGAAATACCCGCCCTGACCATAGGTAAACTGGCTCAGGTTTTTCGAGAAGTCCATATAACTCATACTTAAACCGGTCTGAAGCTGGCTGTAGTCGTCATGGAAGGGCCGCAGATAAACCCCCGCGCTGGCGTTGACGCTGGTGTTGCTGGCAACGTTTTCACCAAGATAGCTATAGCCGCCACCGCCGATGTAGAAGCCTGCGTCGCCGTCGTCATAGCTTAATTGCAGCGTACCGCCGTTTTTCGTCACCTGCCCCCAGCGTTTGCCGGAGTACGAATCTTTCGCGCCGACATAAGACAGCAGGCTGTCGGTCAACGCGCGCCGCTCGCCGGTGAGGATCAACGACAGATAATTCGTTAACTTAGGCGACCATTTGACGCCGCCCACCAGGGTGTTCATATCCTGGCCCAGCGGCGTACTGCCGATATCGACCCGATACTGATCGCCGCTTAGCGCCATGCTAAGTTCAACGCCGTTAGCCTTTTGCGAGTCGGTTGAGGAATCACCCGACTCGTTCACATTTGGCTTCAGGCTGGACGCAGCAAGGTAGCTCGCCACCTGACCTGAATCATAACTACCCAGCCGCGCCAGATTTTCCATTCCCGCGCTGGTGGTCGGGTTGAGCGTGGCTGCATCGATCGTGCCCAGAGTGCTCAAAAACTGAGCGCCCGGATTACTGGCAAAATAGGCGGTCTGCTGCGCTTCAGTCATCGCCGCAATCGCCTGCTGCTCGCTGGCCGCCGTGGCGGCGATATTAGAGACCGCATTCGCCAGCGGGTTCGATCCATAACGCCGCCAGGCATCGCCCGAAGCGCTGCCCGCGTTAAGGGTAATTGGCGTGGCGGTGAATTCAAAGCGCGACTCGCCAAACGGCGAGGAAGACCAGGTCAGCGGCGCTTTCACTTCGGTCAGCTTACTGGTGCCGGTTTCACCATCACGGCTGCGCACTTCAACCCCGCCCTGCATCCAGGTGCCGGTTTTCTCTTCCAGTTGCTCCATCATGGTATCAATTTGCCGCAGCGTGCGGTTCTGCGCCGTTTCAACAGGTAAATCAGTGCGTTGACTGCCCGGCAGTGCCAGATCCGTTTCGCTGGTAGAGACTGCGCCCACCTGCCAGGGCAAGGTGCGTCCGTAGGTCGAGGCACTACGCGCCTGCGGCTGAAGGCGTGATGTGCCGACAAACGGGTTATCCGCCGCCAGCAGGCCGCCGACGCTCGGGGTGGCTGAGCTATTGGTGGTCTGTAAACCCAATACCCGGCCACGCGCGCTACGCAGGTAAGTGAGCGCCCGCTGATGATTGCCCTGCGCCTCTTCCACGCGGGAAAGCAGGATCAGGCGATCCGGCGTATTGTCGTTGCGCAATCCGCGCGCCAGTTGTTCTGCGCGATCGTTATCGCCCTCAGACAAAGCTACGTCAATGGCTCCGGCACGCGCTGCCTGGTCGGGCGTATCGCGGGTGATCAGGTAGTCGTACACCACCCCGGCCTCTTTGTTCATTTTGCCGCTCTGATAGAGCCGCGCCATCGCGAACATCAAGTCGGTATTTTGCGGGTCCTGTTGCAGCGCCCGAATCAACTTGTCGTAAGCTGCCGCATAGTTGCCCTGCTCGCGCAGGCGATCGGCGTCGTTAACCACATAGCCATTTTGCAGGCTGGCAAGCTGGGTCGGCGTGCTTTGCGCCTGTAGCGTCGGATTCGCTAACAGCGCCTGGGCCTCGCTGGTCAGCCCCGCCTGATTCAGGACCGTCACCTGATCGGCGTAGTCGCCCGCGCCGCCCTGAACCCCCGCATTAATATTGTTGCGCACCAGCGCGACGGCGGTGGTGATATCGCCACTTTGCGCCAGCAGCCGCGCCAGCTTGCCGACATCCGCCGGATCTTTCGGCGGCTGCGACGAGAGTGCCTTCAGCGTGTTCATCGCCGCCACGGAATTGCCCTGCGCCAGGTAGTTCTGCGCCATGGCAATCTGCATGTTGTAGTTCACCCGCTGGCGCAGATCGCGCATCTGCGTGTTCTGGCTGGCGGCCGGAATGCGGGAGAGCAGCGTTTGCGCCTGCTGCCACGCGCCGTTTTCGCTGGAGAACAGCGCCGCCGCGTACAAGGCGTTGGCATTCGCTCCCGCGCGATAAGCCGGAGCCATCACCGCCGCGGCTTCATTCTCGCCACCGGATTTTTGCAGCAGCCGCGCCAGATCCAGACGCAGCCAGAAATCATCAGGATTACGCGCCACGCCCTGGCGCAGGGTGGCGATCGCCTGCTGAACGTTACCGCCTGCGGCCTGCTGCTGCGCCTGACGGCGAATCGCATCGCCCGGTACGCCGGTGACAACACGCGGCTGAAGCCGGGCCTGAAGATTTTGCGGTAGCGTGCGCAGCACCGTTTGCGCCTCCGCCGTTTTGTTTTGATCGCGCAGCACGTAGTAAAGGTTCTCCCGCGCCGCCGCGTTCTGCGGCTGATCGTTCAGTGCCGCCCGCAGGGTTTGTTCAGCCTGCGCGTAGTCTTTGTTCTGGCGCAAAACGTCAGCGCGGAACAGTTTGCCTGCGATGCCGCGCTCGCCGCTCTGCTGGGCCAGCGGCGCGGAGAGCGCCAGCGCCTGACTGATATTGCCCTGCTTATATGCCTGCTGAGCCTGCGCCAGTTGGCCGTAAAACTGCGCGTCATCCGCCTGGGTTTTCCGCTCGTCTGCCGCGTCGCCGCCCTGGCTGGCGGCCCGGTTAAGATACTGCGCCGCCGCCTGATAATCCCCGCTGCGCTGGGCGATGTAGCCCATGCCCGCCAGCGCGTCGGCATCGGCCGGATTGGTTTGCAGTACCTGCTCGAATTCCTGCTTTGCCGCGTCAACGTTACCGCTGTTAAGGGCGGTGTAACCTTCCCCTTTGGCAATGCCGCCAATACGCTCGCGGAAGTATTTTTGTACCTCCGTATCCTGCGGATGGCGGCGCAGCCAGTTATCGTAATAATGCTGATCGCCCTGCGCCACGCCGAGCCACAGTAGCGACTGACGCAGGCCGTTATCTGCTTCTTTATCCCCGCTGGCCAACGGTTCCAGCATGTCCATCCCTTCCCGGCGGGTCTCCTCCCGCCAGGTTAACGCCTTACCCAGCGCCACGCGGATAGCATTATCCTGCGGACGTTGCGCCACATAACGCCGCAACTCGCTCACCGCCTGCGGATAAAGCGCTTTGTCGCTCGCCATGGTCAGGTAATACTCTGCCGCAATCCCTTGCGGCGGAGTATCGCCGTTGAACATACTTTTCCAGGTGGCCAGCGCGGCAGGAATATTGCCGCTGCGTGCCTGCTGACGCGCAAGGTTAAGCTGCCCCTGCGGCACCGCAGAAAGTTGACGGGCATTCGATAACGCTTCCAGCCCGGCGTCGCCCGGCGAGGCTTTTTCCAGACGCGCTCGCCACTGTGCCGAGGCTTGTGTATCGCCGCGCTGCTGTGTCCACAGCGCCATCAGATACAATGCCTGGGTGTTATTCGCATCAACCAGCAGCACTTTCCTGAGCGATTCCATCGCCAGCTCGTCATGCGATCGCTCATGCCAGTATTTTGCCTGCTCAAAGAGCGCGTTCAATGCCGCATCGTTGGGTGCCGCCAGCGCGTCGCCCACCGTACCCAGCGTCAGAATGCCCGTCAGGCACAGCGTAGATAAACGGCGGCCCGGATCATGTTTTATCATTGTGGTCGCTCCCTGAATAAAGACGTTTCCGGGCATGCCGTCTGAACATGGCGGTTAGTGCCACGCCGAGAATAGAGGCAGCAATAAGTCCCACAATCGCCAGCAGCGCTGAATACTGGTTCGCATACCAGATAGCCATCATGTAGCCAGGCATCTGCCCGCTCGGGAACTGGGTGCTGACCCGGAAACTGCGAACGCCGTTTTCGTCGGTGATAATGGACGTATCGCCGCGAATGCCTGCGTTGATGCGTGATGAACTCAGATCGTCGGGTAAACGGGCCAACTGATCGTCATTGCTGCCCACGGCAGCGACCACCAGCCGTTCAGGGTTCCACGGTGAGCGATAGCTGATAAAGCCACGCCACGCCTCGTTTGAGGAGAAGTAGCGGTCGGCATCAATATTGTCCGTAGACCAGTCGCCCAGCAGCCAGCGCTGAACTTTCTGCCACGGCGTGGGTGGACGAACGCCGAGCGTACTGTCACCCGCAATATACGGCGATTGCGACAAGAGTCCCTGAATAAAGGCTTTTTGATCAAGACCGCCTACGGCCAGTACATCGCGCTGGCGTAAGTACTCAAGATTGGTGCCTCCGCCGGGTAGCCCCAGCACCACACGGTTATTGGCCAGCGCCATCCCCGTTGCATTACCAGAACGCGCTGCGAGATTCAGCAGCATCGCTACCTGCGTTTCCGACGGCGTCTCCGGTAGCAGCATTACTGTCTGCGAATAGTCTGCCAGACGAGTAAACGGGAACGAGGCACCGACGAAATAGGAAAGGTTCGGTAACATTGAGAAGTGCTGTGTGTGACTCAAATCAATCCATGAGTCCTCGTTGAGACGACTCTTGATATTATTATTGAGCAGCACGCTACAGGGCGCGGTCTCCTTCGGCACTACGTTAAAGTAGAGCGAAAGCTGGTTATCACCGTAAATCAAATACGGCTCCAGCGGGATGGTCACTTTCTCCTGACGCGCATCGCCGCCCGCTTTACGCCACAGCATTTCGAGAAAGCCCTGCTTGTTCATGGGCAGGTTGCTCAGGAAGGTATTGTTCAGCGTCACGCTCAGACGCGATTTCTCTTCGTCGATCCAGGTTTCAGACGGAAAGCGGTAGCCAATGTGCAGCGGAATGGTTTCGCCGTCCCATAAGTAGAGATCCGGCGCGGCGCGAAACGCCACCTGGAGCGGCGCATGCCAGACACCAGAGACCGTCGTGCTTTGATCTTTGCGGATCAGCTCCGAGAGCTTTACCGGGCGGGAAGTGGAGATCCAGCGCGGGGCATCATACGGTTTACTGGTGGGGATCGCCTGCGCTTCAACCTCGGCACTCGCCGTCTGGCCGGGGAAATCGCCTTTCGCCAGCCGCCAGGCCGCTGCCCGCAGTGCAGAATCATCTTTGCCGACGACCAGCAGCAATTTATACACCGGGTTGATGGGGTTATCGATAATTTTCAGTAGCGGCGCGTTCGTTTGCGGCAGCGTTAACCCACCGATCTGCTCACCAGGATGGCCGACGAGAATGCCGTGCTGTTCAGGCAGGCGATTACTCAGCGCGGTGAACGAAATACCGCGATAATCGGCCTGCATCCCCATCCATGACGAAATCAGTGCTGCGGCGCTGACCGCATCTGGCGTTAGTTTTGCCGGAAAACTAAAGGCCAGGTTAACCGGCGTCATCTGCTGACTGTCGAAAAATGGCTTCGGAAAATGGCTCAGGTCGGAGCCAATATCCAGCTGCTGCCCTTCAAGCTGGAAGCGCGAGGTGGGCAGAATGACGACCTGATATTTATTGCTGATATCGCGCAGACACTGCTGGGCGTCGCCATCGTTAATCTTAAAGCTCAGGTTATTACTGGAGACCATTAGCGCCGCCGGAATATCCAGCTCAAAGTGCGAGACATTATTGTCCGCTGCGCTAAGTGGCACATTGCCCAGCGGCTGGCCGTTAAGTTGAAGTTGCAACGTCGCGTTGCGTGCCGCCATTTCCGGGGAAACGTTGACATCCAGCGCAAGCTGCGCGCTGGTAATTACCCGGTCGCCGGGAAGGGTAAAGTCGATCCCACCCTGCAACTGCCCGCCGCTAAGGGAAATCCCTTGTGGGCTACCCATTTGCGCAAAGGTCAGGCTGCTGTCTGCCGGAGGCATAAAGCCCCCAGCCGTAGTGGTTGTGGGCGGCATTGCAGGCGGGGCATTAGATGCGCTACCTGCGTCAGGTGTGTTTGATCCCCCTGGCGTCAACGTGGCGGGCGCGCTCGTTTCCTGTGCTGCGGACGGCGTATCCGCCGCAGGCGCGGCCGCGTCGGCAGACGCAGCGTTAGTATCTGCCGGGGCCGTCTCTGAGCCGGGTAGCGGGAAATTCAGCGGCGGCGTGGGTTGAGTTTCCGTCTCCTCTGCGTGGAGCACGGGCACAAACAACGTCCCTATGATCAGTGCCAGCGTCGTGAATCGCTTCATACGCGACTATCCTCCTTTGCGACCGCCGCAGCGGCCGCGCGATGGCGTCGACGGCTACGGCGCGATTTCCATGTCAGCCAGAACAGTTCAAATACGCAGCGCAGGATCGTCACGAACGAACGGAACGGGTTATCCTGCTGACGCGGCGGGTTAATCCATGCATCGGCACGTGAGAGCACCACGCGGACCAGCTCGCGACGTCGGGAGAGCGGGATATCTTCATCAAACATGACGCGGATAAAGTGGTTATCAACCGCCACCAGCTTCGCCGGAATGGTTATCGCCCCGGATTCCAGAATAAGCTCGATCTCTTCGATCTCATCGTGAGTATGGCGATCGTCCACAATCGAGATGCGACAGCCACCCATGGAGAGATCTGCCGTCTGACTGCGGGTAACAAAGCCGCTGGCATAATGGATCAGCACCGGAATGGTGACCTCAATGCGGATGGTTTTACGCGTTTGCCGCGTCTCGCGGGCCACGGCAATGGCCGCAAGCAGGAAGATAAGGCTATAGACGCCCCAGCCGATGTTCAGGGCAATAACGCTGGGATCGGCGGTAAAGAAGTCATGGGCAAACGCCCGCACGATACCGGCAATTACCGCCACCGCCAGCAGAAAAGCCACCACCAGATGCGGTCTGACCACGCTGAAATCGAAATAGCCGACATCCAGCAAGCCGCCTTTATCGGTAACGTTGAATTTGCCGCGCTTCGGGAAAACCATCGTCACCAGCGTCGGCAGGATCAGGTGGAATGCCAGTACGATATCGTAGATTTCGCCCCAGAAGCTGTAACGATAGCGACCATTCATTCGCGACCCTACATAGATCGCGAGGAATAAATGCGGCAGCGCGTAGGCTAAAATCAGACTGGCCGAAGAGTGAATAATATTCAGGTTAAACAGCAGGTAAGCCAGCGGCGCGGTGACAAACACCACGCGCGGAATGGCGAACTGATAATAAAGCATGGCGCTGAGGTAGCACAGGCGCTGCTGGAAGGTCAGTCCGCGCCCGAACAGCGGATTATCCACGCGGAAAATCTGCGTCATACCGCGCGCCCAGCGGGTACGCTGGATCACATGCAGTACCAGACGCTCCGTGGCCAGCCCGGCCGCCAGCGGAATATCAACAAAGGCCGATTTCCAGCCGCGACGCTGCATTTTCAGCGCGGTGTGGGCGTCTTCCGTCACGGTTTCCACCGCAAACCCGCCAATCTCTTCCAGCGCGCTGCGGCGGATCACCGCACAGGAGCCGCAGAAGAAGGTGGCGTTCCAGTTATCGTTGCCCTGCTGGATCGGGCCATAGAACAGCATCCCTTCATTGGGAATATTACGTCCGACCGACAGGTTACGTTCAAACGGGTCCGGGGAATAGAAGTAGTGCGGCGTTTGTACCAGCGCCAGCATTGGATCTTTCAGGAACCCACCGACGGTGGCCTGAAGGAAGATTCGCGTTGCTACGTGGTCACAGTCAAACACGCAAATCAGCTCGCCCTGGGTGATTTTCATCGCGTGATTGAGGTTGCCTGCTTTGGCATGGTTATGTTCGGTACGGGTGATATACCCGACGCCGACGTCCTGGGCGAACACGGCAAACTCCCGGCGGCTGCCGTCATCCAGCAGATAGATTTTTATCTTATCTCTCGGATAATCAATGCATTGCGCCGCAAGCACAGTGTCACGCACCACTTCCAGCGGTTCGTTATAGGTCGGAATATAGACATCGACCGTCGGCCATAACGACATATCATCAGGCAGAGGAACAATTTCGCGCTTTAAAGGCCAGACGGTTTGCAGATAATTGAGCAGAAGCATCACCCAGATATAGACTTCCGCAAGAAATAATCCCATCCCGAGGATAGCCTCTATCTCGGAATTAAAATGCAGGGTTTGCGTCAGACGAAAATACATATAGCGGGTGGACATCAGTAATGACATCACCACCATGATGACGGAAATACTGCGTCGTTTACTGAATCCCATTAAAAACAGTATGCCAATACTCAACAGCCCAAAAATATACTGTTTCTGGCTATCCATCGGCGTCACGATCACCAACAAGGCAACCGGCGCTAGCGCCAGTACCAGCATATAAAACAGGAACTTTTTCATAGGTCGTCCTGAATAAATTAAAGCCCGGATTTACGTGACACGTTATGCACAGTGCCATCACCAACATTAATCCCTAATTTGGCAACGATTTTTCTGGCAATGATTTCGATATCGAATGCCGCCGCCGACGAAGGGCTGAAGTCAAAAATGGATTTTTGTGAGGCATTGGCTTCGCACACGCTTTCATCGCGGTGAATAATGCCTAATAATTGCTCGCCCAAACGTTCTTCAAGAAAAGCAGTGACGTCACGGCTAATCTGACGGCGCGTATCGCTTTGGTTGATAACGAAAAAGTGGCCGTGGTTATGATTAAGCTCGCCGCCGGTTAAACGCTGGTTTTCAATATGCGGAAGCAGGGACATTGATGCGGTATCGGCCAGTAGCGTCACCAGATGCATGTCAGCAAACGGGGTAATCGCCTTGAGTGCCGCTGACGGACCGGGAGGAAAATCCGCTACAATCACCAGTCCCGGATAGTTGAGCAGCGAACCCAGACCGCGCGCCAGAAAATGTTCGTCAGTGGCAAGATTGTGTTCAAAAGTCAGCCGCTGTTCTTCGCTCACATCGCCGTAAGGCAGGACAAAAATATTGCCACCGGCGGTCAATACATCCTGGCCCCAGTCATACGATTCTGCGGATTTCGCCACATAGCCGCGCTCATCAGATAGCGGAACGCCAAAGTGCAGACGCAGCGCGTTTTGCATATCAAAATCAATCGCCAGTACCTTGCTTCCCGAGCGCGCCAGCGCATAGGTCAGGTTTGCCGCAAGGGTTGTTTTCCCTACGCCCCCTTTGGGTGAACACACACAGATCAACGGCATGAAGCAATCCTTTCTAACAGTGATTTGAGAGGCAGCGCCTTCTCTTCATTGGTTTTCTCGTCCGGAGCGGGCGGCTCAGCCGTTTTCGGCGCAAACAGACGGGAATAATTCACCGACTCAGGCGGTGGCGTGACGACGGCCGGCCGGGCAACGGGCGGCGCTTTTGGCGGCTCAGGCTGCGGCACTGGCGCGTTAGCCACCGGTTGCGGGTGGTCAACAGGCGACAATGGACGAGCAACAGGCTCCGCTACGGGCGGCGGCGGGCTGGCAAAGGTTTTCGCAATAGAAACGGATGACGGCGCGGCGGGAGTCGCCGTTACGGCTTCCGACTGCGACGGCTGAGGGGATGCTGGCGACAGCCTGGCCACGCTTTGCATCAGCGGCGGCAGAGTATGCGGCTGAGGCGCAGCGTGGTCAGACGCGCTGGCCTGTAGCGGCGACACGTGCGGCGAGCTAAAAACATGGGCCGCCACGGTTTTTGGCACCGGCGACGAGACATGGCCACCCATCGCCAGATCCGGCTCCTGGCGGGTCGGCGATAATTGATTGATGAGCGCCCAGTCTCCTCGTTCCTCGGCAGATGACTGCGCAGATAAGTCTTTATAATTCTCTAATTGCGAGCGGGTTTTATCCTTAAACCGCTGCAAGTCATCATAATGATTCATCGCTAACACCATGACTTAAAAACATTAATTGATTCCCGCTTCTCTTATTGCGCATCCGTTCATTTACAGCATAGATGACTTTACTGTTTTAGGAATACTTCGCACGCTAAAAGTCTGTCTGATTATATAATTAATAAGCGCAATCATTTTTAGTTATCAGCACGTTAATGAGCTGCACCATTACCATATTAGCCGTAGCGCTGGCAAATTTCTCCCGTAAAAACGGGTGCTGTATCTAATAGATAATACGTATTTTAAAAATAGCTCATCTGCGATTTTACTTAGCCCACTATTAATAATGGATCTCTGTAGAAAGATTTTCGGCTCTGTGCGCAATATGCCGGGTGGCGCTGCGCTTACCCGGCCTACAAATCCTGGTATATCAATAACCTGGTGCATTACTACAGGCAGTCTTGCCCACTGCGGGTCGCCCGTCATTATCGAGAATAACGGTCAGGCTCTGCGCTGTCTGTCGGACAGATGGCTTTATGGGGGCTGATTCAAAACAGAGGCACGGGCTAAGAGGAAAGAAAATGCGGGAATAAAAGAGACCAGCACGACGCTGGTCTCTTGTTCAAATTATACGACTGGCTTTTCGCCGTTCACATCCTGATCCACAGCAAAGCAGGCCACCAGTTGACCGCCGTACTCCTTAAGCTGCGGCTGCAACTGGGTGCACGGGCCAAAGCGACGGCGGCAGCGGGCGTTAAACGCGCAGCCCGGCGGTGGGTTCAGCGGGCTGGGCAGCTCGCCGGTCAGCTTAATGCGCTCGCGGCGGTCGTCCGGGTTCAGGCGCGGCGTCGCGGAAAGCAGCGCCTGCGTATACGGATGCAGCGGATTCGAGAAAATCTGCTCCTTAGTGCCCTTCTCCACGCAGCGGCCGAGATACATCACCATCACTTCATCCGCAATATGCTCGACCACCGACAGGTCATGCGAGATGAAAACGTAGGACAGACCTAAATCCTGCTGCAAGTCCATCATCAGGTTCAGCACCTGGGCACGCACCGACACGTCCAGCGCGGAGACCGGCTCATCGGCAATCACCACGTCCGGGTCCAGCATCAGACCGCGGGCAATCGCAATACGCTGGCGCTGTCCGCCGGAGAACATATGCGGATAGCGATCGTAATGCTCGGTTTTCAGGCCGACTTTCGCCATCATCGCCAGCGCTTTTTCACGGCGTTCGGCTTTGCTCAGCTCGCTGTTAATCAGTAGCGGCTCTTCCAGAATCTGCCCGACCTTTTTACGCGGGTTCAGTGAACCGTAAGGGTTCTGAAAGACGATCTGAATTTTCTGCCGACGTAGTTTTTGCGCCTGCGGATCGTGTTTAAGCAGATCCTGCCCCTGAAAATAGAGTTCCCCGCCGGTCGGCGTTTCGATCATCGTCAGCAGACGGCCAAGCGTGGATTTGCCACAGCCGGACTCCCCGACCACTGCCAGCGTTTTCCCACGCTCCAGGTTAAACGACACGCCGTCCAGCGCTTTTACCAGCCGTTCCGGGGCAAACAGTCCTTTCTTCACCGGATAGTGTTTTTTCAGGTCGATTGCCTGCAACAGGGGCTGTTGCAGGGTGGCCTCTTGCGTACTCATAGTGTGGGCCTCCCGGCATCATCGAGTGGGTAGTGACATTTTGACTGACGACCGTTATCAACGGTATTCAGCGCAGGCTCTTCGGCGCGGCAGCGATCGGTCGCATACGGGCAGCGCGGGTTCAGCAGACAGCCGTTGGGACGATCGTATTTCCCCGGCACCACGCCCGGCAGCGACGCCAGCCGCGCTTTGTCCTGAGCGAACTCCGGCAGCGCACGCAGTAACGCCTGGGTATATGGATGGCGCGGGGCGCGAAAAATCTCCGTTGCCGCGCCGGTTTCGACCACCTGGCCGGCGTACATTACGATGATTTTATGCGCCGCTTCCGCGACCAGCGCCAGATCGTGCGTAATCAGGATCAGCGCCATGTTTTCTTTCTGCTGAAGCTCCAGCAGTAATTCGATGATCTGCGCCTGAATCGTCACGTCCAGCGCGGTAGTGGGTTCATCGGCGATCAGCAGTTTTGGCCGACAGGCGATCGCCATGGCGATCATCACACGCTGGCTCATCCCGCCGGAAAGCTGGTGCGGGTAAACGTCGAGGCGCGAAGCCGGATCGGGAATACCCACCAGATTCAACAGGTCGATAGCCCGCTGGCGGCGTGTTTTCTTATTGCCACCCTGATGCACCTTAATCGCTTCCATAATCTGGAAACCAACGGTGTAGCACGGATTAAGGCTGGTCATCGGGTCCTGGAAAATCATCGCCACTTCAGAGCCCACCAGGCTGCGGCGCGCTTTTTCAGAGATTCGCTTTAAGTCCTGGCCATTGAATTCCAGATTTTCCGCCATCACCCGGCCGGGGTAATCAATCAGCCCCATAATCGCCAGCGAGCTGACTGATTTACCGGAGCCTGACTCACCAACAATGCCCACCACTTCGCCCTGATTCACGCTATAACTCACGCGATCGACGGCGCGGAACGGTGAATCTTCTTCACCGAAGTGCACCGATAATTTATCTACATTTAATAACGCCATCTCGAACCTCTTACTGCTTCAGTTTGGGATCGAGCGCGTCACGCAGACCGTCACCCATCAGGTTAAATGCCAGCACCGTCAGCAGGATCGCCAGACCCGGGAAGGTCACGACCCACCAGGCACTTTGTGCGAACTGCAACACGTCGGAGAGCATGGTGCCCCACTCCGGTGTTGGCGGTTGCGCACCCATGCCGAGGAAGCCAAGGGCGGCCATATCGAGAATGGCGTTAGAAAAGCCGAGCGACGCCTGAACAATCAGCGGCGCGAGACAATTAGGCAGAATATTGACAAACATCTGACGCAGTGCACCCGCCCCCGCCACGCGTGAAGCGGTGACGTAATCGCGGTTCACTTCGACCAGCACCGCAGCGCGGGTGAGTCGGACATAGTGCGGCAGCGCCACGAAGGTGAGCGCCAGCGAGGCGTTCACTATCGACGGGCCGAATATGGCGACCAGTACCAGCGCCAGCAGCAGGCTCGGCAGGGCCAGCATGATATCGACGATACGCATAATAATATTGTCGATAATGCCGCCAAAGTAGCCCGCCACCAGACCCAGCACCACGCCCATAATCAGCGACAGCACAACAACCAGACAGCCGACCAGCAGTGACAGGCGCGCGCCGTACATCAGGCGCGACAGCGTATCGCGGCCCACGTCATCGGTGCCGAGGATATGCGTCCAGCTTCCCCCTTCCTGCCATACCGGTGGAGCCAGCAGCGCATCGCGGAACTGATCCGCCGGGTTATGCGGCGCAACGAAGTTGGCGAAGATAGCAATTAAGACCACGATCACGACATACGCCAGGCCGACCACCGCGCCTTTATTGCGCTTGAAGTAGTGCCAGAATTCCTGGAGCGGCGTCATCGGTACGGGTGCAGCGATAACTTTATTTTCAGTAACGTGTGACATGACGGCCCCTTACTTCTTATGACGAATACGCGGGTTCACCACGCCGTACAGCAAATCGACCAGCAGGTTGACGAGGATAATCATCGTCGCCACCAGCAGTACGCCGCCCTGCACCACCGGATAATCGCGGCGTTGCAGCGCATCGATCAGCCAGCGTCCCAGACCGGGCCAGGAGAAGATAGTTTCGGTCAGGATCGCCCCTGCCAGCATCGTCCCCACCTGCAAACCAATCACCGTGACCACCGGCAGCATCGCGTTACGCAGGGCGTGAACGATGATGACGCGCATCCGCGTTAAGCCTTTGGCGCGCGCGGTACGAATATAATCTTCACCCAGCACTTCCAGCATGGCGGAGCGGGTCATACGCACGATCACCGCCAGCGGAATGGTGCCGAGCACCATCGCAGGCAGAACCATATGCGCCAGCGCATCAATAAAGTTGCCCTCTTCACCCCAGATGGCGGTGTCGATCAGCATAAAGCCGGTGAGCGGGTTGGAGTCGTCGAGGAACACCATATCGCTCACCCGCCCGGACACCGGCGTCAGGTTGAGCTGGACCGAGACCAGCATGATCAGCATCATGCCCCACCAGAAAATCGGCATCGAATAACCGGTCAGCGCGAGGCCCACGGCGGTATGGTCAAAAATAGATCCACGCTTCACGGCGGCCAGCACGCCCACCGGAATACCGACGGCGACGGCAAAAATCATTGCGCAGACGCCGAGTTCCAGCGTCGCTTTAAAACGCGGCACGAACTCTTCCCACACCGGAAGGCGGCTTTTCAGCGAGATGCCTAAATCACCGTGCATCACGCCCCAAATATAATTGAGATACTGCTGCCACAGCGGCTTATTCAGGCCGAGTTCAGCCAGCAGCTGCGCATGGCGCTCAGGGGAAATACCACGCTCACCTGCCATGATCATCACCGGATCGCCGGGGATCATATGGACAAAGGCAAAGGTGAGAAGGGTAATACCGATAAACGTCGGGATCACAAGTCCCAGACGTCGGAGGATGAACTGCAACATAACCCGGATTCTCTGTAATGACGTCTTACCTGGAGATAGACGTCTGTATTGCTCACAAATCTCATCCCCTTTTACAGGAATGAAGCACTGCTGCCGGGTGACGCTGCGCCGACCCGGCCTGTATGCACAGGACCGGGCAAGCGCAGCGCCGCCGGGCATGGGGCGCTCTTGCGCCCCTGATACTTTTAATTATTCGACAGACACGTTTTCGAAGTGGTGTTTACCCAGCGGATCAACAACATAACCTTTGACTTCTTTACGCACTGGCTCATACACGGTGGAGTGAGCGACGATCAGTGCCGGAGCCTGCTCGTTCATCACCACCTGAGCCTGTTTGTACAGCTCAACGCGTTTGTTGTGATCTTCGGTGGCGCGCGCCGGTTGGATCAGGTCTTCAAACGGCTTATAGCACCATTTGGAGTAGTTCGACCCCTGCTTCGCCGCATCACAGCTAAACAGCGTGGCGAAGAAGTTGTCCGGGTCCCCGTTGTCGCCGGTCCAGCCCATCATGACGGTCTGATGCTCGCCGGACTTCGCACGTTTCAGGTATTCGCCCCACTCGTAGGTCACGATCTTCGCCTGCACGCCGACTTTCGCCCAGTCCGCCTGAATCATCTCAGCCATACGGCGAGCGTTAGGGTTGTACGGACGCTGTACCGGCATTGCCCACAGATCGATGCTAAAGCCTTTTTCCATGCCCGCTTCTTTCAGCAGCGCTTTGGCTTTTTCCGGATCGTAGGTGTAATCCTTAACGTCGTCGTTATAGCTCCACATGGTCGGCGGGATCAGGTTTTTCGCTGCCACACCTGCGCCCTGGTAAACCGCTTTGATGATCGCGTCTTTGTTCACCGCGTAGTTCAGCGCCTGACGCACTTTCACGTTATCCAGCGGTTTTTTCTCAACGTTATAGGAGAGATAGCCAACGTTGAGGCCAGCCTGCTCCATCAGGTTGATATTTTTGTCCTGCTTCATACGCGCGATATCAGCCGGGTTCGGGAACGGCATGACCTGGCATTCGTTTTTCTGCAATTTCGCGTAACGCACCGAGGCGTCAGGCGTAATGGAGAACACCAGACGGTCAATCTGCGGCTTGGTGCCCCAGAAACCTTCAAACGCTTTATACAGAATACGCGAGTCTTTCTGGTACTGCTGGAGCTGGAAAGGACCGGTACCAATTGGGTTCAGGTCAACTTTATCCGGCGTGCCGGCTTTCAGCATGTTATCGGCGTATTCTTTCGACAGGATAGACGCGAAGTCCATCGCCAGATCCGCAAGGAACGGCGCTTCCGGACGCGTCAGGATAAACTGAACGGTATTGTCGTCGACTTTTTTGATTTCGCTAATTAACTCCGGCAGGCCCATGCCTTCGAAGTATTCATAGCTGCCGCCCGAAATTTTGTGGTACGGGTTGCTTTCATTTTTCTGGCGATCGAACGAGAACACGACGTCATCAGCGTTGAACTCACGCGTCGGTTTAAAATCTTTGCTGTCCTGCCATTTCACGCCTTTGCGCAGGTGGAAAGTATAGGTTTTGCCGTCTTCGCTGACTTCCCATTTCTCCGCCAGGCCAGGAATAACTTCGGTGGTGCCGATTTTAAATTCCACCAGACGGTTATAAATCGGTACAGAGCTGGCATCGTAGGTGGTACCAGAGGTGAAAAGCTGCGGGTTAAAGCCCTCAGGAGAACCCTCTGAGCAATACACCAGCGTTTTCGCCTGAACGCTTGCTGCGACAGTCATAGCTACCAGGCTCAAACCAAGCTTCAGCATCCCTGACTTCTTCAAGGAAATACTCATTCTTCTGCTCCAATGTGATGTGTGTTGTGTTTACCCCTGCAACGGGGCCATACCGCCAGCCTTTATTTATAATTTCACCGGTCTGGTCAGTAGCAATAAGAGTGGGAGAATCCGTGCAATCGATTGACTGAGTAGCAGTACAGATCGTCCGTGAAATGCCCCTCATGGCCTACAATCTGTCAACAGAATGTCAAAACGTCAATACAGGTAACCAGGATTTACATCAGGGATGAGAATTAACAAACAAAGATTAAAAAAAGTTCAAGCCACTATTTTCAGCAGGGAAATTTATGCTAAGGCCAATGATGCAGAGGATTGTGCTGGTTATAACCTGTAAAGCAGATGTTAACTTTTAAACATATTAAGAAAAATTTCTTGCAAAATGGCGATTATCTGAGCGATTAATACCGCGAACGTTAAAACGCACAGCGGAAAATGCTGAGGTTATCCATAAGTAACGCGAAAAAAGGTTGATGCATATATAAAAAAATACAATGGATTATGTCACAAAATCGACAGGCGGCAGTGGGAGTTACCGGGCGATTGTGATAACTAATTAACGGGTTGTTGCGCCATAGTTAAAGGCACGTTTCATAATCCGAGCAGAAAAGGTGATGGCGGGCTGAATCTCGCAAAAAATGGGCGGCAAAGACAGGCCGGGTTACCCAAATCGCACCGTTCTGGAGGTTCGCATTCTCTCTGGCTCCGGATGCAACAAGAGCAGGCTTTTGAAGTTGATGGCAAACCTGTTTTGCTACTGTGTTCGCCGTTTTGCCGGGTGGCGGCTTCGCCTTACCCGGCCTACGAAAAATATAAACATCAATACGTTATGCGTAATCCGTAGGCCTGTGCAAGCGCAGCGCCGCCAGGCATAATTCCACGGTATAAAGTTTGTCAGCAGGTTTTTTGAATTTGGTCGGTGCCAGAGGATGACTCGCCACTACGTGGCTCGCCCTGCGGGTCGTTGCTGCGCAACGTTCTCTCGCTTCGCTCGGGTCGAACCTCCATGCCCCCGGAGGTTCTCATCCTCTCAAACTCCAGATGCAAAAAAGCCTGCTCAGGAGCAGGCTTTTCAAATTTGGTCGGTGATAGAGGATTCGAACCTCCGACCCCTTCGTCCCGAACGAAGTGCGCTACCAGGCTGCGCCAATCACCGAATGCGGGGCGCATCTTACTGCGCGGCCAGGTGCCCGTCAATCCCTTAGCTAAAAAAAGCCATTCGATCGGCGAGAAACTGGCCTGACCGCTTATTTCTTAGCGGTTGTGGGTAAACGACACCAGTTATTGTTCTCGTTAATCCCGCCGTCCGGCGAGGTATAGCCCAGACAACCCATAATGGTATCGAACAGCTCAATATGATGACGCGGCACTTTCATTTGCGCCTGAGCCTTCATATGCGCCATTGCCTGTGCATGGTCCGGATTTTCCAGATACTTATCCGACATCCACACCATCATTGGCACGCGGAACTGCTCCGGTGGGGCCATATTACGTGGGGTGCCGTGCAGATGTTCCTTCTCGTTGATCGACTCACCGTGGTCGGCAGCGTAGAAGACAATGGCTTTTTTATCCCGCACCTGGTCGATGACTTTACTAATAAAGTAATCAACGTAGCTGACCGAGTTATCAAAGGAATTGATCATCTGCGCTTTGCTACAGCCACCGTCCACGCCCATGCATTCCGGTTTCCACTGCGCAAAACTACGCGGATAACGCTGCGTGTAATTAAAGTGTGAGCCTTTGGTATGCAGAATAATCAGGTGCTTACCTTCAGTATTGTCCTGCAAGGAGCGCTGCATTTCATCCACCAGCAGCATGTCGTCAACCGGCTTGCCCCGGTTACGCGGTTCCGCGCCAATCTGTTCGCGGTAGGAAATGTTGTCCGCCATCGTATTGCTGTAGAACCACATTTCGCTCTGCATTGCGTAGAGATCGGAACTAAAACCCAGTTGCTTGAGCACCGCAAAGACGTTCTGCTCTTTTAGCGTGCGCTGCGGATTATCTGCCGCGCCGCCTTCCCGCACAAACATACAGCGCAGAGAGAGTTTGGTGGCCGTATCACAGGAATAACCGCGAAACGCCGCCAGGTTTTTCTCCTGGGCCAGGCGCGGTGTGGTATTACGCTCGTAACCGAAAAGGCCCATATGATCCCAGCGGGTTGTTTCACCGATAATGAAAACCACGTATGTGTCATCCAGATCTTTCGGTGCCTGCCAGGTGAATTTTTTCGCCGGGTTCATCAGCGACTTATTATCCGAGGATTCATCGACCTGCGCCCAGGCATACAGCCCCAGCGCGGAAATCCAGTTTGACGGCAGGTAGGAGTTGGCGACGACGCCGCCGTAGCTCGGTAAATCCACGCCCGTCTGATGCTCGACTTTCTTCTGCTGAATATCCAGCAGGCGAATTGGCCCCCAGACCAGCAATCCGGCAACCAGCACCGCCGCCACGCTGCCTACCCGCTGGCCCGGCGTGCGCAGTTGCCGCATAAGGGTATAAGGGCTGCGGTTACTCCAGATGAAAATCAGCGGCACGATGCTGACAAAGAACATCCACAAAATGAAGTGCAGGCCAACCACTTCTTTTGACAGATCGATATCCGTCGTCATAACTGAGGCAATAATGCCATAGCCAATAACCACGTTCAGGAAAGTCATGTAATAGCTGGCACCAGCCGAGCAGAGCACTAGCAGAGTCACGAGGATACGCCAGACGCGACGGCCGAGGAGAGAGAGAATTCGTAAGAGCAGGAAGGTCACCAGCACGGTGGCGACCAGTTCAACAATCGCCGCCAATCCTTTCCAGATCGTAAATGATTCTGCGTAGCTGTCGAACCGACGGACAAAAACTGCGCAATTCATAAACAGGCCGATATAGATAGCCAGCAGGAGGCTCAGCATCTGCTGAGACATCACTTTAATGTATTTCATGCAAAAACCCTGGGAAAAAGGGACTCATAAATCAGCCTGCACCGCGTGCAGGCTAAAGAAAGCGCATCATCTCTGTTATTAGAAACTGCTAAGCGCGGCTAAGTAGACCACAGGGGAAGGAAAAAGTGTCCAGGAGAAATGTGATCTGACCAATTATTTACAAAAATAGTCGGTCAGATCAGTGAGATAGATTAGCAGGCTAAGTAACTGCTTTAATTAATAACCTTAATATGTCGCCTGAGCGCCATGCCAGGTCATACGCTGCGGCTGGCGAATGGTTGTTGACAGCGCCAGCGACAGAATCAGCAGCGCAAAAATCACGCAGAAAGTCACATAGAAGCCACCAAACAGCGAGGCGATGATGGAGCCACAAATACTGCCGATCCCAAAGCCCAGATAAATTACACCATAGTTTTTCGCCAGGTTGTTAAGGCCGAAGAATTCACTGACCAGCGACGGGAAGACGGTGATCGTACCGCCGAAGTTAAAGGCCACACAGGCAATGGCAGCGAAAAATGTCACTTCATTTAACGGCGCGAACAGTAATGCCGCCATGCCAACCAGTGAAATTACCTGACCTATCGTGATCACCCGGATGCGGGCGATTTTATCGGACAGGATGCCCAGTACCAGACGACCGCTCAGGTTAGCAATGGAGATGATGGTCACCGCATTAGCAGCGGTAGCAACGTCCAGATGCACCATGCCCTGCGCGATATCTTTCGCAACGCCTATCACATACAGGCCGCTCATGCAGGCAGTAAGGAACATCACCGCCAGCATCCAGTACTGCGGTTTGCGCATGGATTCGGCGAGGGTAAAGTCGTTTTCCACCGCGCCGTTCACCGTTTTCACGCTTTGCTGCGGCGCATCTTTCATCAGGGTGGAACCGGCAACAATCATCACCAGTACAATCGCGCCCCAAATCATAAAGGTTTTTTCGAGGCCAACGGTTTCCAGCAGATGACTGTCAATGAACTTAAAGCCGAGGCTGCCCAGACCGTAAGAACCAATCGCCAGCGCAGAAATCACGCCTTTACGCTCCGGGAACCATTTCACGCAGTTGGAGAGGGTCAGCAAATAGCCTGCGCCGTCTGCCAGCCCCACCAGCAGCCCGGCGCTAAGCCACAGCATCAGTAGGTTGTCAGAATGGGCGGTGAGGAAAAAGCCAACACCGAGCATGATGCCTGACGCCATAGTGACGCGCTTTACGCCAAAGCGTTCCTGAAGTTTTCCGGCAACGGAAGAAGAAAGCGCCAGACCGAGGCTTAGCAAGCCAAACGAAAAGGCGACCTGGCTTACCGGCTCATCCAGTTTGCTGGAGAGCGCGCCGTTAAACAGGCTCCAGGTATAGACCGATCCCAGCGCAAACTGGGTGATGATAGTGCCGAGTAAGGTTAACCAGCGGGTACGATTACGGGTTGATGTGTTCATGGCAAGCGTCCAGGTCATCAAAATTGAAGGATTTCACTGCCATCAACGATAGCGAAGTCCTTTCAATACCTGGGGGAAAACGGCATGAAGTGCAGCAGGAACGGAATGAATGGCATTAAACGCAGAATGAACGGCATTGCATGCAGGTGATGCCAACGTTGCTGCATTGCGGCTACCTGCCTGGTGGCGCTGCGCTTACCAGGCCTACGGAGGACACAACTTAAGGACGGGTGTTCACGCCGCAGCAACCTGTAGGCCGGGCAAACGCAGTGCCGCCCGGCAGGTCTGAGCTCAGAATCGCGCGCTCACGCCCATCGTATACAAATAGTTCGCGCCCACGTTAGTATTCTCAGCCTGCGACAGTGCGGCATACGCCGCCAGGTGCTGATTCAGCAGCATATCCGCACCCACGGTAACGTCCAGCCAGTTGCCTTCCTGATCGAACGCGCTCAGGCGGTTAAGCCCCGATTGTGACTTCCACAGATTATCACCATACTGTTGGTTATAACTGATTTGCGCCCACGGACGCAGATCGCCAAAGCGTGAATCCACGCGCCAGCCGAGGGAGCTGACGCTGGCGTGCCACAGCGCGTCAAGCCCCTGGTTCACCACGCTATCGCCAAATTCGTTGTAGATAGATGAAGAAGAACCATCGTAATGCCACGCGGCCACTGGCCCGGTAGTGACGTTCTCACGCAGGGCGATATTCCAGCCAAGACTCATTGAACTGGTCGCGTCCAGCGGCGTGCTGTCCGGTAGATTAACGGCCAGACCGGGCATATTTTGTGCCGCATGAATCCGCTCGGCGAGAATGTCATTGTAATCAGGTTGGTGATCGTTATCCCATGTATAGCGTTCAGTCGTATTACTTTGCTGGTCATCAACGATATATTCCTGTTGCCAGGCTTGTGCTGTGTCTGTCCAGAGTGAATATACAGACACAGCGGCCAGGAGCATCACGCTCCGGCGACCACTGTGCTTTTTTATTATCATCAAAGCGACTCCTGGAAGAGCCGAATTCGGCGATTTTTTTGATGTTGTTTGTGGGGAAACAAGACGCCATGTCATTCGAGTTGAACAAACGTAACCACAGATCGGCAACTTGAAGGATAGTGTGCTTAACCCTGTATTAAATATTGTCTTTTTAACAGACACGTCAAGCCTGCAGAATGATATATTTTTGCTAAAACATGCGAAGGGAGAAGACCATGCAACGTTGCGGTTGGGTAAGTCAGGAACCACTTTACATTGCCTATCACGACAGTGAATGGGGCGTACCGCAAACCGACGGTAAAAAGCTCTTTGAGATGATCTGTCTTGAAGGCCAGCAGGCCGGGCTATCCTGGATTACGGTGTTGAAAAAACGGGAAAATTATCGGCGGAGCTTTCATAACTTCGATCCTGTGCGCGTTGCTGCAATGCAGGATGCCGATGTTGAAAGACTTATGCAGGATGCCGGTATCATCCGCCATCGCGGAAAAATTCAGGCCATTATTGCGAATGCCCGCGCGTATCTTGAGATGGAAAGCAATGGCGAACCCTTCGCAACATTTGTCTGGTCTTTCGTTGACCACCAGCCCATCGTGCGCCATGCCGCCACCCTCGGTGATGTGCCGGTTTCAACACCTATCTCGGACGCACTGGCGAAAGCCTTAAAAAAACGTGGCTTCAAGTTTGTGGGCACCACTATTTGCTATTCGTTTATGCAAGCCTGCGGTCTGGTAAATGATCACATCACGGGATGCTTTTGTCATCCGGGAGGCCAGCATGATCCGCGCCTGGCACAATAAAGACACCACAAAGCTATTGAATCTGTGGCTGGAGAGCACCCGCTACGGTCATCCGTTCATTAACGAGCGCTACTGGTATGAAAGCGAAGCGATTGTGCGCGATGTTTATCTTCCGGCGGCGCAAACGTGGGTATGGGAAGAAAAAGGCGTGCCGGGTGGATTTATCAGCGTCATGGAACAACGCTTTGTCGGTGCGCTATTTGTCTCCCCGAGACTGATCGGCAGAGGAATTGGCCGGGCGCTATTACATCATGTGCAACAGCGTTTCCCGATCCTCAGCCTCGAGGTTTATCAAAAAAACATTCGGGCGGTGAATTTCTACCACGCTCAGGGCTTTCGGATTGAAGACAGCGCCTGGCAGGAAGAAACTCAGCACCCGACGTGGATCATGAGCTGGGAGGCGGATCAAACGCCGTCAGCGTAAGGGCCGGACCGGTATATTTTTCAACCCACGCCAGCGCGGTGTTTCCCGCGCAACCATTTCCCAGCCGTGAGCTGGGAAGATCTTTGGTCAGCACGTTCACCGCACCGTTTTTACAGATCCCGCCGGCCTGCGGATCGAGATCCGGCCAGCCGCCTTCGTGGATGCACAGCACGCCGGGCCGGATGCCATCGCTGATCGTCGCCCCTGCCAGCACCTGGCCGCGCTGATTCCACACCCGCACCACGTCACCTTCCTGAATACCACGCGCGGCGGCGTCCTGCGGGTGCAATGTGATCGGTTCCCGCCCGGCGACTGCATACTGTTCACGCAGGTGCGAATAGCTGAGCTGACTGTGTAAACGGTGCGCCGGGTGCGCCGACAGCACCTGGAGCTGCTCAGGTTCGGCATTGCCGTGCCATTCGTCCGGCTCGAGCCACATCGGATGCGCAGGACAGTCGGCGTAACCAAAACTGGCAATCCGTGCGGAATAGATTTCGATTTTGCCGCTCGCGGTCTTCAGCGGGTGAGCCTGCGGATCGCGGCGGAAATCAGCGAAGCGGACAAACTGCGCATTCTGCTCGCTCTCCGGCATCTCGATAAGCTGATTGGCCTGCCAGAAAGACGCAAACGGCGGCAGCGTCACCTGCTGGCTGGCTCCCCGCTGCGCGGCAATATTGTAGAAGGTTTCCAGCCACTGAAGATCGCTTTTCCCTTCGGTAAAGCGTTGACGGCCGCCGGTCTCCCAGCGCTCGCTGAGATCGGCAAACACCTCAAAGTCATCGCGGGCTTCATCACGCGGCGTCACCACCTGTTTCATGGGTACCAGATGCTGGTTGCTGTAATCGCCGGTCATGGTTAAATCGTTGCGTTCAAACGAGGTCGTGGCAGGCAGAACGATGTCCGCGTGTTTCGCCGCTGCCGTCCAGTAGCATTCAGAAATCACCACCAGCTCGGGCTTTTGCCAGGCGCGGATGAGCCGGTTGGTGTCCTGATGATGGGTAAAGTTTGCCCCGCCCGCCCACCAGACAAAGCGAATATCCGGGAAATGCCGATCCATACCGTTATGCTGATACGGCGCGCCGGGGTTTTCCAGCGCTTCGACAATTCGCGCCACCGGGATTTTATCTACCGCATCGATCCCGTCCTGCACGCTGCCCTGCATTGAGGCCAGTACCGCCGCGCGCCGCGTCGGGTTGCCGCCGTTGGCAAAATGGTATGAAAGCCCGAAACCGCCGCCCGGCGTGCCGATCTGCCCGAGCATGGCGGCCAGCGTCACCATCATCCAGTGCTTTTGTTCGCCAAACTGCTGGCGCTGCATGCCCCAGCCGCCCATCAACATTGTGGTGTTATGATGAAAAATAGCCGCCAGTTCGCGAATTTTGGCTGCCGGAACGCCGCAAATCTCTGCTGCCCACTCGGCGGTTTTCGGCGTGCCGTCACTGTCGCCGCTCAGGTAGGCGGCAAAGATCTCATAGCCTTGTGTACAGTGGTCCAGAAAATCGCTGTCCTGCCAGCCGTTTTCGACCAGCGTATGCGCGATACCGAGCATTAACGCCACGTCGGTCCCCATATGAGGCGCAATCCACTCCGCTGCATCGCCGAGAAAGTCCACCGTTTCAGATCGCATCGGATCGATGCAGATCAGCCGCTTGCCGCTTTTGCGCAGCGCGTCAAAGTAAGGAATACCCTGCTCATCCGAGGCGTTCCAGGCAATCTTAAGCGTATTGAGCGGGTTGGCGCTCCACAGGACGACGACATCGCTGTGCTCCAGCACCAGCGGCCAGCTGGTCTGCTGCTGGTATACTTCGTTGCCGCCGACCACATACGGCATAATGGCCTGCGCCGCGCCGGTAGAATAATCGCCCAGATGCCCGGTATAACCGCCTGCCAGACTCATATACCGCTGAAGCAGCGTCGCCGCTTTGTGTAACACGCCGTTAGAGCGCCAGCCGTAAGACCCGGCAAAAATGGAGGCCGGGCCGTAGCTTTCCCGGATGCGTTTATGCTGAGCGTGGATCAGATCCAGTGCTTCATCCCAGCTCACGCGGACAAATTCATCCTGCCCGCGCACGCCGCGGGGATTGTCCGGCGATGTCAGAAACCCTTTACGCACCATCGGAAAGCGTACGCGGGTTTTACTGTGCACTTGATCGCGCACGGCAGTTTGTAACGAGTTTTCAAAAGGAGTAGCGAGCGCGCCACGGGAAGAAAATACCGTGTCGCCATCGGTCTCAACCAGCATGGGTCCCCAGTGGGCCGCCGTAAGTACCGTTTTTTTCTCTGATGCGATTGTCAAAACACGCTCCTGAGTCGTCAATGCAGGTGTGACGGCGTTTATCACCGTTCAATGTTGTTTACAAAATTCGGAGTTGTCCCCGGAATTTTCTCCGTATTCTCACGTCATAATCAACCGTCTCGCCTGCCGAGGCAAAGAATAAAAAGGATTAAGGAAATAAGATGAAAAAACGCGTATTGATCATCGCTGCACTTGTCAGCGGCACGCTGGCCGTTTCAGGCTGTACCACTAACCCTTATACCGGCGAGCGCGAAGCAGGTAAATCCGGCATTGGCGCAGGGGTAGGTACCCTGGTCGGCGCAGGTATTGGCGCGCTCTCTTCATCGAAAAAAGACCGCGGTAAAGGTGCGCTGATTGGCGCTGCCGCAGGCGCGGCGCTGGGCGGCGGCGTGGGTTATTATATGGACGTTCAGGAAGCAAAACTGCGTGAGAAAATGCAGGGAACCGGCGTGAGCGTGACGCGAAATGGCGATAACATCACGTTAAATATGCCAAGTAATGTGACCTTCGACAGCAGCAGCGCAACGCTGAAACCAGCGGGGGCAAACACCCTCACCGGCGTGGCGATGGTGCTGAAAGAGTATCCTAAAACGGCGGTTAACATTGTGGGTTATACCGACAGCACCGGCGGCCAGGACCTGAATATGCGCCTGTCCAAACAGCGCGCTGACTCGGTAGGAAGCTCGCTGATTACCCAGGGCGTTGATGCCAGCCGTATTCGCACCTCCGGTATGGGTCCGGCCAATCCGGTTGCCAGCAACAGCACTGAAGAAGGCAAGGCACAGAACCGTCGCGTAGAAATTACGTTAAGCCCGCTCCAGTAAGTGCAGCGCCACCGGACACGGCGTCCGGCGTGAGCATTGCATCGCGATAATGCCGGGCGGCAGCTTCGCCTTGCCCGGCCTACCATCCCTCCATGCTCCCTATGCATAAACGCAGGACCGGTAAGCGCAGCGCCACCGGGCATTGCCACCCCCAGCCACCGTCCCTGCATGCTCCCGATACATAAATGTAGGCCCGGTAAGCGCAGCGCCACCGGGCATTGCCACGCCGGGCGACCGAACATCACTTCCTCCACAGGAAGCGCTTGCCATCGCCTGTTTTCGCGTTAAGGTATTCCCACTTCAGGCAAGGAAACCAGCGATGACCAGAGCAACGCGCGCCACAATAAGCGATGTCGCTAAAGCGGCTAAAACCGGCAAAACCAGCATTTCACGTTACCTGAACGGGGAAAAACATCTCCTGTCTGAAGCCCTGCTGGCGCGGATCGAAAAGGCTATTGCTGAACTCGACTATCGCCCAAGCCTGATGGCGCGAGGTCTCAAACGCGGGCGCACGCGCCTGATTGGGCTCATTATCGCCGATATAACCAACCCCTATTCCGTGGATGTCTTAAGCGGTATCGAAGCCGCCTGCCGTGAGAAGGGTTTCACGCCGCTGGTCTGTAATACCAACAATGCGCTGGACCAGGAGCTGCATTATCTGGACCTGCTGCGCAGCTACCAGGTGGAAGGCATTGTGGTTAACGCGGTCGGGATGCGGGAGGACGGCCTTAACCGGCTACAACAGTCGGCGCTGCCAATGGTGCTTATCGATCGTAAAATTCCCGATTTTGCCTGTGATGTGGTCGGTCTTGATAACACCCAGGCCGCAACGACCGCGACCGAGCATCTGGTTGAACAGGGGTTCGAAGCCCTGCTGTTTCTCAGTGAACCGCTTGGCACGGTCAATACCCGGCGTGAGCGATTAAGCGCGTTCCGCGCGACGCTGGCGCGCTATCCGGGCGTGATAGCGGAAAACAGTGAAGTGCCGCTGACGGACGCGGCGCTCATTGATAACGCCCTGCGCCAGTTTCATGCCCATCACCGTGGCATGCGCAAAGCGGTCATCTCCGCCAACGGCGCGCTTACCCTCCAGGTCGCCCGTTCCCTGCGCCGCCTCGGTCTGCACTGGGGGAGCGATATCGGTCTGCTGGGCTTTGATGAGCTGGAGTGGGCAGAACTGGCAGGCGTCGGGATTACCACGCTCAAACAGCCGACCTGGCAAATCGGTTTTGCCGCTGTTGAACAAGTCGTACGCCGTATTGAAGGCGATGACGATACGATCCGCGAACAGGTTTTCTCCGGCGAACTGATCGTGCGCGGCTCTACCTCCCGTTAATTTTACTTCGTGATGGCGATCATAAATCCACCATCACAACCTTTTCTTTGGAACCGGTTCCATCTAGCGTAATAGGTATGATGTTGCGCTGGAGTTAACAATGAGCCGAAAAATTTTTGTCGTCACTGCCGCCTACGGCCACGATCGGGTTCGCCAGGCTGGCGGGCAATGCGCGATGCTGCCCGTCATTGCCGCCGCCGGAGCCGATGGTGTGGAAATCCGCCGCGAGATGTTCAACGAGCAAGAGCAGACTGACCTCGCCGCGCTCGCGGTAGCCATTACGGAGCACCAGTTGCTGGCCTGCTATTCAGCACCGGAACCGCTGTATCTGGCTGACGGCGCGCTTAACCCACTTTTACCCGACTTGCTGCGTGAGGCGCGCACGCTTAACGCCCTCTGGTTGAAAGTCTCGCTCGGCCATTTTACCGACAGCCAGACCTTACAAACCCTGCGATCCTGGCTGGCAACGGGCGGCGTGCGTCTGGTAGTAGAAAACGATCAGACCGCGTGCGGGCAGCTTCCCCCGATGCAGCGGTTTAGCGCCGCCTGTCAGGTTCAGGATCTCCCCGTCATGCTGACCTTTGATATGGGCAACTGGCTGTGGGTGGATAGCTCACCGGAACAGGCAGCGCGGCATCTCGCGCCGTTTGTCAGCTATATCCACGTTAAAGCCGCCACGCCGCAGCAAAATGGCTACCGCGCCATTGCGCCGGATGAAGGGGGATCGCGCTGGCAGGCGCTGTTACGCGCTTTACCCGGCGATGTTCCGCGCGGGATTGAGTTTCCGCTGGAAGGTGACGATCTGACCGCTGTGACACGTCGCTATGTCGAATTATTACGCGAGGAGGAAGCATGAATAACGCCCTGGATGTTATTACGATTGGCGAAGCAATGGCGATGTTCGTCGCGACCGAAAGCGGTGAGTTATGTGATGCCGAACGCTTTATCAAACGCGTCGCTGGTGCCGAACTGAATGTGGCCACCGGGCTGGCACGCCTGGGCCTGAAGGTAAGTTGGGTGAGCCGGGTCGGCAACGACAGTTTCGGCCATTTCGTTCTTAACAGCCTGCAAAAAGAAGGGATTAATCGCAACGGCGTGACGCTTGATGACCGCTTTGCAACCGGGTTCCAGTTAAAATCAAAAGCCGAAAATGGAACCGATCCCATCGTGGAATATTTCCGTAAAAACTCCGCCGCCAGTCATCTTTCGCTGGAGGATTATCATCCGGCGCATTTTTCTTGCGCACGCCATTTGCACCTCAGCGGCGTGGCCGCAGCGCTTTCTGAAAGTTCATATGCACTGCTGGATCACGCCGCCAGGGCAATGAAAGCACAGGGAAAAACGTTGTCGTTCGATCCTAATTTGCGCCCGGTTCTGTGGCGCAGTGAAGCCGAGATGGTGGAAAAGATCAATCACCTGGCTTTTCAGGCCGACTGGGTTCTGCCGGGTCTGAAAGAAGGCACGATCCTGACCGGGCACACCGATCCACACGCGATCGCGGATTTCTACCTCAATCGTGGCGTGAAGGCGGTGATCATTAAAACCGGTGCTGACGGTGCCTGGTATAAATCTGCCGAGGGTCTTCAGGGCTGCGTTCCCCCCGTCAGGGTTGAAAACGTAGTCGATACCGTCGGCGCAGGCGATGGTTTCGCCGTGGGCGTGATTAGCGCCCTGCTGGAAGGCGAGACGCTGGAGCAAGCGGTGACGCGGGGTAATAAAATTGGCGCTCGGGCAATTCAGGTTCAGGGCGACAGCGAAGGATTGCCGACAAGAGCACAACTTAATCAATAGCAATGCTGCCTCTGTACCCTGGCGTCAGAGGCAATGATTCTCTCATTACCAGAGGCTGGCTTATGAAAAGTGCAACAAATGCAACAAAACGCTGGTGGTATATCATGCCCATCGTGTTTATCACCTACAGCCTGGCATACCTCGATCGTGCGAACTTCAGTTTCGCCTCTGCTGCAGGCATTAATGATGATTTAGGCATCACCAAAGGTATCTCCTCGCTGCTGGGCGCGTTGTTCTTCCTCGGCTATTTTTTCTTTCAGATCCCGGGCGCGGTCTATGCCGAGCGCCGTAGCGTACGCAAACTGATATTTGTCTGCCTGATCTTGTGGGGTGCCTGCGCCTCACTGACCGGGATGGTCACCAACATCCCGATGCTCGCTGCGATTCGTTTTATTCTCGGCGTCGTGGAAGCGGCGGTAATGCCCGCGATGCTGATTTATATCAGCAACTGGTTTACCAAATCCGAACGTTCACGTGCTAATACCTTCCTGATCCTCGGCAACCCGGTGACAGTGCTGTGGATGTCGGTGGTGTCGGGCTATCTGATTCAGGCGCTGGGCTGGCGCGAGATGTTTATCATCGAAGGTGTTCCGGCCATTATCTGGGCTTTTTGCTGGTGGGTGCTGGTAAAAGACAAACCGTCGCAGGTCAACTGGCTGGCAGAAGATGAAAAAGCCGCTTTGCAGGCACAACTGGAAAAAGAACAGCAGGGTATCAAAGCCGTGCGCAACTATGGTGAAGCGTTTCGTTCCCGTAACGTTATTTTACTCTGTATGCAGTATTTTGCGTGGAGTATTGGCGTGTATGGGTTCGTGCTGTGGCTACCTTCAATTATTCACAGCGGCGGTGCCAATCTGGGGATGGTCGAGGTAGGCTGGCTGTCATCCGTACCTTATCTGGCGGCAACTATCGCGATGATCGTCGCATCCTGGGCCTCCGATAAACTGCAAAATCGTAAACTGTTTGTCTGGCCGCTGCTACTGATTGCCGCGTTTGCTTTTATTGGTTCGTGGGCCGTTGGCGCAAACCACTTCTGGGTGTCTTACACGCTACTGGTCATTGCCGGTGCCGCAATGTATGCCCCGTATGGGCCGTTCTTCGCCATTATTCCGGAAATGCTGCCGCGCAACGTGGCGGGCGGCGCGATGGCGCTGATCAACAGTATGGGCGCGCTCGGCTCCTTCTTTGGCTCGTGGTTTGTCGGTTATCTTAACGGTTCGACTGGCTCGCCGTCAGCGTCGTATATATTTATGGGGGTAGCACTTTTTGCCTCAGTGTGGCTTACTTTGATTGTTAAGCCTGCGAATAATCAACAGCTTCCGGCAGGCGCACGCCACGCCTGAACCTGATATAGGGAGAACTCATGAAGCCGTCCGTCATTCTTTATAAAGCACTGCCTGACAATCTGTATCAAAAACTGGAAGAGCATTTCGCCGTCATTCAGGTGGCGAACCTGAAGCCGGAGACCGTCGAACAGCATGCGGAGGCATTCGCCAACGCGCAAGGGCTGCTCGGTTCCAGCGAAACGGTAGATACTGCACTGCTGGAGAAAATGCCCAAACTGCGGGCGACCTCTACTATCTCCGTCGGGTATGACAATTTTGACGTCGACGCGCTGAATGCGCGCAAAATTGCCCTGATGCATACACCGACGGTCCTCACTGAAACCGTGGCTGACACCATGATGGCGCTGGTGCTGAGCAGCGCTCGTCGCATAGTGGAAGTGGCGGAGCGAGTGAAGGCGGGCGAGTGGACCAAAGGTATTGGCCCGGACTGGTTTGGTATTGATGTCCACCACAAAACGCTGGGCATTGTCGGAATGGGGCGCATTGGACTCGCGCTGGCACAGCGGGCGCATTTTGGCTTCGGCATGCCTGTCCTGTATAACGCGCGCCGCCATCATCCCGAAGCGGAAGAACGCTTCAATGCCCGCTACTGCGATCTGGATACGCTGTTACAGGAAGCGGATTTTGTCTGTCTGGTGCTGCCATTGACCGATGAAACGCATCATCTGATTGGCGCAGAACAATTTGCGAAGATGAAAAACTCGGCCGTTTTCATTAACGCCGGGCGCGGTCCGGTGGTCGATGAGCAGGCGCTGATTGAGGCACTGAAAACCGGGCAGATCCACGCCGCAGGGCTGGACGTGTTCGAACAGGAGCCGCTGGACAAAGATTCTCCGCTACTGTCGTTGCCAAACGTCGTTGCGTTACCCCATATCGGGTCTGCTACACATGAAACACGCTACAACATGGCGGCGTGCGCGGTAGATAACCTGATCGATGCACTGAACGGCAAGGTGGATAAAAACTGTGTAAATCCGCAGGCGATCGGCTGAGGAAAAACAGAAGAACCTCATCCCGCCAGCGCAGGATGAGGTTTAACGATTATTTGGTTGCGTTTACCGCCGCATTCCACGCCTGAGTGAAAGCCTGATGCTGAGCAGCCAGCGGCCCAATCAGCGAGTTATACTGGCTGGCCTGCTGCGAGGTAGGGAACTGAATACCATTCGCGGCAAAACCGACCTGATTTCCCTGCTGGGCAACAAAATCGCCAACCTGCACCAGTTGCTGAGTCAGGATCTGCGCGGCCGGAATAAGAGGCTGTAGCGCCTCTGCCGGACGCGTTACCACTTTCTCATACGCCTGGTCGAAGACCGGTTTCAAATCGTCTGCCTGCTTCAGCCCCGCATGGGCAGTATCCGCCTGCATTTTGGCATTTTGTAGCTGCTGGCTTAATACTCCCAGCGAACCATTTGCCTGACGCAGCGGATCGCGCTGCGTCATATAGTTCTCAGGGACGCGAATCGCATTCACACTGTCGACAACCGGACGCAAACCTTCATCCATTGCCTGATTCACTTGCTGTGAATAGCCATAGAGGATGGCGTAGTCTGTCACCAGCGGCCCGAACTGTTTTTTCTGATCGGCCGTCAGCGTAGGTAAATGTTCACCGCCACGCATGACCGTATTTTGCAGGAAATCAATGAACGCCTTGCGCTGATCGCCCTCTTTATCAAAACACCCACTCAGGCTAACTACCATCAGTAACGCCATCACAGACGCAAACCAGCGAGAGCAGGACTTTCCTGTCGCCATTTTTATACTCCTTTCACTCAAAAAAAGTGCACACCGACACCAGCGTGTCTGACGCTGACAAGAATAGTCCAGGACGGCTTTACAGGATACCTTTTCATGCAGCGTAAGCAGAAAAATAGCTATCGGATTGCCAAATTTGACTATCACCGCCTCCAGCCTTATCGATCAGCAGCTTGCCCTTTAGCGGGTACAGGTGCAGGAAAAAGATCCAACAAATAGTCACTCTATTGAGTATCGCTCAGCAATTTACCGACTATTCTTAAAAGGCTCGACATTATTCACGATCACGCTGTGTGTGTATGGGGGTACTCAATGGAATATAACGATCCTATGATCGAATTGATGAATAATCTGGAACTTATTGTTTTTAAAGACCTGACGCAGAAAATTACCCTACCCCAGCAGCCGAAAGCGACCACTGAGATAGCACAATTACGCAAAGGTACAGGCCTTAAACTCGCTGATTTTGCCAAAGCGGTTGGCGTACCGGTCTCAACGGTGCAGGAATGGGAGTCAAAACGGGTAAAACCGTCGGCGACCGAACTCAAACTTATGCGCCTGATTCAGGCTAACCCTAAGTTAAGCAAAGAATTAATGGAATAATTTTACAGTTTTAACGGTCCTGATTCAGGGCCGTTTCCGGTGCGGCATCCCAGAATTTGCATTCAGTTAAAATAAAGTTTGCTTTTAGCCGTCGTAAATGCGTTAATGCACTCGACGGTTTGATATACAGACCATAAAGCAGTTTAGTTAAGCAGTGTCCTTCAAGAGTTATCCATCCGATACCCTTCGTTGAGAGCTTTTCCTTTAACGCTTCAAAATCTGTAATGCACGCCATATTGCCGAAAGGCACACATACATCTTTTAAAGGTAATCTCTATGTCCGGTAAAATGACTGGTATCGTAAAATGGTTCAACGCTGATAAAGGCTTTGGTTTCATCACTCCTGACGATGGTTCTAAAGACGTATTCGTACACTTCTCTGCTATCCAGAACCAGGGTTACAAATCTCTGGACGAAGGTCAGAAAGTGTCCTTCACTATCGAAAGCGGTGCTAAAGGCCCGGCAGCTGGCAACGTAACCAGCCTGTAAGCTTAAACAGCTCAGAATCTGAATCCTCGCTCCGGCGGGGATTTTTTTTATCTTTTTTTTCGCCTGAGCAGAATACCCGACCACGAGCAGTCACAAGGGCAGCTTACATCCGGGAAGGGGATTTCAGGACAGGAAACATCGGAACAATTGTCCGGGACAATGGCAGCATCGCAGCAGCATTCCGCCCTGTCGCAGCGTTTATTTTTGTTCTCTTCTTCATCCTCTGACAACCGTCGCTCACGCAGCGTTTGCGCCGCCTCACGACAATCCGCAAAGCGCTGACGAATATCCCGCCAGCCCGCAATAATGCCCTTTTGCTGAACAATGTGTTTTACCGCACCTGAACAGCCGTGAGTGTGATGTAAGACGCCGTAAGCACAGCGATAGCCTTTACGCGGGGAGATGAAGCGCTGGTAAAAAGCGATGAGTGTTAATATGACTGTGTCCATGATGTTTTAAGCATTCCTGTTGCAGGTGGTTTTACTACATCCAGACAGACCTGAGCTACTGATTAAAATGTGGTTGATAGTCAAACTCATACCCTATGGCACGCAGCATTTCGATGCCATTATGATATTCAATTATCCCGGTTAAACATTCTTCCGGTAGCGTTTTGAGGACATACGTGAGCAATTGCGCGATAAAGCGTGGCTGATGCAGATTGATGACTGTTTTTGTTCCCTGGTACATTGCCGCCAGGCCGTCATTAAATGGACAGCCGCCATAACTATACGTGCCAGTACGAAAGTAGATAACTACCTGTCCTTTTTTATCGCCACGGATTATTCGCACATATGAATCACGTTCATCCGCATAAAAGTATCGGTAGACCCACCAGTATGTCCGCTCATTAACCACTATCTTTCGTAGCATGGCCATATTGTCGTCCCTTGAGCTATAAAAAAACCCGCCCTTAACAATGGCGGGTTTTTCATTAGACCAGACTTACTGCAACAGCGAAATATCCGCGACCTGCAAAAACAGCTCGCGCAGTTTCGACAGCAGGGTCAGGCGATTGCGACGAACATCCTGATCTTCCGCATTCACCATGACGTTCTCGAAAAACTCATCCACCGGCTCGCGCAGGGACGCCAGTTCAACCAGCGCTTCCTGGTAACGGCCTTGCGCGAAGTACGGCTGCAGCTTGTCGCGCAGCACAACCAGATTGCCTGCCAGCTTAATTTCTGCCGCTTCCTTCAGTACTGAAGCGTGAACGATGTCGTTCAGCGTTTCGTCTGATTTCGCCAGGATGTTAGAGACACGTTTGTTGGCCGCAGCCAGCGCAGATGCGGCTTCCAGAGTACGGAAGTGCGATACCGCCTTCATACGGGCATCAAAGTCTGCCGGACGGGTCGGACGGCGCGCCAGCACCGCCTGAATGGTGTCAACGCTGTAGCCTTCGTCCTGATACCAGGCGCGGAAGCGACCGAGCATAAAGTCGATAACGTCATCCACCACTCTGGCGTTGGTCAACTTATCGCCGTACAGACGCGCCGCTTCTTCGGTCAGCGTTTGCAGATCAAGAGCGAGGTTCTTCTCAACGATGATACGCAGCACGCCCAGCGCGGCACGACGCAGCGCAAACGGGTCTTTGTCGCCTTTCGGATGCTGGCCGATACCGAAGATACCCGCCAGGGTGTCCATCTTATCGGCAATCGCCACCGCACAAGCCACCGGGTTAGACGGCAGGTCGTCACCGGCAAAACGCGGTTGATACTGCTCGTTCAGCGCCACAGCGACATCTTCCGCTTCGCCATCGTGGCGCGCGTAGTGCATCCCCATCACGCCCTGCGTGTCGGTGAACTCGAAGACCATGTTGGTCATCAGGTCGCACTTGGACAGCAGGCCTGCGCGGGTGGCGTGGTTAACGTCAGCGCCAATTTGTTCGGCAATCCAGCCCGCCAGTGCCTGGATACGGTCGGTTTTGTCGCGCAGCGTACCCAGTTGCTGTTGGAACAACACGGTTTGCAGACGCGGCAGATGGTCTTCCAGACGTTTTTTACGGTCGGTATTGAAGAAGAACTCGGCATCCGCCAGACGCGGACGAACCACTTTCTCGTTACCGGAGATGATTTGCTGCGGATCTTTCGACTCGATATTGGAGACGAAGATAAAGTTTGGCAGCAGTTTGCCGTCGTTCGCGTAAACCGGGAAGTACTTCTGGTCACCTTTCATGGTGTGTACCAGCGCTTCTGACGGCACCGCGAGGAATTTATCTTCGAATTTCGCGGTCAGCACCACCGGCCATTCCACCAGCGAGGTGACTTCTTCCAGCAGGCTTTCGCTCAGATCGGCGTTGCCGCCAATTTTACGCGCCGCCTCGATCGCATCGGCTTTGATTTTCGCTTTACGCTCAGCGTAATCGGCAATCACTTTGCCGCGCTCACGCAGGATTTCCGGGTACTGATCAGCATTATCGATGGTGAACTCCGGCTCGCCCATAAAGCGATGCCCGCGAATCACGCGATCGGACTGAACGCCCAGAATGGTTGCCGGAATGACGTTGTCGCCCAGCAGCAGCGTCACGGTGTGTACCGGACGCACGAAGTGGACGTCAGACGCGCCCCAGCGCATCAGTTTCGGGATCGGCAGCTTCGCCAGAGACGTTGCCACCATAGTCGGCACCAGCGCTTCGGTGCTTTCGCCCTTCACGTGGGCGCGATACAGCAGCCATTCGCCTTTGTCGGTGGTCAGGCGCTCGGCCTGGTCGACGGTAATGCCGCAGCCGCGCGCCCAGCCTTCTGCCGCTTTGCTCGGTTTACCCTCGGCATCGAACGCCTGGGCAATGGCCGGGCCGCGTTTTTCAACTTCGCGATCGGCCTGGGCTTCCGCCAGATTAGCGACCTTCAGCGCCAGACGGCGCGGGGCGGCAAACCATTCAACGTTACCGTGGGCGAGGCCGGCGTTATCCAGCTCCGCAGTGAAGTTCGCAGCAAAGGACTCCGCCAGGCTGCGCAGGGCTTTTGGTGGCAGCTCTTCAGTGCCGATTTCCACCAGAAAAGTTTTTTCAGACATGGCCGCCTCTTACTTATTCTTGTTGCACATCGGGAAGCCGAGGGCTTCACGGGAAGCGTAGTATGCTTCTGCCACTGCTTTGGTCAGGGTGCGAATGCGCAGGATATAGCGCTGACGCTCGGTGACGGAGATGGCTTTACGCGCATCCAGCAGGTTGAAGCTGTGGGCGGCTTTCAGAATGCGTTCGTAAGCGGGCAGCGGCAGCGGATTTTCCAGCGCCAGCAACTGCTGGGCTTCTTTCTCGTACTGCGCAAAGCAGGTGAACAGGAAGTCCACGTCCGCGTATTCGAAGTTGTAGGTGGATTGCTCCACTTCGTTCTGATGGAACACGTCGCCGTAGGTGGTTTTACCCAGCGGCCCGTCGCTCCACACCAGGTCGTAGACGCTGTCCACGCCCTGAATGTACATGGCCAGACGTTCCAGACCATAGGTGATCTCGCCGGTCACCGGTTTGCATTCCAGACCGCCAACCTGCTGGAAGTAGGTGAACTGCGTCACTTCCATACCGTTCAGCCACACTTCCCAGCCCAGCCCCCACGCACCCAGCGTCGGGTTTTCCCAGTTATCTTCCACGAAACGAATATCGTGAATGGTTGGGTCCATACCCAGCGCTTTCAGAGAACCGAGGTACAGTTCCTGAATATTGTCCGGTGATGGCTTAATGACCACCTGGAACTGATAGTAGTGCTGTAAGCGGTTCGGGTTTTCGCCATAGCGGCCGTCGGTCGGACGGCGGGACGGCTGCACGTAAGCAGTCGCCATCGGCTCGGGGCCCAATGCGCGTAAACAGGTCATGGGATGAGACGTGCCTGCGCCGACTTCCATGTCCAGTGGTTGAACAATGGTGCAGCCCTGGCGAGCCCAGTAATCCTGTAAGGTCAGGATCAGGCCCTGGAAGGTCCTGGTATCAAACTTTTGCATAGTATTTCGTGCTGGATACGTGTGGATTTAAAGGAAGCGACCAGTATACCCGCTGACTGCAAGATATACAGTACGAAAGCGGGGAGAATGGGGAAAATTGGCTGCTTACCGCATAGAAAGGTGTAAAAACTGGCCATCTGCATCAAATGAGCAGATAAAACCCTCTTTTCGCGCGGTATAGCCGCGCATTTCATAGCTCCCCTGAAATTGCTCGAAGCCAATAACCTGAATTTTTTGGGTCCCGGTATTGTAACGCCATGCCGCCTGCCCCTTACATAGCGTTTCCATATCCAGCGATCGTGCAGGCCCTGGTTTCGCTTTTTGCGCCTTTTGCACCGTCTCAGGCGCGCTCTGGCAGCCAGCCAGCATCATTATCAGAACAGGTATCAGCTTTTTTAAGGTCATTTTCTGCGCCTCGTTAATTACCTGTTATTTTTAATGAGGATAACTGTATAGCATATTTCTACCCGCGCATTCTGGTAAGCATGAAGAGGTTGTACAAGATGCCGGTTGCAGATTAAGAATTTTCTAATCAGGATCTCAAGCAAAATAGGGATAAAACCCGATAAAAGAGGAAAGCGGGAGTCTGATGTCGTCAAAAATATACTGGATAGAGAATTTGCGCGGGATTGCCTGTCTGATGGTGGTGATGATCCATACCACGACCTGGTACATTACCAATCCGGCCGCTATCGGCCACATTGACTGGAATATAGCCAACGTACTCAATGCGGCATCACGAGTAAGCGTGCCGCTTTTTTTTATGATTTCTGGCTATCTCTTTTTTGGCGAACGTAGCGCTCAGCCGCGTCACTTCCTGCGCATTGCACTCTGTCTGCTGTTTTACAGCGTTGTTGCCCTGCTTTATATCTGGAGTTTTACCTCTATCAATGGTGAACTCTCGCTGCGTTATCTGCTGCAAAAACCTGTTTTTTATCATCTGTGGTTTTTCTTCGCGATTATCGTGATTTACCTGGTTTCGCCATTTATCCAGGTAAAAAATGTCAGCGGGAAAATGCTACTGGCGCTGGTAGCAATCGCTGGAATTGTTGCGAACCCGAATACGGTATCGCAAAAAATTGACGGTTTTGAATGGCTACCGGTGAATCTGTATATCAATGGTGACACTTTTTATTATGTTCTGTACGGCATTCTGGGACGCGCAATCGGCATGATGGAAACCCGTAAAACGTCGCTGACCCTGTTTTGTGCAGCGCTGTTTATTGTTGCCGTGTACGTCATCTCACGCGGTACGCTGCACGAGCTAAAATGGCGGGGCAGTTTCGCTGACACCTGGTACCTTTACTGTGGACCGATGGTTTTTCTCTGCGCAGTCGCATTGCTGACGCTGGTTAAAAATACGCTCAATACCCGCGTGCTGCCCGGTCTGAGCCTTATTTCACGTCACTCGCTGGGGATTTATGGTTTTCATGCGCTGATTATCCATGCGCTTCGCACCAATGGCGTGGAGCTGACGCGCTGGCCACTGCTGGATATTTTATGGATCTTTAGCGCAACGGTGGCAGGTAGTCTGCTGTTGTCGATGCTGCTTCAGCGTCTGGACAGGCACAGGTTTGTCAGCTAGCAGGACCGCCAGGGATCGCTCCCTGGCGGAAACATTATTCACCGCTTTCTGATATCGGCTCTGCCGGGGTTTCAGCATTGCGATCCCAGCTGTCGCGGACGTTCTTCTGCACCGCAACAACGCCAAAAAGGCTTAAGAAAAAAGCGAGGGCGTAAAACCCTTTTTCGCTCATCAACAACGTTGCATTCCACAGGCCCACGGCAAGCAAAACGACAGAAATAATAAACGTTGCCAGACAGGCCATGTAATACAGCGACGTCGTGGGAATGTCTTCCAGGCGATCGCGAACGGTCTTCTGATACGACATTGCTGAGAACAGCCCGAGTACCAGCACAGCAAAGTAGTAGCCCTTTTCATTGAGCTGCATTTGCGCATTCCACAGGCCCAACAGATAAACCACTATCCCGGCGATCAGGGCGATCCACGACACCAGGTTAAAGGCTGGCGAGACAACTGCTTTTCTTTCCATAGTAAAATCCTTTCCCGTTTTACTGCTTTTTAGCCCCTGAGGTTTGATCCACATTGACACAAAATGTCATCGCCAGCAGGCTAATAATCCAGGCGATGAAGTAGATTATTTTCTGACTTAACGCGATTGGCTCATTCCACAGACCCACAGCAAGAAGCCCCATTGAAGCAAGTAGCATCAACTGACACCAGGTGCTCATCGTTGCATTTAGGCACTGGTGGCGCGTCAGGTGCGAGTAAACCATGACAGTGAACAATCCCAGTAACAGCAACGCAATGTAATACCCTTTTTCGCTTAATGTTGAGCAAACTGGCCACAATCCCACTGCGTAAACCAGAATCCCTATTGGCAGAACAATTTTTGCTGCGCGGGTAGATAATGCCCTGGTTGTTTCACCCATTTGTAGCCCCTTTTCCCACTCCGAGGAGAAGGCATTATGGAACAGAGCGGTGCCTGGATACTTCACTGGAGAGAGGATGAATACGAAATTCAGAATAAATTTATGCAATTAACTAATGGAAAAAACGGATACATTCACAATAAGAATCCCTCCTTGCAAGCAAGAAGGGATCGAAAGTCAGGACATTAGCGGCAGCAGTTGTTGATAAATCTGCCGGAATGTTTCCCGCCGTTCGGCATAACGCGCGTGGCGAACCGAATCAGGCACGTGCGCCTGCTCAAGCGGCAACTGTGGCAGAAGGTCGGCGAGCGAACGCTGCGGATTCATTGCCAGCTGCGCCAGCCGGGCCGCTCCCAGCGCAGGTCCCACATCGCCGCCGGTGCGATAATCCATCTGATGACCGGAAATATCGGCCAGCATCTGCCGCCACCAGGCACTGCGTGCGCCACCGCCGATGAGCGTAATGCTGTCAGGCGCGACGCCGCAAGCATGCACCGCGTCGATACCGTCCGCCAGCGCATACCCTACCCCCTCCAGCACCGCCTGCGCCAGTTCGGCCGGGCCATGCTGATGGGTCAGACCAAAAAAGACACCTTTGGCCTGCGGATTATTGTGCGGCGTGCGTTCGCCAGAAAGATACGGCAGGAACCAGACCGCACCAGCGCTCTCATCCGCCTCCTGCGCCGCAGCTATTAGCGCAGGCACCGAATTCAGGCCGGTCAGCTTCGCCGCCCAGTCGAGGCAAGAGGCCGCGCTGAGCATTACGGACATCAAATGCCAGCGCCCCGGTAGCGCGTGGCAAAAACTATGCACCGCGCTTTCAGGCTTGCTTAAAAAACCGTTGCTGACAGCAAAATAGACGCCTGAGGTCCCCAGCGAGAGCATCGCCTGCCCGACATCGGCCATGCCGACGCCCACGGCTCCGGCGGCATTATCGCCTCCCCCGGCGACCACCGGAACAGCGGGCATATTCCAGGCAGCGGCGACCTCCGGCAGCAACGTACCGGTAATGTCGCTGCCCTCAAAGAGGGCGGGCATTTGCGCGCGGGTGAGCTGGCAGGCCGCCAGCATGTCATCGCTCCAGTCGCGCTTCTCCACATCCATCCACATCGTGCCGGCAGCATCTGACATATCGCTGGCAAACTCGCCGGTCATACGCAGGCGCAAATAATCTTTAGGTAACAAAACTTTGTCGATCTGACGAAAAACCTCTGGCTCATGGCGCTGCACCCACAACAGTTTTGGTGCCGTAAACCCCGGCATCATCAGGTTGCCGGTAATAGCGCGGGAATCGGCAACCCTGCTTTCCAGCAGGGCGCACTCTTCGCCACAGCGGCCGTCATTCCACAGGATTGCCGGACGCAGTACGCGCTGCTGTTTATCAAGCAGGGTCGCACCGTGCATTTGCCCGGCGATACCCAGCGCTTTTACCGCATGCAGAGAATGCTGTTCAGCCAGGGTCTTTATGGCACGATCCGTCGCCAGCCACCAGTGTTCAGGCTCCTGTTCCGACCATAAAGGATGCGGGCGCGAAACGGTAAGTTTCTCGGTCTGAGAAGCCACGACGTTTCCCTGCTCATCCAGCAGAATGGCCTTTACGCCGGAGGTTCCCAGATCTATCCCGATATACATAGTGACCACTCCTTATCAGCGAATAATGGCCCGGTCTGCCGGGCCGCATCGCTTATTTATTGAAAAGATAGCCGTTAACCACATTCTCAAGCAGTTCCTGGTGACCGCTTTGATGCTGCGGAGCCAGATTATGCTGCTCAGCATAGGCGGCAATGTCGGCAAGGCTTAACTGCCCTTTCAGGATCTGCTGGCCCAGTTCGCCGTTCCAGCCGCTGTAACGTTTTGCTACGCGCTTATCCAGCTCGCCATCCTCAATCATTTGCGCCGCGATTTTCAGCGCCAGCGCCATGGTGTCCATTGCCCCGATATGTCCATAGAAGAGGTCGTATTTGTCTGTACTCTGGCGGCGTACTTTGGCGTCAAAGTTGAGCCCCCCCGTGGTGAAGCCACCTGCTTTGAGGATTTCGTACATCACCAGCGCATTCTCTTCTACGCTATTTGGGAACTGGTCGGTATCCCAGCCAAGCTGCGGATCGCCACGGTTAGCATCGACAGAACCGAAGATCCCCAGAGCAATGGCTGATGCAATTTCATGATGGAAAGAGTGACCCGCCAGCGTGGCGTGGTTAGCCTCAATATTCACTTTAATCTCTTTTTCCAGCCCGAACTGCTTGAGGAAGCCATAGACAGTCGCTACGTCATAATCGTATTGATGCTTGGTCGGTTCCTGCGGTTTCGGTTCAATAAGCAGCGTGCCCTGGAAGCCGATTTTATGTTTATGCTCCACCACCATCTGCATAAAGCGGCCAATTTGATCACGCTCCTGACGAAGATCGGTATTCAGCAGGGTTTCATAACCTTCACGGCCTCCCCACAAGACATAGTTTTCGCCGCCCAGCTTATGCGTGGCGTTCATTGCTGTAACCACCTGCGTGGCCGCCCAGCTAAAGACCTCCGGGTCCGGGTTGGTCGCTGCGCCTGCGCCATAGCGTGGATTGGTAAAGCAGTTAGCCGTTCCCCACAGTAGCTTCACGCCGCTCTGCTGTTGTTTCTCAGCAAGGTAATCCACCATAGCGGCGAAATTGCTCAGATACTCCTTCAACGACGCGCCTTCCGGCGACACGTCTACATCGTGAAAGCAGTAGTACGGGACATTGAGCTTGTGGAAGAATTCAAACGCTACATCAGCTTTACGTTTTGCCAGCTCCAGCGCCTCGCCCGGCTTCTGCCAGGGACGATCAAAGGACCCTACGCCGAACATATCCGCGCCATTCCAGCAGAACGTATGCCAGTAGCAGGCGGCAAAACGCAGGTGGTCTTCCATGCGTTTGCCCAGCACCAGTTCATCCGGATTGTAGTGGCGAAACGCCAGAGGATTCTTTGATTTAGGGCCTTCGAAACGAACGCGATCCAGTTGGTCAAAATAAGCTTGCATAATGAACTCCATATTCAGAGACGCGGCGGGTAGTCAATTCAGGAGTAATACTGGAGCGTCCTTTCAGCTTGCTCAATTACGTTATTTCACACTGCTATTGAGAGAATGCACAAACGTGCGCTGGCTCGCAAAAAAAGCACCTCGCCTTTTTACGAGCCGCTTTCCCGTAAACCGTGCAAAAGGTCGACATCCGTCAATAAAAGTCCGATCCCGGTCATAAATTAGAAAATAAACGAAATATCGTAATGCAAAGATAAAAATCTGTAATTGCCAGTTTCGGTATACCTGTTAAAAATTTGCAGCGTGTTAAGCAGGAAATTTTTTCTTTTATCGTTGATATCACCACCCTAACCCTACAAAAAGGCATCACGATTATGAAAATAAAGAACATTTGTCTCACTCTCTGCGCTTCACTACTGCTGGCAAGCGGCGCTATTCATGCAAAAGAAGTCAAAATCGGCATGGCCATTGACGACCTCCGCCTGGAACGCTGGCAAAAAGATCGCGATATTTTTGTTAAAAAAGCAGAATCGTTAGGCGCAAAAGTATTCGTGCAATCCGCAAACGGCAACGAAGAAACACAGATGTCACAGATTGAAAATATGATCAATCGCGGTGTCGACGTGTTAGTCATTATTCCTTACAACGGCCAGGTGCTAAGTAACGTTGTAAAAGAAGCAAAGCAGGAAGGTATTAAAGTTCTGGCCTATGACCGCATGATTAACAATGCGGATATCGATTTTTACATCTCCTTTGATAACGAAAAAGTCGGTGAAATGCAGGCTCAGAGCCTGGTAAATAAAACGCCTCAGGGCAATTACTTCCTGATGGGCGGTTCACCGGTAGATAATAATGCAAAACTGTTTCGTGCCGGGCAGATGAAAGTATTAAAGCCCTACATTGATCAGGGCAAAATTAAAGTGGTGGGCGATCAGTGGGTTGATGGCTGGCTGCCGGAAAATGCGCTGAAAATTATGGAAAACGCCTTAACCGCCAATAATAACAAAATCGATGCCGTGGTCGCCTCTAACGATGCCACCGCTGGTGGTGCCATTCAGGCTCTGGATGCTCAGGGGCTGGCAGGGAAAGTCGCTATCTCAGGCCAGGATGCCGATCTCGCCGGGATCAAGCGCATTATCGCAGGCACTCAGACCATGACCGTTTATAAGCCGATTACGCTTTTGGCTAACACCGCAGCAGAAATCGCCGTCGAACTGGGCAACGGTCAGCAGCCGAAAGCAGATTCTTCTCTCAACAACGGGTTAAAAGATGTGCCGGCACGGTTATTAACGCCGATCGAAGTCAATAAGAGCAACATCGATGACACCGTCATTAAAGATGGTTTCCACAAAAAGAGCGATCTGTAACGCCTGATGCCCTCTTAGTGAGGGCACTGGTTCTCGTTTTGCCAGACCTTGCTATTTCATTGGCTACGCGGAGCAGTTATGCCTTATTTACTGGAGATGAAGAACATTACCAAAGCCTTCGGTGCCGTGAAGGCCGTGGATAATGTAAGCCTAAGAGTTAACTCAGGCGAAGTCGTGTCGCTATGTGGTGAAAATGGCTCAGGGAAGTCCACATTAATGAAAGTATTGTGTGGTATTTACCCCTACGGCAGCTATGACGGTGAGATTATTTTCGCCGGAGAAACCCTGCAGGCCAGCCATATCAGAGATACGGAGCGCCGGGGAATCGCTATTATTCATCAGGAACTCGCGTTAGTGAAAGACCTGACCGTACTGGAGAATATTTTTCTTGGCGCAGAAATGACCCGTTACGGCGTCATGGATTACGACAGTATGACTCTGCGCTGCGAAAAATTGCTTGCCCAGGTCAATTTGTCTATTTCACCGGACACTCGTACAGGCGATTTAGGACTAGGCCAACAGCAACTGGTAGAAATAGCTAAGGCGCTGAATAAACAGGTACGTTTGCTGATTCTTGACGAGCCTACGGCCTCGCTGACGGAACAGGAAACGGCAGTATTGCTGAATATTATTCGCGATCTGCAACATCACGATATCGCCTGCATTTATATTTCTCATAAGCTCAACGAAGTGAAAGCCATTTCAGACACCATTTGTGTGATCCGTGACGGTCAGCACATTGGCACCCGCGACGCAGCCGGAATGAGTGAAGATGACATCATTACCATGATGGTTGGCCGTGAACTCACCGCGCTTTACCCCAATGAACCACACCGCACCGGCGACGAAATTCTGCGCGTCGAGCACCTGACCGCCTGGCATCCAGTGAACCGCCATATCAAGCGGGTTAACGATATTTCCTTCTCCCTCAAGCGCGGTGAAATTCTGGGCATCGCCGGTCTGGTAGGCGCAGGCCGCACGGAAGCAGTGCAGTGCCTGTTTGGCGTCTGGCGAGGGCGCTGGGAAGGTCAGGTCTTCATTGATGGTCAGCCGGTACACATCCATAACTGCCAGCAGGCCATCGCCCAGGGTATTGCAATGGTTCCTGAAGACCGGAAAAAAGACGGCATCGTGCCGGTGATGGCGGTAGGAAAAAATATTACCCTCGCCGCGCTGGACCAGTTTGCAGGACCCGCCAGTGCACTCAATGATGCGGCAGAGCAGCATTGTATTTTACAGTCCATCCAGCGGCTTAAAGTCAAAACCTCTTCTGCGGACCTGGCCATTGGTCGCCTGAGTGGTGGCAACCAACAAAAGGCGATTCTGGCCCGCTGCCTGCTGCTTAATCCCCGTATTCTGATCCTTGACGAGCCAACGCGTGGCATTGATATCGGCGCGAAATACGAGATTTACAAGTTGATTAATCAGCTCGTGCAACAGGGGATCGCCGTAATCGTTATTTCATCAGAACTTCCGGAAGTGCTGGGCCTGAGCGATCGGGTACTGGTGATGCATGAAGGAAAGCTGAAAGCCAATTTAGTTAATCATAACCTGACGCAGGAACAGGTGATGGAAGCCGCATTGAGGAGTGAACATCATGTCGAAAAGCAACCCGTCTGAAATGAAACTCGCCGTTCCGACACCCGGCCCCTTTTCGGGGCTGAAATCCCTGAACCTGCAGGTTTTTGTGATGATCGCCGCTATTGTGGTCATCATGCTGTTTTTCACCTGGACCACCGAAGGTGCTTATCTGAGCGCGCGAAATATCTCAAACCTGCTACGTCAAACGGCGATCACCGGCATTCTGGCCGTAGGGATGGTCTTTGTCATCATTTCAGCAGAAATCGATCTTTCTGTCGGTTCAATGATGGGATTACTGGGCGGTGCCGCAGCCATTTTTGACGTCTGGCTCGGCTGGCCGCTACCGCTGACCATTGCTGTAACGCTGGCACTCGGCCTGCTACTCGGCACCTGGAACGGCTGGTGGGTGGCGTATCGCAAAGTGCCATCGTTTATTGTCACCCTCGCCGGAATGCTGGCGTTTCGTGGCATCTTAATTGGCATCACTAACGGTACAACCGTATCGCCGACCAGCGCGTCAATGTCGCAAATCGGCCAGAGTTACCTGCCCGGCGGTATTGGCTTTACGATTGGCGTACTCGGACTAATGGCATTCGTGGCCTGGCAGTGGCGCGGTCGCATGCGCCGTCAGTCGCTCGGACTGAGCACCTCGTCGTCCAGCGGCGTTGTCGGTAAACAGGCAATCACTGCGGTGATTATTCTGGGCGCAATCTGGCTACTCAATGATTATCGTGGCGTACCGATGCCCGTGTTGCTGCTGGCATTTCTGTTACTGGCAGGCATGTTTATGGCGACGCGAACCGCCTTTGGACGTCGTATTTATGCTATTGGCGGTAACCTCGAGGCGGCACGGCTTTCCGGGATCAATGTAGAACGAACAAAGCTCGCCGTCTTCGCCATTAACGGCCTGATGGTCGCCGTCGCCGGGCTGATCCTCAGTTCACGTTTAGGTGCAGGGTCACCTTCCGCCGGAAATATTGCCGAGCTGGATGCAATTGCCGCCTGCGTTATCGGGGGAACCAGCCTGGCAGGGGGGATTGGGAGTGTTGCTGGTGCGGTAATGGGGGCGTTTATTATGGCGTCGCTGGATAACGGAATGAGTATGATGGACGTGCCAACCTTCTGGCAATATATCGTCAAGGGGGCGATTCTGCTACTGGCAGTCTGGATGGACTCTGCCACAAAACGTCGCGCCTGATCCGTCCTACGAGTACGACAGCACGACCGGCAAGAATGCCGGCCGTGCTTTTCACTATGCGATGATTAACAGGAAAGAGGCATTATGTTTGAAAAACGTCACCGCATTACGCTGCTATTCAATGCTAATAAAGCCTACGACCGCCAGGTGGTTGAGGGCGTAGGGGAATATTTACAGGCATCGCAATCAGAATGGGACATTTTTATTGAAGAAGACTTCCGTGCTCGTATTGAAAATATCAAAGAATGGCTGGGTGACGGCGTCATCGCCGATTATGACGATCCAGAAATCGAGCAGTTGCTGGCAGACGTTGGGGTCCCTATCGTCGGTGTCGGCGGTTCTTACCACCTGCCAGAGCGCTATCCGGCAGTGCATTACATCGCCACCGATAACTATGCGCTGGTAGAAAGCGCGTTTCTGCATCTGAAGGAAAAAGGGGTAAATCGCTTTGCATTTTATGGGCTGCCGATTTCCAGCGGTAAGCGCTGGGCAGCAGAGCGAGAGTATGCCTTTTGTCAGCTGGTTGCGAAGGAAAGATATCGTGGTGTGGTTTATCAGGGCCAGCAGACCGCACCGGATAACTGGCAACATGCGCAAAACCGGCTTGCCGACTGGCTGCAAACCTTACCGCCGCAGACCGGTATCATAGCGGTGACTGACGCCCGGGCGCGGCATATCCTCCAGGCCTGCGAACACTTGCATATTCCGGTGCCTGAAAAGCTGACCGTGATAGGTATTGATAATGAAGAGTTAACCCGCTATCTCTCCCGGGTGGCACTATCATCGGTGGCACAGGGGACACGGCAGATGGGCTATCAGGCTGCGAAGCTATTGCACCGGCTAATGGATAATGAAGAGCTCCCCTTACAGCGTGTACTCGTACCTCCGATCCGCGTTATTGAACGCCGTTCCACCGATTATCGCTCCCTGAACGATCCGGCGGTGATTCAGGCGATGCACTATATCCGCAATAATGCCTGTAAAGGCATCAAGGTAGATCAGGTTCTGGATTCGGTCGGCATCTCCCGCTCAAACCTTGAAAAACGTTTCAAAGAAGAAGTTGGCGAGACTATTCATGCGGTGATCCATGCAGAAAAACTGGATAAAGCCCGTAGCCTGTTGATTTCTACGTCGCTGTCCATTAACGAGATCTCGCAGATGTGCGGCTACCCGTCGCTGCAATATTTTTATTCGGTGTTTAAGAAAGAATACGACGCGACGCCAAAGGATTATCGGGAACGGTATAGTGAGGTGATGATGTAAAAACAACAAAGCCTTCCGGACAGAAGGCTTTTGATATATTCATTGCATCAATTACATATGTGCCGCAATCAGCCGCTGATTATCCTGATACATTGAAAACAGGAAGTTGTTATAGCTTGAGCCTTTCGTGGAATATCCTTCCAGCTTATGAATCATCGCGGTCGCCGTCACTTCCTGATCCGCTTTACGCAACTGCGCACGGGATTTACGGAAAGACGCGTAGGCCGGATGCGTATTCAGATTAACGACATACGCATTAACCGATTCCTTCACCGACCCAAACTGCGAATAGCCTTTTACTTTGCCGGGTGCGTTATTACAACGTCCTTTCGCGCATTTCATGCCGAAGAGATTGTTATTATTACGCGCCAGCTTCGAAGTACCCCAGCCGCTTTCCGCTGCTGCCATGGTCGCAATCATGCTATCCGGAATAATATCTACACGCTCCAGTAGCTTGTTCCACGGAACACGGCGCGTATTGCCGGACCAGCTAATTTTATAGCGCTTTGTAATATCCTTCAGGCGTGAACGTTCCGCAGGCGACCATTGACTGGTGTACTGCTTTGAGATCAGCCAGTTACGGTCCGCCGTAATTGCTGCATTCTGACTGGTAATATAAGGCATGACCGTCCGGAGAAACGCTTTTTTCCTTGGTGTTCCGGAAGGGTATTTTCGCAAGTCAGGGAGTGCACTGCTTAAATCACTATTGCGAGAATACTCTTGTTTACTGCTAACCTTTTTATTACTTGTCGCTGTTATGCGGGCTATATCACTCGCTGTTGTGTGCGTTTTTGCAAACGTCCCACCTGAAAAAGCATAGGTGAGTAACATGAGTATCATGGCCCCATATCGTCGAAGGGGAGTCGATATCATTAAGTCTCCTGGTCGGATTTAAGCATCCAAACGCCTTAGTTATGTGAAGAAAACAAGCACTGAACCCCGAACCTTACCAAAAATATCCTTTATGAGCACGTAAAGGAATAGAGAAAATCCGAAATAATGTCACGTGTAAAGTGTAAACATCGCTCGTTTACGCGTCATAAGTGTTACCAACCTCTCACTTTTTGCCGTTTTTTTGCGCTGGCTCACTCACCCCATGCCATCCTCCCCGTCAGGTTGACGTTGAGGAGGAGCACGTAGCACAACTTTGCGTGCAAAATAGACAAAATTACCGTGACAGGACATCGCCATGAAATTCGCCGCACTGATAGCGCTGCTGCTTCCCGGCATGGCATCTGCCGCCTGGAATGCCCCCGGATTCCGGACGTTTGCCCCAGCAAGCACGGGAAAATTTGTCAGCCAGGCTGCACTCAAGAAGGGTACGCGCCCTTTGACGTTAAATTTTGACCAACAGTGCTGGCAACCCGCCGGGGCGATTAAACTCAACCAGATGCTGTCGCTTAAACCCTGTAGCGGCGATGCGCCGCAGTGGCGTCTGTTCCGCGACGGCGACTATCAGCTTGAAATCGATACCCGCTCCGGTACGCCGACTCTGACCATCCGCATACACAATGCCACGCAGGAAAATCGCGCCGCCGTTATCCGCCAGTGTCCAGAGTGGGATAGTAAACCTTTGACTCTGGATGTCAGCCAGACTTTTCCGGAAGGCAGTGTCGTGCGCGATTTTTATAGCCAGCAAACAGCGACCGTACGGGAGGGTAAAATTACCTTTTTACCCGCGGCTGAAAGCCATGGTCTGCTACTGCTTGAACGCGCTGAAACCGATGCGCCGGCAGCGTTTACATGGCATAACGCCACTGTCTATTTCGTGCTAACCGACCGCTTCGTCAACGGTGATCCGACCAACGATAACAGTTATGGCCGGCATAAAGACGGCATGGAAGAAATCGGTACTTTCCACGGTGGCGACCTGAAAGGATTGACCAACAAGCTGGACTATCTGCAGCAGCTCGGCGTTAACGCGCTGTGGATAAGTTCTCCGCTTGAGCAGATCCACGGCTGGGTGGGCGGCGGTACAAAAGGCGATTTCCCCCATTATGCCTACCATGGTTATTACACTCAGGACTGGACCCGGCTGGATGCCAACATGGGGAATGAGTCGGATCTGCACCAGTTGGTAGATGAAGCGCATAAGCGCGGCATTCGTGTTCTGTTTGATGTGGTGATGAACCATACTGGCTATGCGACGCTCGCGGACATGCAGGAGTACCAGTTTGGTGCACTTTATCTTAAAGGCGACGAGCTGAAGAAAACGCTGGGCGAGCGCTGGACCGACTGGAAACCCGCCGCCGGACAAAGCTGGCATAGTTTCAATGACTATATTAATTTCAGCGACAAGACGGCGTGGGATAAATGGTGGGGCAAGAACTGGGTCCGCACCGACATCGGCGATTATGACAATCCTGGTTTTGACGATCTGACCATGTCGTTGGCTTTTCTGCCCGATTTAAAAACCGAATCCACTACCCCGTCCGGTTTGCCGGTGTTTTATCAGCACAAGCCCGACACGCACGCGAAAGCCATTGCGGACTATACGCCGCGTGATTATCTCACCCACTGGTTAAGCCAGTGGGTACGTGATTACGGTATCGACGGCTTCCGGGTCGATACCGCAAAGCATGTTGAAATGGCGGGCTGGCAACAGCTTAAAAATCAGGCAAGCGTTGCGCTCACGGCATGGAAAGCAGCAAATCCAGACAAAGCGCTGGATGATGCTCCATTCTGGATGACGGGTGAATCCTGGGGTCATGGCGTAATGCAGAGCGAGTATTACCGCCACGGATTTGATGCAATGATCAACTTTGATTATCAGGAGCAAGCCGCAGGCGCAGTTGATTGTCTGGCGAATATCGATCCCATCTGGCAGCAAATGGCCGACAAACTTCAAGATTTTAATGTGCTTAGCTACCTTTCTTCCCACGATACTCGTCTGTTCCGTGAGGGCGGTAGTCGGGCTGCAGAACTGCTATTACTGGCCCCGGGTGCGGTACAAATTTTCTATGGCGATGAATCCGCGCGGCCTTTTGGTCCCACCGGCTCCGATCCGCTGCAGGGCACGCGCTCGCAGATGAACTGGCAGGATATCGCCGCAAACGCCTCACAAACGGTGGCGCACTGGCAAAAACTGGGACAGTTCCGCGCCCGTCATCCGGCGATTGGCGAAGGGAAACACACCACGCTAACGCTGGCCCAGGGATACGGATTTATCCGCCAGAAAGGCAACGATACCGTAATGATCGTCTGGGCAGGTAAGGAGAAGTAAACATTTCATGGCGCGGAAGGCTCGCCCTTCCGCGTCAGCATAAAAAACTATCTGCTCAGTAAATTTGCGTTAAAAACACCGCCCGACTTTTTTTTCCCCGATTTGCACCGCGTCACCGGGCGCGTTATCGTTACCTTCTTTCCCACAGGCCCGACAGATTTACGTTATGACATTTTCCCTTTTCGGCGACAAATTTACCCGCCACTCAGGCATTACCCGTCTGATGGAGGACCTCAACGACGGTTTACGCACGCCAGGCGCTATCATGCTGGGCGGCGGCAATCCGGCACAGATCCCGGCGATGACAGATTACTTTCATCAGCTACTTGCCGACATGCTGGCAAACGGCAACGCTACGGATGCGCTGTGCAATTACGATGGACCACAGGGTAAAAGCGAATTGCTGAAACTGCTGGCAGATATGCTGCGGGAAACGCTGGGTTGGGATATTGAACCGCAGAATATTGCGCTAACAAACGGCAGTCAGAGCGCGTTTTTCTACTTATTTAACCTGTTTGCCGGACGACGCGCCGACGGTACCACGCGCAAAGTGCTTTTTCCGCTGGCACCGGAGTATATCGGCTACGCCGACGCGGGTCTGGAAGAAGATCTGTTCGTCTCCGCGCGCCCCAATATCGAACTGCTGCCAGAAGGCCAGTTTAAATATCACGTTGATTTCGAACATCTGCATGTAGGCGAAGACACCGGAATGATCTGCGTCTCGCGACCGACCAATCCGACCGGCAACGTCATTACCGATGATGAACTAATGAAGCTGGATGTGCTGGCAAACCAGCACGGCATCCCGCTGGTGATTGACAATGCCTACGGCGTTCCCTTCCCCGGCATTATTTTCAGCGATGCGCGTCCGCTGTGGAACCCGAACATCGTCCTGTGCATGAGCCTCTCCAAACTCGGCCTGCCGGGCAGCCGTTGCGGGATCATCATCGCAAATGAAAAAATCATTTCCGCCATTACCAACATGAACGGCATCATCAGCCTGGCACCCGGCGGTATGGGACCGGCCATGATGAGCGAGATGATCAGGCGCAACGATTTACTGCGCCTGTCAGAAACGGTCATCAAACCGTTTTATTATCAGCGCGTGCAGGAAACGGTTGCGATTATCCGCCGCTATCTGCCGGAGGAGCGCTGCCTCATCCACAAGCCGGAAGGGGCGATTTTCCTCTGGCTGTGGTTTAAAGATCTGCCCATCTCCACGGAACTACTGTACCAGCGGCTGAAAAAGCGTGGCGTACTGATGGTGCCCGGCGACTATTTCTTCCCCGGTCTCGACAAACCCTGGCCGCACACCCACCAGTGTATGCGGATGAACTACGTCCCTGACCCGGAAAAAATCGAAGCCGGGGTAAAAATCCTTGCCGACGAGATCGAGCGCGCCTGGCTGGAAGGGTAAATACCGCGCGGCGTATGCAGGCGCGCGCGTTGCAATTTTTCCGGATCGAGACATTCAAGCGCCTGCGTCGGGCAGGCGTCAACACAGGCTGGCCCACCGTCGCGATGCTGGCACAGATCGCATTTCAGCGCCTCAGCGCCTTGTGCTGACTTCACCACCTGCATTGCGCCAAATGGACAGGCCACCATGCAACTCTTACAGCCAATACAGCGGCTTTGCTCGACCAGAATGGCCCCGCTGCCGCGGCGTATTGCATGGGTGGGGCACACTCTGGCGCAAGGGGCATCTTCGCAATGGCGACAGGTGAGCGCCGTAGAAAACGTGTCGGCTTTAATCACGCGGATGCGCGGTGCGAATGCTGTTGCGCTTAACGCGGCACAATCCTGCTGTTCCTGATGCGACACTACGCAGGCCACTTCACAGGTGCGGCAGCCGATACACCTGGTCGCATCGGCGCGAATAAATCGGTTCATGCCCTTCTCCGGCAGAAAAAAAAGCAGAGTGCCAGAGAAGGTGGCTTCAATGCTTTGATCCCGCGCGGGAAAGCAGGCAGATTGGTCAGATGCCAGAAAAACTCTGGCATTGTGCTTTAATCACGCACGCTGAAACCCAGTTCATTTGAAATAGCCAGCGCCGTCTCTCGCAGCGGGGTAAGCAAATTCTTCTCGCCTATCTGCTTGAGGCGCGAAGTCGACAGCGAAATCGAAATGGCATACGGTACGCGGCGGTGGATATCAAACACCGGCACGGCAATGCACGACACGCCCAGCTCATTCTCTTCCCGATCCATCGCCATGCTGCTCTCACGGATTTGCGCCAGCTCATCATACATCGCCGGCAGGCCGGTGATGGTATTACGGGTAAGCGGCTGGATCGTATCCTGATGGCTCTGCCAGTAGGTTTCCACATAATCGGGATGGCCGAACGCCATGTAAATCTTTCCCATCGCCGAGCAGTAGAGCGGCATATGCTGACCGATATACGCGCGGGTGCGCAGCATGCCGGTCGTCGGCTCCAGCTTGTAAATCAAAATCGCGTGATCGTCTTCGCGGCTGGAGAAGTTAATGGTCTCTCCGGTCGCCAGATTTAGCGCCTCAAGATGCGGCGCGGCAACATGAATAATATTCAGCGACGTCAGCGCCTTCTGCCCCACCGCAATAAATTTGGTGGTCAGACGATAGCTGCCCGCCGCAGGCGCGGGTGTCACATAGCCGCAGGACTGCAACCCTTGCAGCAGGCGGTGAACGGTACTTTTATTCAGCCCGGCCAGTTCAGAAAGATGGGCCAGTGGACACCCGTTCGGATAGTTACTGAGGATCTCAATCAGCATTAAGCCGCGAAACAGGCTCTGGCTTCCGGCGGGCCTTTCTTTGTCCTGCATGACATCGCTCTCTTTCGTACTCATTGCTTTCTCGCTCCTTTTTATCGCGCCCTGATGGTAGCGCAAAGTGTGGTTTAGTTCACGATCTGAACTGAAAAAATACAACCTGTTGTTTTTTAACATTTTAAAAAACAGGCTACCCGGTTGATCTGTTAAATATTGATCGTTATATTTGAAATCAGATTTCGCATAGTGAAATTTAAAGCTAAAAAAGCACTCAACAGATTACGCAAAAGCGGGAGAAAAAGAGCCATGAAAGTCACGTTTGAACAGTTGAAAGCGGCATTTAACCAGGTGCTGCTTTCACGCGGGGTCGCCAGCGACACGGCCGATGCCTGCGCTGAGATGTTTGCCCGCACTACCGAATCCGGCGTGTATTCTCACGGCGTGAACCGTTTTCCGCGTTTTATTCAGCAACTGGACGCTGGCGACATCATTCCTGACGCGGTCGCAAAACGCATTATCAGCCTGGGCGCGATTGAGCAATGGGATGCGCAGCGGTCAATTGGCAATTTAACCGCGAAGAAAATGATGGACCGGGCTACCGAACTGGCCTCGGATCACGGTATTGGCCTGGTCGCGTTGCGCAATGCGAACCACTGGATGCGCGGTGGCAGCTACGGCTGGCAGGCGGCGGAAAAAGGCTATATCGGCATCTGCTGGACCAACTCTATCGCCGTAATGCCGCCATGGGGCGCAAAAGAGTGCCGTATTGGGACTAACCCGCTGATTGTCGCCATTCCATCAAATCCCATCACCATGGTAGATATGTCGATGTCGATGTTCTCCTACGGCATGCTGGAGGTGAACCGCCTCGCAGGCCGCACGCTGCCGGTGGACGGTGGCTTTGACGATGACGGCGAGCTGACCAAAGAGCCGGGAGTGATTGAGAAAAACCGCCGCATCCTGCCGATGGGCTACTGGAAAGGGTCCGGGCTTTCTATTGTGCTGGACATGATCGCCACCCTGCTGTCTGACGGCGCATCGGTGGCTGAAGTGACCCAGGACAATAGCGACGAATATGGCGTCTCGCAAATTTTCATCGCAATCGAGGTCGATAAGCTTATCGACGGTGCCACCCGCGATGCCAAACTTCAGCGGATTATGGATTTCATTACCACCGCCGACCGTTCTGATGAAGAAGTGGCTATTCGCCTGCCAGGACACGAGTTTACCCGCCTGCTGGAGGAAAACCGTCGCAACGGCATCACCATTGATGACAGCGTATGGGCGAAAATTCAGGCGCTACAGGAGACGGAAGATGATCTTCGGACACATTAACCAGCCCAATCCCTGCCGCCTGCCATCCGCCATTGAAAAGGCGCTGGATTTTTTACGCACCACGGATTTTCGTCAGCTTGAGCCCGGCGTGAAAGAGATCGACGGCAAAAATATTTTTGCTCAGATTATCGACTTAACCACCCGCGCGGTGCCGGAAAATAAGCCGGAAGTGCATCGCCGCTACCTCGACATTCAGTTTCTTGCCTGGGGCGAAGAGAAAATCGGCATTGCCATTGACACCGGCCACAATGAAATAAGCGAATCACTGCTCGAACAGCGCGATATTATTTTTTATCAGCACAGCGAAAACGAATCTTTTATTGAAATGGTGCCGGGCAGTTATGCCATATTTTTCCCGCAGGATGTCCATCGTCCTGCCTGTAATAAAACAACGGAAACCGCTATTCGTAAAATTGTCGTCAAAGTCGCCCTTGCGGCGCTTTAATTACTTGCATATTTATCCAACCCGATAAATATCAGGAGCATAATATGAAAAATTATAACGCCGGTTATATTATCGGCGCGTATCCCTGCGCGCCGTCGTTTCACCAGAAAAGTGAAGAGGAAGAGAGCGCCTTCTGGCGACAACTTGCCGACACTGCCGGTATTCGTGGGCTGGAACAGCCGTGCCTAGAAAACCTGCATCCTTATGGCGATGAGTGGCTGTGGAAGCATACGCCCGGCGAATGGCAGATCGTGGTCACCGCCATTATGGAAACCATGCGCCGTCGCGGGATCAACGGCGGGTTCGGCCTCGCCTCCAGTGATGAAACCCAGCGCCGGTCCTGCGTGGATTACTACCGTCACCTGCAACAGAAAATTGCCGCCGTTAACGCCCGACACAGCGGCAAAGTGATCGCCCTGGAAATCCAGGCGGCACCGCTGGCGGGTAATGCGGATGTCGCTCAGGCCACTGACGCGTTTGCGCGCTCAATAAAAGAGATCGCCAGTTGGGACTGGTCATGCCGTCTGGTGCTGGAACATTGCGATGCCATGACGCAGACCGCGCCGCGCAAGGGATTCCTGCCGCTGGAAAATGTACTGGATGTCCTCAGTGGCTACGATATCAGCGTGTGCATTAACTGGGCGCGTTCGGCAATTGAAGGCCGCAATGTAACGCTGCCGCTGACGCATACGCAGCAGGTAACACAGGCCGGGAAACTGGGCGCGCTGATGTTCTCCGGGACCACACAGACAGGCGATTACGGCGAGTGGCAGGATTTACATGCCCCCTTCGCGCCTTTCTGCGAAGAAAGTTTACTGACGGCGGATCGCACGCGTGAATTATTTAATGCGGCCGACGCAGCAACTCTGCACTTTGCCGGTATCAAACTGCTTGAAATAAATGCTAATGCTGATGTCGGGCATCGCGTTGCGATTTTACGCAATGGCATAGATGCAATGAACTCAGCAACAAAATAACAATTAATAGTGCGCCATTACACCAGAACAAATACTTTTTTATGAGACAACCATCATGAATACTTTATCTGGCTCTACACACGCGGGTATTCCGCATCAACGCTGGCTCAGAATAATTCCACCGATTCTTATCGCCTGTATTATTTCGTATATGGACCGGGTTAATATCGCCTTCGCCATGCCCGGCGGGATGGATGAAGAACTGGGCATTTCCGCGACCATGGCCGGTCTGGCGGGCGGCATCTTCTTTATTGGCTATCTGTTCCTACAGGTGCCGGGCGGTAAAATCGCCGTTCACGGTAGCGGCAAGAAATTTATCGGCTGGTCGCTGGTCGCCTGGGCCGTTATCTCCGTGCTGACGGGGCTTATCACCAATCAGTATCAGCTACTGGTGCTGCGTTTCCTGCTCGGGGTTGCTGAAGGCGGGATGCTGCCCGTGGTGCTCACCATGATCAGCAACTGGTTCCCGGATGCCGAACGCGGGCGCGCAAATGCCATTGTGATTATGTTCGTTCCCATCGCCGGGATCATTACCGCCCCGCTCTCCGGGTGGATCATCACCGTGCTGGACTGGCGCTGGCTGTTCATCATCGAAGGTCTGCTCTCTGTGGTGGTTCTGGTGCTGTGGGCATACACCGTTTATGACCGTCCGCAGGAAGCACGCTGGATTTCCGAGGCCGAGAAAAACTATCTGGTAGAAACGCTGGCCGCAGAACAGCAGGCCATTGTCGGCAAAGAAGTTAAAAACGCCTCGCTTAGCGCGGTGCTGTCCGACAAAACTATGTGGCAGTTGATTGCGCTGAATTTCTTTTATCAGACCGGCATTTACGGTTACACCTTGTGGCTTCCCACCATCCTGAAAGAGCTGACGCACACCAGCATTGGCCAGGTGGGAATGCTGGCCGTGCTGCCCTACGTCGGCGCGATTGCCGGTATGTTCCTCTTTTCCTCCCTCTCCGATCGCACCGGCAAACGCAAACTGTTCGTTTCCCTGCCGCTGATTGGTTTTGCGTTGTGCATGTTCCTGTCCGTCACGTTGAAAGCGCATATCTGGCTTTCTTACGCGGCACTGGTCGGCTGCGGCTTCTTTCTGCAATCCGCCGCAGGCGTGTTCTGGACTATTCCGGCGCGGCTTTTTAGCGCGGAAATGGCCGGTGGCGCACGCGGCGTGATTAACGCACTCGGTAATCTCGGCGGCTTCTGCGGACCTTATGCGGTCGGCGTGCTAATCACGCTGTACAGCAAAGATGCGGGCGTGTACTGCCTTGCCATCTCTCTGGCGCTGGCGGCCCTGATGGCGCTGCTGCTGCCCGCGAAATGCGACGCCAGGGCCGAAAATCCCCGTCCGATAAACCCGCGTAAACGCGAAGCATGACGGCAACAATCTGTAGCCCCGGTAAGCGGAGCGCCACCGGGGAAAATGAGAAGATAAAAATGAGTGAAAGAGACACCTTCTGGTTGGGTATCGACTGCGGTGGTACCTATCTGAAAGCCGGGTTATACGATCGTCTGGGCAGGGAGCACGGCATCGCGCGTCAGGCGCTACGCACATTAAGCCCGCAGCCCGGTTACGCCGAACGGGATATGTCCGCCCTGTGGCAACATTGCGCGACCACCATTGCCCGTCTGTTACTCAAAACGGGTGTCACGGGCCGGCAGATTCAGGGGGTGGGGATTTCAGCCCAGGGTAAAGGTCTGTTCCTGCTGGATAAAAACGATAATCCGCTGGGCAACGCCATTCTCTCCTCCGATCGCCGGGCGCTGGACATCGTCCGCCGCTGGCAGCGGGAGGGCATCCCGCAACAGCTTTATCCGCATACCCGCCAGACCCTGTGGACCGGGCATCCGGTATCACTGCTGCGCTGGATCAAAGAGCATGAACCGCAGCGTTATGCCCGGATCGGCAGCGTAATGATGGGGCACGATTATCTGCGCTGGTGCCTGACCGGCGTGAAGGGCGCGGAAGAGAGCAATATCTCGGAATCCAATCTTTATAACATGCATGACGGGTGCTATGACCCGAAGCTGACCCGCTGGCTGGGCATTAATGATATTGACGATGCCCTGCCGCCGATCGTCGGCTCAACCGAAATATGCGGGGAAATCACCGCTCAGGCAGCCGCCATTACCGGTCTCGCGGCGGGAACTCCCGTCGTGGGCGGCCTGTTTGATGTGGTTTCTACCGCACTCTGTGCGGGGCTTCACGATGAATACACTCTCAATGCAGTGATGGGCACCTGGGCCGTCACCAGCGGCATCGCCAGCGAACTGCGCACTAACGAAGTACATCCCTTTGTTTATGGTCGCTATGCCACACCGGACCAGTACATCGTGCATGAAGCCAGCCCGACCTCTTCCGGGAATCTGGAATGGCTGACCGCCCAGTGGGGCGATATTTCGTTTGAGGAGATCAACCAGAGCGTCGCCGCCCTGCCGAAAGCGGGCAGCGATCTGTTCTTCCTGCCTTTTCTCTACGGCAGCAATGCCGGGCTGGACATGACCTGCGGATTCTACGGCATGCAGGCGATGCATACCCGGGCGCACCTGCTGCAGGCGGTTTTTGAAGGGGTGGTGTTCAGTCATATGACTCACCTCAACCGGATGCGCGAACGCTTTCGCGACGTCCGCACCCTGCGTGTTACCGGCGGCCCGGCCCACTCTGACGTCTGGATGCAGATGCTGGCCGATGTCAGCGGCCTGCCGCTTGAACTGCCGCAAATTGAAGAAACTGGCTGTTTTGGAGCCGCGCTGGCAGCGCAGGTCGGAACCGGCGCATTTGCCAGCATTCATGATGCCCAGCGCTTGCTGAGCCGGGACTTACGCACCATCACGCCCGATGCCGCAGCGCATACCCGCTACCAGCAAAAATACCAGCGTTACCAGATTCTGATTGAAGCACTTCAGGGCTTTCATGCCCGTATTAAGGAGCACAACTTATGAGCCGCCCTCTTTTGCAACTGGCCCTCGACCACACGCGCCTTGCTGACGCACAGCGCGACGTCAGTCTGCTAAAAAACCATGTCGATATCATCGAAGCCGGCACCATTCTCTGCCTGACGGAAGGCCTTGCTGCCGTCAGGGCGCTGCGTGAACAGTGTCCTGAGAAGATCGTCGTTGCCGACTGGAAAGTCGCCGACGCGGGAGAAACGCTGGCGCAGCAGGCGTTCGACGCCGGGGCCAACTGGATGACCATTATTTGCGCCGCGCCACTCGCCACCATTGAAAAAGGCCATGCTGTCGCTCAGGCGCGCGGCGGAGAAATTCAGATCGAACTGTTCGGCAACTGGACGCTGAACGATGCCCGCGACTGGTACAACACTGGCGTTCGCCAGGCGATTTATCACCGGGGACGCGACGCGCAGGCCAGCGGCCAGCAGTGGGGAGATGCCGATCTGGCGCGGATGAAAGCGCTCTCTGATATTGGACTTGAGCTGTCCATTACTGGCGGCATTACACCAGCCGATCTGCCGCGCTTTAAGGATATTCGCGTCAAAGCCTTCATCGCCGGACGCGCGCTGGCGGGTGCCAGCGATCCGGCGCAGGTTGCCGCAGACTTCCACGCGCAAATCCAGAACCTCTGGGGGGATCGCTAATGCGCAATCATCCGTTAGGTATCTATGAAAAGGCGCTGGCTAAAGAACTGAGCTGGCCGGAGCGCCTGGTGCTGGCGAAAAGCTGCGGCTTCGATTTTGTCGAAATGTCAGTGGATGAAACCGACGAACGCCTGTCGCGTCTGGAGTGGAGCACCGCACAGCGTGCTTCGCTGGTACAGGCGATGCTGGAAACGGGCGTGACCATTCCGTCGATGTGTCTTTCTGCTCACCGGCGTTTCCCCTTTGGCAGCCGCGATGAAGCGGTCCGCGACCGGGCGCGGGAGATCATGAGCAAAGCCATCCGCCTTGCCCGGGATTTAGGCATTCGCACCATTCAACTGGCCGGATACGACGTCTATTACGAAGAACATGATGAAGGCACACAACAACGTTTTGCCGAAGGGCTGGCGTGGGCGGTGGAGCAAGCCGCTGCATCGCAGGTGATGCTGGCGGTAGAGATCATGGATACCGCGTTTATGAACTCCATCAGCAAATGGAAAAAATGGGATGAACTGCTCGCCTCGCCGTGGTTCAGCGTCTACCCGGACGTCGGCAATCTTAGCGCCTGGGGCAATGACGTACAGGCAGAGCTGTCGCTGGGCATCGATCGTATCGCCGCCATTCATCTGAAAGACACGCAGCCCGTCACCGCACAAAGCCCCGGCCAGTTTCGCGACGCGCCTTTCGGTGAAGGTTGTGTCGATTTTGTCGGAATTTTCAGGACGTTACATCATCTCAACTACCGGGGCGCATTTCTGATTGAGATGTGGACCGAGAAAGCCAGCGAGCCAGTGCTGGAGATCATTCAGGCGCGTCGCTGGATTGAAGCCCGTATGCAGGAAGGAGGATTGACATGTTAGAGCAACTGAAAGCCGAGGTGCTGGCGGCAAATCTGGCGCTGCCGGCTCACCATCTGGTGACCTTTACCTGGGGCAACGTCAGCGCCGTTGACCGTGACAGCGGCCTGATGGTCATCAAACCTTCCGGCGTTGATTATGACGTGATGACCGCCAGCGATATGGTGGTGGTGGATATCACTACCGGTAAAGTCGTGGAAGGAAGCAAAAAACCCTCCTCCGATACTCCTACCCATCTGGCGCTGTATCGCCGCTATCCCGGCATCGGTGGCATTGTTCACACCCATTCACGTCACGCGACCATCTGGTCGCAGGCGGGACGCGATCTCCCGGCCTGGGGCACCACCCACGCCGATTATTTCTACGGCACGATCCCCTGTACCCGGCAGATGACGCGGGAAGAGATCGCCGGGGAGTATGAGTATCAGACCGGCGAGGTGATTATCAAAACGTTCGCAGAACGCGAACTGGACCCGTTACAGGTTCCCGCGGTGCTGGTCCATTCCCACGGGCCGTTTGCGTGGGGGAAAAACGCAGCCGATGCGGTACACAACGCCGTGGTGCTGGAGGAGTGCGCGTATATGGGGCTTTTCTCGCGCCAGCTCAGCCCGGACCTGCCTGATATGCAGCCGGAATTGCTGGATAAACATTATCTGCGTAAACACGGGAAGAGTGCCTATTACGGGCAGTAAGCCTGCGCTGACCGTTGTTCTGCCAGCGGTCAGCGCCCCGATTCTCAGGCAGAATTAATATGTTCTTTACAGTACCGTCGTTTCCAGGCCGCGGGCGTCAGCCCGGTGTATTTACGAAAGATATGGCGGAAATAACCGGCGTCGCTGAAGCCGCACAGTCCGGCAACCTCTTTTAGCGAGCGGGCATCGCTGATCAGCATTTTTTCTGCCGCCCGCACCCGTTGACGGTGGATCGCCTCCGTTAAGGTGAGACGAAATACCCGACGATAAACCCGGCCCAGATAATCCGCATTGCAGTGCAACTCTTTCGCCAGCGTTGACGTTGAAAGCGGAAGGTGAAACTGCGTACGTATTAGCTGCTGCGCTTTCCAGGCTAACGCCGTACCGGCATCATCCTGGCTGGCTTTATGATCTGCTCCGAGCGCGATATGTTGCAGGATCAACAGTAGCGCCAACTCCAGCGCCACGCTCCGCTGCATACTTTCCTGCTCATTCAGGAACTGCCTAAAGAGGGAGATTATATATTGTGGATCGCTGACCTTTACGTGCTGAGGCACTGCAAGACGCGTAATCCATTCGCCAGGATGCGCTTCTGTGGTTACTTCAAAATGCAGCCAGTAAAATTTAAGGTCGTCCGGAAAATCCTCTGTACCGACATGATAACGCTGCGGCCATAATACCAGGCTTTCTCCAGCGTTGACCCGAAATACATTTTCCTCTTCCTGAATCGCTAATGTTCCCTTTTCAACGAAAATAACTTCCCACGAGGTAAGTTTTCGCGCGGGATGACGCCCAAGGCCGCGCGAGATAAATAGCCCGCCATTCTGGACTTTTACCGGAAGCGCTATGGATAATTCAAGCATAGACATGCATTATTCCGCTTTTTGCTGGCCGTTAATTATCTTTATGCGTTGATTATTCACCAAATTACGCCGTTGGACAGGATCGCCATCACATTTTAATCATCAGGTCGGAATCGTCATCTTTATCTACCTCCCCGCTCCCTTGTTGGTGCGTTTTTTCCATGCAAAATTTACAGGGTACTTTGCAAATTACAAAAAGACCGCCAGCAAATAAGCGGTGAATGCTGGATAAATATCTTCGATGACGCGAGGCGTTATTTATGACTTCCACTCCAATTACGGCCCCGGATATTACGCAAAATGCGCTTAATGAAAAGCTGTCGATTCGTGAAAAAATAGGCTACGGCCTGGGTGATGCTGGCGGGACAGTGATTACCTGCCTGATAATGAATTTTTTAACCTTTTTTTATACCGATATTTTTGGCCTGACCCCCGCGCTGGTCGGCACATTATTTATTGCCCTGCGCGTGTTTGATGCCATCTCCGATCCGGTGATGGGCATTATCGCTGACCGCACCCAGAGCCGCTGGGGTCGGTTTCGTCCCTGGCAACTGTGGATTGCGCTGCCGATTGGCATTATCGGCGTGCTGACCTTCACCGTGCCGGATACCAGCATGAGCGTTAAAATCGCCTGGGCCTTCGGCACCTATCTGCTGCTCTCCGTGGGTTACACGGCCATAAACGTTCCCTACTGTGCGCTGATCAATACCATGACATCGCGTCATAGCGAGGTGATCTCCTGCCAGTCATGGCGCTTTGTACTGTGCGGCGTGGCGGGATTTCTGGTCTCCGTCGGCCTGCCGTGGCTGGTGGCGGAACTGGGCAACGGCAATGCGGCGCGTGGCTATCAGCTTGGGGTTGGCGTGCTGTGCGCCATCGCCGTCGTTATGTTTCTGTGCTGCTTCTTCTGGGTACGCGAGCGCGTGTCGCTGAGCGCGATGGGCAAATTCACCCTGCGCGAGCATCTGGCCGGGCTGCGGAAAAACGACCAGCTTTTGCTGATGCTGGTCATGTCATTTCTGCTGATCAATGTGTTTAACATTCGCGGCGGCGGCTACATGTATTTCATTACCTATGTGCTGGAAGGCGGTACGGGCTATACCTCACTGTTTTTCACCATGGTGACGTTTGCCTCCATTCTCGGTTCAGTCATCGTTAACCCGCTCTCAAGGCGTATTGATACGGTCAAACTTTACTACTACACCAACCTGGTGCTGGCGGCGCTGGCCGTTGCGATGTGGTTTTTACCTGCCGGTCCGGCATACCAGACGCTATGGCTGGCCGTAATTCTGGGCAACGGCATTATTCTGGGCTTCACGCTGCCGCTGCATTTTTCGCTGATGGCATTTTCCGACGACTACGGCGAATGGAAAACCGGCGTGCGCTCCTCCGGCATGAACTTCGCGTTTAACCTGTTTTTCATCAAGCTGGCCTGGGCGTCCAGCGCGGGCATTATCAGTCTGGTGTTTATTGCCGTGGCTTATCAACCTGGCGCGGAAAATCAGACCGCCAGTTCACTCCAGGGAATTACCGCGATGGAAACGCTGTTACCTGCCCTTTTTCACTTGCTGCTGGCGTTTTCCATTCGCGCCTGCCGTCTTGATAATCCGATGATGGCGCGCATTGCCAGCGATCTGCGTCAGCGCCATGTCCACGCTTAAGGAGTCTGTAATGGAAGTCGATCTGCATAAACTGAAAATTAGCGATCCGTTTCTCGGCCAGTATCAACAACTGGTGCGCGATGTAGTGATCCCGTATCAGTGGGACGCGCTAAACGACCGCATCCCTGAAACCGACCCGAGCCATGCGATAGAGAATTTCCGCATTGCCGCCGGTTTTCAGGAGGGAGAATTTTACGGCATGGTGTTTCAGGACAGCGACGTGGCGAAATGGCTGGAAGCCGTCGCCTGGTCATTGTGCCAGAAGGCCGATCCGCAGCTTGAGAAAACCGCCGATGAGGTGATTGAACTGGTGGCCGCCGCCCAGTGTGACGATGGCTACCTGAACACGTATTTTACGGTAAAAGCGCCGGAAGATCGCTGGACGAATCTGGCAGAGTGCCACGAACTTTACTGCGCCGGGCATATGATTGAAGCGGCGGTCGCATTCTTTCAGGCGACGGGAAAACGCCGCCTGCTGGACGTAGCCTGCCGTCTGGCCGACCATATCGACAGCGTATTTGGCCCCGGCGAGGAGCAGCTTCATGGCTATCCGGGCCATCCGGAGATCGAACTCGCACTGATGCGGCTGTATGAAGTTACGCAGGAGCCACGCTACCTTGCGCTGGTAAACTATTTTGTAGAGCAGCGCGGCACGCAACCTCATTTCTACGACGTTGAATATGAAAAGCGCGGCAAAACGTCTTACTGGCATAACTATGGCCCGGCTTGGATGGTAAAAGATAAAGCCTACAGCCAGGCGCACCAGCCGTTGGCAGAACAGCAAACCGCCATCGGTCACGCGGTACGTTTTGTCTACTTAATGACCGGCGTGGCGCATCTGGCGCGGCTGAGCCAGGATGAAGGCAAGCGGCAGGACTGCCTGCGATTGTGGCAGAACATGGCCCAGCGCCAGCTTTATATTACCGGCGGCATCGGCTCACAGAGCAGCGGCGAAGCCTTCAGCAGCGACTATGATTTACCGAATGACACAGTGTATGCCGAGAGCTGCGCCTCCATCGGGCTGATGATGTTCGCCCGCCGGATGCTGGAAATGGAGGCTGACAGTCAGTATGCCGACGTCATGGAACGTGCGCTTTATAACACCGTGCTGGGCGGGATGGCGCTCGACGGCAAGCATTTCTTCTACGTCAATCCACTGGAGGTTCACCCTAAAACCCTGGCGGGAAATCATATCTACGATCATGTGAAACCCGTGCGCCAGCGCTGGTTCGGCTGCGCCTGCTGCCCGCCGAATATCGCCCGCGTGCTGACGTCGCTTGGGCATTACATTTACACGCCGCGCCCCGAGGCGCTGTATATCAACCTCTATATTGGTAATAGCGCAGAGATCCCGGTCGGCAATGAGACGCTGCGCCTGCGCATTAGCGGCAATTATCCGTGGCACGAGCAGGTCAGCATCACCATCGACTCTCCTCAGCCAGTGGATCACACGCTCGCGCTGCGCCTGCCGGACTGGTGCGATGATCCGCAGGTGGTGCTCAACGGCGCGAAAGTTGAGCAGGCTGTACGCAAAGGCTATCTGCATATCGCACGTCGCTGGCAGGAAGGCGACACCATAACGCTGACGCTGCCGATGCCGGTACGTCGGGTTTACGGTAATCCGCTGGTGCGCCATCTGGCGGGAAAAGTCGCCATCCAGCGCGGACCACTGGTGTACTGCCTTGAGCAGGCGGACAACGGTGAAGAGCTGCATAATCTCTGGCTGCCCAAAGAAAGCGCGTTTACCGCCTTTGAGGGTAAAGGGATTTTCGCTCACAAGATATTGCTTCAGGCGGAGGGCATTAAACGGACAGCCACCGACGCTGCAAAACAACCGCTCTGGCACTACGATATTTCGCCAGCCGCGTCGCAACCGCAGACATTAACCTTTATCCCGTGGTTTAGCTGGGCGAACCGGGGAGAGGGGGAAATGCGGATTTGGGTGAATGAAATACAGTAAGTGATATCGCCCGGCGAGGCTGACTTGCCGGGCATGAAGTCTTGCCTCATGATGTTATCTGGCACATTGATATCAAGACAGAGAAAAACAGAATGAGCAAAGAAGTAACCTCCGGGACCAGCGTTAAGCGAGTGAAAGCCTCCGTCATTTACCGGTTGTTGTTAATCGGTCTGAGTATTCCGATGCTGATTTTTAGCCTGATTTGCGGGGTGATGGGCATTTTCGGTTATGACATGGTGAGCTGGAATAATGAAACGGTTCACGGCGTGCTCGCCCTGCCGCTGGCGCTGTTGAGCGGGTTGTTTATCAGCGTGCTTTTTACCGTATTTCTCGGGACCATCGTGTGCTTTGGCTTGTGGATGTATAGCCGTTTCAGGCCGCTACAGGTAAAGGTGCTGGATTAAACGGCGGCTCCGTACCACATCCGCCCGGTGGCGCTGCGCTTACCGGGCCTACAGTACAATGCTAACTCCATGCATACCTGCCTGGTGGCGCTGCGCTTACCAGGCCTACAGTACAATGCTAACTCCGTGCGCACCTGCCTGGTGGCGCTGCGCTTACCAGGCCTACAGTACAATGCTAACTCCGTGCGCACCTGCCTGGTGGAGCTGCTTACCGGGCCTACAGAGGGTGGTCGGTAACGCCCTGCCCGGTGGCGCTGCGCTTACCGGGCCTACAACGGATGCGTTAGCCTTGTATGCCGATGCACCGCGTAGGCCGGGCAAGCACCGCGCCGCCCGGCAGGTTTTTCAGGTAACGAACTAAAACAGTCCCAGCGGTTTATCCGAATAGCTCACCAGCAGGCATTTGGTCTGCTGGTAATGCTCCAGCATCATTTTATGGGTTTCACGCCCAATCCCCGACTGCTTATAACCACCGAAAGCGGCATGTGCCGGGTAGGCGTGATAGCAGTTGGTCCACACGCGCCCGGCCTGAATACCGCGTCCCATTTTATACGCCAGACTGCCGTTACGGCTCCAGACGCCCGCGCCGAGGCCATACTGGGTATCGTTGGCAATCTCCAGCGCCTCTTCCATCGTTTTAAAGGTGGTTACCGCCAGCACCGGGCCGAAAATTTCTTCCTGGAAAACGCGCATATTGTTCTTCCCGAACAGAATCGTCGGTTCCAGGTAATAGCCGCCCTGCAAGTCGCCGGTCAGATCCTTACGCCGTCCGCCGGTCAGGATATCCGCCCCTTCCTGCTTACCAATGTCGATGTAGTTAAGGATGGTTTCCAGTTGTCCCTGCGACACCTGTGCGCCCATCTGCGTGCCGTTATCGAGCGGGTTGCCGCTGCGAATACTTTCCACACGGCGGATGGCGCGCTCCATAAAGCGCTCATAAATCGATTCCTGCACCAGCGCCCGGCTCGGGCAGGTACAGACTTCGCCCTGATTAAAGGCAAACAGTGCGAATCCTTCCAGTACCTTATCAAAGTAAGCATCCTCTTCATCCATCACATCGGCGAAGAAAATATTTGGCGATTTACCGCCCAGCTCCAGCGTCACCGGGATAATGTTTTGCGTGGCGTACTGCATGATTTGCTGCCCAACCTCGGTCGAGCCGGTAAAGGCAATCTTCGCAATCCGTTTTGATGTCGCCAGGTATTCACCAATTTCGCCGCCTGCGCCGTTAACCACGTTAAGCACACCCGGCGGCAGCAGATCGCCGATGATTTCCATCAGCAGAAGTACGGAAAGTGGCGTCAGACGCGCCGGTTTGAGCACGATACAGTTGCCCGCCGCCAGCGCAGGGGCCATTTTCCAGCAGGCCATCAGCAGCGGAAAGTTCCACGGAATAATTTGCCCGACCACGCCCAGCGGCTCGTGGAAGTGATAGGCGACAGTCTCGCTGTCTACCTCGCTGATCCCCCCTTCCTGCGCACGGATACAGGAAGCAAAGTAGCGAAAATGGTCGATCGCCAGCGGGACGTCGGCGGCGCTGGTTTCGCGGATCGGCTTACCATTATCCCATGTCTCCGCCGTTGCCAGCAGTTCCAGATTCTGCTCCATACGATCGGCGATTTTAAACAGGATCGCCGCCCGATCCTGTACTGAGGTATGCGCCCATTTCTCTTTTATCTTGTGTGCGGCATCCAGCGCCAGATCGATATCTTTCTTACCGGAAAAGGCAACTTCACAGAGCAACTGTCCGGTCACTGGCGTCAGGTTTTTATAGTATTCGCCGTCCGCCGGCGCGACCCAGTCGCCGCCGATAAAGTTGTCGTAACGGGATTTCAGTTCAAGAGGATAACCGTATTCGCCGGGCTGAATGCGGGAAGAGGCAGGGTTGGTGGTCATGGGCATCTCCTTGTCACAGATAGTTCTTCAAGGGTAGACGCCACTGGTGAATTATTCGCCAGTTCTTGCCTGCTTTACGACGCGCTTCACGAATTACTTTCCTTTACGTTTCCCCGGCTGGCTTCAGCCATACTTATAGCGTGACGGTTTAACGCCAGGAGACGCTATGCAGCATTTTATCGGTTTTGATGTTGGCGGCACCCATATCAAATATGGCGTGATCGATGAAGAGGGTGAGGAGTTAATCAACGAGGAATATGACACGCCGGAAGATGCTGAAACGTTCAAAAAGAAGTGGAAAGACGCGGTAGAAGCCTGCCAGAAGGAACATGATATTGTCGCTATCGGCGTCAGTTTTCCGGGGCATATTAATCCGCATACCGGGCACGCGGCCAAAGCGGGTGCGCTGGAGTATCTCGACGATCATAACCTGCTGGAGATGTTTGCTGAGCTGACTGACCTGCCGCTGGTGGTGGAAAACGACGCCAACTGTGCGGCGCTCGGCGAGATGTGGCGCGGCGCAGGCCAGCGTTACGATAACCTGGTGTGCATTACCCTCGGTACCGGCATCGGCGGCGGGATTATTGTCGATCGCGAGCTGTATCGCGGTTCGCACTTTCACGCCGGAGAATTTGGCGTGATCCCGGTGGGTAACAACGGCGAGTGTATGCATGAAGTGGCGTCGGCAAAAGGGCTAATGAAGGCCTGCCGCCAGGCGCTGGCACTGCCGGAAGACGAGATGCCGCACGGAAAAGAAATCTTTGAGCGCATGGACAGCGATGTTCATCTGCGTGAAGCGGTCAATGACTGGGGACGTTTTCTGGCACGCGGCGTGTACAGCGTCATCTCGATGTTTGACCCGCAGGTCGTCCTGATCGGCGGCGGCGTCAGTGAACAGGAAAAACTCTACCCGCTCCTGATGCGCCATCTGGAAAAATTTGAGATGTGGGACGCGCTACAGGTTCCTATTCATCCCTGTGAGCTGGGTAATCAGGCAGGGAGGCTGGGCGCGGTATGGCTGGCATTGCGTAAAGCCGCACCCCGGCAAAAATAGCGGGGCGCGGCGGCGGGGTTACATGGCTGCGTGGTAAATGGCCATTATTTCCTCGTGGGTGGCCTGAATCGGGTTGGTCAGGCCGCAGGCATCTTTCAGCGCGTTGGTGGCCAGCAGCGGGATATCTTCTTCTTTCACTTTCAGGTCGCGCAGGCCGGTCGGAATATCGACCTGACGCGCCAGTTTACGGATCGCCGCCAGGCAGGCCTGCGCGCCCGCCTCATCGCTTAATTCGCGAACATCAACGCCCATCGCCTGAGCGCAGTCGCGCAGGCGGCCCGCCGCGACGTTGCTGTTAAAGGCCTGCACATGCGGTAGCAGGATCGCGTTACAGACGCCGTGCGGCAAATCGTAGAAACCACCCAGTTGGTGTGCCATAGCGTGAACATAGCCCAGCGAGGCGTTGTTAAAGGCCATCCCCGCGAGGAACTGCGCGTAGGCCATCGCTTCACGCGCGGCTTCGTTGCTGCCATCCGCCACAGCGGTCGCCAGATGTTCGGCGATCATCGCAATCGCTTTCAGTGCACAGGCATCGGTGATCGGCGTTGCGGCGATGGAGACATAGGCTTCGATAGCATGGGTCAGCGCGTCCATTCCGGTCGCCGCCGTCAGCGAGGCGGGCATGCCCATCATCAGCGCCGGATCGTTAACCGACATCAGCGGCGTGACGTGTTTATCGACAATCGCCATTTTGATGTGCCGCTCTTCATCAGTAATGATGCTAAAGCGCGTCATTTCCGAGGCGGTTCCGGCAGTGGTGTTAATGGCGATTAGTGGCAGTTGCGGTTTGGCTGAGCGGTCAATGCCTTCGTAGTCCCGGATATCGCCGCCGTTAGTCGCCACCAACGCAATGCCTTTCGCGCAGTCGTGCGGAGAGCCGCCGCCGATAGAGATCACACAGTCACATTGATGCTCACGTAACACCGCCAGCCCGGCATTAACGCTTTTCACGCCGGGATTAGGACGTGAGCCGTTGTACACCACGCTGGTGATGCCTTTCCGGTTTAAATCGGCCTGAATGCGATCGACGATGCCCTGTTTATTGAGGGTCGTCCCACATACAATCAGCGCCTTTTTGAAATTAAAGCTGACCATGGTATCCAGCGCATCGGCCAGGGTATTCATACCAAGAATATTTATCGATGGGATATAAAATGCGGGCATAATAATTACCTCAGAAAAATAAAAACTGAAGAAAATATATTCTTAAGCCGGGGAAGAGAGTGTGACACCGCGTTAGAAATAAAAAATTGGTAATAAACAAATAATCAATTTTGTGACCGTCTGCTTGCGATGCCGGATGGCGGCTGCGCCTTATCCAGCCTACAAATCATCTCACTCCAGGCCCGCGCAAGCGAATGCGCCACCGGGCAATGGTGCACATAATCTGCGACATTGCCTATAATGCCGGATGGCGGCTGCGCCTTATCCGGCCTACAGATCGTCTCACTCCAGGCCCGCGTAAGCGCCGCCGGACAATGGCGCACAGAATACAATGTCATTGAATACAGCCAGTGAGTAAATATCCTCCAGTAATATTACCGGAGGATATTTATTTCCCGACAAACTTATTCCTCGTGAATAAATAATGCCTTATCGCGCAGAATATGATCGTTACCGCGCCGGCGGGTAAAACCGATCCGGTCGAAATGTTCGAGGATCTGAATTGCCAGCTTGCGCCCGACGTTGAGCTTGTCGCGAAAATCTGCTGCACAGGTCGATCCGCGCTGTTGATCCAGCTCGCGCACCATGCTGGCAAAGGTCACGATGCGATCGTTGCGGTAATAACGATCTTTGACGATCGCCGTAATCATCCCCTGCTGCGCAGCCTGGCGCAGCACCGCGCGCATTACTTGTTCGTCGGTACCGGTTTCCCGCGCCAGATCGCGCACCCACCATGGTTCGTCACCAAACAGCACGGCGGCCCGCTGCCAGATCGCCTGCTGTTCATCGCTAAACCCGGCTTTGTGGTCCGGCAGGTGCAGCCAGCCATGATGGCTGTGGATAGCCCCGCTGCCGCGCATCTGCTCAATCAGCGTCAGCACCAGCGATTCATCTTCCATCGGCAGGGCAATACGCCGCAGACGTTCGCGTCCTGGCCCCGGCTCGTCTGGATGTTGCTGATGATAAGTGGTCAGCGCGGCAAGTAGTTTACGCTGCCAGCGTGCCGCCAGCGGTGCATCCAGCAGGCAGCCGCCCGCCTGGAGATAATCCGGGCGGTTAATCAGCGCCTCAAGTCCCGTCCGGTTAAGCTGCCGCGCCCAGCTAAAATCCGTCAGCCGGACGGCATCGCGCTGGAGATGCACGGACAGGGCCTGTGCGTCATCCTGACACGCGGCCAGCATCGCCAGCCATTGCAGGTATTCCGGCTTGCGTTTGCCGCGACGGGGCGGATTGAGGGCAATGACGCGCGCGCCTGCCAGCGTTTCGCGCGCGGAGATATCGCGCAGCACCAGACGGTCGTTGTCCGCCAGCCACAGCGGCGTGTCGAGTACCAGTTCGGCCAGGTTATTGTCCAGCAGCGAGACGCGTCCGGTAATATGGCTGGCCGCATGGTGAATATGCAGCGGCTGCCACTGGCTGAGGATCGCATGGCGCTGAAGCTCGACGATAACCCGTTCTGACGGCGCGGGCGGCGCGTCGGAGAGCAGCCAGTCGCCACGGGTCAGTTCTTCTTTTTGCGCATCACCGGCAATATTCAGGGCAATGCGCTGCCCGCCGTGTGCGTGATCAACCGGCTGGTTTTGCGCATGCAGACTACGCACGCGCATCGGCTTGTTCACGCCAGTTAGCCAGAGTGAATCGCCGATCCGCACGTCGCCGGAAAGCGCCGTTCCGGTGACAACCAGCCCGGCACCTTTGACGGTAAACGCACGGTCAATCGCCAGCCGGAAACGTTGATGCTCCGGATGCGGACGCTCGCGTAGTTGCAAAAGGTGTTCGCGCAGGGCGTCAATGCCCTGCATTTGCGTCGCGGCGGTGACAAACAGCGTCGCGCCGGAAAAACCATAGTCGTGTAGCGTGCTGATGACTTGCTGGCGCACCGCCTCAATACGCGCCTCGTCAACGCGATCCGCTTTGGTGAGTGCCACCGTCAGCGTCGGGCTGCCGGTCAGTTGCAGGATCGCCAGATGCTCGCGGGTCTGCGCCATCACGCCATCATCGCACGCCACCACCAGCAGCGCATGGTCGATGCCGCCGACACCCGCCAGCATATTGGCGAGAAATTTTTCGTGTCCCGGCACGTCGATAAAGCCCGGCACGCGCCCGTCCGGCTGTGGCCAGTAGGCGTATCCCAGATCGATGGTCATGCCGCGTTTTTTCTCTTCCGGCAGGCGATCGGCGTTAATACCGGTGATCGCCTCCAGCAGCGTCGTTTTGCCGTGGTCAACATGCCCGGCGGTGGCAATAATCATTGCAGTACCATCTCCAGAAAACGGGTTTCATCTTCAAGGCAGCGCAGGTCCAGCCACAGGCGACCGTCATAAATTCGCCCGATAATCGGTACCGGCAGCGACCGCCAGCGGGCGGCCAGCGCTTCCAGCCGACCTCCGCGTCCATCAAACGGCATAAAGGTTAATGCCGCGCTCGGCAGGCGCTCCACCGGCAACGATCCGCTGCCGATTTGCGAGGAGCACGCCGTCACCTGCACCACAAATTCATCGGCATAGCGGCCGTTGAGTTGCTCCCGCAGACGCACGCCCTGCTGATGGATTGCCTCGGCTTTACGATTAAGCAGGCGCAGCACCGGCAGGTTGTCGGCCAGCGCTTCCGGGTGCAGATACAACCGCAGCGTGGCTTCCAGCGCCGCGAGGGTCATTTTATCCGCGCGCAGCGCACGCTTGAGCGGATGGCTCTGCAACTGCGCAATCAGCGCTTTTTTACCCACGATAATCCCCGCCTGCGGCCCGCCGAGCAGTTTGTCGCCGGAGAAGCTCACAAGGCTGACACCCGCGGCAATCAGCGCCTGCGGCATCGGCTCTTTCGGCAGACCGTACTGGCTGAGATCGACCAGCGAACCGCTGCCCAGATCCGCGACCACCGGAATATTCCGGTCCTGACCTATCGCCGCCAGCTCCGCTTCATCCACCGCCTTGGTGAAGCCTTCAATGCTGTAATTACTGGTATGGACCTTCATCAGCAGGCCGGTATTTTCACCAATAGCCTGCGCATAATCTTTGGCATGCGTACGGTTAGTGGTGCCGACTTCATGCAGGATACATCCCGCCTGACGCATCACGTCCGGGATACGAAATGCACCGCCGATTTCCACCAGTTCGCCGCGCGACACCACCACTTCTTTGCCGCTCGCCGTCGCCGCCAGCATCAGTAACACCGCCGCCGCGTTGTTGTTCACGATACAGGCATCTTCCGCCCCGGTGAGCTGGCAGAGGAGGTCGGCAATCGCCCGATCGCGATGCCCGCGCCTGGCACCGTCCAGGTCGTACTCCAGCGTGACCGGCGAGCGCATGGCCTGCGCCACGGCGTCCACGGCGGATTCGGCCTGAAGCGCGCGGCCCAGATTGGTATGCAGCACCGTGCCAGTGAGATTGAAAACCGGCCTCAGCGCGCGTTGCTCGCTGTGCTCAAGCTGGCTGAGAACTGCGGCAGGCCAGTCGTCGCACCATTCCGGCACGCTGTGTTGTTCACGAATGCTGGTACGTGCCGTTTGCTGAAGCTGATGCAGCGTTTCAAGCACGCGGCTACGGCCCCAGGTTTCCACAAGGAGAGAAAAGGCAGGATCGCGCAGCAGGCGATCGGTGGCAGGAAGCTGGCTATACAGTGAATGGGTCGTCATGAGCGCGCCTGGCAGTAAGGAGTTTTTCCCCTCCCGCCTGGAGAGGGGCCACTATGCGCTGAGAGTTTACCGCGTCCCGGCAGAAAGTGCATCGCCGCACTCAGTGGATGCGACAGGCATACTTATTTCAATGCTGATTCCTCAATCAGTTCAATCAAAAACTCTGCCACCGCCCTGACCCGCGCCGATGCGGCCAAATCCGCATGGCTGACCAGCCAGAGATCTTCAGAAAACACGTTTTCACTGGCAATAACTTCCACCATGTTGCGATGTTGCGCGGCAATAAAACGCGGCAAAACCGCCAGACCAAGGTTCGCATTCACCGCCGCTATCTGGGCCTCGACGCTGGTCACAACCAGCGCTGAGGGGACGTCCGGGTAAGTATCATTACGCCATTTGGCCGAGGGCAAATAGCTATACATATTGTCCCAGCTAATCCATTCCCGCCCGGCCAGTGGACGCTCGTTGGGCGCGGGATGCTGTTCAAGGTATGTCTTTGAACCATAGAGCGCCGAGGCCATGCGCCCTACTTTGCGGATTTTCAACGATTGTTGCTCGGGCCGCACCAGCCGAAGCGCCAGGTCGGCATCATGCCGCGAAATGGAAACCGTATTGACGCCGGTAATCAGTTGCAGGTTGATATCAGGAAAGCGGGTACGAAACCGTGGCAACGCGGGAATGATCAGATAGGTGGCAAGGGTACCCGCCGTCGCCAGCCGCACGGTACCGGCGGGTTGCAGATCGCGTCCGAGGAGATGGCTTTCCAGCGCCAGCGCTTTTACCTCCATCTCTTCCGCCTGTTTCAGGACATCCTGACCCGCATCTGTCAAAAAATAGCCGGTCTGGTGATGCACAAACAGACGCACCCGCAGGCTGCTTTCCAGCGCCTCAATCCGTCTGGCAACGGTCGATTGACTGACATTTAGCTGCCCCGCCGTTTTGGTCAGGCTGTGGGTTCTGGCGACGGTCAGAAAAAAGCGGATGTCGTTCCAGTCCATATTATTTTCTATTTTTGGAAAACTATTTCCCTATATTATCCGTACTTTTCCATTTTTGACATCCCTATACTCAGCGCCACGTTCTGTCAGCCCTCTCGCTGATGCTAAAAGGAGTTATTAATGGAAATGTTACCTCAATCTGATGCACCAGACCTGAATGCCACAGCAGTAATACAAGCGTGGTTTTCGGCCTTTGCTGAAGGAAAAATTGACGATGCGGTTGCGCTACTGGATGAAAATGTCGTCTGGCATATTGATGGCGATCCTGCCGTGTCAACCATCGGGCTGTTACGCGGACCGGAGCAGGTCAGACGCTGGCTGGAAAACTTCCCGCGTCATTTCAGGCCCCAGGTATTTACCATCAACGATATGATTGAGCATCACGGCCATGTGCTGGCGCTGGGCCGCTTTCGCCATACCGTGTTAAGCACCGGTAATACCGTGGGTAGCGACATGATTATCCATTTTACCGTCGCAGGGTCAAAAATCACCCGCTATCAAATCTTCGAAGACTCCGCACTGCTCAGTCGGGCCTTTGCTTCCAGTGACAATTGGCAACGTCAGGAAATCAGGGTCAATGGCACCCTCTACCGGTACTGGGATCGCGGCGAAGGCCCGACGCTCATATTTGCCCACGGCTTATTTGTCGATCACACCACCTTTGCCGCTCAGGTTGAGGTATTACGTCGCTCGTGGCGCTGCATTGTGCTGGATATGCCGGGTCATGGCGAAAGCGGCTATAACCCTGAAGGATGGACGCTGGACGATATCAGCCAGGATCTTGCGCTGATGATTCAGGAGATGTCGCTGGGGAAAGTCACGTTTATAGGGCAAAGCCAGGGTGGCATGACGGGACTCAGACTGGCGGCCAGCGATCCGCAATTACTTTCCGGGCTGGTGTTGATAGGCACCAGCGCCAGAGCGGAGTTCCCTGAGCGACTGGTACAGTGGAATGCGCATCGCGAAACGTTGTTAACCGGCACGGAACAGGCGCGCGAGGCCCTGTTTGCCACGCTTCAGCAGCACATTAACGCGCCAGCCCGCTTTGCAGAACATCCTTCGGATATTCTGCGCGAGCGCGCGCTCATGATGGCGCACGATCGAACAGGGCTGGTGCAAGCGCTGGACGCCGCTGTCTTTAAGCGGGGCGACGTTCACGGACGGCTTAATACGATTACGGTTCCCACGCTGGTGATATGCGGCGAAAGCGATACCGCCACGCCGGTAGAATTAAGCCAGGAACTTGCTGCCGCTATCCCCGCGGCTTCGCTGCTGACGCTGCCAGGAACAGGTCATCATCCGGAAAGTGAAGCAGCGCAGGCAGTGACTCACGCCATTGAACAATTTTTGCTGGCTCAGCGCTAAGTTCTTGTGCTTCAGGCCTTTGGCGGCTCGGTGCGGGCAAAGCTCTCCCGCTGGAACAGCGTTTCCACCAGCGTAACCAACTGCGGCCGGTCCACGCACCAGCCCGGCGACACGCGGCGGAAATTGAGGTAATCAATGGCACAGGCAATGGCGATGGTTGCCAGATTCACGTCGTCGGTTTTCAGCGTACCGTCAACCAGATACGCCTCCAGCGCGTCCAGCCCACGGCTGATTTTCTCGCGCTGGCGCAGGAGTTCTTCAGGCGACTGCTGCGCTACCGGGCGCGTCTGCTCGCGCACCGACACCAGCGCGGCATCCATAATGCCGTCGGCCAGCGCTTCCAGCTGCCGAATGCGCAGCGCGGCCTGCGGCTCCCGGGGGATCAGCGCGGGGGCTATATCCAGCAATTCAAGGTATTCAGCTATGATCGGAGAGTCATACCAGCATTCGCCGTCATCGGTGACCAGCGCCGGAACCTTGCCCAGCGGATTATACTGCGCCACCCCATTCGTCTGGTTATAGGGTAATTCATTGATAAATTCGAAAGTGATGCCTTTTTCCAGCAAAATCACCGAGATCTTACGTACAAACGGGCTGGTATAGCTGCCGATGAGTTTCATTGCCTGCTCCTTTTCGCCAACAAAACAGTAAGTATGATCGAAGATGCCGCGATCAGCCCGCCGTCTCGCGTTTGATTCGCTCTTTAATCAGCAGTTCTTTAATCGACAATCCGGTTGAGGCGCTGTCACGCAGAGTATGACGCGTGATCTCAGTACAGAGAAATTCAATAATAAAGAGTTGAGAAATACGCGTGGCGATGGAGTCGCCCTGCATCGGACCGGCGCTGCCGCTGGTCAACAGAAAGGTATCCGCCAGTTCATTAAGCGGTGAATGCGGACTGTGGGTGATGGCGAGCTTATACGCGCCTTTTTTCTGCGCCAGACGGAAAGCGTTAACCACTTCCGGGGTTTCGCCCGAATGGGAAAATGCCACCACCAGATCGTCTGCTTTGAGATTGGCCAGCTTCAGCGTCATGGTGAAGCGATCGGTAAAAGCGTCGGAATCAATGCCCAGGCGATTCATTTTGTCTCGCGCTTCCATTGCCGCCAGTCCGGATGCGCCAAAGCCGACAAACATTACCCGACGAGCGGTTAAAAAACGTTCCATTACGGGTTTGACGATTTTCATATCCAGCAGGCCGACGGTTTCTTTGACGGTTGTGTCGATGGTGAGGGCTATTTTATTAGCAACCTCATTACGTGAATCATCAAGGAAGATATCGGGTGAAGATGGCAGCGAAAGATCGCTTTCCGCCAGCAGTTCGCGCTTTAAGTCGGCTTTAAGGTTCAATAGCCCGCTATAACCGATCTTTTTACTGAAGCGGACAATCGTCGCCTCGCTGACGCCCGTTTCCTGTGCCAGTTTTTTTACCGGTAGCTGCACCACCTGCGCGGGCTGCTGCAAAATATAGCTGGCGATTTTACGGTCCGTATCGCCCAGCCCGCCGAGGATATTGGCGATGTACACGCGAACGTTTTCTTTATTCACACTCATGACAGGCTCTCCTGACCGATCCGTCTGGCAAGTCAGGTATTGTAATCGGCTCCCCGTCACCTGTCTGCCGGGAAGCGCACGGCAACGTGATGAATATGCGTTTGTCCGGGGTCGAGCCAGCGAATACCGCGCTTGTGGTCTATTTGCCCATCAAAATCAGGGGCATCGGTAGTACCGCATAGCGGCTCAATGCACAGCAGATCGGCACCGGGAACGCCCCACAGCGCCAGCCACGGCTGATCGCCCGTTTCCAGAATAATACGCGGCTCGCCGGAGGGAGAGCAGACGGCGATCTGACGGTGCTGCATATGAGAAAAATAAACGGCTCCGGCGGCAAAAACCTGCGCCGTCAGCGGAAAGATCTCCACTTCTGGTGCCTCTTCGATCATCGTCAGCAGGCGCTGATGCGTGGGAAACGGTCCGCGTGGCGCGCCGCCGGAAAACCGGACCTGCCATCCCGCCTCGCTGGCGATCGGTACGGCAAATCCTGGATGCCAGCCCAGCGAATAGCCCCACCGTTCTTCGTCGTGATTACTCACCTGCCAGTCGATCTTCAGCCCGTCAGCGGTCAGCTGCCACACCATGCGCATCCGCCACGCAAACGGCCAGATCGCGCGTGAGCGGTCGTCATCGCAGGCTTCAATGACCAGCCGCGCCGCGCTATGTTCGAGGCAGCGGAACGGGTGATGGCGTAAAAAGCCGTGGGCCGGGAGCGGGAAAAAGCGCTCGCCCTGCCACAGCCCATCGTGGATAAGCCGCCCAACCACCGGGAAAAGCTGGGTCGCGACGTTGTTCCACACGTCCGGCTGCGGTTGCCACATCCAGTTATGTTGAACCTGTGCGTCCCATAAGCGGGTAAGCTCAGCCCCCCTCGGATTTATGCTGACCTGAAACCGCGCGTTCTCCAGTTGCCACATCATGCGTCTGTTTCCCTATGCCGTGCGCAGAAGTAGCCGTGTCTGATAAACCATCGCGCGGTGTTTATCATCCGTAAAACAGCGATCGATAAGGGCATAAATATCGGCTTCTTCAAGTGGCTGCGCCTGGTGGGATAACGTCGATACATCCGCGCCATTGCGCATTAAAAACGTTAATGCTTCTCCGATACCAGCGTGAGCACAGCGATAACCTGCCACCTCCGCGTTGACCTGCTGTGCGAACAGGCGGTCGTCTTCGGCGTTAAGTGAATCAAGGCCGAAACGGGTATACAGTTCCGGCGGCGCATCGTGCTGCTGCATCAGCGGGATCATCGCCTGCGCGTAAATCGATGATAACGTGCTGTTTTCCAGCGACTGAAGCTGCCCCGGATCGTGCTTCACATCAAACAATTTATCACCGAAGCGCCACGGATTCAGATAGCCGAACGAGGCCGGGATCTGCATGACCTGCGCGCCCTGGGTGAAGTCAAAACCGGGGTGAATACGAATGTTGTTCAACTCGCTGAGTTTAAACGGGCTGTCGATACGGGTAGGCATCAACGTGTACTCAAACAGGTGCGCCTTGTCCTGCTCGCGCGGGCAGCGCATATACACATATTCCCCGTCGGTGATATTGATATGCCCGCCGAAATAGCCAAACAGCGCGTAATCACGGATAGCGTCATCACGTTCTATGGCCGGGCGCAGCGGCTGACCGGTCATCGTCGGCGGACGCGGCACATCGAAATACTCCAGCAGCGTCGCCGGGATATCTATGGTTTGCGCCAGCGCGCTGCGTCGTTGCCCCTGCGTCTGGCTGCGCGGGTCGCGGATAAAGAACGGCGTATTGGCGATTTCGTTATAGACGGGCATGATATTTTTGCCCCACCAGTCATGCTCGCCCAGCAGAAAGCCGTGATCGGTACAGACGATGAATAGCGTGTCGTCCCACAGATCCAGCGCCTTCAGCTTATCCATCACCTGGCCGAGATAGTCGTCGCACATAGTCATCAGCGCCTGATAAAACTTACGTGCCTTGTCATCCTCTTTTCCGCCCGGCGCGCCGCAGTAATACGGCACCCAGCCGTCAAACTCCTCCGCCGTACAGCCGTACTGCGCCAGATACTTCTCCGGCACAAAAAAAGGCTCGTGCGGATCAAAACATTCAATTTGCAGGAACCAGTTATCCTGCTGGTGGTTGGTCTCAAGAAACTCCATCCCGGCACCGATCGTGCGATGGGTAAAGTGTTCCTGCTGGGTGGGCATCGCCGCCCGGTTAATTAAATCCTGGGTCATACGTCCGGCGCGGCGGCGTAGCGTCTCTTCATCCTCGTTACCCTGCCAGTGGATATGGGGCTTTTCGACCTGGCCTTTCCAGCAGTCACCTTCCTGGCCGCGGATAAACTCAAAAGTGGAGTATCGCGTGTGATAAGTCGCGCCGCCGTCACGCCAGTAATGTTTATGGTCCGTGACCATATGCGTATGGATGCCGTGCTGGTGCAGCGCCTGCATGGCGGAGAAGTCGAACGGCTCCAGTGGCCCCCAGCTCCGGTGCAGGAAGTTATAGCGTCCGGTATGCAGTTCGCGGCGCGCGGGCATGCAGGGCATACTGCCGACGTAGAAATTGTCGAACTGGGTGGATTCCTGTGCCAGGCGGGTAAAATTAGGCGTAATCGCGTCGCCGCCGTAAGGGGCAAGATGGTTACGCGTCAGGGTATCAAACATCAGCATCACTGCTTTCATCAAATGTCTCTCTTTATAAACCGAGCAATTCTTCAACTTCGTTTTTAATCAGGGTGACGTGCGGGCCGTAAACCACCTGAACGCCCTGGCCGCGAATAAACGCGCCCCGGCTGCCCAGCGCCTTAAAGTCGTCTATTTTCACCTGTTCCGGGGCGTTTACCGTCACGCGAAGGCGCGTGGCACAGCAATCCACATCCACGATATTGGCCCGACCGCCCAGCGCCTCGACGATGCCCGCCGCCCGCTCGCTCCCGGATATCGCCACCTCAGGTGTTTCTTCGCTCTGATCTTCGCGGCCCGGCGTTTTAAGCTGCCGCCACTGAATAAGAAACCGAAATGAAAAGTAATACAGGCAGAACATCATCACGCCCAGCGGCAACATCAGCAGCCAGTTGGTTTTGGCATTGCCCTGAAGGACGCCAAACAGCAGGAAATCCACCAGCCCGCCAGAGAACGTCTGCCCGACGGTGATTTCCAGAATATGCGTACACATGAATGCCACGCCGGTCAGGACGATATGGACGACATACAGCAGCGGCGCGCAGAACATAAAGGCGAACTCCAGCGGCTCGGTAATGCCGGTGACAAAGGCAGTCAGCGCGGCGGAGAGCATCAGGCTGGCAACCTTTTTCTTATTCTCCGGTTTCGCACACTGGTAAATCGCCAGCGCCGCGCCCGGCAGGCCAAACATAAAATCAGCAAATCGTCCGGCCATAAAGCGTGAGACGCCGATGTAATACTGTGTCACGGTCGGATCGGCTAATTGCGCAAAAAAGATTTTCTGCGTGCCTTCGACGACATGACCGTTGACGACCGCCTCGCCGCCTACGCTGGTCAGCCAGAACGGCAGATAAAAAAGGTGATGCAGGCCTAATGGAATCAGGCATTTGAGGATCATGCCGTAAAACAGGGTGCCGACATATCCCGTTTTCTCTACCAGCCCGCCCATATGGCTGATACCCGCCTGGATGGGTGGCCAGAGCCAGAACAGCGCGACGCCGAGAAAGATGGCAAAAAAGGAGGTAACGATGGGTACGAAGCGCGAACCGCTGAAAAAAGCCAGCAGCGTGGGCAACTCGGTTTTACCATAGCGGGCATGCACCCATGAGGTCAGCAAACCAGACATAATGCCGCCCATGACGCCGGTCTGCAGCGTGGTGATCCCCAGTACACTGGCCTGCCCCGCCGCCGCAAGGTTATCCGTCGCCAGCGTTCCCGTCAGCAGTAGTGACGCGTTAATGGCTTTATTCATCACCAGAAAACACAGCACGGCTGCCAGACCTGCCGTGCCTTTATCGCTTCGGGCCAGCCCGACCGCAATTCCCACGGAGAACAGGAGAGCGAGGTTATCGAAAACCACGCTGCCGCAAAGTTTCATGACGGTGAAGATGGCCTGTACGACGTTGTTGTCGAGAAAAGCGTAGGTAGAGATTGTAACCGGATTGGTGAACACGCCGCCAAAACCCAGCAGCATACCGGCTGCGGGTAAAACGGCGATAGGCAGCATAAACGATTTACCCAGATTCTGTGCTCCGGAAAATAATGTGCTCATAGTGTTCCCTGGTGTTGGCGAAAGAAATTAAAGTTTCAGTTTATAAAATTCTTTATGAAATTATTATTCCGATCATTTGGTCAAAATGCCAACACCGGCTGGTGCGTTTAGTGAGCGACATCACTAATTTTTTTGCTGTCATCGCAGTGACATGTTTTGTGGCGATGGTTTCACGGGTGAGTCAGGCGGTAAGAAAATTACAGCGCAAATTTTGACCACAGCGCAATTTGCGTTTGATCACACTCGGAAAAATCCTGACAAAAATATCTTGTGATCTAACTCACAAATAATTCACAAAAAGGGAGATTAAAAGTGTGATTAACATCACATTAACGCCCCGATGGTGGCCCTTTTTAGCGCTATGTTCTTTTTTTACACATGTTATTTGTGATCGGAATCACTACAAACAGTCGTTAACCCCCTGTGTTTAAGTGATCCACATCACATAAAAGGGGGCTCTCTGGACAGTTGAAGGTTTAAGTGCCAGATTTCGCATCATCAACAGGGTACGGCTACCTCTGCCGCCATTTTAACAAAAAACACGGGCTTCCAGCCTCGCGACAGTACACATAAGAAGGGGTGTTTTATGTCATCCGATATCAAGATCAGAGTGCAAAGCTTTGGTCGTTTCCTCAGCAACATGGTGATGCCAAATATCGGCGCGTTTATCGCGTGGGGTATTATCACCGCGTTATTTATTCCAACAGGGTGGTTGCCTAACGAAACGCTGGCGAAACTGGTTGGCCCGATGATCACCTATCTGCTGCCGCTGCTTATCGGTTATACCGGTGGTCGTCTGGTGGGCGGCGATCGCGGCGGCGTAGTTGGTGCTATCACGACCATGGGCGTGATCGTCGGTGCCGATATGCCGATGTTCCTCGGCGCAATGATTGCCGGTCCGCTGGGCGGCTGGGCGATCAAACGTTTTGATATGTGGGTAGACGGTAAGATCAAGTCCGGTTTTGAAATGCTGGTGAATAACTTCTCCGCTGGCATCATCGGGATGATCCTCGCGATTCTGGCATTCCTTGGCATTGGCCCTGCGGTTGAAGTGCTGTCCAAAGTGCTGGCAGCCGGCGTTAACTTCATGGTGGTCCATGAAATGCTGCCGCTGGCGTCTATTTTTGTTGAGCCGGCGAAAATCCTGTTCCTCAACAACGCCATCAACCACGGTATTTTCTCACCGCTGGGTATTCAGCAGTCTCACGACCTCGGCAAGTCTATCTTCTTCCTGATTGAAGCTAACCCGGGTCCGGGTATGGGCGTACTGCTGGCGTACATGTTCTTTGGTCGCGGCAGCGCTAAACAGTCTGCGGGCGGTGCGGCAATCATCCATTTCCTCGGTGGTATCCACGAAATCTACTTCCCGTATGTGCTGATGAACCCGCGTCTGCTGCTTGCCGTTATCCTCGGCGGTATGACTGGTGTGTTCACCCTGACCATGCTGAACGGCGGCCTGGTGTCTCCGGCGTCTCCGGGCTCCATCCTGGCCGTGCTGGCGATGACGCCGAAGGGCGCGTATTTTGCTAACATCGCGGCCATCGTTGCTGCGCTGATCGTCTCCTTCGTGGTTTCCGCTATCCTGCTCAAAACCAGCAAAGTGAAAGAAGACGACGACATTGAAGCCGCCACGCGTCGCGTACAGGACATGAAAGCCCAGTCGAAAGGCGCAACGCCGCTGGCAACGGGCGATGTCACTAACGACCTGAGCCACGTGCGTAAAATCATCGTTGCCTGCGATGCCGGTATGGGCTCCAGCGCCATGGGCGCGGGCGTGCTGCGTAAGAAAGTGCAGGACGCGGGCCTGACCAATATTTCCGTCACCAATACCGCGATTAACAACCTGCCGCCGGATGTTGACCTGGTCATCACCCACCGCGATCTGACCGAGCGTGCAATGCGTCAGGTGCCGCAGGCGCAGCATATTTCGCTGACCAACTTCCTTGATAGCGGCCTGTATACCAGCCTCACCGAACGTCTGGTGGCTGCGCAGCGTCACACGGATAACGAAGTGAAAGTTCGCTCCAGCTTGCAGGACAGCTTTGATCAGCCGGACAACAACCTGTTCAAACTGGGCGCGGAAAACATCTTCCTCGGTCGCACCGCGGCGACTAAAGAAGAAGCGATTCTGTTTGCCGGGGAACAACTGGTGAAAGGCGGCTACGTTGAGCCTGAATATGTTCAGGCGATGCTGGACCGTGAAAAACTGACCCCGACCTACCTTGGCGAGTCCATCGCCGTTCCGCACGGTACAGTGGAAGCGAAAGACCGCGTGCTGAAGACCGGTGTGGTATTCTGCCAGTATCCGCAGGGCGTCCGCTTTGGTGAAGAAGAAGACGACATCGCCCGCCTGGTGATTGGTATCGCCGCGCGCAATAACGAGCACGTTCAGGTGATTACCAGCCTGACCAACGCGCTGGATGATGAAACCGTCATCGAACGTCTGACACAGACCCAGAGCGTTGACGAAGTGCTGGCGCTGCTGTCAGGTAATAAGTAAAGTTTGGCCGCACCTCTGCGGGGGTGCGGCTCTGACTCTCTCCCTCGGGAGAGGGTTAGGGTGAGGGACGTGCCTCACCCCAGCCCTCTTGGGTAAAAACATTGATAAAGGTTATTTCTATGAAAGCATTACATTTTGGCGCAGGTAATATCGGTCGTGGCTTCATTGGCAAACTGCTTGCCGATGCGGGGATCGCGCTGACATTCGCTGATGTGAATCAGGTGGTTCTTGACGCCCTGAATGCCCGTCATAGCTATCAGGTCCACGTGGTTGGCGAAAATGAGCAGGTCGATACCGTTTCTGGCGTGAATGCCGTCAGCAGCATTGGTGATGACGTGGTTGATTTGATAGCCCAGGTTGATCTGGTGACAACCGCCGTCGGCCCGGTGGTGCTTGAGCGTATTGCTCCGGCGATCGCTAAAGGTCTGGCGAAACGCAAAGCGCAGGGCATCACTACGCCGCTGAACATCATTGCCTGTGAAAACATGGTGCGCGGCACCACCCAGCTTAAAGGGCATGTTTTCGCCGCGCTGGCGGAAGAGGATAAAGCGTGGGTTGAAGAGCATGTCGGCTTTGTTGACTCGGCTGTTGACCGTATTGTGCCACCATCAGCCTCTGCGACTAACGATCCGCTGGAAGTGACCGTTGAGACCTTCAGCGAATGGATTGTTGATAAGACCCAGTTCAAAGGTGACCTGCCGACCATTCCGGGTATGGAGCTGACCGACAATCTGATGGCTTTCGTAGAACGTAAACTGTTCACCCTCAACACCGGTCACGCCATCACCGCTTACCTTGGCCAGCTTGCCGGTCATCAAACCATCCGTGATGCCATTCTGGATAAAAAAATCCGCACCGTGGTACAGGGCGCGATGGAAGAGAGCGGCGCGGTATTGATCAAGCGCTACGGTTTCGATGCCGAGAAGCATGCAGCCTACATTCACAAAATTCTCGGCCGCTTTGAAAACCCGTACCTGAAAGATGATGTTGAACGCGTAGGACGTCAGCCGCTGCGTAAATTAAGCGCAGGGGATCGTCTGATCAAACCGCTGCTGGGCACACTGGAGTATCATCTGCCGCACGCGAATCTGGTGAAAGGGATTGCTGCCGCGATGCATTATCGTAGCGAGCAGGACCCGCAGGCGCAGGAACTGGTTGCGCTTATCAACGAAAAAGGCCCACAGGACGCTCTCGCACAGCTTTCTGGTCTCGACGCGAATAGCGAAGTTGTTGAGAAAGCCGTGGCTGAATACAACGCCACCAAATGATGACCGATCTGGCGCAGGCTACTCTGCGCCACCATTTTAGATTGTCAGATATGCAGGCAATAATGGAAGAAACCCAGGCCTTTGAAAACCGTGTGCTTGAGCGTCTGAATGCTGGCAAAACCGTAAGAAGCTTTTTGATTGCCGCCGTTGAACTCCTCACCGAAGCGGTCAATATTCTGGTTATGCAGGTGTTCCGCAAAGATGACTACGCGGTCAAATATGCGGTTGAGCCGCTGCTGGACGGCAATGGTCCACTGGGCGATCTTTCTGTGCGTCTGAAGCTTATTTATGGCCTTGGTGTTATCAGCCGGCCTGAATACGAAGATGCAGAGCTACTGATGGCGCTGCGCGAAGAGCTGAATCACGACGGTAATGAATATACGTTTACTGACGATGAGATCCTCGGACCGTTTGGCGAGCTGCACTGCGTGACCGCCCTGCCTCCCGAGCCGCAGTTCGACGACAGTGACCCAGAGCTTCTGGCAATGCAAAACCAGCGTTATCAGCAGGTTGTTCGCTCCACGATGGTACTTTCCCTGACTGAGCTGATCTCCCGCATCAGCTTAAAAAAAGCCTTTCAGAAGTAACCTCCCGCGCATTGGTGTATCCTTAGCGCAATCATCCCGATTCAGAGTTAATTTGTTATGAAAGAAGTCGAAAAAAACGAAATCAAACGCCTGAGCGATCGCCTAGATCTGATCCGCCACCAGCAGGCAGGCCTGTCGCTGGTCGAGAGCGCTGAAAAATACGCCGAGCTGGAAAAAGAGAAAGAAACGCTGGAAACCGAAATTGCCCGCCTGCGTGACGTTCACGGTCAGAAGCTGAGTAAAGAGGCGCAAAAGCTGAGCAAACTGCCGTTCCGTCGTGCCATCACGAAGAAAGAGCAGGCCGATATGGGCAAGCTGAAAAAAAGCGTCCGCGGTCTGGTTGTCGTGCACCCGATGACTGCGCTGGGCCGTGAGATGGGACTGAAAGAAGTGACGGGGTTTGCGAAGGGGGAGTTTTAATAAATCGCATGATAGTTATCAGGAGGCAAAATGACATTTTACTCCGTTGAAATAGTAGCGATTCCATCGCCGCATTTCTCAGTTTTTTAGATAAAGACATTTCGATAAGGCGGGACTGTATTATCCCTCTTAATCCCGCATTATGGCAGCAGGCCTGCCAGTTAACGTTGGATATTGAGATCGATTTAAACGCAAAACTGGAAGATGACGAATAACTTCATTTATTACGGAAAAAAATAACAAGTAGGTGACAACCTGCTTGAGGTTGATGGCAAACCTGTTTTGCGACTGTGTTCACCGTTTTGCCGGGCGGCGACCTCGCCTTACCCGGCCTGTAAAAAAGCTATCAACATCAATATGTTATTCGTAACCCGTAGGCCTGTGCAAGCGAAGCGCCGCCAGGCATAATTCCACGGTATAACCGTTGTCAGCAGTTTGACGTAGGTGACAACCTACTTTATCCCCAGGGTTATTTGCCGGATGACGCTTCGCTTATCCGGCCTACTCTAAAGTCAAACTCTGGCATTAAACATTCAGGTATTATGTATACGTTGCCAATTCATCTCGCCCTATTGGCCCTACCAATTCCCTCTTCAACCCACCCATACTTCACAATTCCTTAATTTATACTCACACATACGTTGCTTACCCATAACATTTAGTTAACCTTTCACTGTCGTGACCCTAAACCCTCATATTGGCAGGACCACTTTTACACAGAATGTGACGCAGCAATGAGCGCAGACTCACTGCGCTGGGTAGCGGTGGGCCTCAGGAGACCTGCATGAATCTTTGGCAACAAAATTACGATCCGGCCGGTAACATCTGGCTATCGAGCCTGATCGCCTCGCTTCCGATTCTCTTTTTCTTCTTTGCGCTGATAAAGCTCAAACTGAAAGGCTACATCGCCGCCACCTATACAGTGATTATTGCCCTGCTGGTGGCGTTATTCTTTTATAAAATGCCAGTCGATCGCGCGCTGGCGTCGGTGGTGTACGGCTTCTTCTACGGTCTGTGGCCCATTGCCTGGATCATCATCGCTGCGGTGTTTGTTTATAAGATTTCGGTGAAAACCGGCCAGTTCGACATTATCCGCTCGTCGATTCTATCGATTACCCCGGACCAGCGCCTGCAAATGCTGATCGTAGGGTTTTCATTCGGCGCGTTTCTCGAGGGGGCGGCGGGCTTTGGCGCACCGGTAGCCATCACCGCCGCACTGCTGGTCGGTCTCGGCTTTAATCCGCTGTACGCTGCCGGGCTGTGCCTGATAGTCAACACCGCACCGGTGGCGTTCGGGGCAATGGGTATTCCGATTCTGGTTGCCGGGCAGGTCACGGGGCTGGATAGCTTTGAGATTGGGCAGATGGTGGGCCGTCAGTTACCGTTCCTGACCATCATTGTGCTGTTCTGGATCATGGCGATTATGGACGGCTGGCGCGGCGTGAAAGAGACGTGGCCTGCGGTAATGGTGGCGGGCGGCTCGTTTGCAATCGCCCAGTATTTAAGCTCCAACTTTATTGGACCGGAGCTGCCGGACATCATCTCGTCACTGGTGTCGCTGGTGTGCCTGACGCTGTTCCTGAAGCGCTGGAAGCCCGTGCGTATTTTCCGCTTTGGCGACATGGGCGCGGCACAGGTCGATCCTTCTGTTGACCGTGTCCGTTATACGTCAGGGCAGATCCTGCGAGCCTGGTCGCCGTTCCTGTTCCTGACCGCAACGGTGACGCTGTGGAGCATCCCACCGTTTAAAGCCCTCTTCGCGCCCGGCGGCGCGATGTATGACTGGGTGATCAACGTTCCGGTGCCGTTCCTCGACAAGCTGGTCGCTCGTATGCCGCCTGTCGTCCACGAGGCAACCGCCTATGCCGCGGTCTATAAGTTTGACTGGTTCTCCGCCACCGGCACGGCGATCCTGTTTGCCGCATTGTTGTCTATCCTTTGGTTAAAGATGAAGCCGGGCGCGGCGCTGCACACATTCGGCAGCACGCTGAAAGAACTGGCATTGCCGATTTACTCAATTGGGATGGTGCTGGCTTTCGCGTTTATTTCCAACTACTCCGGGTTGTCGTCGACGCTGGCGCTGGCGCTGGCGCACACCGGCCACGCGTTTACCTTCTTCTCGCCGTTCCTCGGCTGGCTGGGGGTATTCCTGACCGGTTCGGATACCTCATCAAACGCGCTGTTTGCCGCGCTTCAGGCCACTGCCGCGCAACAAATCGGCGTCTCGGACATCCTGCTGGTTGCAGCGAACACCACCGGTGGCGTGACCGGCAAGATGATTTCTCCGCAGTCCATCGCCATTGCCTGTGCTGCGGTAGGGCTGGTCGGCAAGGAGTCGGATCTGTTCCGCTTTACCGTCAAACACAGCCTGATTTTCACCTGTATGGTGGGCGTGATCACCACGCTTCAGGCCTATGTTTTAACCTGGATGATACCGTGATAGTGATGCCAAAACGCCTGGCGGACCATGTTGCCGACCGTCTGCGGGCGATGATTGAAGAACAGCAACTGGAGGCGGGCATGCGTTTGCCCGCTGAACGCCAGCTCGCCGTACAGCTTGGGGTATCGCGCAATTCCCTGCGCGAAGCGATTGCCCGGCTTAACAGCGAAGGGCTGCTGTTAAGCCGTCGCGGTGGCGGGACGTTTGTCCGCTGGCAACATGAAAGCTGGTCTGAGCAAAATATCGTTCAGCCGTTAAAAACGCTACTGGCGGACGATCCGGATTACAGTTTCGACATTCTGGAAGCCCGCCACGCCATTGAGGCCAGCACCGCGGGGCACGCGGCGCTGCGTGCCACGACGGCGGACAAAGAGAAGATCAGGCTCTGCTTTGACGCCACGCTGGGCGAAGACCCGGATCTGGCCTCGCAGGCGGATGTCCGTTTTCATCTCGCGATTGCCGAGGCTTCCCATAACGTTGTGCTGCTGCAAACCATGCGCGGCTTCTTTGACTTGCTGCAGTCCTCGGTCAAACAGAGCCGCCAGCGCATGTATCTGGTGCCACCCGTTTTTGCCTGCCTGACCGAACAGCACCAGGCGGTGATGGACGCCATCCTCGCTGGTGACGCCGACGGCGCACGCAAGGCGATGATGGCGCACCTCAAATTCGTCCACACCACGATTAAACGCTTCGATGAAGATCAGGCCCGTCAGGCGCGAATTACCCGCCTGCCCGGCGATCAGAACGATAATACAAGGGAGACTAAATCATGATTATTTCCGCCGCCAGCGACTATCGCGCCGCCGCGCAACGCATCCTGCCGCCGTTCTTGTTTCATTATATCGACGGCGGCGCTTATGCCGAATATACCCTGCGCCGCAATGTGGAAGATCTGTCGCAAATTGCCCTGCGCCAGCGCGTGCTGAAAAATATGTCCGATCTGAGCCTTGAAACCACGCTGTTTAACGAAAAACTCTCTATGCCGGTGGCGCTGGCCCCGGTTGGCCTGTGCGGAATGTACGCCCGTCGAGGGGAAGTTCAGGCCGCGGCAGCAGCGGACGCGAAAGGCATTCCGTTTACCCTCTCCACCGTGTCCGTGTGTCCGATTGAAGAGGTCGCGCCAACCCTCAAACGCCCTATGTGGTTCCAGCTCTACGTCCTGCGCGATCGTGGGTTTATGCGTAATGCGCTGGAGCGGGCGAAGGCGGCGGGCTGCTCCACGCTGGTGTTTACCGTCGATATGCCGACGCCGGGCGCGCGCTATCGTGACGCCCACTCCGGTATGAGCGGTGCCAATGCCGCGCTGCGCCGCTACTGGCAGGCGGTAACTCACCCGCAGTGGGCGTGGGACGTTGGCGTTAATGGCCGCCCGCACGATTTGGGCAATATCTCGACCTATCTTGGCAAGCCGACCGGGCTTGAAGATTATATCGGCTGGCTGGCGAACAACTTCGATCCGTCTATCTCCTGGAAAGACCTCGAATGGATTCGCGAATTCTGGGACGGGCCGATGGTGATCAAGGGGATACTCGATCCGGACGACGCCCGCGACGCGGTACGCTTTGGCGCGGACGGGATCGTGGTTTCCAACCACGGCGGCCGTCAGCTTGACGGCGTGCTTTCCTCTGCACGCGCCCTGCCCGCCATTGCCGACGCGGTGAAAGGCGACATCGCTATTCTCGCCGACAGCGGCATTCGTAACGGCCTCGACGTGGTGCGGATGATCGCACTGGGTGCAGATACCGTACTGCTTGGTCGTGCGTATCTTTATGCGCTGGCGACGCACGGGCAGGCTGGGGTCGCCAATCTGCTGAATCTGATTGAGAAAGAAATGCGGGTAGCAATGACGCTGACCGGGGCGAAATCGATTCAGGAGATCACTGAGGATTCGCTGGTGCGCGAGCTGGGAAAAGACCTGCCCAACGCGCTTGCGCCACTGACGCACGGCGATGCGGCGTAATTCCCCTCACCCAGCCCTCTCCCTCAGGGAGAGGGAGCCGTCCGTATCCTGTACGCTGAAACGTCGCTCAACGTGGCCGGAAAATGCGCGATAGAAGAGTTCATAAAGAGGATATTCCGGCCAGCAATAAAAGGCGTATCTGGCTGCGGAAAAATGAAAATATCTGCTATTCTGCCCCCGCAATTTAAGGGGGCAGTATGCTGAACATCGTGTTATTCGAACCAGAAATCCCGCCGAATACGGGAAACATCATCCGTCTGTGCGCCAATACCGGCTTTCGTCTGCATATCATTGAGCCGATGGGCTTTGCGTGGGACGACAAACGCCTGCGCCGCGCCGGGCTGGATTACCACGAATTTACCGCCGTCACGCGCCATCACAATTATGCCGCCTTTGTTGAAGCACAAAAGCCACAGCGCCTGTTCGCGTTAACCACTAAGGGCACGCCGGCGCACAGCGCGGTGAGTTATCAGGACGGAGATTATCTGATGTTCGGCCCGGAAACACGCGGGCTGCCTGCCAGCATTCTTGACGCATTACCGGCGGAGCAAAAAATTCGTATTCCGATGATGCCGGACAGCCGCAGCATGAATTTGTCTAACGCGGTGTCGGTCGTAGTGTATGAAGCCTGGCGACAGCTGGGGTATTCGGGCGCGGTGTTGAGAAACTGATATTGGCCAGGGTGTACGTCATGCCGGGCGACACTGCGTTTGCCCGGCCTACAGAAGTGCCGTATGGTCCACATACCCCAGGTCCGGTAAGCGCAGCGCCACCGGGCAGGCGGATGTAATGAGCGAATGCCAGTGAGAAGCGTTAAATCCCGTCCCCGTACTCAAACCCGTTATGCGCACTAAAATGCTGGTCCATATCCATTGCCGGTTTATCCGACTCCGGCTTGCCGACGATAAGCGCCGGGACGCCTGCGGCGGTGGTATGCGGCGGTACCGGTTGCAATACCACGGAACCCGCGCCAATTTTTGCGCCGCGTCCAACTTCAATGTTGCCAAGGATTTTCGCGCCCGCGCCGATCATCACCCCTTCGCGGATCTTCGGATGGCGGTCGCCGCTGGTTTTACCGGTCCCGCCCAGCGTTACCGATTGCAGAATAGAGACATCGTTTTCAATGACCGCCGTCTCGCCAACCACAATCCCGGTCGCGTGATCGAGCATGATCCCGTGCCCAATGGTGGCCGCCGGATGAATATCCACCTGAAAAGAAACGGACACCTGATTTTGCAGGAAAATGGCGAGTGCCTGACGGCCCTGATGCCACAGCCAGTGGCCGATGCGGTACGCCTGCAACGCGTGAAAGCCTTTCAGGTAGAGTAACGGCGTGGAGTATTTATCCACTGCCGGGTCGCGAGTGCGCACGGCCTGAATATCGCAGGCGGCGGAGGCAATCATCTCCGGGTCTGCTGCGTAGGCCTCTTCCACCACCTCGCGAATAGCGATGGCGGGCATAATTGGCGACGCCAGCTTATTGGCCAGCATATAGCTTAATGCGCTGCCAAGGTTTTCATGCTTGAGTAACGTCGCGTGATAAAAACTGGCCAGCATCGGCTCGCAATCTGCCAGCGCTCTTGCTTCGGCTTTAATATTGTTCCAGACGATATCCAGTTCTTCACACGGCATTGCTGACTCCAGACGGATTAATACGATCGGCCAGTTCTCTGCTGGCCGTATCTGAGATAACGGTATTCCCTGTGGTTAGTTGCTGCTGCGCTCGTCCTTGCGCGACCGACCTAATAAGGTCAATGCTGCCTCGCGGGCATTTTTTCCGCAATACAATACCTGATAAATTTCCTCAGTTATTGGCATCTCTACCCCAAAGCGGTGCGCCAGCGCGCGGACTTCTTTGGTATTGCGGTAACCTTCAACCACCTGGCCTATTTTGTCCTGTGCGCCCTGCACATCCATGCCCTGGCCGAGCATCATGCCAAAACGGCGGTTACGCGACTGATTGTCAGTACAGGTCAGCACCAGATCGCCCAGGCCCGCCATGCCCATAAAGGTGGCAGGATCGGCACCCAGCGCTGCGCCCAGGCGCGACATCTCGGTCAACCCACGGGTGATCAGGGCGGTACGGGCGTTGGCACCAAAGCCAATACCGTCCGACATGCCTGCGCCAATGGCGATAACGTTTTTCACTGCCCCGCCCAGCTGTACGCCGATGAAATCCGGGTTGCTGTAGACGCGGAAGCTTTTTCCGCAGTGTAAAAGCTGCTGGAGATCGTCGGAAAAAACCGGATCGGTGGAAGCCAGGGAGATTGCCGTCGGCAAACCCGCCGCCAGCTCTTTCGCAAAAGTCGGACCGGAAATTACCGCCAGCGGAATAGCATCACCCAGCGCTTCACGGGCGACATCCTGCAACAGGCGTCCGGTTTCGGCTTCCAGCCCCTTCGTTGCCCATACCAGACGCGCGTCAGGGCGCATCAGCGGCTTGATCTGGCGCAGCACTTCACCGAAGACATGGCTCGGCACCACCACCAGAATATTGCGGCTGGCGGCCAGCGCAGCGGCCAGGTCGCTCTCAAGGCGCAGCGTGTCCGGGAAAGGGACATCGGGAAGAAACGCGACGTTGCAGCGATCGTGCTCCAGCATCGCGATATGTTTTGGATCGTGGCCCCACAGCACAACCTGGTGGCCATTTCTTGCCAGGGTAATGGCAAGAGCGGTGCCGTACGAGCCAGCACCGATCACCGTCATTGAAGCGTTACTTTCGCTCATCAGGCATCCTGATGTTCTTCAGTACCTTCGCCTGCCTGCTGCTGCAAATAGTTCATAAACAGCGCATCAAAGTTAACCGGCGCAAGGTTCAGTTGCGGGAACGTACCGCGGGAAACCAGGCTGGTGATGCATTCGCGGGCATACGGGAACAGAATGTTCGGGCAGTATGCGCCGAGGCAATGCGCCATCTGAGTGCCTTCAATGCCTTCAATGGAGAAAATACCGCCCTGCTGGACTTCGCACAGGAACGCGGTTTCTTCGCCGAGAGAGGCGGTAACGGTTACACGCAGTACCACTTCGTAAACACCTTCAGCCAGCTGGCTGGATGCGGTATCCAGATCCAGTTTAACTTCCGGCTGCCAGTCCTTTTGAAAAACGTGCGGCGCGTTAGGCGCTTCGAAAGAGATGTCTTTGGTATAGATACGCTGGATCTGAAAAGCCATCTCAGTATTATTTTGTTCTGACATGTGAAAAACCCTTAAGTGTTGTCCTTAAAATATACGTCATCCTTCCGATTGCATCCCTGATGCCATCCTGAATGATGTGGTGTATACGTTAGCGCAGCAGAGGCTCCAGTCCACCACGTGCGTCAAGCGCATACAAGTCGTCACAGCCGCCAATGTGCTGCGCATCAATAAAAATCTGTGGGACGGTGGTGCGGCCGCTGCGTTGGATCATTTCCTCGCGTTTGTGCGCATCGCCATCAATCGGCAGCTCTTCAAACGTCACGCCTTTGCTGTTCAGCAGCGCTTTTGCGCGGTGGCAAAACGGGCAGGTGGCTTTGGTGTAGATCTCAATATTGGCCATATTTGTCTCTCCGGGTTATTTGCCGCGTACCAGAGGCAGGTTTTCACCGCTCCAGCCAGCAACGCCTTCTTTCAGTACGAAGACTTTTTCATAGCCGGCTTTGGTCAGCGCACTCGCTGATTCCTGGGCCTGCATACCTGTACCATCTACAACAATAATGGGTTTGTCTTTGTGTTTATCAAGCTCGCCGACGTTATTTGCTTTGATGTCGGCAGGCAGCACGTTAACAGAACCGGCAATATGGCCCTTACGGAAGTCGTCACGCTGGCGCAGGTCTACCACAACGGCATCTTCTTTATTAATCAGACGGGTCGCTTCACCGCGCGTAATGGTCTTCACTTTAGAGGTGAGGCCTTTAAAAGTGGTGAACAGTACGGCCACCAGCAATGCCACCCATGCGATACACAGTATGGGGTGACGGCTAACAAATTGCATAATTTCTTGCATGGGGGTAACAACTCCCGACGTAGTGATTGAAAAACCAGGGAAGGAGTATACCTGCGCAGTGTGGCAAATACAGCCAGCGAGCGTGATGTTATGCATTTTCTGCGGCACATCACGGAAAAATTTGTCGCCTGTAACGCAATTGGGGAGCCATGCAGCCGCTTTCTTTGATCTTCTGCGGCTATTTAATCGATTCAGTTGAAGTAATATTAGGCAAATTTTTTTGGCTCATGAGCATGAGGTTGTCGCAATGTCGATGTCTAAAAAACCAATGGTATTGGTGATTCTGGATGGCTATGGTTATCGCGAAGATAAGCAGGATAACGCCATTTCCGCTGCAAAAACTCCGGTAATGGATGCCCTGTGGGCAAAACGGCCGCATACGCTGATCGACGCCTCCGGGCTGGAAGTGGGTCTGCCGGACCGTCAGATGGGCAACTCGGAAGTGGGTCACGTTAACCTTGGCGCAGGCCGCATTGTTTACCAGGACCTGACCCGCCTGGATGTCGAAATTAAAGAACGCACTTTCTTCGCTAATCCGGTCCTGACCGCAGCGGTAGATAAAGCCAGCGCCGCAGGCAAAGCCGTGCACATTATTGGCCTGCTTTCTGCAGGGGGTGTTCACAGCCATGAAGATCACATTCTGGCGATGGTGGAACTGGCCGCAGAACGCGGCGCAGAGAAAATCTACCTGCACGCTTTCCTCGACGGTCGCGACACGCCGCCACGCAGCGCTGAAGGCTCCCTGAAAACCTTTGAAGACAAATTTGCCGCGCTGGGTAAAGGTCGCGTAGCGTCCATCATTGGCCGTTACTATGCGATGGATCGCGACAACCGCTGGGATCGCGTTGAACAGGCGTATGACCTGTTGACCCAGGCTAAAGGCGATTTCCAGGCTGATACCGCTGTAGCTGGCCTTGAGGCTGCCTATGCGCGCGATGAAAACGATGAATTCGTGAAAGCCACTGTGATCCGCGCTGAAGGCCAGGCCGATGCGGCGATGCAAGACGGCGACGCGCTGATTTTCATGAACTTCCGAGCCGACCGTGCCCGTGAAATCACCCGCGCGTTTGTTAATGCCGATTTCGACGGCTTCGCCCGTAAGAAAAACGTGAAACTCGGTGATTTTGTCATGCTGACGGAATACGCGGCCGACATTAAAACCGCCGTCGCTTATCCGCCGTCTTCGCTGGAGAACACCTACGGCGAATGGATGGCGAAAAATGATAAAACCCAGTTACGCATCTCCGAAACGGAGAAATATGCGCACGTAACCTTCTTCTTTAATGGCGGCGTAGAAGAACCGTTTAAAGGTGAAGAACGCATTCTCATCAACTCGCCAAAAGTGGCAACTTACGATCTGCAACCGGAAATGAGCTCTGCCGAGCTGACCGAAAAACTGGTTGCTGCCATCGAAAGCGGTAAGTATGACACCATCATTTGTAACTATCCGAACGGCGACATGGTGGGTCATACCGGCGTGATGGAAGCCGCCATCAAAGCGGTTGAAGCGCTGGATCACTGCGTGGAGCAGGTGACGAAAGCGGTGGAGTCCGTTGGCGGACAACTGCTGATCACTGCTGACCACGGTAACGCAGAACAAATGCGCGATCCGTCTACCGGTCAGGCCCATACAGCCCACACCAACCTTCCGGTTCCTCTGATTTATGTCGGCGATAAAACCGTGACGGCAGTAGAGGGCGGCAAGCTTTCTGACATCGCGCCGACCATGCTGACGCTGATGGGAATGGAAATCCCGCAACAGATGACTGGTAAGCCGCTGTTCATCGTGGAATAATCCCTCCCCATGAGGGGAACGGTGATGTTTTCAAATAAACGGATCGTGACAGCGGTCAGATCCGTACTTTACGCCAGCGCACTGAGCGCTGGCGTATTGCTGTGCGCCTTTTCTGCCCACGCCGACGATCGCGACCAGCTAAAAAGTATTCAGGCCGATATTGCGGCCAAACAGCGTGCGGTGCAAAAACAGCAGCAGCAGCGTGCCGCGTTGCTTAACCAGCTCAAACAGCAGGAAGAAGCGATTGCCGCCGCCGCCCGTAAGTTGCGGGAAACCGAAAACAGCCTCGCCCAGTTGAATAAACAAATCGCCGACATGAACGCGTCCATCGCCCGCCTTGAACAGCAGCGCGCGGCGCAGGAACGCAATCTTGCCGCGCAGCTTGATGCCGCCTTCCGTCAGGGAGAGCACTCCGGTCTACAGTTCGTCCTCAGCGGCGAAGAGGGCCAGCGCGGGCAGCGTTTGCAGGCTTACTTTGGCTATCTGAATCAGGCGCGTCAGGAAACCATCGCCCAGCTCAAGCAAACTCGCGCCGAGGTCGACTCGCAAAAAGCCGAGCTTGAAGACAAACAAAGCCAGCAGCAAACTCTGCTTTACGAGCAGCGCGCTCAACAGGCAAAGCTTGAGCAGGCGCGCAACGAGCGTAAAAAAACGCTCACCGGTCTGGAGTCGTCCATTCAGCAGGGCCAACAGCAGCTAAGCGAGATGCGGGCCAACGAATCGCGGCTGCGTAACAGCATTGCGCGTGCGGCGGCGGCAGCGAAAGCCCGTGCCGAACAGGAAGCCCGCGAAGCGGAAGCCGTGCGCAACCGTCAGAAAGAAGCTACCAGCAAAGGCACCACCTATAAACCGACCGAAAGCGAACGCTCGCTGATGTCCCGCACCGGCGGGCTCGGCTCACCGCGCGGCCAGGCGTACTGGCCGGTACGCGGCCCTACCCTGCATCGCTATGGCGAGCAACTTCAGGGGGAGCTACGCTGGAAGGGGATGGTTATCGGCGCGTCTGAAGGCTCCGAAGTTAAAGCCATTGCCGATGGGCGCGTAATCCTCGCCGACTGGCTCCAGGGCTACGGTCTGGTGGTCGTGGTCGAACACGGCAAAGGCGATATGAGTCTTTACGGCTATAATCAGAGCGCGCTGGTCAGCGTAGGAACGCAGGTGCGTGCCGGTCAGGCAATTGCACTTGTGGGCAACAGCGGGGGTCAGGGCCGACCGTCGCTCTATTTCGAAATTCGCCGCCAGGGTCAGGCGGTCAATCCACTGCCGTGGTTGGGAAGATAAGTTTTGCTTCAGTTTCGTCGAATGATGATTTGTACCGCCATAATATTCACTGTTGTCGCACCGGTTTACGCAGGTAAACTCGCTATTGTGATTGATGATTTCGGCTACCGGCCGCAGACTGAAAATCAGGTGCTGGCCCTCCCTTCTGCCATTAGCGTCGCCGTGTTACCTAACGCACCGCACGCCCGTGAAATGGCGACCAAAGCGCACAATAACGGTCATGAAGTGCTAATCCATCTGCCGATGGCTCCGCTCAGCAAACAGCCGCTGGAAAAAGATACCCTGCGCCCGGAGATGAGCAGCGCTGAAATTGAGCGCATCGTACGTGAGGCGGTAGACGATGTTCCTTACGCCGTGGGGCTGAACAACCATATGGGCAGCGCCATGACCTCCAGCCTGTTCGGTATGCAGAAAGTGATGCAGGCGCTGAGTCACTATAACCTTTATTTTCTCGACAGCATGACCATCGGCAACAGCCAGTCAATGCGCGCCGCCAGCGGGACCGGCGTTAAAGTGATTAAGCGTAAGGTTTTTCTGGACGACTCACAAAAAGAGGCGGACATCCGCGTTCAGTTTACGCGTGCGGTTGAGCAGGCACGGCGGCATGGTTCGGCGATTGCTATCGGACATCCGCATCCGACCACCGTCCGCGTGCTGCAACAAATGGTCTATAACCTGCCGTCAGATATTACCCTGGTGCGCCCGAGTGACCTGCTGAACGAACCGCAGGTTGACACCTCGACACCAAATACCGCGCCGCCGAAAAATAACACGCCGGACACGCCGCGCAATCCATTCCACGGCGTGAAACTGTGCAAGTCGAAGCAGAAAACCGAGCCGGTGTACGCGACGCGCTTCTTCAGCGTGCTGAGTGAGAGCATTAGCCAGAGCACACTGGTACAGTATTTTCAGCACCAGTGGCAGGGCTGGAATCGCCAGAAATAAGGTCGTCCGCTTAGCGCAGATTCACCGCTTCGCGGGCGAGACGGCGGATGCACAGTTTACGGTCGCGCCATTTCCACAGTCGCGCCGACCATAACAGCGCCTGATACGCCAGCTTCGGACTGCGCACGCTCTTCACCATCCGCTTATACATGCCGGAGGTGAAAATCTCGGCAATCATCCGCTGGCGGATCATCGGGTCGCGCTCTTTGCGAACTGAATGACACACGCGCAACGCTTCGTAAACGATCTGCTGATGAAACTCAGGATAGATGGTAATCTTCCCGGCATAGTCGCGGTTCAGTTTCTCCAGCAGGCGGGTGATCTTCATATAATGACGCTGGTAGGCCAGATTTTTTTGCCCCTGACGTTTGAGGCGGCTTACCGAGGCGTCGTGCAGGAAGTATTTATACAGACACTCCTGGGTATAGCGCACGCGCCGGGCATTAAACATACACTCGGTAGACCATAAAATATCCTGGTGATGCAGGCCGGGTACGAAAGTTAGCCCGCACGCTTCCAGCATCTGACGGCGATAAACCCCCATCCAGACCACGTGCGTCCAGCGCCGGGAAGCCAGCGCCATCCGCAGCCAGTCCGGGCCGCTTAGCACATCCGTTGAACGCAGGCGGTCCAGCGGGATCGATTGCCAGCAGTCGCCGGTCGCGCTATCACACCAGTCGGCATTGCACTGCGCCACGTCCAGATTATCCTGCAACGCCATCGTCATTAGCGTTTCGTACATATGGGGATAAGTAAGATCGTCCGCATCGACGAACGCGACGTATTCCCCCGTTGCGGCTTCCATACCGCGATTACGCGCCACGGAGGCTCCGGCATTGGCCTGGGTAATAAGCTGAATATGCGGGTATTTTTCCGCATAGCGTTGCGCGATGTCGACAGAACAGTCCGTTGAACCATCATTAACAATAATAATTTCCAGAGCGCTCCAGCTCTGAGCCACCAGCGACTCCATACAGGCAGCGAAGGCCTCGCCCGCATTATAGAGAGGGATAATGACGCTAAGTTTGCCTGAGCGAATCATCATAGTAATTACCTGCTTAACAATGGATATGCGGCTACGTTTTACCCGTTATTCCTTAAGAAAGACTTAAGCGCTAAAGCGCTTTACGTATCCTCTTGATTTTCAGATTGAAAATAAATCCAGATTAAGAATAATCACTTATTGTTAAGTTTTGACGACAGCAGGCCGTTTCGGGTTAGGGTATAATCCTGCAAGTCATTATTACCCTTGCATGTAACCACCCGACCGGAAGTGATATGTCCATCGTTACCAGTAAAGAAAACGGCTTCACCATTTACGAGAAGGACTCAGGCGTCCGCTTTGGCGAGATAGTAAAACGGTATCTGGCTGGCGAATTGCCGTCGGTATCGTTGGGCAGTGGTAATGCGGACAGAACAGTGGCCGTTGTGGAATATGACGGTAAAAAATACATCCTTAAAAACGATCGCGAGAAAGATAAGCGCCTTGAGAAACGGCTACAGAATTATCTCTCCGGCCCGTTTTTCTCGAAGCTGATTTACGCCACCGATCGCGCCATTGAGCAGGGGTATACCGGAACGGCAGATCTCTATTATGTAGCGGAGAAAATGGTCGGCCGTGAATGTGAAAATGTGTTTACCCTTCATGAGTATATTGAAGGAACGCCGCTGAAAGCCATTGACGAATCGAATCGTGAGGAGATTAAAAATTGTATTCTGGCGCTGCATCGTGCAGGGCTGGCATCCAATGATATTCACGCCGGGAATTTCATTCGCACGCCGGAGGGGGATCTGAAGATTATCGATCTTTCCTGTCGCGGCAGTATGCGCGTATGCCAGGCAAACGATATTTTGACCCTGCGGAAAAAATACCATCTTGAGGTGGAAGGTCACGGTGCGGTGTATCGGCTGATCCGGCTAAAAGAGGATTTCCGTAAGCTTTCACGCCGGTTACGGGGCAAGTCTAAATCTCACGCCTGACGGGCGGCCCCACCGTAAAATGCCGGATGGCGCTACGCTTATCCGGCCTACAATCGGGGAAAAAACCACATCCACCCCACGTTAAACACCAAACCCGGCCCGCGTTAAACACCAAACCGTAGCCCCGGTAAGCGCAGCGCCACCGGGGACAAACGGCGCACTGTAGCGCCGGATATTAATCCCAGCTCAGGATCACTTTCCCGGAACGCCCGGAACGCATCTCGTCAAATCCCTGCTGGAACTCATCAATCGGGAAACGGTGGGTGATAATCGGTGACAGGTCGAGGCCCGACTGGATCAGTGCCGCCATCTTATACCATGTTTCAAACATCTCGCGTCCGTAGATGCCTTTGATAAACAGCCCCTTAAAGATCACTTTATTCCAGTCGATTGACATATCCGATGGTGGAATACCCAGCATGGCGATACGCCCGCCGTGGTTCATGGTGTCGAGCATAGAACGAAACGCTGGCGGCGCGCCGGACATTTCCAGGCCCACGTCGAAGCCTTCGGTCATCCCCAGCTCGGCCATGACATCGCTTAATTTTTCTTTAGAGACATCCACCGCGCGAGTGACGCCCATTTTACGCGCCAGTTCCAAACGGTATTCATTCACATCAGTAATCACTACGTTACGCGCGCCGACGTGTTTTGCCACGGCCGCAGCCATGATGCCAATCGGACCCGCGCCGGATACCAGCACGTCTTCGCCAACCAGATCAAACGACAGCGCCGTATGAACCGCATTACCGAACGGGTCAAAAATAGACGCCAGGTCGTCGGAAATATTGTCGGGAATTTTGAACGCGTTGAAGGCCGGGATCACCAGATACTCGGCGAAGCAGCCGGGACGGTTCACCCCCACGCCGACGGTATTACGGCACAGATGCGTGCGGCCACCGCGACAGTTACGACAATAGCCGCAGGTAATGTGCCCTTCGCCCGAAACGCGGTCGCCAATTTTAAAGCCTTTCACTTCCTGACCAATGCCGACTACTTCACCGACATATTCATGGCCGACCACCATGGGAACCGGGATGGTTTTTTGCGACCACTCATCCCAGTTATAAATATGCACATCGGTGCCGCAGATGGCGGTCTTGCGAATTTTAATCAGCAGATCGTTATGCCCGACGTCCGGTTTCGGTACGTCAGTCATCCAGATGCCTTCTTCCGCTTTCAGTTTCGATAACGCTTTCATCTTCGATCCTCAGGCAATCACGCCCAGTTGTTTACCGATGCGGGTAAAGGCTGCCACCGCACGTTCAATTTGTTCAGGCGTATGCGCCGCCGACATCTGAGTGCGAATACGCGCCTGGCCTTTCGGCACCACCGGATAGAAGAAACCGGTGACGTAAATACCTTCTTTTTGCAGTTCACGGGCAAAGTTCTGTGCCACTGTCGCGTCACCTAACATCACCGGGATAATGGCGTGATCGACCCCGGCCAGGGTAAAGCCTGCCGCCGACATTTTCTCGCGGAACAGACGGGCATTGGCCCACAGGCGGTCACGCAGTTCTGCGCCGGAAGCCAGCATTTCCAGCACTTTAATAGACGCGGAAACAATCGCCGGAGCCAGCGAGTTGGAGAACAGATACGGACGTGAACGCTGGCGCAGCCACTCAACCACTTCCTTACGCGCGGCGGTATAGCCGCCGGATGCGCCGCCGAGCGCCTTGCCCAGCGTCCCGGTGATGATGTCCACGCGGCCCATCACCTCGCAGTATTCATGCGTGCCACGACCGTTCGCGCCGACAAAACCGACCGCGTGGGAGTCATCCACCATCACCAGCGCATCGTATTTATCCGCCAGATCGCAGACCCCTTTCAGGTTGGCGATCACCCCGTCCATAGAAAATACGCCATCGGTGGCAATCAGCACGTGACGCGCCCCGGCCTCACGCGCCTCTTTCAGACGGGCTTCCAGTTCCTGCATATCGTTATTGGCATAGCGAAAACGCTTCGCTTTGCACAGGCGTACGCCATCAATAATGGAAGCGTGATTCAGCGCGTCGGAAATAATCGCATCTTCGGCACCCAGCAGCGTTTCAAACAGCCCACCGTTGGCGTCAAAGCAGGACGAATAGAGAATGGCATCTTCCATGCCGAGGAAATCTGCCAGTTTTTGCTCCAGCACTTTGTGGCTGTCCTGAGTCCCGCAAATAAAACGCACTGACGCCATCCCAAAGCCGTGAGAATCCATACCTGCTTTAGCGGCGGCAATTAGTTCAGGGTGGTTAGCCAGGCCAAGGTAGTTATTGGCGCAGAAGTTGATGACATGGCTGCCGTCGCCGACAGTAATATCCGCCTGCTGCGCGGAAGTAATGATCCGCTCTTCCTTAAATAATCCCTCCGCGCGCGCCGTTTCCAGATCGCCACTTAACTGCTGATAAAAATCCCCACGCATGACCACACTCCCGATTCGGTAAAATTTAGTACATATTACCCAAAGCTATACGTTGATACGAGATGACGCATCAGCAGATGCGATTTTTGCAGCATAAATCACGCGTAAGAAGGCGACTGTCGGTGAAAGCTGAAGACTGGACGTGGTAATGGTATGATAAAGCTATTCGTATCTGAGACGGTCTCAGTACCCACTATTTCAAAGGTTAACGTATGATCATTGTGACTGGCGGCGCGGGTTTTATCGGTAGCAACATCGTTAAGGCCCTGAATGATAAAGGCATTACCGACATCCTGGTGGTTGATAACCTGAAAGATGGCACCAAATTCGTCAACCTGGTTGACCTCAACATTGCCGATTACATGGATAAAGAAGACTTCCTTATTCAGATTATGGCGGGTGAAGAGTTCGGCGACATTGACGCCATTTTCCACGAAGGTGCCTGCTCTTCCACGACCGAGTGGGACGGCAAGTACATGATGGATAACAACTATCAATACTCCAAAGAAGTGCTGCATTATTGCCTGGAGCGCGAAATCCCGTTCCTGTACGCGTCTTCTGCCGCCACTTACGGTGGGCGCACCTCCGATTTTATCGAATCCCGCGAGTATGAACAGCCGCTGAACGTCTACGGCTATTCCAAATTCCTGTTTGATGAATATGTGCGTCAGATCCTGCCGGAAGCCAATTCGCAGATCGTCGGCTTCCGCTATTTCAACGTCTATGGACCACGTGAAGGGCATAAAGGCAGCATGGCGAGCGTCGCTTTCCATCTCAATACCCAACTGAACAATGGCGAAAGTCCGAAACTGTTTGAAGGCAGCGATGGCTTTAAGCGTGATTTCGTCTACGTCGGCGACGTAGCAGCGGTCAACTTATGGTTCCTGGAAAACGGTGTCTCCGGCATCTTTAACCTGGGTACCGGGCGTGCGGAATCTTTCCAGGCGGTGGCAGATGCAACGCTGGCGTTCCACAAGCAAGGCAGCATTGAGTACATCCCGTTCCCGGAAAAACTGAAGGGCCGCTATCAGGCATTTACCCAGGCCGATCTGACTAACCTGCGCGCGGCGGGTTACGATAAGCCGTTTAAAACCGTTGCCGAAGGCGTAACGGAATATATGGCCTGGCTGAACCGCGACAACACTATCTCTTCACAAAATCTTTCGAGCGGTATCAAGGCGGCAACGAAGTGAATCTCCGGGAGCTTACAAAAGTAAGTGACCGGTGTGAACGCAGGCAGCCAACGCTGAGACAGCTTGAAGGATGACGTGAATGAAAATACTGGTGATTGGCCCGTCCTGGGTAGGCGACATGATGATGTCGCAGAGTCTGTACCGCACGCTCCGGGCGAGCTATCCCCAGGCGATTATTGATGTGATGGCACCTGCATGGTGCCGTCCATTACTGTCGCGGATGCCGGAAGTGAATGAGGCAATCGCTATGCCGCTGGGTCACGGCGCGCTGGAGATCGGCGCGCGCCGTAAGCTCGGTCATAGCCTGCGCAGTCGTCATTACGATCGCGCTTACGTTCTGCCGAACTCGTTTAAATCGGCGTTAGTACCGTTCTTTGCCGGTATTCCGCTGCGCACCGGCTGGCGCGGCGAGATGCGCTACGGCCTGCTCAATGATGCGCGGGTGCTGGACAAGCAAGCCTGGCCGCTGATGGTAGAACGCTACGTGGCGCTGGCCTGGGACAAAGGCACAATGACCAGTGCGAAGGATCTGCCGCAGCCGCTGCTGTGGCCTGAACTTCAGGTCAGCGAGGAAGAAAAAACAACGACCTGTGAGGCGTTTACGCTCTCTTCAGAGCGTCCGATGATTGGTTTTTGTCCCGGCGCAGAATTTGGTCCGGCCAAACGCTGGCCGCACTATCATTATGCGGAGCTGGCAAAGCAACTTATTGATGAAGGCTATCAGGTGGTGCTGTTTGGCTCGGCAAAAGATCATGATGCGGGTAACGACATTCTCGCCGCGTTAAGCATAGAGCAGCAGGCCTGGTGCCGTAATCTGGCCGGGGAAACCCAACTTGAACAGGCGGTTATCCTGATTGCGGCCTGTAAAGCAGTGGTCAGCAACGATTCAGGGCTGATGCACGTCGCCGCCGCGCTCGACCGTCCGCTGGTGGCACTTTATGGCCCGAGCAGCCCTGACTTTACGCCGCCGCTTTCCCACAAGGCACGCGTCATTCGTCTGATTGAAGGCTATCACAAAGTACGTAAAGGGGATGCCGCCGAAGGGTATCACCAGAGCCTGATCGACATCACGCCACAACGTGTTCTCGATGAACTTAACGCACTGTTGCTGAATGAGGATGCCTGACGGATGCGGGTATTAATCGTTAAAACCTCATCAATGGGTGACGTTCTGCATACCCTGCCAGCCCTCACCGATGCCATGAATGCCCTGCCGGGCATACGTTTTGACTGGGTGGTGGAAGAAGGGTTTGCCCAAATCCCGTCCTGGCATGAATCCGTCGATCGCGTGCTGCCGGTGGCGATCCGTCGCTGGCGAAAAAGCTGGTTTACCGCCCCGACTAAAGCTGAACGCACGGCGTTTTATCGCCGTTTATGTGAGGTGCATTATGATGCCATCATTGATGCACAAGGGCTGGTAAAAAGCGCCGCACTGGTGACCCGCCTGGCGCACGGTGTTAAGCATGGTATGGACTGGAAGAGCGCCCGTGAACCGCTGGCGAGCCTGTTTTATAACCGTCGGCATTTCATCGCTAAACAACAGCATGCCGTCGAACGTACGCGGGAATTATTTGCCAAAAGCCTGGGCTATAGTCAACCGCAAACCCAGGGGGATTACGCTATTGCTCGCCACTTTTCGACTAATCTGAAAGAAGAGAGCGGGGATTATGCGGTATTTTTACATGCAACCACCCGTGATGATAAACATTGGCCAGAAGACCACTGGCGTGAGTTGATCGGCTTATTGCGTGATACCCATGTGCGCATCAAACTACCGTGGGGTGCTCCCCATGAGCAAGCGAGAGCGAAGAGACTTGCTGAAGGGTATGATTACGCGGACGTATTACCTCGTATGAGCCTCGAAGAGATAGCGCGGATGCTCGCCGGGGCGAAATTTGTGGTTTCTGTCGATACGGGTCTGAGTCATCTGACGGCAGCCCTGGATCGCCCTAACATTACGCTTTATGGGCCAACCGACCCCGGTTTAATTGGCGGTTACGGTAAAAATCAGCTGGCACTAACAGCACCAGGCCAGCAAACCAGCGAGATTACACCTGAGATGGTTTTTGCGCGTTTAACTAATCTGAGTGAATAAGATGACACTACAGGGAATGACTTTTTCTCCATTCGCCAGGAAAGCGTGTGAATGGACACTGTGTACTGGCTTACTGGCAACGCTTTTTACGCTACTGTTAGTTAATGTCGATGTAGCTTCAAAATTATTCAACGTCACCGCTTTGGTTTCCCTGCTTTATATAATTGCCATGAGAAAGTACCTCCCTTCGCAAAAAACACTCCTGGTACTGACGGGTGTTATTTTTCTGATAGGTATATATAACGTTCTCTGGCTGGAGATATTTAAGCCTGAAAAGACTGATTTTTCAGGCACCTATCGAGCCTATCTCTACGCTGCCCGTATGCTTATCTCAGGCGCATTCATCATTCTGGCATTTAGTTTAATCGCTCAAAACATGCGTCGTGCCATATTGTCAGGCCTGGCGGTGCTTCTTATTGCTGCAGCTATCTATGCAGGTATACAGGAATTTCAACAGCATTTACCACGGCCTTTGCTGGCGTTTAAAGTGGCTACCACAGCGGGCTATGCGATTGCGCTTATCGGCATCGTCTGCAGCGCCTGGCTCATTCAGTTAAAGCCTAAACTCTATCCATTAACCCTTGCTCTTATCTCCGCCTGCGTTCTGACTGCGCTGGCGCTCAATGAAACCCGGGCAGCCATGTTGACTTACCCGGTAATTATTTTGTTGATGCTGTTAGTGAATTACTCGCATTCAAGAAAAAAATTGCTAAAACGTGCTGCACTCTTTTTTGTGCTATTGGTGGTTTGCAGTGTGGTAATGAAAGATATCATCCAGCAGCGCACACAAAATTTGATGAGTGATATTACAAGTTATCAAAATAATAACAGTAATACTTCCGTTGGCGCACGCCTCGCCATGTATCAGGTGGGGTTGCAAACGATGAAGTTTAATCTTATCGGGCAATCCATTGAAGACCGTCGAACTGCTATCACGACCATGCTACAGCAACACCCGAACCTGTCAGGTGCGGCACCTTACGTGAACGTTCACTTACATAATGAGATTATCGAAACGCTGTCATTAAAAGGCGCAGTTGGGACGTTATTGCTGATTTTCCTTTATATTACGCTCATTTATTACTCAATCTATCACAAAAATATATCGCTTTTTGCTGTGACACTTGCGATCATGTTGTTCGGCCTTTCCGATGTCTTGCTCTATTCACGAGAAATGCCCATCGTTGCAACATCATGTCTCGCACTTTGCATATTATTACAACAGAATAAAGTTAATGATGAACGAAAAGCCTGTTCTTAGCATAATCATGGCGACCCACAACAATGGCACGTTGGCGTCAGATGCCATTATGTCTGTCGTAAATAATATGCCGCACAATTGTGAACTTCTTGTGATAAACGATGGTTCAACAGATGAGTCTGATCGGCTTATCCGGGAGCTGGTGCAACAATATAGTCACATACGTTATTATTACCAACCTAAAAGTGGCGTTTCTGTTGCACGCAATCGGGGCATCGACCTGAGTCAGGGTGACTATCTCGCGTTTATAGACGGGGACGACCTGTACAGTGAAAATTTCTTTAACGTCATAATGCCGATACTGGAAGAGCAACAGTATGACATTATTTCTTATGACAGTACGCGTGAGTTCGATGCCTTTACCGCGGCACAGAAGAGTGGTTTACAATACAAAGTAAATACTCACTATGCGGAAATTATCCAGAAGACATTCAAAGTATCTCACTGGCAGGTATGGAGTCGTATTTTCAGACGGAATATTATTGGTAACGATCGTTTTCCTGAAAATATCTCCTACTTTGAAGATGTTTCATTTACGCCTTTCCAGTACTTAAAAAGCCATAAACTTTGTAAAATTAATCAGATACTATACTATTATCGCAAAAACAGACTAAGCGTCACAGAAACACACCAGGAAAATGACATCATGGATATGTCGCACGCGCTGGATAAATTCATTGACCGTGTGCAGGGCCACCCTGAAACTGCCGATCTGACAACAATGGCAATGATGAATTGCTATATTGAGCTGAGAAAGAAAATCAGAAAGATGCGGGGCTATTATGATTATAGCCCTGAAGAGTTGCAGTTGATTGAAAAACTGAAAGCCGCGTGCCTCTATAAAAATATAGATAAAAAGCATAAAAAGTTTTATTTACGGATTAAACTTTATCAGTTCGACCTTTTCTATTCGCGTCTTAAATACAGATTGCTACCTCACTGGATGAGAAGAAATTAACGCGCCACAATGCAATCACCAGATAATTTTCTTATATAAATAAAGAGTTCCATGGAAGGAACAAAACCAGCATTGCTTTTACCGCATATAGTCATCCCTTTGATAACATGTTATCATTGGTCATGATATTTTCGTTACAGGTATAGTTATGTTTGGTAAGCAGCCCATCCTCAGCCAACAAACTTTTTCTGGCATTGCTGATGAATCATTACCGGCCAAACGGCTTAACATTGCCTATGGGGTCGATAAAAATTTCCTGTTCGGTGCCTGCATTTCAGTAACCTCGATACTCGAAAATAATAAAAATGTTCCTCTGGTGTTTCATATTTTCTCTGATTACACCGATGAAGAAACCTGCAAAAAATTAGAGCAATTAGCCGTTCATTATCAAACCACCATCATATTATATATTATCAATAATGATAGCCTTGCTGATTTTCCTTATACCGTGCGGTATTCTTATGCCGCATATTACCGCTTCCTTACCTGCGAATATCTCCAGTCCCGAACCGAAAGCCTGGTATATCTTGATGCTGACATTATTTGTAAGGGCAGTGTCGAACCGCTATTAAATCTGGATATAGAAGATAATATCGTTGCGGCAGTCATAGACGTCGAGATGATGCAGAAAAGGGCGGTGCAGATTTTTGGATTCGAACCTGACAGTTACTTTAATAGCGGTATGCTATATATCAATCTGAAAGCATGGCAGCAAAACAATATCCTGGAAAAACTCATCGCTACCTTTTCAGATGATACGCTCGCAGCGAAGCTAACCTTTCCCGATCAGGATGCACTCAACCTGCTGGTCAGGGGCAAAGTAAAATTCCTTTCCCGTGGATATAACGCGTTTTATAACTTTGACGACGAACCAAAAATTAAACGCGCCGATCGTTATAAAGAAATCATCAATGATGATACGGTGTTTATTCATTATGTGGGCGTCACTAAGCCCTGGTTTAGCTGGGCCAAAGATTATCCTGCCGTAAAATACTTTTCCCGTATCTATACGATTTCGCCGTGGCGTGACCACCCCTTGTACGATGCCAGAACGTTAAAACAGTATAAAAAGAAATCGGTGCACCAGAAATATCTTGGCCGTCGCTTTGAAGGTTTTAAAACGTATCTGACCTATACCTGGTTAAAAATGAAAAAGTAACAGGCATAAAAAAGCCACTGATGCTGTCACCAGTGGCTTTTCTTATTTCGTTACTTTCTTTTTAAGGTAGCCCGAGTAATAACGCAGCGCCTCTAAAAAGTGTCCTTTTTTTAATGCAGTACGTGCATAAACCCGGTAATCCGTTGCCCGCATCCGTCCGCTAAAACTACGTAAAGGAACGTCGCGCCAGACGGTAAAGTTGCGGTAGAAAAGATAAAGGTGCTGGCCGGTGCCCTGATGCTCCCGATACCAGGGCTTACGCCCGCCGGTAAAATGCATAATTACAGGTACAGATTCAGGGTGATAAATAAAGTTCTGCTGTTGCTCTTCATTCAGCAACGTATACAGCAGATTCCATTTTTTATCGATAAAAACCACATGATTTTCAAGAACAATATTTAACGCATCCTGATCAAGATACTTCAGCTGCCCTTTACGCTCGCGCAGGATATCCTGAGTTTTACGCTCTACCTCATGCGCCAGCCAGGCACTGCGGTTTATGTACAGAAAACCGGCATTGAAATAGCGGGAGTCATTCATACCAATCCGCAGACTGTTTTTGCGGTTAATTTCTGCCGAATTATCGGTGACCACCGCACAAACCACATGATCAATATTGATAGCCTGTAGCGCCGCCAGAGAGGAAAAACACAACGTATCCACATCCAGATACACAAACCGGTTTATATGTTCGGGAAGCAGGCGTGGGACCAGCAGCCGGATATAGGTCGATTTATTGATATGCGCTAATGATGATTGTCCGTCGTATTTTTCAAGATCGGCATCGTCAATTTTATAGACTGAGATATTACCCGCCTGCGCCCTGATTTTAGCAAGCTGGTCTTCGCTGACATCATAAGAGAAAACATGAAAATGGATGTCATTCTCCAGATTGTTATGATAGACCGACGCCAGAGATGTCGCTAAATATTCGATATAATTGCCGTCAGAGCAAAAAACGACGTGAATCGTGGATTCCATACCTTTATAACCCTTTCCGCAGCGTTCTTTCTTTGATTTTTTGCGCCCTGACCTGTGCACTGGCAATCAGGCTATGTTCGTCGCGCAGAATGTCACGCAGCGGCTTCGCAAAATAGATTTTCATAAAATACAAAACATCTGCCGTGGTTAAGCCAATCTCCAGCGATGAGAAATACAGCCCGATAAGATCTTTATTTCTCCAGCGCAGGGGAACGACAGGGCGGATTTGGGCGCGGTGCAGGTCGATAACCGAGAGCTTCGGCGTGTCACAGGCCGGTTCGTAAGGCAAATGCAGAAGAAAATGGCATAAATAGCAGTCGCGATGATTAACGCCCGCTGCGTGCATCTTTTTAACCATGGTAGCGAGGTGCGCGATGAGTTTTCTTTTCGCTTTATGGTCCGGCGGCTGGCTTTTCCATTGTGCGCAGTAGTCTTCCAGGCTAATGGTGTGGGTTAGTTCTTCGGTAATAATAAACGAGGTGATGGTCACCGGATTGGCACCCTTCATGCCAAAAGCCACGCCATGCATGGTGTCCACACCCACTTCGGCCAGACGATGAATGGCTTTCCATTCCCGGTCGGCACCCAGTACCGGCAGGCGAAACGACAGCAAGTTTTTGACAACCTCTTTGGTCGTGGTGCCGTAGTGTATTTTGATGAAATAACCGACATTATCGATTTCAAAACGCAGCGTTTTTCGGGTCTCAAGCGCCCGATAAACATGGCCGGTGAGCGTTTCTATTTCGTGGAAAGGATCTTTGCCCTGCCACAACGTTTTGAATGGTTCTTTTAATTCAACCATTTTCCCCACCATCATTCCGCATTATTGTTAAAAAGGGTCTTTGCCACAGGATACTGCGCCAGCATCCGATCTGCTGCGCTAATGACATCCTCAGCGGGAATACAGGTCAAATAGCGATAGCTTCGATCCAGATCTTTGCGTAGTGGCATGGGTTTGTAGTCGCCAGCCCAGATAAGCTCAAGCTTATCTGTCCAGGGGTGCCAGAAGCGGTGCTTAGTCGCGCCAAAAAGGCAGACCACTGGCGTATCAACCGCCGCCGCAATATGGCCAGGCGCAGAATCGACACCGATAAATAGCGCGGCGTGATCAATCAGTGCTGCCAGTTCAGGAAAAGAGGTTTTTCCGGCGAATTCCGTCACGGGTTTATAAGTACACTGGCGCACGATATCATCAATAATATCAGCATCTTCTTTGCCAGGTCCCGCCGTCAGGATCACATCGTAGCCCCTGCCCATCAGATGATCGATTACGGCGGCAAATTTGTCGTTATCCCAGCACTTAAATATCTGTCTGGCCGTAGGCTGAATCGCGACATACTCTTTCGTCACGCCCAGTTCATCCATTTTTGCTTTCAGTCGCTGCCAGTGCCGGATGTCATAGCGCATTGACGTTTGCGTATTAACAGGATCGATATCAAGCAGCGTCAGAATGGACACGTTTTGCGGCACAATATGATCGCCCGCATCAGGCAAAGTTTTATCAAACGCGTTCATCCAGAACGATGATTTTTGCCGGCCAAACGTAAAACCAATTTTTAGCCGGGCAGGAATGCAGCGGATGACAAAACCCAGCAATTTCTGACTTGAGAGATTCACAATCAGATCGTAGTGATTTTTACGCAGCGCGCTAATAGTATGAAAAATATTTGTAATTTTATTCAGCGCTGAGTTTTTCTTATCTGAGATACCGTAGATTTTGTGCAGATGCGGGTTTTCAGAGATGATTTGCACCGTAGAGTTATAAACCATCATATCGATTTCGGCATCAGGGTATTTCGCCTTTAACGCGCTGATTACCGGCGTTGTTAGCAGGACATCTCCCTGAAACTTCAATTTGATAATCAGAATTTTTTTAAATTTACTCATGATTTTCCAGATATTTTACGCAAACTTATGATGCTTATTATATGAGCATTTTATTTTTTAAACGGCCTACGCCATAACCATATCGGCCACTTTTTCTGGCAGACTATAGATATCCTGAGTATCGGCATAATGGCGGGCATTTTCTGCCCACTGGCATCTCTGCGTCTCGTCTGTCGCCGCCAGTGCTAAAGCCGCATTAAGTTGCTCCTGACTGAACGGCTCAGCGATAACCTTACCGCAACTGGCCTTATCAATGTAATGCGCATAGCCACAAACGGTGGTCGTCAATACTGGTAAACCTGCGGCAATCGCTTCCAGCAGCACAATACCGGCGGCTTCCTGATACGCAGGATGAATGAGGACATCCGCAGCCAGCATCAGGTTTGATATATCATTTCTGCCAGCATAAAACTGCACCTGATTTTTAACGCCCAGTTGAGTGGCCAGCGCTTCGAATTTGCCCGGTTTATCCTGCCCTACCACCATCAGCCTTGCTTTTGCTTTAATCGCTCCGGGCAGCGCGGCAAAGGCCCTGATACTGCGATCGACGCCCTTGCGGGAGAAATCCGATCCGACCTGCACCACCAAAAATTCGTCAGCACCGATGTTATTGTCGCGGCGAAAGGCGTCGCGGCAGTCTGAGGCATGGGCGCTGTATTTGCGATCGGGATAAATCCCCGGCGGCAGGATATGGAAACGTGAGTCTTCGGTGCCGTAATGCTTTTTAAAATCATTGATTTGTCGGTCGGTAAGCATCAGCAGTTCTGTTTTAGCGCCCTGGCGAAAAACCGCCTCTTCAAAAGCGGCAAAGTGGCGGTAGCGGGGGGTCAGCCTGTAAAAGAAACCTTTCTCTTTAGCGACTTTCTCGGCATAGCAAACATCAGCGGCATAGTAGATATCAAGGCCCGGCATTTTGTTGAAGCCAATAATCTTATCAACCGGATGCTGCTGCAAATGCTGGCGGACCCACTGATAATATTGCTTATTTTTACCATGATTGGTCGAAGACGTTGCCGGTACCGTCACAATCTCAAACGCATCCGGACGCTCTCCCTGCCAGGAAAGGACGTACACCCGAACTTGCGCACCGCGTTGCGAAACGGTTTTAGCGATGCGCAGAAAGTCACGCTGCAAGCCGCCAAAAGGGAAATATTTAAACAAGCAAAACGCGACGATCATGGTGACTCCCTGCCCACACTCATGGTAAAAGCACATAAAATTCAGTCAGATAAAGATCAAGCCACGGTAAGTCATGCAACCGGCAACCCCTGTTCCCGCGGGTACACACGTTACCGTTCAGGCTTATCGCTCTCCCGAACTATTTAGCGCAACAGTGTATCATTACTTGCCCTGCAAGCCGATATGAATGTTTTTTGACCTAAATCGAAAATAACATAAATAAAAACAACGTGATACATAATTATCCCATTCTACATTACCGTCTTCCTGACTGACGAATAATCCCGTCAGAGTGTTAAACTATTCCGGTAAAAATTAAAAAATACTGCAAGCGCCCGGCTTTTTTGTTGTGCTTTCCCCCCACCTAACCCAAATTCCGCAAAAGTAATGGCAAAGGCCCGGCTAAAAACTTAGAATCCCCAGCACATTCATTAGCCAACAACATCCTATGCTGCAATTGCTTTACACCGCACTGCTTTACCTTATTCAGCCGCTCATTTGGGTACGGCTTTGGGTGCGTGGTCGTAAAGCGCCGGCATACCGTAAACGGTGGGGCGAACGTTACGGCTTCTATCGTACACCGCTGAAACCTGGCGGCATCATGCTGCACTCGGTTTCCGTAGGCGAAACGCTGGCGGCAATCCCTCTGGTGCGGGCATTACGCCACCGCTACCCGGAGCTTCCGATTACCGTAACGACCATGACGCCGACCGGTTCCGAGCGCGTTCAGTCCGCGTTTGGTAAAGATGTTCAGCACATTTATTTGCCCTACGATTTACCAGACGCAATTAACCGCTTCCTCAATAAAGTCGACCCCAAGCTGGTGTTGATTATGGAAACCGAACTGTGGCCTAACCTGATTACGGCATTGTATAAACGTAAAACGCCGCTGGTCATCGCTAATGCCCGGCTTTCTGCACGCTCGGCAGCAGGCTATGGCAAACTGGGTAAATTCATTAAAACGCTGCTGCGCCGCATCACTCTGATTGCGGCGCAGAATGATGAAGATGGCGAACGTTTCATTCAGCTTGGCGCTAAACGTAACCAATTAACGGTAACCGGCAGCCTGAAGTTCGATATTTCCGTAACGCCGCAACTGGCAGCAAAAGCCATTACCCTGCGTCGTCAGTGGGCCCCACGCCGGCCGGTCTGGATCGCGACCAGCACACATGACGGGGAAGAGAGCGTGGTGCTGGCGGCGCATCAGGCGTTGCTGCAACAGTTTCCCGATCTCCTGCTGATTCTGGTGCCCCGTCATCCCGAGCGTTTCCCGGATGCGGTAAACCTTGTGCGTCAGGCGGGTCTGAGCTATATCACACGTTCTTCGGGCGAAGTCCCTTCCGGCAGTACGCAAGTGGTGGTCGGCGATACGATGGGCGAACTGATGCTGCTCTACGGCATTGCCGATCTGGCGTTTGTCGGCGGCTCGCTGGTCGAACGCGGTGGTCATAACCCTCTGGAGCCTGCCGCCCATGCCATTCCAGTGTTGATGGGTCCACACACGTTTAATTTTAAAGATATTTGCTCTCGTCTTGAGCAGGCGGACGGTCTGATTACGGTTCAGGATGCGCCTTCGCTGACCAAAGAAATTGCCTCGCTGCTCACGGACGAAGACTATCGTAATTACTATGGGCATCATGCCGTAGAAGTCCTGCATCAAAACCAGGGCGCGTTACAACGGCTTCTGCATCTGCTACAACCGTATCTGCCACCCAAAACGCATTGAGGGCTGTTATGCAAAGACGGGCGATTTATCCGGGAACGTTCGATCCCATCACTAATGGTCATATTGATATCGTCACCCGTGCCACCATGATGTTTGATCAGGTGGTGCTCGCCATTGCCGCCAGTCCCAGCAAAAAACCGATGTTTACTCTTGAAGAGCGCGTGGCGCTGGCGCAAGAGGCTACATCACATTTGCCGGGCGTTGAGGTGATTGGGTTTAGTGATTTAATGGCGAATTTTGCCCGCGAGCAGCAGGCAAATATCCTGATCCGGGGTCTGCGCGCGGTAGCGGATTTTGAGTATGAGATGCAGCTGGCGCATATGAATCGTCACCTGATGCCGGAGCTGGAAAGCGTCTTCCTGATGCCGTCAAAAGAGTGGTCATTTATTTCCTCAACGCTGGTCAAAGAAGTCGCGCGCCACGCGGGCGACGTGACGCATTTTCTCCCCGCCAGTGTTCACCAGGCGCTGATGGACAAGCTCAGTTAATCTATTTCTGGCACTGGCGACAATAAAATGTCGCCCGCTGCGCATGCTTTGCGGCCATAATCGGCGACCCACAAACATGACATGGCTCGCCTTTACGCCCGTAAACCTGTAGCTGCTGGGCAAAATAACCCGGTTTGCCGTCACTCTGTAAAAAATCCTTCAGCGTGGTTCCGCCCTGCTCTATTGAGCGCAGCAACACCGCTTTGATGACCCGTACCAGCAGTTCATATTCTTCACGTGACAGGGAAGACGCCAGCCGATCCGGATGAATTCCTGCAGCAAATAAGGATTCACTGGCATAAATGTTTCCCACGCCGACGACCAGCTTATTGTCCATTAGCCAGGGTTTGATGGCCGTTTTCTTCTTCGCACACTTCTGCTGCAGGTAATCGGCATTAAATGCATCGCTGAGCGGCTCCGGCCCCAGATGGACCAGTACGTTATGCCCTTCCAGCTCTTTGGTCCACAACCAGGCCCCAAAACGTCGGGGATCGGTATAGCGCAGCACCTTGCCGTTGCTCATGACCATATCGACATGGTCATGCTTTTCCGCCGGGCGCTCCTCCGGCAGAATGCGTAAACTGCCTGACATCCCCAGATGAATAATTATCCAGCCGTCCGGTAGCTCAAGAAGCAGGTATTTTGCGCGCCGCTGTACGCTGAGCACTGGTTTATCGCTCAGCGTATGGATTTCTTCTGACACCGGCCAGCGCAGACGCCCATTACGGACAATGACGTGAAGGATAGTCTCACCGACCAGATGTGGCTCAATACCACGACGGCTGGTCTCAACTTCAGGTAATTCAGGCATTTTTATGTTCTCCAGAGTCAGAAAACAGAAAACCCCGCCGAAGCGGGGTTTTCATACAATCCACTAAAATTATTTGATTTTAGCTTCTTTGTACAGAACGTGCTGACGGACAACGGGATCGAATTTTTTCAGTTCCAGTTTTTCCGGTTTAGTACGCTTGTTCTTCGTGGTGGTGTAGAAGTGACCAGTACCAGCAGAAGAAACCAGCTTGATTTTCTCACGAATACCTTTAGCCATGATTTATTTCCTCTAAGTACTTAGTACTTTTCGCCACGGGCACGCAGTTCAGACAGAACTGTATCGATGCCTTTTTTATCGATTACACGCATACCTTTAGCAGATACACGCAGGGTGACAAAACGCTTTTCGCTCTCAACCCAAAAACGGTGAGAGTGCAGGTTCGGCAGGAAACGGCGTTTAGTCGCGTTCAGTGCGTGGGAACGGTTGTTACCGGTCACCGGACGCTTGCCAGTAACTTGGCAGACTCGGGACATGTCTATTCTCCAAAAATCAAATTAGCTCGAGCTTCGTATGGGGTATTGACGCCTCGTCAGGCTGTAAAGCCTGGTCACGGCGGTTCTAAGTGAACTCGCGATTACCAGGCCCAAATGCCAAACCCGAGATTCTCAAAGGTGGCGTAGTATACGCTGACTCGACGGTGTGCTCAAGTCCCGAACAGACAAAGATCCCGATGGATCGCCCGATCCGGGCTAAATTAAGCCCCTTTCCGCAAAGGAAACGTACTCGCCACGTCCAATCACAAGGTGATCAAGTACGCGAATATCCATTAACTGACAGCAGCTTACCACACGTTCGGTGATCATCTTATCAGCTTTACTCGGTTCGGCGTTACCCGAAGGATGATTATGCGCAAGGATCACCGCAGCGGCGTTAACATTGATGGCTTCTCGTACAATTTCGCGCGGATGCACTTCAACATGGCTCAGGGTACCGGAAAACAGACGGCGATGTTTGAGTATCCGGTTCTGGCTATCAAGATAAATCGCCATAAAGACTTCACGATCCTCCCCGGTAAACTGGCTTTTTAAAAATTCCCGGGTCAAATCTGGACTGTAGAGGCCTTGCTTTTCCCGCAGTCGCTCGTTATAGCAGCGGCGGGACAGCTCTGCGATGGCCCTTAACTGACAATACTTGGCGACGCCGATGCCTTCTATATGCTCAAATTCCGACCAGTCTGCAGACATCAGTTGAGAAAGTGTATCGAAGTGTCGCAATAACTCCGTCGCCAGCGTCATGACATGCTTGCCTCGTGCGCCCGTGCGTAAAAACAGCGCCAGTAGTTCAACTTCACTGAGCGTTTCAACACCCAGACGCCGTAGCTTTTCACGCGGCATCTTTTCCTTTTCTTCTCTGGACAGCTTCATACGGCTTCTCCCTGTGCAACCGTGGCTATGCTGCCATAGCGACTTTCTCGCTTCGACCTGCGTTTTTGACTCTTGCGTAGCGCCTCGCAAAGTGAATGATCCCGGACCGCACGATACAAAAGGTTTGTGATAAAATGCCCAGCTTCTGGTGCAATCCAACAGGAAAGAATCATGATGAGCCTGGCCGGTAAAAAAATCGTTCTTGGCGTAAGCGGCGGTATTGCTGCCTATAAAACGCCAGAGCTGGTGCGTCGCCTGCGTGAGCGCGGGGCGGACGTGCGCGTGGCGATGACCGACGCTGCCAAAGCGTTTATTACCCCGTTAAGTTTGCAGGCCGTGTCAGGTTATCCTGTTTCCGACAGCCTGCTCGACCCGGCAGCCGAAGCGGCAATGGGGCATATTGAACTGGGCAAATGGGCCGATTTAGTCATTCTGGCTCCCGCCACCGCCGATTTACTGGCGCGCGTTGCGGCAGGCATGGCAAACGATCTGGTCTCCACCATCTGTCTGGCCACGCCAGCTCCCGTTGCGGTGGTGCCTGCCATGAACCAGCAGATGTACCGCGCCGCCGCCACGCAGCATAATTTAGCGGTGCTGGCCGACCGTGGGCTACTGGTCTGGGGGCCGGATAGCGGCAGCCAGGCCTGTGGCGATGTGGGCCCGGGGCGCATGCTCGATCCGCTCACGATTGTTGATATGGCCGCGGCGCATTTTTCGCCGGTCAACGATTTGCAACATCTGAATATTATGATTACCGCAGGCCCGACGCGGGAGCCGCTGGACCCGGTGCGCTATATCACCAATCACAGCTCAGGCAAAATGGGATTCGCCATTGCCGCCGCCGCCGCCAGACGCGGCGCAAAGGTGACATTGGTCGCCGGCCCGGTGTCACTGCCGACACCGCCCCTTGTCCAGCGAATTGATGTCACCACCGCCCTTGAGATGGACGCGGCGGTGCAGGCGCATGCCCAGCAACAGCATATTTTTATTGGTTGCGCTGCCGTGGCGGATTACCGCGCTGCCACTATCGCCGATGAAAAAATTAAAAAGCAAGGCGATGAATTAACAATAAAAATGATCAAAAACCCGGATATCGTCGCCGGGGTCGCCGCACTGACCGATCGTCGACCTTATGTGGTAGGGTTTGCCGCCGAAACGAATAATATGGAAGAATACGCCCGGCAAAAGCGAACCCGCAAAAACCTTGATTTAATCTGTGCAAACGATGTTTCGCTTTCCACTCAAGGGTTTAACAGCGACAGCAATGCCTTGCACCTTTTCTGGCAGGAGGGAGACAAAGTCTTACCGCTTGAGCGGAAAGCACTCCTTGGCCAATTATTACTCGACGAGATCGTGACCCGTTATGATGAAAAAAATCGACGTTAAGATTCTGGACCCGCGTGTGGGTGAGCAGTTCCCACTGCCTACCTATGCCACCTCCGGCTCAGCCGGCCTTGACCTGCGAGCCTGCCTTGACGACGCGCTTGAGCTGGCACCGGGCGCAACGGCGCTGCTGCCGACCGGTCTGGCAATTCATATTGCCGATCCATCCCTGGCGGCGGTGATGCTGCCGCGCTCCGGTCTGGGTCATAAGCATGGCATCGTACTGGGCAACCTGGTGGGCCTGATTGACTCCGACTATCAGGGACAGCTGATGGTCTCCATCTGGAACCGTGGTCAGGATCATTTCACCATTGAGCCAGGCGAGCGCATTGCCCAGATGGTGTTTGTCCCGGTCGTTCAGGCTGAATTTAATCTGGTGGAATCGTTTGACGCCACCGATCGTGGCGAAGGCGGCTTCGGCCACTCCGGGCGGAAATAACACGTAACGCATCCCACCGCGCAAAAAGGCTATAACATCACCGCAAACGCTAAGTTTGCGGTCGCTGTGTGGATGCTCGCCTGACTATTGTTTATTTTCAGGGGTATTTTGCAACATGGCAGAAAAACAAACTGCGAAAAGGAACCGTCGCGAAGAAATACTGCAATCTCTGGCGCTGATGCTTGAATCCAGCGATGGAAGTCAACGCATCACGACGGCGAAACTGGCTGCTTCGGTCGGCGTTTCTGAAGCGGCGCTGTATCGCCATTTTCCCAGCAAGACGCGCATGTTCGATAGCCTGATTGAGTTTATCGAAGATAGCCTGATTACCCGCATCAATCTGATCCTCAAAGACGAAAAGGACACGACTGCCCGTCTGCGCCTTATCGTTCAGTTAATTCTGGGATTTGGTGAGCGTAATCCGGGGCTGACGCGCATCCTGACCGGCCATGCGCTGATGTTTGAGCAGGACAGACTCCAGGGGCGGATCAGCCAGCTTTTTGAGCGTATTGAGGCGCAGCTGCGCCAGGTGCTGCGGGAAAAACGCATGCGGGAAGGCGAAGGTTACGAAACGGATGAAACCTTGCTTGCCAGCCAGATTCTGGCCTTCTGCGAAGGCATGCTGTCACGCTTTGTGCGCAGCGAGTTTAAATATCGCCCGACCGACGATTTTGACGCCCGCTGGCCGCTGATTGCCGCCCAGCTTCGGTAACGCTTTTCATGCAGCCTGTCACAGGCTGCATTCTTGACATGTTTGTAAAAAGTACCAGGTTAATTCGTTGAATTGCCAGATGCTTTCTGTCCTACCACGCTCATAGTATCCACTGAACTGTATCTTTTAGCGGCGACGGAGAGGTTCAATGGCGACATCACGGCGGGAATTATTAAAACTGAGCGGTCTTGCGACTGCCACATTACTGTTAAGCCAGAAAAGCATTGCCGGCTGGGCACCGTCCGGACGTTATCCCGATCCGCGCTTAGCGGCCGTTGACGATACCTTCCGCAAATATATGGTCGCCAGCGCGAAGGTGGAGCAAATCGCGACTGGCTTTCGCTGGGCAGAAGGCCCGGTGTGGTTTGGTGATATGCAAATGCTACTCTGGAGCGATATTCCCAATAACGCCATTATGCGCTGGGATGAAATCTCTGGTGAGACCAGCGTATTCCGTCGTCCCGCTAACAATGCCAACGGCCATGCCCGCGACAGACAAGGCCGCCTGATCAGCTGTGAGCACGATACCCGGCGGGTAACCCGCACTGAATATGACGGCACGATTACCGTCCTTGCCGACAGCTTCGAGGGTAAACCGCTCAATTCTCCTAACGATATCGTTGTAAAATCTGATGGCTCCATCTGGTTTACCGATCCGCCTTTCGGCATAACTGGTTTTTACGAAGGCCATAAAGCCGAGCCGCAGCTACCGCAAAACGTCTACAGGCTTGACCCGGCAAGCCGCAAACTGGAAGTGGTGCTGGGAGATGTGAAAGGCCCGAATGGCCTGTGCTTTTCCCCTGATGAAAAAATCCTTTACGTTGTGGAAAGCCGCGCCACGCCAAACCGGCTGATTCTGGCTTATGACGTGGTAAATAGTGCCCTGCAAAACAAGCGTGTCCATATTGACTGCGGTGGCGGCACGGCGGATGGCATTGCCTGCGACGTGGACGGTAATCTGTGGTGCGGCTGGGGCACCGGCACTGAAGAACTGGATGGCGTCCGGGTTTTCAACGTACAAGGTAAGCATATCGGCACCGTTCAACTACCAGAACGCTGCGCTAACCTGTGTTTCGGCGGCGAGCAGCGCAACCGCCTGTTTATGGCTTCCAGCACGTCGATTTACTCCCTGTTTGTGAATACACAGGGCGCGAAACTGATCTGAAAATGCCCCGGCAGCCATCCTGCCGGGGAATAATTTATACCCCGTACGCTTCCTGATAAGCACGCACCGACGCCAGATGTTCCGCCATCTCCGGCTTCTCTTCCAGATACGCAATCAGCTCTTTCAGGGTAATGATGGAAATGACCTTGCAACCATAGTCGCGCTCCACTTCCTGAATCGCGGAGATCTCGCCGCGTCCGCGCTCCTGCCTGTCGAGCGAGATCAGCACGCCAGCAAGCTGCGCGCCGTTCGCCTGAATAATCTCCATCGATTCACGAATCGCGGTTCCTGCGGTGATCACATCGTCGACCAGCATGACGCGCCCCTGAAGCGGGCTGCCCACCAGATTGCCGCCTTCACCGTGGTCTTTCGCCTCTTTACGGTTAAAGCAGTACGGCAGGTCGCGGTCGTGGTGCTCCGCCAGCGCCACGGCGGTAGTGGTCGCAATCGGAATGCCCTTGTAGGCAGGGCCAAACAGCAAATCGAAGTCAATGCCGGAATCCACCAGCGCTTCGGCATAGAAACGGCCAAGCAGTGCCAGGTCGCGCCCGGTATTAAATAGCCCGGCGTTGAAGAAATAGGGACTCTTGCGTCCGGATTTCAGCGTAAACTCGCCAAACTTTAATACCTGCTTGCTAAGCGCAAATTCAATAAACTGGCGCTGATACGGTTTCATGTCGCTACTCCTCCAGGTTTCATTTTTCAGGCGAAAAAAAGGCGACCTCTCAGTCGCCTTAACATCAATTTTCTACCGCCGCCTTCTGCGTGGCGACAATAGATTCTATCCCCCCTCGGGCCAGCGCCAGCAAGGTGAGAAGCTCTTCGTGAGTGAACGGCTCGCCTTCTGCCGTCCCCTGCACTTCAATAATACGACCATCTTCGGTCATCACTACGTTCATGTCGGTTTCCGCAGCGGAATCCTCAACGTATTCCAGATCGCAGACCGCTTCACCGCCGACAATACCTACAGAGACCGCCGCCACCATGCCTTTCAGCGGGTTGGTTTTCAGCTTACCGGCAGCCACCAGTTTATTCAGCGCATCGGCCAGCGCCACGCAGGCACCGGTGATCGACGCAGTACGCGTACCGCCGTCGGCCTGAATAACATCGCAGTCGAGGGTGATGGTGAACTCACCGAGCGCTTTTAAATCGACCGCTGCACGCAGCGCACGAGCAATAAGGCGCTGGATTTCCATGGTACGGCCGCCCTGCTTGCCCTTCGCCGCTTCACGGGCGTTCCGGGTATGCGTGGAGCGCGGCAGCATGCCGTACTCAGCGGTGATCCAGCCCTGCCCCTGACCTTTCAGAAAACGCGGCACGCCTTCGTCAATAGAGGCGGTGCACAGCACTTTGGTATCACCGAATTCGACCAGCACGGAGCCTTCTGCGTGTTTTGTGTAATTACGGGTCAGGGTGACGGGACGCACCTGATTGACGCTACGACCTGCTGGACGCATATGATTTCTCCGGCTTGAAACGAATGTGGCTGCGCATTATACGGACTTCCGGCGGTTATTCCTATCCTGCCAGGGCAGTGAAAGCTATAATCCCCTCATCTCTCCTTTAAAAACAGGAACGTTTATGATCCGCAGTATGACCGCTTATGCCCGCCGTGAAATCAAGGGCGAATGGGGCAGCGCCACCTGGGAGATGCGCTCGGTAAACCAGCGTTATCTGGAAACGTACTTTCGCCTGCCGGAACAGTTCCGAAGCCTTGAACCAGTCGTGCGCGAACGTATTCGTACCCGTTTGACGCGCGGTAAAGTCGAGTGCAGCCTGCGTTTTGAGCCGGACGCCAGCGCGCAAGGAGAGCTAATCCTTAACGAAAAACTGGCAAAGCAACTGGTTGCTTCCGCAAACTGGGTCAAAATGCAGAGTGACGAAGGGGAAATCAACCCGGTTGATATCCTGCGCTGGCCAGGTGTGATGGCCGCTCAGGAGCAGGATCTGGATGCTATCGCCAGCGAAATCCTCGCCGCGCTCGACGGTACGCTGGACGACTTTATTGTTGCCCGCGAAACCGAAGGTCAGGCTCTGAAAAGCCTTATTGAACAACGTCTGGACGGCGTTAGTGCCGAAGTCGCCAAAGTCCGCGCCCATATGCCGGAGATTTTACAGTGGCAGCGCGAGCGCCTGGTCGCCAAACTGGAAGACGCTCAGGTTCAGCTGGAAAATAACCGCCTTGAGCAAGAGCTGGTGCTGATGGCACAGCGCATCGACGTGGCGGAAGAGCTGGATCGCCTGGAAGCGCACGTCAAAGAAACCTGGAACATCCTGAAGAAAAAAGAGGCTGTAGGCCGTCGTCTGGACTTCATGATGCAAGAGTTTAACCGCGAATCGAACACGCTGGCCTCGAAGTCAATTAACGCTGAGGTGACGAATTCGGCGATTGAGCTGAAGGTGCTGATTGAGCAGATGCGCGAGCAGATCCAGAATATCGAGTAACGTTTGATTCTGATGGCCCGCCAAGGCGGGCCACTTTAAATTTTCTAAGCCAAAAAAACCGATAAGAAATCTCCTACTCCCATAAAATAAGGCCCGCTAGTTCTCCTGCCATTACTTTTTCTAAGTCTTATCACCTCACCTTAGAAAATCTCAATCGTGACGCAGCGCACAAATCGTTACCCTTTCGCCATCAATTTCAGGGGGCGTCTGTGTTACTACATATTCTTTATCTCATTGGTATCACCGCTGAAGCCATGACGGGCGCGCTGGCTGCCGGGCGTCGTCGCATGGATACGTTTGGCGTGATCATTATTGCCACAGCGACCGCACTTGGCGGTGGGTCGGTGCGCGATATTCTGTTAGGCCACTATCCTCTGGGCTGGGTGAAAAACCCGGAGTACGTGATTATTGTCGCGACGGCTGCGGTGCTGACGACCATTATGGCCCCGGTAATGCCCTATTTACGTAAACTTTTTCTGGTTCTGGATGCATTGGGACTGATCGTTTTCTCCATCATTGGTGCCCAGATAGCGCTGGATATGGGAGAAGGACCAATTATCGCCACCATCGCTGCTGTCGTGACCGGCGTATTTGGCGGCGTACTGCGCGACATGTTCTGTAAACGCATTCCGCTGGTCTTCCAGAAAGAGCTTTACGCTGGCATATCGTTTTCCGCCGCCGTGCTTTATGTTGCGCTGCAACATTACGTGAGTAATCACGATATCGTGGTTATCACCACCCTGCTGTTTGGCTTTACCGCCCGCCTGCTGGCGCTGCGCCTGAAGCTGGGTTTACCGGTGTTTTACTACAAACACAGCCCGCACTGACTTCAGAACCCGGCTATTTTCTGGCTGGCGAGCCACTGCGCCAGCCGGGAAATAGCCGGATGGTGTATTGCGTCCACCATGCGCTGCGCCCGCGTGCTTCCCATGCCCGGAAGACGCTGCCAACCGAGCTCATCCCGCGCCACTATGTCTTCCCAACGACTATCTGCCAGCCCGCCTAATGCCGCTCTGCTGAGCGGTAAACCCAATGCCGTCACCCACCGTTTAAAAGGCTGCTGACGAACCAGATTGAACTGATGCCAAAGCTGTGCGGCGCGCGTGGGCGTCATCCCCGGCGTATTGCCCAACTGCTCTGGCGTCAGCACCATCCAGGAGAAGATATGCGTAAAAGTGTGCGCCTGATGCAGCGTCTGCCAGCCTGCGCGACCCAGGCCATTAATATCAAAAACCGCTTTCGACCCCAGCCATTCAAGCCGCGCTAAAAACTGCTCCTCACAGCCGGGGGCAGCGTAAAAACACGTCAGCGCATTATATTTCTGCACAGGCGGCGTCGGTTTTGTGCGCTGCAAAGACCGCCAGACCACGCTATCAATGCGAGGTATTCCCTGTCCGGCAAGACTGATCAAGAGTTGATCGCCAGGCGCAATATCCAGCATTTGCCAGCGCGCAAGGGAGCCAATATTCACCCTCTGCACCTGTTTATCATCCAGCTTTACTGGCAGGAGCTGCGCCACGACCGCAATTTTTCCGGTGCGGCCCACCGTAAAATTAATGGCTTTAACCTCGGCAACCTGCGAAGCAGGTGTGTATTTCCAGGCTGCCACCCAACTGCCCTGCGTGGGTAGCCAGTATTTACCCTCCGGCTCGATGGCAGAGCGAATCACCACGCCATCGGTAACAAACGGCAGAGGCGTGGTAAACCAGTGTTCACGCCATTCAGCTACCTCTTTCGGGCGCGTCACTTTCTGTGAATAACGTTGAGTCAGAGGAAACCCTGCCTGGCGTAACAGCGTCAGGCGGTGGTCCATGTTTTGCGGTCCATCAGGCCACGCCCAGATAAACACGCCCAACTGTGACAGCGCCTGGCTTTCCCCGTGCTGCATCAACGCCCCGGCGACTTTAGCGCGCGCATTCATACCGCCCATCTGTTTTTGAATGTGGTTATCCCGTTGCAGGAAGATTTCCCCCTGCAACACGCTTTCCGCCAGCGCTCCCGTCACTGTTTGCGGGATGGCAGGTATACGCCGTGCTTTCTCTGTCCAGTCTTCCCCTTTCAGGCCATCGCCGCGACTGATGGCCTGCTGCAAGCGTCCGTGATGATAAACCAGCGTTACCGCCACGCCATCGACTTTAGGCTGTACCCAGAGATCGCGCTTGCCCGCCATCCACTGGCTCACCGCGCGTGCATCCGCCAGTTTCTGGACTCCCGTATGGGCGACCGGGTGCATTACGCCGGACGTCACGCCGGGTGGCGAACTTTCATCTTGTTCCCCATAGCCAAAACAGCGTTGCCACTGCGTCAGGCGTGCTGAAAGTTGATCGTAAACACCATCGCTCACTTCACTTGCGCCCTGCCGCCAGTAATTCTCGTTCCAGCGCGCGAGTTGTGCTGTAAGCCGGGCAATTTCCCGTTCCGCTCGTGCGGGAGCCCAGGCAGGGCACGTCGCCTCAGCTCCCGTGACCATCATGATTAACAGCAGTAGCATCCTTTTCACTTTCTCTCCTCCTTTTGCGCTGTACCCGTGTTTTATTCTTAGCCAAAAAAGGTTGCCACCACGCAATGCTAAATCTACGGCAAAGCTTCCGGAGAAAATGAGAAGTTGCTGCAACAGGCAGTGAAAACGGGAAGGCAGTACGCAAAATGCAAGAATCTGGCGCAAAAAGTGTGACGAAGACTACGTCACGCAGCGCCGACGTGTATAATAGGCTCGTATGTAAGCTCACTTCTGTTTAACACATACATAAGATTCTCATGGCTCAAGGCACGCTTTATATTGTTTCTGCCCCCAGCGGCGCGGGTAAATCCAGCCTGATTCAGGCTTTGCTAAAAACCCAACCGTTGTACGATACTCAGGTTTCCGTTTCGCACACCACGCGCGCACCGCGTCCGGGCGAAGTCCACGGAGAGCATTACTTCTTTGTCAATCATGATGAATTCAGAACCATGATTAGCAATAATGCCTTTCTTGAGCATGCAGAAGTGTTTGGCAATTACTACGGCACCTCCCGCGACGCCATTGAGCAAGTGCTGGCAACCGGCGTAGATGTCTTTCTGGATATCGACTGGCAGGGCGCGCAGCAAATCCGCGAGAGAATGCCACAGGCGCGCAGTATTTTTGTCCTGCCGCCGTCTAAACTTGAACTGGATCGCCGCCTGCGTGGTCGTGGCCAGGATAGCGAAGAGGTTATTGCAAAACGCATGGCCCAGGCCGTTGCAGAAATGAGCCATTACGCCGAATATGATTATCTTATTGTGAATGATGATTTCGACACCGCCATCGGCGATCTGAAAACCATCATTCGCGCTGAACGTCTGCGTATGAGCCGCCAGAAACAGCGACATGACGCTTTAATCACCAAACTGTTGGCAGACTGAACTCACTTTCAGTATCATGCCCAGTCCATCATCACCTGTGGAGCATTTTAAGTATGGCACGCGTAACTGTTCAGGACGCTGTAGAGAAAATTGGTAACCGTTTTGACCTGGTACTGGTCGCCGCGCGTCGCGCTCGTCAGATGCAGGTAGGCGGAAAGGACCCACTGGTAGCGGAAGAAAACGATAAAACTACCGTCATCGCGCTGCGCGAAATCGAAGAAGGCCTGATTAACAACCAGATCCTCGACGTGCGCGAGCGCCAGGAACAGCAAGAGCAGGAAGCCGCTGAATTACAAGCCGTTACCGCTATTGCTGAAGGCCGTCGTTAATCACAAAGCGGGTCGCCCTTGTATCTGTTTGAAAGCCTGAATCAGCTGATTCAAAACTACCTGCCGGAAGACCAAATTAAGCGTCTGCGGCAGGCGTATCTCGTTGCACGTGACGCTCACGAGGGTCAGACACGTTCAAGCGGTGAACCTTATATCACGCACCCGGTAGCGGTGGCCTGCATTCTGGCCGAGATGAAACTCGACTATGAAACGCTGATGGCTGCTCTCCTGCATGACGTGATTGAAGATACCCCCGCCACCTACCAGGACATGGAACAGCTGTTTGGCAAAAGCGTTGCCGAGCTGGTGGAAGGGGTCTCTAAGCTTGATAAGCTTAAATTTCGCGATAAGAAAGAGGCGCAGGCCGAAAACTTTCGCAAGATGATCATGGCGATGGTGCAGGACATCCGCGTCATTCTCATCAAACTCGCTGACCGCACGCATAATATGCGTACGCTGGGCTCATTGCGCCCGGACAAACGTCGCCGTATCGCCCGTGAAACCCTCGAAATCTATAGCCCTCTGGCACACCGGTTAGGTATTCATCACATCAAGACCGAGCTGGAAGAGCTGGGCTTTGAAGCGCTGCACCCAAACCGCTATCGCGTGATTAAAGAGGTGGTGAAAGCGGCACGCGGCAATCGTAAAGAGATGATCCAGAAAATCCTCTCTGAAATCGAAGGGCGTTTGCAGGAAGCAGGTATTCCCTGTCGCGTTAGCGGTCGCGAGAAACATCTGTACTCGATTTATTGCAAAATGGTGCTTAAAGAGCAGCGTTTTCACTCGATCATGGACATTTACGCGTTCCGCGTAATTGTTCAGGATGCCGACACCTGCTACCGCGTGCTGGGCCAGATGCACAGTCTGTACAAGCCGCGTCCAGGCCGCATGAAAGACTATATCGCCATTCCGAAAGCGAACGGCTATCAGTCTCTGCACACCTCAATGATCGGCCCGCATGGCGTACCGGTGGAAGTACAGGTACGTACTGAAGACATGGATCAGATGGCGGAGATGGGTGTCGCCGCACACTGGGCGTATAAAGAGCACGGCGAGACCAGCACCACGGCGCAAATCCGCGCCCAGCGCTGGATGCAGAGCCTGCTTGAGCTGCAGCAGAGCGCCGGTAGCTCATTTGAATTTATCGAGAGCGTTAAATCCGATCTCTTCCCTGATGAGATTTACGTTTTCACCCCCGAAGGCCGCATTGTTGAACTGCCTGCCGGCGCGACGCCAGTCGACTTCGCCTATGCGGTACATACCGATATCGGCCATGCCTGTGTTGGCGCACGCGTCGACAGGCAGCCGTATCCGCTGTCGCAGCCGCTGACCAGCGGGCAGACCATTGAGATTATTACTGCGCCGGGTGCGCGTCCTAACGCGGCATGGCTGAACTTTGTCGTGAGCTCGAAAGCACGCGCTAAAATTCGCCAGTTGCTGAAAAATCTCAAACGTGATGACTCGGTAAGCCTGGGCCGTCGTCTGCTCAATCATGCACTGGGCGGCAGTCGTAAGCTGGCCGAGATCCCGCAGGAGAGTATTCAGCGTGAACTTGATCGCATGAAACTCGCTTCACTGGACGATTTACTGGCAGAAATTGGTCTGGGCAATGCCATGAGCGTCGTGGTGGCGAAAAACCTGCAACAGGGCGATGCGACCATCACCGCCCAGCCGGGTAGCGGACATCTGCCGATCAAAGGCGCAGACGGCGTGCTGATTACCTTTGCTAAGTGCTGCCGCCCCATCCCGGGCGATCCGATCATCGCGCACGTCAGCCCCGGTAAAGGTCTGGTTATCCACCACGAGTCCTGTCGTAACATTCGCGGCTATCAGAAAGAGCCGGAGAAGTTTATGGCGGTGGAGTGGGATAAAGAAACCGAGCAGGAATTTATCACCGAGATCAAGGTGGATATGTTCAACCATCAGGGCGCGCTGGCGAACCTGACGGCGGCGATTAACACCGCGTCCTCGAACATCCAGAGCCTGAACACGGAAGAGAAAGATGGCCGCGTGTACAGCGCGTTTATCCGCCTGACCGCGCGCGACCGCGTGCAGCTGGCGAATATCATGCGCAAAATTCGCGTGATGCCGGACGTGATTAAAGTCACCCGCAACCGAAATTAGTGTTAAACACAATATCATTCGAATTGCAGTAGGGCGGCAAGCGAATGAATCTCCGGGAGCGTACAAAAGCAACCGGGGTGCATGAGTGCCGCCAACGCAGAGGTATTTGAAGGATGACGTGTTTATGAATCCAGAACGTTATGCGCGTATACGTGAGATGCTCGCCAGACGACAGCCCGATCTGACGGTCTGTATGGAGCAGGTGCATAAACCTCATAACGTCTCGGCGATTATCCGCACCGCTGACGCCATCGGCGTACATGAAGTCCACGCCGTCTGGCCAGGCAACCGGATGCGCACCATGGCGTCCGCCGCCGCAGGCAGCAATAGCTGGGTTGAGGTGAAAACTCACCGCACTATTGGCGACGCCGTTACTCATCTGAAAGGCAATGGTATGCAGGTTTTAGCGACCAACCTTTCCGACAAGGCCGTTGATTTCCGCGAAATTGATTATACCCGCCCCACCTGCATCCTGATGGGCCAGGAAAAAACCGGCATCACCCAAGAAGCGTTAGAACTGGCTGACCAGGACATTATTATTCCGATGGTCGGCATGGTGCAGTCGCTGAACGTTTCTGTCGCTTCGGCATTAATCCTCTATGAAGCGCAGCGCCAGCGGCAAAACGCGGGCATGTACCAGCGCGAGCGCAGTACGCTGTCAGAAGAAGAGCAGCAACGCCTGCTGTTTGAAGGCGGCTATCCGGTGCTGGCGCGGGTGGCGAAGCGTAAAGGCCTGCCTTATGCGCGGGTCAACGAGCAGGGCGAGCTTGACGCTGACGCCGCATGGTGGGCAACCATGCAGGCCGCAGGATAAATCATGCAGGGCCGGTTGCTGGACGCCATCCCGCTTAACACGCTGACCGGCGTGGGCGCAGCGCAAAGCAGTAAGCTGGCGAAAATCGGCCTGCATACCGTGCAGGATCTGCTGTTACACCTCCCGCTACGCTACGAAGACCGCACTCAACTTTATCCTATCGGTGAACTGCTGCCGGGCATTTATGCCACCGTGGAAGGTGAAGTGCTGAACAGCAATATCACCTTTGGCGGTCGCCGGATGATGACCTGCCAGATCAGCGACGGCTCCGGCATCCTGATGATGCGCTTTTTCAACTTCAACGCGGCGATGAAAAACAGCCTCGCTACCGGTCGGCGCGTACTGGCCTATGGCGAAGCGAAGCGCGGAAAATACGGCGCGGAGATGATCCACCCGGAATATCGCGTACAGGGCGATCTCAGCACACCGGAGCTTCAGGAGACGCTGACGCCGGTCTACCCTACGACCGAGGGCGTTAAGCAGGCAACGCTACGTAAGCTGACCGATCAGGCGCTGGATCTACTGGATACCTGCGCCATCGCCGAACTGTTACCACCGCAGCTGGCACAAGGGATGATGACCCTGCCGGAAGCGCTGCGGACCCTGCACCGTCCGCCGCCGTCATTGCAACTGGCCGATCTTGAAACCGGGCAGCACCCGGCGCAGCGACGCCTTATTCTGGAAGAATTGCTGGCGCACAATCTCAGCATGCTGGCACTGCGGGCAGGTGCACAGCGCTATCATGCCCAACCGCTCAGCCCGCAGGATGAACTGAAAACGCGTTTTCTTACCTCCCTGCCCTTTAAACCGACCGGTGCACAGGCGCGGGTGGTGGCGGAAATTGAAAAAGACATGGCGCTGGACTTCCCAATGATGCGTCTGGTGCAGGGTGACGTTGGCTCCGGTAAAACGCTGGTTGCCGCCCTCGCCGCACTGCGCGCCATCGCTCACGGCAAGCAGGTGGCGCTGATGGCCCCGACCGAACTGCTCGCCGAACAGCACGCCAACAACTTTCGCAGCTGGTTTGAGCCGCTCGGCATTAACGTCGGCTGGCTGGCGGGCAAGCAAAAAGGCAAAGCGCGGCTTGTCCAGCAGGAGGCGATTGCCGCCGGACAGGTGCAGATGGTGGTGGGAACGCACGCTATCTTTCAGGAACAGGTACAGTTCAACGGGCTGGCGCTGGTGATTATCGATGAACAGCATCGCTTTGGTGTGCATCAGCGGCTGGCACTGTGGGAGAAAGGCCAGCAGCAAGGGTTTCATCCTCATCAGTTGATCATGACCGCCACGCCGATCCCGCGCACGCTGGCGATGACCGCCTATGCCGATCTTGATACCTCAGTCATCGACGAACTACCGCCAGGCCGCACCCCGGTGACGACTGTCGCCATTCCCGATACCCGGCGCAGCGATATCATCGATCGCGTGCGCAATGCCTGCACCACCGAAGGCCGTCAGGCGTACTGGGTCTGTACGCTCATTGAGGAGTCTGACCTGCTGGAAGCACAGGCCGCAGAAGCGACATGGGAGGAGTTAAAGCTGGCGCTGCCCGAGCTGAACGTCGGCCTGGTGCATGGGCGCATGAAACCCGCCGAAAAGCAGGCGGTCATGGCAGCGTTCAAACAGGGCGAACTGCACTTGCTGGTCGCGACAACGGTGATTGAAGTGGGCGTAGATGTTCCTAACGCCAGCCTGATGATTATCGAAAACCCGGAGCGTCTGGGGCTGGCTCAGCTCCATCAGTTACGCGGACGGGTCGGGCGCGGCGCGGTAGCCTCCCACTGCGTACTGCTTTATAAATCCCCGCTGTCGAAAACCGCGCAAAAACGGCTACAAGTGCTGCGCGACAGTACCGACGGTTTTATCATCGCGCAAAAAGACCTCGAAATTCGCGGTCCGGGCGAACTGCTGGGTACCCGTCAGACCGGCAATGCCGAATTTAAAGTTGCCGACTTATTGCGCGATCAGGCGATGATACCCGAAGTTCAGCGTCTGGCGCGGCATATTCATGAACGTTACCCGCAGCAGGCCGTAGCGCTGATTGAGCGCTGGATGCCGGAAACGGAACGTTATTCGAATGCGTAAAAAGGAATTTAACGAATGGCAGACGTGCAATGGAATAGCGTTCCTGCGGAATATGTGGACGCATGGCGGCAGTTGTACAGTGCGGCATCCCCTGAAGAGGGCATTCATTTATCACAGGTCTGTCCTGTTTGCGGAGAAACGGCGCTTTGCCGCTATTTTTCGCTGCGTAAGCCACAACCTGTATTGTCGCTGGGCATAATGTATCAAGGTCCTGGCAGCTATTGGGAATGGTGTACCGCCTGCCACACATTTGAACATATGTCCGGCTACGTCCCCGGCTGGTGGAATATAACGCTCGAAAATCTCGATCATGCGTTATTGACTGCCATCCCTGACCTGATTGATGCCGCAATCAACACGCCAGCTCTGTCAGCACATCCTCAATCTGAATTTCAATAATCTCAGCCGCATCAAGCGCATCGCGGGCAATGCGTGCCGCAATGTCCTCTTCCGGTTCGCCGCGCAATTTTTCCGCCGCCGCCTGAACCCCTTCCAGGATCGTCTGTGGGGTTAATGCCTCGCACAGGAACGCCCAATTCTCCTGCGACCAGCCGTCAGTATGGCTTAACGGATGGTGCCAGCCGCAGCCGCACCCTCCCTTTGACCCGAGGATATTGTCATCACCGGAATAGATGAGATGGGCGGCGTATTGCAGGGCGCATACCGCTTTGCCGACGGAATCCAGCGACCACCAGCGGGACCAGATGATGCGCATTACCGGCGCGGTGCCGCCAATATCATTAAACGCAGGCAGCCATGAGAGCAAAACGCCAAAACCGCGCTCGTTATCCATTCGCGCCAGCATCGTGTCAACGATAAACGCGCGCACCTGCTGACGCTGGCTGGCATCCATCATTTCCCGCCACAGATAAGGTCGCCGCAGCGCCCGGAATAATGATTCTTCGAAATGATCGCCGTAGCCAATGGTTAAGAGTGTTTCACGCCATTTAGCCAGGCACAGGGGAAATAAATAGCGGAACAGCTCTGGCTGCATTGGTTCGTTATAAACAAGGTTCAACACGTAATAGCCGCTCAACTGATGTCCGGTGATGTCCCGCCAGTCCGTCGCCGCCAGCGCCTGAAGTTCTTTGTCTGCATAGTCGAACTCAGGCTCCCACACGTGCCGAACGGGTGGTTCATCGCCAAATATCGCCCGACAACGCTCCTCTACCGTCAACGCTTCTTTCCTGTTTTTACGCAACATAGCACCTCCCTGGCGTACTGTACGAAAGAGTACACCTTGCGCCAGTAGGGTTGTCCATACGCATTGTGATAAACTTCGCGCAATTTTTCTTCTTAACATGAGTTGGCAATGAGACGGGAACTGGCAATCGAATTTTCGCGCGTCACCGAAGCGGCGGCGCTGGCAGGCTATAAATGGTTAGGGCGTGGCGACAAAAACACCGCTGACGGCGCGGCGGTCAACGCCATGCGTATTATGCTTAACCAGGTCAATATTGACGGCACCATTGTGATTGGCGAAGGTGAAATTGACGAAGCGCCGATGCTCTATATTGGCGAGCGCGTCGGTACCGGACAGGGCGACGCGGTAGATATCGCGGTTGATCCCATTGAAGGCACCCGCATGACCGCCATGGGCCAGGCGAACGCGCTGGCGGTGCTGGCGGTCGGTGATAAAGGCAGCTTCCTGAACGCGCCGGATATGTATATGGAAAAGCTGATTGTGGGACCCGGGGCAAAAGGCGCTATCGACCTCAATCTGCCGCTGGCCGATAACCTGCGCAATATCGCCGCTGCGCTGGGCAAACCATTAAGTGAATTGACGGTCACCATTCTCGCCAAACCACGTCATGATGAAACCATTGCCGAAATGCAAAAACTCGGCGTGCGTGTATTTGCGATCCCGGATGGTGATGTTGCGGCCTCTATTTTAACCTGTATGCCGGACAGCGAAGTTGACGTGCTCTACGGCATCGGCGGCGCGCCGGAAGGCGTGGTGTCGGCGGCGGTGATCCGTGCGCTGGATGGCGATATGAATGGTCGTCTGCTGGCACGCCATCATGTGAAAGGCGACAACGAAGAGAACCGCCGTATCGGTGAGCAGGAACTGTCTCGCTGTCAGGCAATGGGCATTGAGGCCGGGAACGTGCTGCGACTTGATGACATGGCGCGTAACGATAATGTGATTTTCTCTGCCACCGGTATTACCAAGGGCGACCTGCTTGAGGGCATCAGCCGCAAGGGCAACATCGCCACTACCGAAACGCTGCTGGTGCGCGGTAAATCACGGACTATCCGCCGCATTCAGTCTATTCACTATCTGGACCGTAAAGATCCTGACATTCAGCAGCACATTCTCTGAAATCATTTGTCCTGAAGAGCTTTCCAGCCCGCCGGGGCTGGAAATATTGGCGTCAGGCGGCGAAGATAAAGTAACGAAATCGACAGGAGAAGAACATGGCGGACTGGGTAACAGGCAAAGTAACCAAAGTAGAATACTGGACCGATGCGCTGTTTAGCCTCACCGTTCATGCTCCCGTTCAGCCCTTCACTGCCGGACAGTTCACCAAGCTGGGGCTGGAGATCGACGGCGAACGCGTGCAACGTGCGTACTCCTACGTTAACGCGCCGCATAATCCCGATCTTGAATTTTACCTGGTCACCGTGCCTGAAGGGAAACTCAGTCCACGACTGGCGGCACTAAAACCGGGTGATGAGATCCAGCTGGTCAGCGAGGCAGCAGGGTTCTTCGTACTGGAAGAAGTTCCTGACTGCCAGACGCTGTGGATGCTGGCAACAGGGACGGCGCTCGGCCCGTATCTTTCTATTCTGCAGGAAGGGAAAGACCTGGAGCGTTTCCAGAATCTGGTGCTGGTGCATGCGGTGCGCTATGCGGCAGATCTCAGCTATCTTCCTCAAATGCTGGAGTTACAGCGCCGTTATGAAGGCAAACTGCGTATTCAGACCGTGGTGAGCCGGGAAACTGTCGCCGGTTCGCTGACCGGACGCGTTCCGGCGCTTATCGAAAGCGGCGCGCTGGAAGAGGCGACGGGGCTGACGCTGACGCCTGAGACCAGCCATGTGATGCTGTGCGGCAATCCGCAGATGGTGCGCGATACCCAACAGATGCTAAAAGATACCCGGCAGATGACCAAACACCTGCGCCGTCGTCCGGGTCATATGACCGCTGAACACTACTGGTGATCAGCGAAACTTAACGTCCTGCGTATCCTTACCGTATTTGTTCTCGCCCTGGGTGCCCATAAACGCACCCAGTTCGATTAACATCATGACCATCACCAGCGTGGGAATAAAACGGCCGACTACCCACTGCCAGACACCCGGCAGAACCGCCCAGTTTCCCGCCAGCAACATCCACGCCAGAATCAGTAACAGCGCCCACAGGCCCGATTTACCGCGATCGTGCAGGCGCTTGATCACCACGGTAGCGGTAGGCCATTGCAGGCATACCAGCGCAAACGCGGCGATTTGCATATCAATAAGATTGCTGCCTGCAAGCGTAAACAGGCAAAACATTGCCACCAGCCAAATGACAATCCAAATCCAGAAATCCCGGCGGCCAATCCGCCCTTTAATTGAAAACAACCACTGCTGTAGGGTCATGCACGCGTCCTTATTATGGTAATGCGCGTAGTTTACCCTGAAGTTGTCAGTTTTTGACAAGTCCAGCGGTTATCGCTTTAATCGTGAGCAGATTTGTGAAAAGGCGAACGTTAATGAAGAGTTGGGGAATACTGATTTTACTCCTGCAGGCGTGCTTTACTGTCAGCACACCCGCGCTGGCAGAGGAGGCCACCGGCGTGACAGCCCCCTATTTGCTGGCGGGTTCGCCCACGTTTGATCAATCTATCAGCCAGTTTCGGGAAGCGTTTAATACCAACAACCCCGGCCTGCCGCTGAATGAATTCCGCGCCATCGAAGGCGTAAAAGATCGCGCTAATTTGACCCGCGCCGCCAGTAAGATCAACGAAAATTTATATGCCTCTACCGCCCTTGAACGCGGGACGTTGAAAATCAAATCCATGCAGATAACCTGGCTGCCGATTCAGGGGCCGGAGCAAAAATCAGCGAAAGCGAAAGCCCAGGAGTATATGAGCGCAGTGTTACGTGTCTTTATCCCAACGTTGACCAGAACACAAAGCCTGCAAAAGTTGCAAAAGCTGCTTACGGCAGGCAAAGGGCAGCATTATTACGCGCAAACCGAAGGGGCTATACGCTATGTTGTCGCCGACAACGGCGAAAAAGGGCTGACCTTCGCTGTTGAACCGATTAAGCTGACGTTATCTGATAGCAGCGAAGGCGACAATAAATGACGAAAAGCAAAGCCTTTGCCATGATGAATCTCTATACTGACTCACAGACCATGCTGCCCTGAGGGGCGGCAATATTCCCTAACTCGCTTACAGCGTGGAGAATTAAAATGCGACATCCTTTAGTGATGGGTAACTGGAAACTGAACGGCAACCGCCACATGGTAAACGAACTGGTAGCTAACCTGCGTAAAGAGCTGGCTGGCGTGACCGGTTGTGGCGTTGCGATTGCGCCGCCGGAAATGTATATCGATCTGGCAAAACAGGCCGCTGCAGGCAGCCACATTGTGCTGGGCGCGCAGAACGTCGACCTGAACCTGTCCGGCGCATTCACCGGTGAAACCTCTGCCGAAATGCTGAAAGATATCGGCGCAAAATACATCATCATCGGTCACTCTGAGCGTCGTACTTACCATAAAGAATCTGACGAACTGATCGCCAAAAAATTTGCCGTGCTGAAAGAGCAGGGTCTGATCCCGGTTCTGTGCATCGGTGAAACCGAAGCAGAAAACGAAGCGGGCAAAACTGAAGAAGTGTGCGCGCGTCAGATCGATGCCGTTCTGAAAACCCAGGGTGCAGCAGCCTTTGAAGGCGCGGTCATCGCTTACGAGCCAGTGTGGGCGATCGGTACCGGTAAATCTGCCACCCCGGCCCAGGCCCAGGCGGTTCACAAGTTCATCCGTGATCACATTGCTAAAGCCGATGCGAAAGTGGCAGAGCAGGTTATTATTCAGTACGGCGGTTCTGTAAACGCCTCTAACGCTGCCGAACTGTTCACTCAGCCGGACATCGACGGCGCGCTGGTTGGCGGTGCCTCTCTGAAAGCTGATGCTTTTGCAGTGATTGTGAAAGCAGCCGAAGCGGCGAAACAGGCGTAATCGCCGTTGTCGTCAGTGCCGGGTGGCGGCTTTGCCTTACCCGGCATAGATAAATGGATACGGGTAATCGTCCCCTGTAGGCCCGGTAAGCACAGCGCCACCAGGCAGGGCTGACCACCCTCACCCCGGCCCTCTCCCTGAGGGAGAGGGAGCACTCCGTACACCCCGTAGGCCCGGTAAGCGCAGCGCCACCGGGCAGGGCTGACCA